>JAUVXR010000013.1 GCA_030603495.1 bacterium
TCTCTGTTTCCTGCACTGATTCCTCCTCTGTGGATCATTTAGCTAACACAACCCGGGATTAGAAGAGTTCTGCCTGCACCGCTGACCCCAATTCTAGCAAATTCAAGCATTGACTTCTACCTCCTCCCCCCGCTATAATACCTTTGCAGCAGTCTCGACAAGTAAGCATATGGGAAGTGTCCCGTTGGATAGGGTTACCTCACCGGTCTGAACCACGCTGCGCGTTTCGGCCGCCCCGTACTCTAGACACAAGCAGCAGCCGGTATCCGGAGGAAAAGCAGTGACTGGAAGACATATGTCGATGTTGGTGAAGCCTGAGTGCGGACCATACCGCCCCCTCCCTACTAGGGAAGGTGAGTGGGCCAGGGGTGGTGACCTGGTTCGTCTGCCCTTGGAGATGCTCGACGTGGGCCTGCCCGAATCATTGTCGAGTAAGGACCTGCGTAGCTTCGCAGTCGTCTGCCACGATGGCACCAATTGGACCTCGTTGCCCTGCCAGGTTGAGCCACTCAGTGGCTACGGTGAATGGCAAGGCAAGCAGGCATCTGGGAACATGCCCACCTGGCAGCTTGTATTTCCTGCACCGACCGCGGCACGGCCAACTGCTGCGGAGTGGCCTGATGCACAGCACTTCGAGGGCCACCTTGACCTGCGTCTATGGGATAGCTACCACATGGCCCGGCTGGAAGGCGTACGCCTCTACTACTCGACTTGCGAGGCAGCTAGCCCCGCAGTGGATACCCCTGCAACTCTGGAGCTGAGCGAAACTGACGACGGCTACTCAGTATGGCTCGACGGTCAACTCGTGCTACATTTTGCTGCTCGTCTCAACTTCCAGATTGACCAGGTGTTCATGCCCGGCTCCGATACCAACCTCGTTGCTCCAGATACTGTTTGGCGCTGGGCTTTGTCTGCAGATATCACTGACTGCTTATCGCCGCCCGTCGATGAGCACGTCGAGTTCCTGCCTCGAATCACCCAGGGAGTGGACCTAGTCGTCGAAGTCAAGGCTACCTCGCGCACGGGGGCCATGAGTGCGTTGATGCATATCTACACGGTCGGGTCCTCATTGGCCCTGACTCTGGACTGCTACCGCTCGCGGCGCACCCTGCCTGAACCTGACGTGGACGGGGCAGCTAACCAGTTGGATCGCGCCCCGAATCACACCTCCGAAGACGGCATCTACGCCACAGTGCTGGTAAACTGCCCGGCACAGCGACTCAAGGACGTCTGGGACCATCTCAGCCCCCACCGTACGTTTTGCCCGGATTCCACATTACAGAGATATGAGCGAAACGACGACGGCCAATGGATGGCACTGAACTGTGGTGATGCGGCAATTGGACTTATAACCCGTGGCCACACCATGGGCAACGTCCTACCCTGGTTCTGGGCAAAGCCAGGCAACGGGGCGTATCTCGGGACAGACCCGTACGGTGCGGTGGTGAACGGGCATTTTGAGGCGCTTGATTCTCACACAATCATCCTCGCGCCCCGGGTTGAGCAGATGCAGGACCTTTTTGAACGTGTCTTAACCCATCCTGTGCTTGTATTTGTGTACCCACATCGTCAGCCACCGGTGATGGCTGCATATCAATGTCTGGCCAAATGGGTTGCGTTATGTAGCGATCACCTGCTAGTACCCGGACGATACCGACGAGCAATGCTCACGAGTGGCCCGCCGACGGATGACTGCCAGAGCATTGATCTTCCCATCGCCGAGTTTGTGTGGCTCTATGAGCGCACCAGACACAAACCGTTCCTGGAGAAGGCCAGTCAAGCTGCACTGTTTGTGGCCGACTGGTTCAAGCAAGGCTACTATGCCCGCCGGGGTGAGAAGCCACTGGCCCCCGATGACGGCGGTATCTACCAGTCCGAGCATAACTATCTCCTGCTTGCTCTGGCCCGTGTCTATCGTCACGTGAAGGACGCCCGGCTCCTCGACGCTATTGATGAGACCCTGGCATGGATCGAGGACCAGCGTGGTGGGCTTGGTACTTGGGAATACCATGACTTCCGATGGCATGCGGGGGCTTACCACTGGGACGGTAGTGGTGTCTACTACTGGCCAGTCAACACCAACCAGGCAGCCAGCGTGAATTTCCGCTTGTATCAGTTGTTGGGCGAACCTAAGTATCTCGCCGCAGCTACCGAGATCGTGGACATGTACCTCGGGCGGAAACCCAAGAATAGTTGGCCGCTGACCCAGGGCTGGGGCGTGAGCGACGAAACGCGCGGTGCCCACTTGTGGGTCGAGGCCTGGGAGGTCTATCCGGAAGACGACCCTACGCACCCCGGAAAGCAGTTTGCTCACTGGCTGGGAGATATGACGGATCACATTTGGTTGGGGGGACTTCCGCTTTGCCGACACCAGATTTACCGGGAGGGCGCACTTCCAGGCGAGGTTCCCAGTGTGTTCCTCAGCCCCGGCTACTCTCATAGTCACAGTTGTGGCTCTATTACTGACCTCAGCGCCCGGCTCAACAATTCTGCCGTAGTCGGGGTCAGTGAGACACTGACCAGTTTCGCTTTCAAGGATGGCTACTATAGCTTCAGCCCGCGTTTTGGCTGGCCCACCAACTTCATGATCAGCCACTACACCTGGCAGCCCCGCCCGGTGGATGAGGCATGGTGGTTGGATCCGGAGATGCTTCTGGGCCTGTACGCTGCCGCGCGTCGCGGCTGGGTGCCGCCGGAGGACCTGCAAGCTGCGCTCTGGAAGGTCTACACAATGCTGGTCAACACCTACATCTCGCTTGACGGACAACACGGCGGCTGGGCCGCGGCCTATGACTGTATGGAGGGCCAGCCCCTGAAGTTCTTGGGCAGCTTCTTCAGCGGCAGTGGGTATGCCCCTTATCGCTCCGACGAGCCCCGCGAGATTCATGGCTTCCTGCTGCGCGAAGCCAGCCACGATGGTTTCACACACTACCGGACTTCTCTCGAGCCGCTCGTCGCGGACTTGCTCTCCGTCGAGAGCGTCCAACAGGAGGACAAGAACTGCCATATCGAACTGACCGACCAGTCTGACGCTCAGGGCTTGCCCCTCCTGCGTGCCGCGCTGGTACCTCTGCCCGCTGCTGCAGGCGAAATCCGCCCAGAGGATCTCACCGTGCTCCTGGACGGTTCCAAGTATGACGTACAAGACACCACTCGTGTGGCAATTGGCGACACCGACTTCTTGCTGCTTACCG
Organism: bacterium; assembly: GCA_030603495.1. Taxonomy (GTDB): domain Bacteria; phylum Armatimonadota; class Zipacnadia; order Zipacnadales; family Zipacnadaceae; genus JALGTD01. The sequence continues at coordinate 3,195 of JAUVXR010000013.1, forward strand.
TTCATCTGTGACCACACGCCGTCGCGGAGCACAGACCAGTACGCTCTCGCAGCCATGTCCAGAAAGATAGGCCCCGGTGACCTTTCCTCCGAAAACGAGCCCAGGTGTAGTTTTAGTATTTCCAGTATCCGGACCTGGGAAAAGCGCATGAGCAGAAAGTGCTGGACACCAGAGCAGATCATGGGCAAGCTGCGGGAGGCGCAGGTGCTAATCGAGTGATGGGAAGACACTACAATATTGTGAGGCCACACAGTTTACTGGGATATCGACCACCGGCCCCGGAAGCAGCCCAGCGATGGTCTCCAGGCTCGGCTACACCTCGCCTTCCGACCATGGCTGCAGAGCCCGTGAGACTAACATAGCAACTGGTACCCTTGGTGGCGGCAAGTCACGGCCTTTGCCAATAGGAGGTCGCGGACTGTGATAGAAATAGTTGACAGCGGCATAGTATATCGGAATCCGCATCCGAACTTGCGGCCGTACACGCATCCACGCCTGCGTCACTCACGTCCGCTGGTGCAGACTGCGCGTCGTTAAGCGCTAGCAGCCATGACACCAGTCCTGTGCCTCGTCCCCTGCCATGCGGCGCCCTCATTACCTGCGTTTTGACGGGAGGCGAGCGAGTAGAGCGAACTGGCGCGGCTGGCCCGGTTCTGGGCGGAGGGGAAGGAATAGGCTCCCAGCGACGGGAACGTAGAGATGCTATGGCCGTTGACTTGCACATTCATTCGATCTTCTCCGATGGCACGCTCACGCCCGAGCAGATTGTGGGCGTGGCACTGGCCAAGGATCTGACAGCTATTGCCCTGGCCGACCACGATTCCGTTGGGGGTGTGGCTTCGGCTGACCAGGCTGCTGCGGGGAGCGGGTTGCTGGTCTTACCGGCCGTTGAGATCAGCACCACCCGGGCCGGCGCCGACGTGCATATTCTGGGCTACTTCATAGATGCCCAAGATGCGCACCTGCTGGAAAAGCTACGGGTGATTCGGCAGGCCCGGCTGCAGCGCGCCCGAGAGATTGCTGACAAGCTGGCCAAGCTGGGCATCGTCATTGACTTTGAGAAGCTCGTGGAGGAGTCCGGCCCCGATAGCTTGGGCCGGCCACACATTGCGACTCGGCTTGTGAAGGAGGGCCATACCAGCACTGCCCGGGAGGCTTTCGCCAGCTATTTGGGTCGCGGCCGTGCGGCCTACGTGGAACGCTACCGGCTGACGCCGGTGGAAGCTATTGAGTCGGTGATCGCCGCCGGTGGCTTGCCCGTGCTGGCTCATCCGCGTGTGGACGGTGCCGAGCGGTGGATTGACGAGTTGATGAATCACGGCCTCCAGGGGTTGGAAGCTTATCACGTTGTGCATAGTCCTGCCCAGGCGCGTCACTATGTCAGCGTGGCCGAGCAGCGGGGCCTGCTGGTCACCGGCGGCAGCGACTCGCACGGACCAGAGGGGCCGGTGCCGGTAGAGATTGGAGCGGTGGACGTGCCTGACGAATCCGCGCAACGCCTGCTGGAGTGGGCCCAAAGGCACCAGCCGGCCGGGGCAAAATAGGTGAGCCATATGGAAACAACGGTAACTGAAGTCGCCGGCGATCCGCCGGTAACAGTACTTGCGATCTGTGGCGCAGTGGATGCCGGGCCGGAGGGATTGGGGCAGCTCAATGGAGTGCTGGACGGACTGATTGACGAGGGGGCACTTCACCTGGTCGTGGACTTGACAGACGCCGAGTTCCTGGTCTCACGGGCGCTGGGTCAGCTCCTAACCACTGCCGTGCGCCTGCGCAGCCGGGGCGGGGACATGGCCATCGCCGGAGCTACAGGCTCAGTTGCTGCGTCGGTCCTGATGGTGGGAGTGGGCGCGATGGTCCAGCTCTGCGAGACGGTAGAGGACGCCGTCGCGGCCCTCACCACACGGTAGGAGAGGGCGCGCTTGTCGCCTTCAGGGCATCGCGGGTCGTTGTCGGCGGCCTGCCTTCTACTATCCCCTAGCTGTTGTTAGCCAGCCAGTCGAGCAGGTCATCGGCTTCGGCGGGGCTGCTGGGGCTGGGCGCGAAGCTGCGCCGGCGGAAGGAGAGCTAGAAGGTCGGGGCAGGAGTGCCCCTCCCACAACAACACAACACGATGGCTCAGGCATCCTGCCTGAGTCATTTTTCTTGGGCCCACCGGCTGGGGTTCGACAAGCTCACCCTAATAGAAGCCGGTGCCACCGGAATGCACACAAATGTCGGTGGACACATGAGCCCTACGATCCAACCGGCAACTCCTTACCACTTGCCAGGTCGAATATCCTGACCGCGCCCTCTTCGATCACCCCACACGTGGGGCGCCGCAGCACCTCCTGCTCGGCGAGCGGATAGGTCGGGCTGCCCGGGTTGACGTGCGTGAGGCTGCCGATCTCGCTGACCAGCGGCACATGAGTATGGCCGGTGATCAGAAAGGCGACCTGCCACTTCTGGGCCAACGTGACTATCTCATCTACAGGCGTGAGGTGTCCGTGCGTCGCCAGCAGACGCACCTTACCCCACTGCGCCAGCAGATAGGGCTGCTGAAGCGGAACTTCCAGCATGAGCTGGTCCACGTCCGCGTCGCAATTGCCGCGTGCGATCAGCACTGGCACGGGCGCTGAGTTTATGGCCGGGGCCAAGTCATTCGGCCCATAGGCAGGCGCTGGCGTGAACTTGGGCCCGTGGTAGAGCACATCCCCGCAGTGGACGATGACCTCGCACGTGCTCAGGACCAGCTCCCAGGCCCGCTGCCAGCCGTCCAGATTGCCGTGGGTGTCGGAGATCAGCCCTATGCGCACAGTCATAATCCTTCGCGAAACTCGTAGCGTATCTTCGGGTAAGCCTGCCCGTTAACTCTTTCGCGGCAGCAATCATCTCACCTTCTACGCGGACCTGGCTGGGAGGGATATGGTCCCATCATGCAGAAGAGTAGTGGGCGAGGCTCGCCGCTCGTCAGGCGAGTAGACTTATAATAGCACGGTGGCATTATGCCACAGTTTGAATATGAAGCGATAGACCCGGACGGCCAGGCCCAGGCGGGCACCGTTGAGGCGGACTCGCGGATGCTGGCGGCCGTCAAACTGCGCGAACGGGGTCTGCACCTCCAGACCCTGAAGGAGCAGAGGCTGGGCCGTCTGGCGACAGACGAGCGTCCCGAGGACGTCGAGTACTCTGTCTTCTACCCGCTCTCTCCGGTCGCGCCACACCGCCTGGCCGAGCTGTACGCACAACTGGCTGAGCTGTTGGAGGCGGGCGTGGGGATATATGAGGCGACCGAATCGCTCCAAGGACGCGTGGACAAGCGGCTGGCTCGGATCCTCGAGGAGATCTCGCCTCAGCTTTCGGCAGGGGGGGAGCTGTCTGAACTCATGGCGAGGTATCCGCAGATCTTTCCGGTGCACGTCCGGGCGATGCTCAGCGCCGGGGAGACGTCAGGCAACCTCGACCAGGCCTGCGCAGCGATCGCCGCGCACTACGACGAGGAGCACCAGCTCCACCAGAAGCTGCGCCTGCCTAAGATCTACTACGGCCTGGTGCTGATATTCTGCATCCTGGTGCCGACTTTCCCCTGGATCATTTCCCGGGGCCTTAGTTGGTATCTGCATCAACTGGCAGTGGTGCTGGTACCGGTAATCGCGGGGCTTATCGCCATGCTTCTGATCGGCAAGGTGGTCCTGGCTATGCCACATGTCAAAGCCGTGGTTGATGATATCGTCTTCCGTCTGCCCTGGCTGGCGCCGTTTGGGATGCGTGCGGCCCGGGCGCGCACGCTCCAGACGCTCTACATCCTCACCCGTGCCGGGGTTGATCTGCCCGTGTCCGTCAATCTGGCGGGACAGGCCGCGGGCGTGCGGCCAATGAGAGCAGAGCTGCGGATCGCCGCCGCCAGAATCCGGGAGCAGATTCCGGTGACTCAGGCGTTGGCGGACTGCCGCGGGTTGTCCGACCAGGTTAAGGGCGCGCTGGCCACCGCCGAGCAGACCGGGCTGTACGAGGAGGCGTTGGGGCGGCTGACCGAGGCCGCGGTCAGCGAGCGGCGCAATGTCATCAACAGGCTTGTCATCGGCAGTATGTTGACCTTCCTGGCATTTACGGCCGTCCCGGTTGCTATCGCGGTCTATTTCGGCTACAGTGCTTATGTTGATGCGATTATGGAGCGGTTCGAAGAATGGATGCCATGAGCGATAGGCCTACGATTTATGCAATCGGACTCACTATATTATTGCTCGGAGCGACCGGTGCTGCGAGCGCTGATGAGCAGCTCAAGTTGGATCGCCGTGACTGGGCGGAGGTTGGGCCGGCGCGATCCGTTGTCGAGATTGTCACGGACTCCGGTACTGACGAGAAACCGGCGTTTCTTATCACACCACAGTCAGCCGCCGGCGCTTGGGCGGTTTCAGAGCCGCTGGCGGCTGCGATCGGGCCTGTGGCACTCTCGATGCGAGCGCAGCGGCGCTCGGGTAGCGGAGAGTTGGCGGTCAGCCTCGTATCAGACATCCCTGAAAAACCTGAGCAGATAACGCCGCTGTGGCACCTGGAGTTCAACGACGGCAGGGAGCACAGGGTCGAGTTGGGCCTGGTGCTGCCCGGCAATGAGCCAGTGCGTCTGGCCATCGGCGCCCCGGGCGGACCAGGCGAGTGGCGAGTCACGGAGATAGAGCTTGCTGAATGGACACCGCCACGCCAGGAAGACGGGCCAACGGCGGAACTGCCGCCGGCAACCAGCCTGGAGCCGTTGCCGCTGGGTTGGGAGCCTGAGGGCAGTCTTGATGGACGCTGGCGCAGAGTTGGCGCGGGCAAGGAAATCGTCGTCGAGGTTGGCGGCCTGAGCATCAGCCTTCCCGCAGAAATAGGGGCGGAGCAGGCCGTGCGGGGGGGTGCAACTGCCTATGTGAGCAACCGTGGCGACGCCGAGAAGGAGCTGACCATCAGCCTGCAGGGGCCAACGGGCGCCTATATGCCCACCTTCACGGTGCCCTTTGCTGGTGGTGGCATGACCCGTTTCCGCCCGCCGGTGCAGATGTTGGTCACCGGCAAGCATTGGATCAAGCTGATCCTCTCTTGCGGCGGCGAGACAGCCGCCATTCCCGTACTGGTGGAGTGCGAAAAGCGCTATCCTGCGCTGGGCCTGGCTGCTGACTTATCCGCACTGGCCTCAAAAGTGTTGCACCGTGATCAACTGCTCCAGTTCTTTCACGTTCGGCTGCCCGAGGAGCTGCCCGCCGCCGATACTGTGCGCCAAGTGCTCGGCCCGGAGCCGGGGCAGACAATCCTCGATCTGCCCTTGCTTCGTGATCTATCTGATGTAATGACCGGCTATGATTCCCAGCCGGCGAGTCGCCTGATGTCGCTGGTCAGCTTCTACCTCCCCGAGGCTATGGGCGAGCCGTCCGGCAGTGAGATAACAGCTACGACAGCCGCCGCCGCGACGCAGATCAGAGCCCGTTTCTCCGAGGCCAGCTTCCTCAGCCCGCCACTGCCAGTCGTGACCTCCCCCGAAGGCCTCCAGCCTGCGGGACGGCTTGCTGAGGCGCTTGAGGCAGGAATGGGTGCAATCGTCAGCGCCGTGGCGGTCAATCTGCCGCGGCCACCGGCAGGTGCCGTGCTCATTGAGAGGATTGATGGCCGCCTGCGCCGGGAGCCGGGCTCGTTCTGGGCGGACCTGGATCGCCGTTACGATTTCTATTCGTTGCGCCAAGCGCTGAATATGGGCGGGGCACAATTGCCGATGCTGCTGGCTGAGCTGCCCACGACAGCGAGCGGTGATCCGAGGCTCGACGCGCTGATAATCGGTCGCCTGCTTATCAGCGGCTTCGCCCAGGGCTGTACCGGCGCGACCTTCGGTCCCGAGCTGCTATACCTGCCGCCTGTGCCCTCTGCCGGAGATATCCCGGCTGAGCACCCCGTGCGCACAGCCCTGCGCGAGCTAAACCGTGAGCTATCCGGAGCCGTGCCCTTGCGCGGTCTGGCTCGTACTGAGGGCTTCTCCGGACGGATTGGCGAGCCCCTTGTCTATCGCTCGTTCCTGCGGGGCCGCGAAGGCATCGTCTTTATGTGGAACAACACCTCGGTGCCTCTGGATGTCGCTGTTGTACTGCAGGCTCTGCCCGTGCAGATGCAAGTCCTGCGCCTGGCTTATACGGGCCAGCTTGTCACCCGCAAGTGTCAGGGGTTATTCGCCTTCAGCGAGGAGGCCAAGGAGAACCAGCAGCAGGCGGTCTACGTGCGAGTCCGACCGCTGGAGATCGTAGGGCTCAGCTTCAGCCTAAGAAACCCTTATGCCGGTTGGCTGGGGGAGCTTGCACCGCGTCCGCCCCGCAAGAGAGATAACGGACCGAAGTGGCCGAGGGGCGGCGACCTGTGGCGTCCGGGGGAGACGCAGCCTTGAGAGGGCAGCTACCGACTGGCGGCCTGGGCAATGGCCGCAGCGATCCGCTCAGTAGCCTGTCCGTCCTGGGGTCCCAGGTGCCGGGCGAGAAACTGAGGGCGGCTCGCGGCCAGGTTTTCGCGCGCAGCAGCATCAGCGAGTAGCGAGTGCATAGCTGGCTCGATGTCCTCATAGCGGTAGACGCCCTGGGCCCCACCATCTTCAGCAAGAGCGAAGCGATCCCGCTGGCCGGAAAGGTTCACCGTAATCACCGGCTTATCCCGCAGATTGGCCTCGTAGGCCACCGTCGAGTCCCGTGTGACCAGCAGGTCACAGGCCGGGAGCAGATCGGTGAGCGTATCTTCGCCGTGGGGTATGACCGTAACCGCGTTCGGCCACTGCCGGGCCAGATCCTGATAAATCGTCACGGCCTTCTCTTCGGGGTGAACCTTGATCAACATCGCCGCATCGGCGGCCTGGCAGGCCTGGGCCGCCGCCTCCAGCCACCACCGTGGCTGAGCGCGCTGCACGTCATACTCATCGGGCTGCGTTGCGACCAGGACTACGAATCTGCTCTCGCCGGCAAGCTCACTGCGTAGCGCGGCAATCTGTTCGGGCGGCCCGGGCGTACGCGCGTCGTCATAGAGGCAGTGCCCGGTCACCTCGACCTCGGTTACCGGATCGAGCAGGTCCGCCAGCAGGTCGGCGGTGTACTCCCCGAAGGCCAAGAATCTGTCCCAGGGTAGATTCCCGAGCGTGCGGTGATACGGCCCGCGAATGCCGTGTTGGCAGCAAACCGTGGGAATGTCCCGTAGGTGCGCGGTGAGCATCAGCGGGGCAACGATATCGGCGTACAGGTGGAAGCCGACAACTGCGCGGGGGGCGAGTTTCTCGATTATCACTCGTGCAGCGCTCAATTGCGCAAGACCTAAAGCGGCCCGGCCCGCCAGCGTGACCAGCATCCGCCGGCGCAGCAGTGGCGTCAGCCATTCACGGCCGCCAAGCTCATCGCCCGCTGCACCAAGCTGGGCTTGGAAGTGCTGCCACCACCTTGGCCAAAGTCCCCGGCCAGCGCGAATCAATTTGCTGCCGTAGCAGCGCGGATCGGCATCTACCACCGGTACGTCAGCGCCAGCCAGAGCACGGGTCGAGCCGCCGAAGTGCAGGTCGGCGGCGACAGATTTGAGCCCGTGATCATCCGTCAGCCGTTCCGCCACGCGGGCGATTATCGGTGCCGCGGTCGCGCCCACCGCCAGGAACAACACGTCGCAGTCGTCGGCAGAGATACGCTCGAGCCCGGTGGCAGTCGGGCTACCATACGAATTCAACGCGCCCAGCAGCGCCTGCCCGTGACTCAGCATAGGCAGGGCCAGATTCCGCACACTGCGCCACAAGCCACTGGGCGTAGTGCGTAGGGGCACCCGAGCTTCCCGAGCCGCCGCGGCCACCGCCTCGTACGCCCCAGTCCGCTCCCGCCACCAGGCGCTGTCACGCTTTTCATGCAGTGCCGCCAGTTGGCCACCCGAGGCCAGGGCCTGGCGGGCGATCTGGTGGTTGACGATTGCCGGCACCACCGAGAAGCGGGCGAACTGGTCACGGTAGCAATCCCAGAAGCTGGGCATTTGTGGTGCGGGTGGTTCGCGCAGTTCGGGGGGTAGGTAGCTGCCGAGTTGGGTGGCTACCGCGCGGGCTTGCGCGCAGAAGTCGCCCAGAGACGGGCGCAGGCTTTCGAGCAGGGGATGGCGGCTGAGTTCAAGCTCGCGCACGTCCGCGACCAGCGACACAATCGTCTCATCCGCTTGCGCCTTGCGTAAGCGCACTCCCGGCCCGAGAAAGGTTACCTGGCGACGTGACTGCTCCATACTCGGCCAATTCGCCACCGGCCCACGCCAGGCCTTCCCGTCAACGGCCTGAGCAGCCCGGGACGGGAGGTTTGCTGTTCACTTCACATAAGAACAGCAGAGGGCGAAATTATTCACTCATCGGTGTAAGTTGAATTCAAAAGTCTTTGCGGAGGGGTGTGGGGAAGCCACTTTCTACAGAAAGGGGTTCCCCACAATGCCGTTGCGGTTCGCTTCCCTAAACCGTCAGCGTGATGCCCTCTGCGGGCACGAACTGGCGGAGGTAGTCGTGGGATTCGGCCAGCTCGCGCAGGAGATTGTCCTCGCTCTTGGTGGAGCTGGGGATGACCTCCAGGATCAGCATGTTGCGGTTGACCGGTTCCATTACTCCCGAGACCGGGCTGGACTCCCAGTTTTCGTGGGCGTACTCGATAGCCTCCATCAGCCGGTCCATCTCCACTTTGCCCTTTTCATTGTACTCGGCGGTGAAGGGCCAATGGGCGCTAGCCTCCGGCGTGGTCTGCTGGAGGTGGATAACCTCGGCGAAGGGGGCGAACTGGCGGGTCCACTCCAGATAATCCAGGTCCGCGCCCGACATCCCGTACTGCTGGCCGGCCTGGTGGCCGACATCCAGCGTCAGGTAGATCGGCACACCGTCGCTGTCGGCGTTACAGGCGATGAGGAACTGCTCGGTTTGCTCGAGCGTACAGGGCACCTCGGAGGGGGTATACATCTGCTCGACGGAGATGCTTACCAGTCCCTTCTCCTTGGCGACGACCGCCATCTCGCGCCAGGTGGCATACAGCAGCGCGATCCTCTTATTGGTCTCCTCGGGGTCCGCGAGGACTTCCACCGACAGCGCGTCCACGTGCCCGCCCCAACGCCCGCAGCCCATCTCGCGGGTCAGGTCCATCATCTCTATCAGCCACTGCTTCATCCGTTCGCGCGGCTCTGGGCGGCTGTGCGACCAACTATGCCAACGGTGGGTGGCCATCCCGGTATAGGTGTCGAAGATCTCCACGCCATAGTGCTCGGCGGCGCGCTTGACATCGCGGGCCATTTCCATGGTGAATTCCCTGGGCCCCATGAAGAACGGGTCAATGTGGTCGCAGCAGTATTCGTGGACAGTGAAGCCCAGTTCTTTGGTGATGCGAATAACATTCTCAGGATTCTCCCAGCGGCGCGTAGCAAAAGCGCCGTCCAGTCCGAGTTGTAACTCTACTTCACGCGACATAGTGTCCTCCAGGTATTAGGGTTGGAGCGAATAGGGCCGGATAACTCACCACTAACATTTCTCTGTAGCCCAGATAATAACCTCCGCTACAGTAGCCTCGGCCCAGAGGGCAGAGACAGCTAAGCAGATAGAACAGCGCCTGGGCAGGTGAGGCGAATACTACAAGAGTTGCCGCGCCTTGATGGCGAGATAGCGGTTGACCGTGGCGACGGTGAGCTGCTCGGGGAGGGCGTCCACGATGCGGGCGCCCCGCTGGCGCAGCGCCAGGAGCGCCTCACGTCGGTCGCGCAGCAGGCCCGCTGCTACGGCCCTCTGGTAGACAGTGGCTGCCGCATCGGGTCTGGCCTCAACCGTCTGCTCCAGGTGCGGGTCGCGGATGGTCACGACCAGGGGGAGGTGCTGGGGGTAGAGAGCGGCGCTGTGGGCGAGAAGCTGTTGCGAGGCTTCCTTGTCAATGATGTCGGTGAAGATGACCACCAAGGAGCGCTTGCGACTGCGGCTCTGCAGCATCATCAGGGCCGCGCCGTAGTCGGGCTCCGTCATCGTCGGCTGGACGGCGTAAAGCTGATCAGCGAGGCGACCGATCTGCGCCGTGCCCTTGCGTGGGGGTACGAAGGCCTGCACCGTATCGGCGAAGACCATCATCCCGACCGCATCGTCCTGACGGGTAGCCACGTAGGCCAGCATCAGTGCGGCGTTGATAGCGTAATCGAGCTTCGACATACCGTCAAGCTGGGCGCACATCATCCGGCCTGCGTCAATCATCATGATCAAGTTCTGGCTGCGCTCGATCTGGTAGTTGCGCGTGATCGGCTTGCTGCGCCGGGCGCTGGCCTTCCAATCAATGTCACCGAAGTCGTCGTCGGGGACGTAGTCGCGCAGGCTCTCAAACTCGGTGCCCTCGCCTAGTCGCCGCAGCAGCCGGAAGCCGGGCTGCTGGAGGTGGGCCTTGCGGGCCAGCAACTCATAGCGATGGACCTGCAGCAGGTCGGGGTAGACGCTGATCTCCTGTTGGGCGGGTATGCGGCGTTGCCACCAGCTCAACGCCAGCCACGAACGCCCGCGCAGGTGAATATCGCCGAACTGGTAGTCGCCCCGGGCTTGGGGGACAGTCTCATAGGCAACGCGTCGGGTCTCGAAGGCAGCTAGTTTCAGGCTGTGCTGGCGCTGGGGAGTGTGGAAGGCGACGGGGGGGTCATCTTTGACTACCAGGCGCAACTCCCGGTCGCTGCGGCTGTACAGTTCGATCTCCACCCGGTTTTGCGTGCCCAGCGATAGCTTCTGGCCCACCCGCCGGTAGGCCTCGACTGTGCTCGCACGGCGTGAGAGTAAATTATCGGCAATTGCCGCTACTACTACGGCCAGGATCCACGCCCACCCCAGACCGGCCAAGAACGGGAAGAACTCCGCCGCTACGATCAGGGCGGGTCCGATGAGCATAATTGCCAGGCCCAAGGGCGTAAGAATCATCGTGAGTAGCTCAACTTGTTTGATTGCCTATCGCGGCACCGGCACCGAAGCCAGGATGTTCTGAATGATGTCATCAGGGACCAGGCCCTCGATATCCGCCTCGGGGCGCAGGATCAGCCGATGGCGCAGCACCGCCGGGGCGATGCTCTTGACGTCGTCGGGAGTGAGGAAGTCACTGCCGTGCATTGCGGCCAGGGCCTTGGCGGCCTGGAGCAACATCAGCGCCGCTCGCGGGCTGCACCCCAGCACTAGTTGGCCGCTGTCGCGGGTACGGCGGATGATCTCGCCGATGTAGTGCAGCACCGCTTCTTCTGCGTTGACCCCGAGTATCTCCTGGCGGCATTCGTTCAACTCGGCGGCGGTTATGACGGGAGCGACGCCGGCTTCCTGGAGCCTCTGGGCATCGAAGCCGCGGTTGACCCGTGCCAGCAGTTCGTCCTCTTCCTCAGCTGTGGGGTAGTCCACGATAACCTTGAGCAGAAAGCGATCAAGCTGCGCTTCGGGCAGCGGATAGGTGCCCTCGTACTCAATCGGGTTCTGGGTGGCGAAGACTGTGAAGTTATCGTCCAGGGGGTAGGTTACCCCTTCGATGGTCACCTGGCGCTCCTGCATACCCTCGAGCAGCGCCGACTGCGTCTTGGCCGGCGCGCGGTTGATCTCGTCGGCGAGCAGCAGTGTGGTAAAGATCGGTCCCTTGCGCAGGTGGAATTCCTTGGTAGTGAAGTCAAAGACGTAAGTACCCAGAATGTCGGAGGGCATCAGGTCGGGAGTGAGCTGGACGCGCTTAAACTCCAGGCCTAAGCACTGGCCCATCCCGCGCACGAGCAAGGTCTTAGCGACACCGGGCACGCCCTCCATAAGCACGTGCCCCCGAGCCAGGACTCCCACCAGAAGCTGCTCGATGACCGCCTGTTGGCCGATCACCGCCTTGCTGAGCATTTCTGCGATGGCCTGGGCGAGGTTGCTGGTCTTAGAGGTTGAGACCGGATGACTGTCCATCAGTGAGGGCCTCCTCGAATTGGGCGATTCTGTGCACCAGCCGCAGCATCTCTGCCTCGGAGAATCTGGTGTCTGGGTCAATAGACTGTAGTTCGGTAAGCAGTTGACTTAAGGTAGCAGCATCTATATCGGCAGCACGAGCTACAGCCCGGGCCAGCTCCTCGGCAGGAGCGGCCGGCCCCAGGCCAGTTAGCGCCGTCAGGCGGGACTCAAAGCGGCGGGCAATCATTGTCAGCGCTGCGCCGGTGGCCTGGGCACCTTCGTAGAGGCCGGCAAAGGCCTCTACGTGCTCAGCCAGCGAGCGTCGCGGCTCCGGGGAGAGCGGCACTGGTTGCCCAAAGCGCCAGAAGCTGCCGGACAGGTATATCGCCAGGCAAAGAAGTATCGCCCAGATTGCTGCAAAGACCGAAGCGCCCGGCAAACGCTCACCCTCGAAGGGCCGCCCCCGCCGACCGTGATGGTATTCGTCGAAGTAGATGGTTGCGGGCGCACCCCGCGCGTATATCAGATTCATCGCCAGAACAGCGTTATCCGCCTGGCCGATCTGCCCGTTGCCCAGGATATCGGCGTCGCTGAGCACGTCAATCATGCCCGTACCCACCTTCAGGCGCATCACCAGCACCCCGGCGTCATCGTCCAGCAGCGGGGTCCGTTCGTCTGCTTCGACCGGCGAAATCGCCGGGAGCTTGTGCTCATCTTGCACCAGCTTACGTAGATGATCGGCCAGTTCCGTGGACGATTTGGCGACCGCCAGGCGAGAGGAAGAACTGACGGATAGTTCTTCCACCTGACACCCTATGCGTGCCCCGGGCACTGACTTGACCCGGACGGTCTCCGGGCAAGCCCCCTTGGATTCGGCGACCAGCCCGAGATAGCCCAGAAGTACGTGATTAGCGTTGAGGTGCCCGTAGGCTGGATTATAGCCTACCGCGCTGTCCGTGTCAGTGGCCACTAGGAGGCGGCCGCCGCTTTTCACCCATTCCATCACAGCTTCGATTTCATGCTTCTGCGGGCCGGAACCGGGATCGAATACGCACAGTAGGCTGCTGGGCTCAGCCTCGAGCTCATCCCAGGGACGGCGATACTGCTCGGTGGTAAGCCCATTGCGCTCGCACAGCTCGCGCAGCGCCTTGGTGCCCCACTGGTTAGTGCGAAAGCTGGCGTGGTCCGCGGTAGGGTCGTAGGTGGGCGACCGCCAGGCGAGGTATACCAGCAGGAGCGTGAAGAATGCTATCAGGCCCAGGATGACAACTGTCGGTCGCCAGTAGCGCATTGTTAACCACCCGCCTCCTGCCAGAGCTCGTCGGCGAGGGCGTCAAGCTCGTGATAGGCAGCGGCCGCCAGCGGCCGCCGGCCGTAGCTGATCCCGTCCACCGCCCGGGTCAGCGGAGCCAGTAGGCGGAACAGTTTGGGCTGGGGGCGCACGGTCTGGAGGTACTCGCCGTTGGTCAGCCCGGGACGGTAGCGCACGTGACCCTGGCGTTCGAGCCGCCGCAAGCAGGCCTGATACAGCGATAGCAGAGCAGCAGCAAACTTGCCCTGCCCCGCGAGCCTCGCGGCTTGGCGGCGCAGCTCGCCCGGGGAGGTCATAGGCATCAGCTCGGGTTCGGCCCGCTCCCGGCGCTTGCGGCGCTTGGGGCCGAAGGCACTGCGGATTGTCACGAGGATGTGGTACAGTAGCAAGGATGCAGCCGCCGTCAGACCGACAACGAGGAGCCAATAGGCAAACGGCCTGGTGGCGTAGAGGTGCTGCAGCGCTGGGTTGTCAAAGATTGCCCGCAGCAGGCGTATCACGAACTCAAGTGCGCGGTCCATGAGCCGGGCCAACCAGATAGGCTCTTCGGTCTGGTATTCGGGCTGGCTGAGGATACTTGCGACCTGCTCACGAATCACCGACTCGGCTGGACGGTCCGCAGGCCCGCCCTGCGCCAGGCCCGTTCGAGGTAGCCCCTCGATTATTCCTACCCCGAGCAGAAGAACAACCCCGAGCCGCAGCAGACGTATGTTGGATGCCCCATAGCTGGTCATTAGATAAGACCCGGTATCGGCGATTCGACTGGGTGTATGCATGCAACGATTTCGCCTTAGGGGTTGCTTCTCCCTGCCTGATGGGTCACTTGTGAGCGGGCAAAGAAATATCCCCTGCTGCTCTATAGCAGGGGACATCTCTAACCCGGCTTTTAGCCGAGGGGGGAGCTAAGTTGTTCTCCGCGGCAAATGAGCCGCAAACTCTACGTTTGTGTTCCGACTTTGGCCATAGTATAGCAGATATGTGACATTATGTCAAGACCATTCGCAGTTTCTTCGAAAACTTTTCTACATGACCAGGGGGAGGATATTAGGCTTCTAAGAAGAAAGATCCTGCAGGTGGTCAATGACCCTAGCGTAATCCTGGGTTACCAGGCAAAATGCTGACAAGGACGAGTGGGTGGATATGGAACTCAACACATTGGCGCAATACAGTCGGCAAGTGGCGGCAATGATGAATCCGAAAGCAGCCCGGGATCTTGATCAGGCCATAGAAAGCCTGGCGGACGCCGGGCAGTGGGACATCTTAGGGCAGGTGCTGCCAACTGCTTCGGAAGTGGCGGCGCGGCGCATCGTCGGCCGGCTGATACAACAGGGCGAGTATGATTGGCTGGCCGCGGCAGCCTGCCTGCGGCGGCAACTCCGCCAGCCGGGTCGGGAGGCGACGGGTGGACGGGTGGCCCGGCAGGTCTTCCGCGACATTGATGCCGAGGAGGATGCCGAAGGCGTACCGGAGCACATTATGGAAGAGGCGCAGGAGTTGGCCAATGCGGCAGCCGAGCGGCGGGCCATCTCCGAGCGCCAGGCCGCACAGGTAGACCGGGACCCGGTACGCGAATTGATCGTGGAGCAACTGGCCAGTTGCTTGCCCGAGCAGCGGGCCGGGGAAGCCCTGCTGGTTGTTGCTAAAGGCTGCCCCTTTGACCAGACACGGCGGCAGGCAGCTATCAAACTGGTCAATCATAAACAGTGGATAAACCAGCTTGTCGCGGCGAAGCGGACTGCCGACCTGATCGCAATCAGTGAGTCAGCTAGGCTCAAGGCGGTGATGGCGAATGCGGCCCGGCTGCTGGGGGAACAGGTAGCTGGGCTTCAGCAGGCCGGGGACCAGGCGGCGCTCCGTTTTATTGCTGAACATCATCCCAATGGGGAAATCCGCCAGGAAGCTCACGATGCGTTAGCTTGACATCACCGTTGACCTCCGATATAATCACTACTACTGATAACACCAGATAGGCTCAAGCAAACACGAGCGGACAGGAGTAGATCACTTACACCATAATGCCAGTTTCAGTCAGCGAAGTTATAGAGGGTACCGTAACTAAACTGCTGCCCTACGGCGCAGTTGTGGAGTTGCCTGACAGTACGACGGGTCTCGTGCACATCTCGGAGATCGCAGAGGGTTACGTAGAGCAGGTCAGTGACCATCTGCGGGAAGGCGATGTGGTGCGAGTGAAGCTTTTGGCTGAGAAAGAACCAGGCAGGTGGGAGCTGTCCATAAAGCAGACCGAGGCGGGGACTGCGAGCCGTGCTGGGCGGGCGCCCCGCAGGCCTCGGGCTGTTGAGGAAGACTTTGAGAGGCGCCTAACCGAGTTTATGCAGAAAAGCAACCGTCGCCAGAACGAGATCCGCCGGCGGGCGGCTCGTGGGGGCGGATACTAGGATCGGATGCTTCGTGTAGAGTTTTGCACCTCTCGGGCGCTATTACATCGCTTGTTAGTCCACCGTTGCGGGAAGCTCGTGTTAGCGCAATGTCAACCGGGATTGGCTAGAGTCAGGAGGACGCTGTAGAGATGGCCGAAGACGTAACCTCCGAAGGTCCGGAATCCTTGCGAAAAGAGCTAGAGCGGTACCGCTTGGTCGTCAGTGATCTTCACGAGAAGATTCGGGAGTTGGAAGCCGAGCTTGAGATAACGACGACGATGGCGGAGATGCCGGGCGTAATCGTTACTCGCCCGGAGTTGCAGCGGACCATGTCTCGGCTGATCGGCAAGATCGCGATGATCGTGCAGGCCGAGAAGGTCATGATCTTTCTGTACCACAGTGAGAGCGGGGAACTGGCTCTGCTGCCCCCTTCGTTGGGGGTAACCGACGACCAAGCCAGCGGGATAGCTATTAGACCCAGCGAGGGTATCGTTGGCGAGGTCTACCAAACGGGCGAGTCAATCATCTACAACGACGCACTGAACGATCCCCGTGCTCTGCCCGAAGTTGTCTCCGCCCTGCGCATCCGCAACGGTATTGCTGTGCCGCTGGTCATTAAGCAGCGCAATGAGCAAGAGCGTATCGTCCACGAGCGGATTATCGGCGTTGCCCACGCATGCAACAAGCGCTACGAGCAGGAGTTCAATCAAGACGACCTGCGGCTGCTGGAGATGTTGGGGGAGCAGGCGGCGGCCGTGATATCCAACGCCCAGCTCTATATCACGCTAACTGAGGAAAAGGAGCGCCTGGAAGATGCGCTGGAGAGTATCCGCTCCGGCGTCATTGTGGTCAGCGCCGAAGGCCGTATCCGGCTGATGAATCGGGCTGCTTGCCAGGTTCTGCAACTGCCCGCCGACGGATATGAAGGCAAGGAGTTGACCGAGGTCATTGCCAATGACCAAGTACGTAGCCTGCTGAATCAGACCTTTGACAGCCTGCGGGAGGAGTCCCTGGAGATCGAGCTGGACAACGAGGATGTCTACCGCGCCGAGACCAGCATGGTCGTCGGCGAGAACGGTAGCCCGACGGACGTAGTTGTCATATTCACTGATATTACCGACATTCGCCACGTCGAGCAGATGAAGACTACCTTCGTCTCGACAGTTTCCCACGAGTTGCGCACGCCGCTAACCTCCATCAAGGGTTTTATCGCCACCCTGCTGGACGATACCAGTAGTGTCTACGACGACCAGACCCGCCACGAATTCTACGAGATCATTGATCAGGAGTGCGACCGGCTGACGCGGCTGATCAGTGACCTGCTGAATATCTCCCGTATAGAGTCTGGTCGGGCACTAGACATGAATATCTCGCCAGTGGATGTGCGGGACCTGGCCCAGCGGGTACTCGACACCCAGCAGCAGTACACCTTACGGCACAATCTGACAAACGAGATACCACCAGACTTCCCCATAATTGAAGCCGATTCCGACCACGTGACCCGCATTCTGGATAACCTCCTGGGCAACGCTATCAAGTACTCGCCCGACGGCGGGGATATCGCACTCAGCGGGGTGGACGAGGGCGACTCCATCCGTATTGATGTTACCGACCACGGTCTGGGCATTCCGGTGCGCCAACACGATAGAATCTTCGATCGGTTCCAGATGGTCGAAGGTGACAGTAATCGCAAGGGTATCAAGGGCACGGGCATTGGCCTGTACCTGGTTCGCCACTTAGCGCAGGCCCACGGTGGTGACGTTTGGCTGACGTGGAGTGAGGTGGACAAGGGCTCTACCTTCAGTGTCAACCTGCCCAAAGTCCCTCAGATTGAGCAGAGCAGCGAGCAATAGGACAGATTGGCCCGTACCGTCATATCTGCTCGGCAGTATCCGGCTGGTCACCACGCTCCGGGAGGCAGATGCTGGCACTGGGTTGGTGAGGCCTCCTGGCGGGCAGGAGGCTTTTTGACTGAGGCGGGTCCAAGCCCAACACGGAGGATTAAGATGCGAGTGGCTCTAGGCAATGATCACGCCGGGCTGCCGCTGCGGGCGGTGGTCATTGGCTTGCTTGAGTCGCTGGGGCACGAGTTGGTTGACTTCGGCACGGACCAAGGACGGCCGGTGGACTATCCGTACTTTGCTGCGCGCGTGGCCCGGGCTGTCCGGGACGGCGAGGCCAACCTGGGAGTTGTGATCTGCGGCACCGGTATCGGGAGCAATATTACTGCCAACAAGATTTGTGGGGTGTATTGCGCGCTGTGCAACGATGTCTACAGTGCCCGGATGGCCCGCAGCCACAATGCCGCCAACGTAATTGCGTTGGGCACCCGGGTAATCGGGCCGGGTCTGGCTGAAGAGATACTTCAGGTCTTCCTGGCGACTGAGCCGTCTGCGGAGCCACGCCATGTGGGGCGCCGCGAGTTAATCGGCAGACTCGAGGCTGGTGACGAAGAGCTATCCCGGGAGTAGACAGCATGACTGGCCAAGGTACAGCGAGCAGGTCCGGCGCGCCGCGACCAGACTGGGACACGTACTTCATGAAGATCTGTCATGTGGTGGCGGAGCGGTGCACGTGTTTGCGCCGGCAGGTCGGTGCACTATTGGTGGCCAACCGTCGCCTCCTGGCCACGGGCTACAATGGTGCGCCCCAGGGCCTCCCGCACTGCGCAGAAGTCGGCTGCCTAAGAGATAGGTTGCAGATACCCTCGGGCGAGCGCCAGGAATTGTGCCGCGGCCTGCATGCGGAGCAAAATGCCATCATCCAAGCAGCGGTTCACGGTGTTGCCCTCCACGATGTGACCTGTTACAGTACCATTCAGCCGTGCATCACCTGCGCCAAGATGCTCACTAATGCCAACGTCAAGCGAATTGTCTATGAAGGCGACTACCCGGACGAGCTGGCAGCCAAGATGCTGGCAGAGGCAGGCGTCGAGCTGGTGCGCTGGCCGGCTCACGGAGAAGGTGGATAGTGACTGTGCCCTGGCTGATGGGTGCGGTCATAGCTCTGGTCGTGGCAGCGGTCCTCACGCCACTGGTGAGAGCCCTGGCAACCAGGATTGGTGCTGTGGACCTCCCCGCACAGCGGCGGGTGCACCACAAGGCGACAGCGACAGGTGGCGGCTTGGCCATATTTGTTGCTTTCTGGATGGCGGCAGCGCTCGCCGGCGGCCTACGAGACCATGCCGTGGTGGGGATCCTGGCCGGATCAGCGTTTCTGGCGGTCTTATGCCTGGTTGACGACATGTACCATCTCTCCCCTGCGCCTCGCTTCCTAGGGCAGATAGTCGTGGCTATGATCGCTCTGCAGTGGGGCGTACGTGTGGAGGGGGTTACCAACCCTCTGGCGCTATTCGGCGGCAGCGACTATCTCTCCCTGGGCATCTGGTCCGGACCGCTGACGGTAGCGTGGATCGTCTTCATGACCAACGCCATTAATTGGATTGATGGACTCGATGGATTGGCGGCGGGGGTCTGTGCCCTGGCCGCAGGCACGCTGGCAGTGATGGCTATCAATGCGGGGCTGACTCAGGTCGGCATACTAAGCGCAGCGGCCGCCGGTGCCTGCCTAGGGTTCCTACCCTATAACTTCACTCCGGCCAGCATCTTTATGGGGGATACTGGCGCGATGTTCCTGGGCTATCTACTGGCCTGCGTTTCGGTCACCGGTGCGTTTAAGAGCACGGCGGTGCTGGCTGTCTTTGTGCCTGTGCTGGTCCTGGGTATTCCCATATACGACACCCTCAGCACGACTATCCGGCGGGCAGTCAACGGTCGGTCCATCTACACCGCGGACCGCACTCATCTGCACCATCGTCTGCTCGCCCGGGGGTTTAGCCAGCAGCAGACGGTACTGCTGATTTACGGCCTTACCGCGCTGCTGTGCGGTATGGCCCTGTGGTTGTGGTTGCGTTGAAGCCTATACCGGTGGCAATTGTGTTTGGGACGCGGCCTGAGGCGATCAAGCTGGGGCCAGTATGGTCGCGGCTGACGCAGCGGCCCGAGGTGTTCTTGCCGCAGGTGGTGGTCACGGCGCAGCATCGGGAGATACTGGACCAGATGCTAGCGGTATTCAATATCACCCCGGACGTGGACCTGGACATAATGCAAGCGGAGCAGAGCCTCAGTGAAGTTACTACTAACGCACTTACCGGTGTGGAACGAGCGCTGCAGGAGCTCCGGCCGCGGATTGTGCTGGTCCAGGGCGATACGACGACGACCTTTGCTGCGAGCCTGGCGGCGTTCTATCAGAAGATACCGCTGGGCCACGTAGAGGCGGGGCTACGTAGCGGCGACAAGTTCTCGCCCTTCCCGGAGGAGATTAACCGGCGACTGACCACAGTGCTGGCCGATTTGCACTTTGCGGCCACGCCCCGCGCGGCGGAGAATCTTCGCGCCGAGGGTGTCCGTTCGGAGGCGATCTTCGTCACGGGTAATCCAGTTGTGGACGCCCTGGAGACGATCCGCCAGCGGAAGCCGACGCTAGCCGGTACGGAACTGGAGTGGGTAGAAGAGCTGCCCGGGCGGATACTGCTGGTAACACTGCACCGGCGCGAGAACCTGGGCGAGCCGTTTAGCCGGATTTGCGCAGCGCTGCGGCGGATTCTGGAGGAGCATCCTGACGTTACGCTGATATATCCGGTGCATCCCAATCCGGTGGTGCGCCGGGCGGCGGAGGAATTGCTGGGGAGCGTAGCGCGGGTGAGGCTGGTCGAGCCGCCCGATTATCTGGTCTTCGTGGCGCTGATGGCGCGGGCCGACTTGATTATCACCGACTCGGGCGGTATCCAAGAGGAGGCGCCTTCGCTGGGGGTGCCCGTGCTGGTCGCTCGAGAGACCACCGAACGACCCGAAGCCATTGACGCGGGGGTTGCTCGACTGGTCGGCACCAAAACCGATAGGATCGTGGCGGAGGCTGACCGCCTGCTGGGCAGCCCCAGTGCCTACGCCCGGATGGCTGCCGGCGGATCGCCATACGGGGATGGTCAGGCGGCAGTGCGCATCTGCGATGCGCTGGAGTATCACCTGGGTATCCGCCCGCAGCGGCCTGGGGAATTCGAGCCGCCCACACAGGAATAGGACTGGCAAGGAGAAGAGATATGGCTACGGACAACCAGAGCCAACAAGCGTGGACCTCGCGGCGCGTCATCGCTACGCTCGCCGTGACCGGCCTGCTGTTGTACATCATCTTCTGGACACCGCCGGTGCTGGGGATCTTCTTCAGCAGAATAGCCGGCATTATCGCTATGATCCTGCTGGCTGTCGCCTTGGCCTACATCATCAGCCCAGCAGTGCAACGCCTGTCGCAGGTACGGCTGCCACTATCTGAGCACAACCGGCGGGCACTAGCTGCCGTTGTCGTTATGCTCATCGGCGTTGGACTTATCGTGCTGATTGTCATGACCACGTCTTCCGCCATCAGCGAGGATGTCGAAGAGGTCGCCACCTTGGTTAAGGATTTCACCAAGAACCAGCTCCCGGTACTGATTGAGGAGTGGCGATTCGAGGAGCGTATCGAGAAATGGATGCGCGACTACCCCGATCTTACCCCCGAGAGCGTCAAGGAGTCTATTGCCAAGCGTGCCGGGGCCTGGACGGAGAGCCTGCTGACACTGGTGGCCAGGGTGCCCGCCTGGGCGGCCCCGAAAGCTATCTTCATAATCTCGCTGGTCCTGGTACCCTTCCTGGCCTTCTACTTCGTTACCGACAGCCGGAAGATTCGCGCCAGCGCGCTGGCTCTGCTGCCGCTGGACTACCGCGAGAATGCCAATGAGCTTATCGGTCGCGTTAATGCAACGCTGCATCATTACGTTCGCGGGATGCTCCTCGTCTGCCTTATCATTGGTGCGGCCACCGCGCTGATTCTTTATGGCGCCGGCGTCAGCACTTACCTGACCCTCGGCTTGCTCACCGGGCTCGCCCAGCTCATTCCCTACATCGGCTCCATATTTGCCGGTGTCCTGGTCATAGGGATCCCGCTGCTCCAGGGCAACGCGAATGCTGCATTTATCGTGGCCATACTTTACATAATCCTGAACATACTGCAGGCTAACTTGGTCGTGCCCATGGTACTGGGACGGGAGATCAAACTGCACCCGGTGACGATAATCATCGTGCTGCTCATCGGCGCCGAGTTCGGAGGCGTACTGGGGATGATAGTGGCCGTGCCTGTGGCAGCAATTGCCAAAGTGACTCATCAGTGGTACGGGGACCTGGTCGAGGCTAATGAGGAGCCGCTGTGAGCTGGCTGACGGCAGTTATTTTGGGCGCGATACAGGGTGCCACGGAGTTTCTGCCTGTCTCCAGCTCGGGACACCTGGTGATCTTTTCCCGGCTGTGTCGCTTGCCGGAATTACCGCTCGCCTTCGTCGTCATCACCCATTTCGGCACGCTGCTGGCTGTAGTGGCCTACTACCGGCGCGATTTTGGCGATATGCTCCGCTCGCTCGTGGTTTGGTCATCGGCAGAGCCTCGACTCAGATGCAGCCGCCGACTGGTCGTCTTGCTGGCGATTGGGACAATCCCGGCAGCAGTTGCCGGCGTGTTGTTCGAGGGCAAAGTCGAGGAATTGTTCAACAGCATAGTGGCAGTAGGGGTAGCGCTGGTGATAACCGGGCTGATCCTGCTGGCAGTGAACTGGCTGTCCGGACGAAAAGAAGAGGAACGCACTACGGTGGTTGATGTTTTGCTCATCGGAGTGGCTCAGGCCGTCGCACTCGTGCCCGGGATATCCCGCTCGGGCAGCACCATTGCCGCCGGTCTGGGGCAGGGTCTGCACCGCGATTGGGCTCCGCGCTTTGCGTTCCTGCTGTCAGCGCCGGTAATCCTGGGGGGCACGGGGCTGGAAATAGTCAGACTCGTTCAGCAGCCCGTGGCCTCCTCCCAGTTAGGGCTGTATCTATTGGGCGGGCTGGTGGCGGCCGCTACCGGCTATTTTGCCGTGCATCTGGTGGTGAAAGCCGTCCGCCAGGGCAACTTGATATACTTCTCGGGATATTGTATAGTGCTGGGGATTGCCACCACCCTGATCGGGGGAAGGCTCCCGAGTTAGATGCTTAGCTTGTATTAGGAGCCACATTTCTCCCAGGACTGGTAGGACAGGCGTCTCGCCTGTCCTACCGGAACGGGAGATTTCTTGAACACAACCCCTGGCTCTGCCCCGGGTTATGTGCTGTGTGGCTTGTTGCACCGTGCGCCGTCTGTCTATCGAAGGAGGCAGGAAAGTTGCAGTTTACTAGTTTTGAGTCAACCATCCTGTGGGTAGTAATCGCCAGCGGCATCCTCGGCGTCCTGTACGCGCTGTATCTGAGGAAGAGCGTCCTGGCGCAAGACCCGGGCACCGAGAAGATGCAGGAGATCGGTGCGCAGATTCGGGAGGGTGCCTACGCCTACCTGAGCCGCCAGTTCAAGACCATCGCCTGGCTGGTCATCATCCTGGTTGTGCTACTGAGCCTCAGCGGCATACGCGGAGGCGCAGGCACCGCACTGGGCCGCGGCCTGGCCTTCCTACTGGGCTGTCTGGGCTCGGGCCTGACCGGGTATATCGGCATGACCCTGGCGGTGCGCGCCAACACCCGTTGCACCGCGGCGGCGCGCACCAGTATCAGCGATGCCCTCTCCATCGCGTTCCGGGCTGGTGGAGTGACTGGTATGTTCACCGTTACCATGGGCCTGCTCGGCGCGACGGTTCTGTTCATGATCTACAAGCAACACGCCACCGAGGTGCTACTGGGCTTCGGCTTCGGGGGTAGTCTGCTGGCCCTGTTTATGCGGGTGGGCGGCGGTATCTACACCAAAGCCGCCGACGTCGGCGCCGACCTGGTCGGCAAGCTCGAAGCCGGCATCCCCGAGGATGACCCGCGCAACGCGGCAGTCATCGCTGATAACGTGGGTGATAACGTCGGCGACTGCGCGGGAATGGCTGCTGACATCTTCGAGTCGTACGAGGTGACCCTGGTCGCCTCGATGATCCTGGCCCTGGCTCATTTCCAGGACGATCCTCGGAAGGCGACGGTATGGATCGTCTTTCCGCTGATCGTCCGGGCCATTGGGGTCATCACCTCGATGGTCGGTATCTGGATCGTAAAGATGCGCAGCGACCAGGAACACCCCATGGCCTGCATCACGCGGGGTGTGGTCTGGTCGGCTGTGCTGTCGGCCATTGGCTTCTTCATCGTCGCACAGAGTTACGTGACCTCCTCGCATGACGGGATGAAGCTGTTCTGGGCTACTGTCTCGGGCCTGGTACTGGCCATCGCCATCTACAAACTGACCGAGTACTACACCTCCCACAGTTTCAGACCAGTCAAAACAATCGCTCACTCTACCCAGACCGGAAGCGCCACCACCATCCTGACCGGCTTTGCCGAAGGCCTGGAAGGCTCGGTCTGGGCACTGATCGTCATCTGTGGCTCGATCTTCGCCTCGGTTGTGATCTTCGCCGGCGGCAGCACCGTAGATATTCTCTACGGGGTGTCGCTGTGCGGCCTGGGTATGCTGACCACCACTGGGGTCATCATCTCCATGGATACATTCGGGCCGGTTGTGGACAATGCCCAGGGCATCTCGGAGATGGCGCAAGTTGAGGAGGCCACCGATGCCGTGGAGCTACTCGATGCGGTCGGTAACACCACCAAAGCCGCGACTAAAGGTATAGCCATAGCTTCGGCGGTCATCGCCGCAATAGCGCTATTCGGCTCTTACTTGTCGAAGATTGCTCAGGTGGGTGGCGGCGGCGCAGCCAGTGAGGCGGTCAGCATCAAGGCTTTGGCGCAGTTGCAGGGCAGCCTATCTGTGGATGACCCCAGGGTCTTCATTGGCTTGCTGATTGGCGGGGCTATGCCGCTGCTGTTCAGCTCGATGACTATCCGTGCAGTAAGTCGGGCTGCTTTCCAGATCATTAACGAGGTACGGCGCCAGTTCCGGGAGATTCCGGGCCTGATGGAGGGCACAGCGATGCCGGAGTCGGCGAAGGTGGTTGACATCTGCACCGCCTCGGCGCTGCGCGAGCTGGTCGCACCGGCACTGCTGGCGATTCTCAGCCCGATCATCGTGGGCGCCTTGTTCGGCTGGGCGGCGCTGGGCGGGTTCCTGGCCGGCATCATCGTCGTCGGCCAGCTCCTGGCGGTGTTGCTATGTGACGCCGGTGGGGCCTGGGATAACGCCAAGAAACTGATCGAAGACGGAGCCTACGGCGGTAAGGGTAGCGACGCGCACACGGCAGCAGTAGTTGGCGATACGGTCGGTGATCCGTTCAAGGATACCGCCGGCCCCGCGCTTAACCCGCTGCTGAAGGTAATGAACATGGTGGCGTTGCTGGTGGTGCCGTTCATTGCTATGTACCAGTATACCTCCGGGCTGTACATCATTGGTGTGGTTCTGGCGGTTGTAGTCGCCATAGCGCTGATAATAAGCAAAGGTGAGTCCCAGGAATTGCCGGATACGCAGCAGGCGCTGGACGACGAAGGGGCAGCCTAAGCGATAGATAGTCGTCAAGGTGATCGTTGTGCAAACGGAGCCAGCGAATTCTCTGGCTCCGTTTCTTGTGATGTTTAAAGAATGGTCTCTCGGCTGCCAATAGTCAATATGAGCACGGGGCACCAGTACTCGGCAGATGAGAGGCGAACTCGAACACGTGTTGGGCTCTGTAGCACAGCCGGCAGGCTGAGCAGACGAGGTGGCTCCGGCTATCGCCAAGTCATAGACCAAGGGGGGACGTGGAATGAATGGTGATCTGAATGCCCTCCCGAATCCTACTAGTGGACGACGACAGGCAATTCGGCCAGTCGGTGCGGTTAGCCCTGGAGGATAGCGACTATCTGGTTACGGTCGCCCACACCGGGGCGCAGGGCTGGCGCTATTTTGCCGATCGTAGTTTCAGTCTAATATTGCTTGATCTTATGCTGCCGGACGTTGATGGGTTGGACCTCTGCGGGCGGCTGCGGGCAGCAAGTATGATCCCCATACTAGTGACCTCGGCCCGTCAGGACCAGGGCGACCGGATGGCGGCGCTGGAGCTGGGCGCTGACGGATATCTGCCCAAGCCCTTCGACCTACGGGAGTTGCAGGCGCGGATAGCTGCCTCTCTGCGCCGCGCGGGCGCCCCGTGGTCGGACCAGCCGGGCCTTCAGACAATGCAGGCCAACGGGGTGCGCCTGGATATGGCGGCCCGGCGCGTATGGGTCAATGACGTGCCTATCAACCTGACGCCTAAGGAGTTTGATTTGCTTGGAGCGCTGATGAGCAATGTCGGGCACGTCTGGCGGTCGGAAGAGCTGCTGTGGCGTGTGTGGGGCTACGACAAGGCCATCCAAACCCGGACTCTTAGTGTCCACGTCGGGCGGCTACGCGCTAAGATCGAAGATGACTCCGCCCGACCGGAGCGCATCGTAACCGTGCCGGGTGTGGGCTATAAGTTTGTGGACTTGGACTTAGCGGCTTAGCGCCTGCGCTATCTACTGCTGCCAAGTGGGTCAGGACTCTGAACGGCCTTATGCTCAAATATCTGCGCGTGGTTCCAGCAGGTCGAAACTGTCCAGAATCTCGGGTACATGGACGGGTACCGCCAGCCGCTCTCTTATGCCCTCGGCCAGGGCTAAAGCCGCCTGCTCTTCGCCGTGTGTGCAAAAGATCGCCTCAGCGCCGCTGCCAACTGCCTCAGCCCACGCCAGTAGCTCGTCGCGGTCGGCATGTGCGGAAAAGCCGTCGAGCATCTCCACGCGGCACCGCACTTTGTGATGCTCCCTGGGGAATATGGTCACATAGCGGGCACCCTCCAGAATCCGCCGGCCTAACGTTCCCGCAGCCTGATAACCGGCGAACAGCAATGTGTCTTGGCGGCGGCGGAGATGGTGGCGCAGATGGTGACGGATGCGACCGCCCGTGCACATTCCGCTGGCCGAAATGATTACGCAGGGATCAGTGAAGTCGTTGATGGCCATCGAAGCCTCCCGGCTGCGGCAAATCTTCAGTTGCGGGAAGCTGAAGGGCGAATTGCCCGACCGAATCAGCTCATTCATCTCTTCGTCAAAACACTCGGGGTGGCGCCGGAATATCTCCGTGGCATCAATGGCCATCGGGCTATCCACGAAAACAGGAATCTCGGGAATCCGTCCGGCCCGGAGCAAGTTGGCCAGTTCATACAAGACTGCCTGGGTCCGGCCGACGGCAAATGCCGGAATGATCACCTGCCCGCCCTGGGCTATCGTCCGTTCGACGATTTCTTCGAACCGGGCCACGGTCTCCGCGTATGGGTCGTGGTGGCGGTCGCCATAGGTTGACTCGATCAAGACGATGTCGCCTGGCTCGGGTAGTTGCGGATCACGCACAATCGGCTGGCCCAGGCTGCCCAAATCACCGGAAAAGATCAGCTTGCGTTCCCGGCCGGCTGCAGTTACCCAAACCTCTATCGAGGCCGCGCCCAGGATGTGACCGGCATCGCGGAAGCGTACGCTCAGCCCCCGGGCCAACTCTTCGGTGCGGTTGTAGGGCACACTTCGGAAGGCGCGCAGGCACTTGTGGACATCCTCGACCGTATAGAGAGGCAGAGGGGGTGGGCCGTGGCGGCCGTGCTTGCGCCACTTCTTCAGGTCAAAGGCGGCGTCCTCTTCCTGGATCTCGGCACTGTCCAGCAGCATCAACTCACACAGGTCGGCGGTGCCGGGGGTGGTGATCACCTCGCCGCGGAAGCCCATGGCGACTAAGCGGGGCAGCAAGGCACTGTGGTCAATGTGGGCATGGGTGAGCAGCACCCAGTCCAGCTCGGCGATGTCGAAGCCGAAGTCACGGCGATTCTGCCCACGGGGATGATCCTGGCCCTGGTACAGGCCACAATCCACCAGGAACTGGCCGGCTGGTGTGTCCACGTGATACATCGAGCCGGTGACTTGGCGGGCGGCACCCAGAATCTGTAGTCGCATAGCAGGCTTGCTCCCTATTAGATCGTGGTTCGTGGCCCGAGATAGGCGGTGCCCGCGGCTATGCGTCGTTCATGGCACGCCACGGCCTTTTCCACCAGCGCTGCCGGCTCGGTTTCGTAGATAATCTCCGCTCCGGTCTCCTTGTCTATCACCCTAAGAACTTCTGGCAGGTGGTCGGCGATGCCCCCGGTGCCCTGGAGCACAGCGATGACCTTGCCCTCGTCGTAGGCGATGGCAAACTCACCCAGGGTCCCCGAGCGTCCGCCCACGATGGCCACGATATCGCAGCTCCTGATGGTGGTTATCTCCCGTCCCATCAGCCCGCTGCCAGTGAAGATAATGATGTCGTACTCCTCGTAGGGAGACAGGTATCGCTTGCGGTGTTCGTCAAGCCCTAATGCCGGGGAAATGCCCACGACCAGGCCCCCTTGCTGTCGGGCGCCCAATACAGCCTGGTGAGGCAGGCCCGGGCAAGCACCAGTGAGGATAATGCAGTTGTGGTCGGCAATCTGTTCGCCCAGTCTGAAGCTTTGGTCCATAATCGTAGGGACGAATTCGCCCCCGGCTGAGCCCATTACGCCGAACTTGGTTCGAATGACCAAGCACCTCCTTTTAGCAGGAACAGCCAGTAGCGCTCCTACCAATGTGTAGAATAATCCTTCTCCGTTGACCACCCGCAGACCTCCCCAGGGACTCCAGACACGGCGGCCCGTTGAGCCGCGGGTAAACTTTATCAGCAAAATGCCGATATAGGGAAGGCCGGAGAACGTTACACCGGTGCGGTAAGCGTATTAGAATGCGCGTGCTGGCCTCGAAGGTTGGGGGGTTCCGCTGAAAGCAGAGCTGATGCTCACCAGTGACAAAGACCCGCAGGAAGGCCCGCTGGGCGACCCCAGTACGGTAGCGCGGCTCCTGCTCGCGTGCCCCGATGCTCTGATGCTGGTAGATGAGCGTCGCAACATCCAGTATGCTAATAGTGCTGCGGTGCAGGTCACTGGCTACGACTACGACGAGCTGATCGGCCTGAACGTGGCTGAACTGGTGCCGGCGGAGATGCAGCAGTGGCTCGAGGAAACCGCAGAGAAGGTTAACCAGATTGCGAAGGTGAGCTGTGTAGCCGGCAAGACACGACGGCAGGATGGCACGGTGGTACCGGTAGAGGTATCAATCAGCAAGGTGGCGACCGACGAAGGCCCAATCTATATGATTATCGGCCGGGAAACAGCCCACCTGGTCCATCTCTCTGAAGAGGCCTTGCACGCCGAGCACCTGCGGGCGCTGGGCGAAATTGCCATGGGCATAGCCCACGACTTCCGTAACCTACTCGCTGCTATACTGGGGCGTAGCCAGTTGCTGCTGATGAAGACTGCCGATCCTCAGATGTGCGAGGCGCTTGAGACTATCGAAAAAGCAGCTTTGGACGGAGCGGAGACGGTCAACAGGATCATGCGCTGCGGCAGACCGGCGCAGGGCGAGCCCGAATTCGTCCCCCTTGACCTCAACCAAATACTCGGGGAAGTCATTGACAACACTCGTTCTCGCTGGCTGCACCAGCCGCAGCGTGAGGGTAAGTGCATTGACCTGGAGACGCACCTGACCGCCCTGCCACCGACGGAGGGTAACGCGGCTGGACTGCGCCAGTTCTTCACCAATCTGATAATGAACGCCTGTGATGCCATGCCCGACGGCGGCAGGATCACGGTGAGCACCCGACCGGGCCCGACCAGTGCAACCGTTACCATCTCCGATACCGGCAGCGGAATGACACCGGAGGTGCGGGAGCGGATATTTGACTCTTTCTTCACGACCAAAAAGAGTGGCAGTCTGGGGCTGGGGCTGGCGCTGGGCAAGGACCTAGTGCACCGGCATGGCGGCGAGATCACGGTAGACAGCAGCGCAGGCGAAGGCACAGCCTTCACTGTGACATTACCGCGCAGCGAGCAGGTCGTCGCGGAGATACCGAGTGAGCCGTCGCTGCCGCCGGCTACTACACAGTCCGCGCGTATCCTGGTGGTTGATGACGAATCAGTGCTGTGCGAGCTACTGCGGGAGACCGTTGTTTCACTGGGGCACGAGGTTAACATGGCGTCGTGTGGTGAGGAGGCACTTCAACTGCTCAACCTCCAGCGCTACGATGTAGTAATAACAGATCTGGGCATGCCGGGTATTCCCGGCTCGAGGGTGGCACAGGCCGCTAAACAAGCTTCGCCGGACACTCACGTCGTACTGCTCACCGGCTGGGATAACCCGCTCAGCCCGGTGCAGAACAAGTATGTGGATCAGATCTTGATCAAGCCGGTCTCCGTGGCCGACCTGGGCGCTGCCATTGAGGCTGGTGTGGCCGCTTAGACGATCACTGCTGGGGCCGCCGACCGGCCACTGAGCCAGCCACTAACAAAAAGGAGCCGTCACGCCACTAGCGTAACAGCTCCTCAGTTGCGGCAGCAGAGTATCCTGCTACTTAGGCTTTGCGTCTGCCGGTGGTGGTCACCTGCACCGCTAACTCGGTGGCCAAGGCGACGCCACCCCCGGCTAGGGTAACTTAGCTACCACGTGCTCTGTTCGGCGTCATTCCCTGCAGCGGCTTGAATGATCACCACGTTAGCAGCGCGTGGGCCTTTGTTATCCTCTTCGATGTCGAATTCGACGACCGCACCCTCGCCGAGGGTGCGATAGCCTTCACCGCTGATGGAAGAGTAGTGTACGAACACGTCCTCACCATCATCGCGTTCAATGAAGCCGTAACCCTTGGCATCATTGAACCATTTGACTGTACCGGTTGGCATACGAACAACCTCCGTCCTTCATGGGATTTACGCCAGTCCTGCCGTACAGCCCAAAGGCCTATGGAGGATTGTCCATACGGCACCTCGGAACAGCAAATGACAAGGTCTGGCAAAACGAACAATGTAAAGTATACAGCAAATCGTCAAACAACACAAGGCCCTAATCAATGTATGACTGTTAGGACAAGCTTTTTGTGATCCGAGCCAGCGATGGTAGAATCTGCCGATGTGAGGATTCCCCTTTCCCAGCAGCGTGGTGGGTGGCTTGACCACGGCAGCGGTATTTGCTATAGTGGGGCGGTAAGCAAGCCGTAGCAGGCCCCGACAACCAGGGGCATTTGTTAATAGATTGTTCATGAGGAGCAATGCATAGGTGCGAAATCACTATCGCCATCGCGGGCGCAAACGAGGCTGCCAGTTTTGCGCTGAGCCAACGCGGCATGTTATTGACTACAAGAACGTCCGGCTGTTAGAGAGATTTGTGGACGAGCAGGGACGGATCCGCAAGTCAGGCAAGACTGGTGCGTGCCGGCGCCACCAGAGCCAGCTTGCGCAACAGATCAAGCGAACTCGAGAGATGGCACTGCTTCCTTATACGGCCAGTTAGGCTTAGCAGGCAGATCTGCTGGGCGAAGTTGACGGCAGTGTGCGGACCTACTGTTCGCCAAGTGCTAGGTAGTGTCCCAGCCGACGGCGGAACAGTTGGCTGCCATCGCGGGAGGCTACTGGGGGATTCTTCCCATCGGCTGCTTCCACCCCAATGTGGCCGACTGGTATAACGATGGCCAGTGAGACTGGGTACTCGCGCTTAATCGGCGGATATTAGCCCAATGATGGCGCGGTCGTGACGTGTCACTGCCGCGCTGATCTATGCCCCTTCAGGCTCCGGCCAGCGCCGCCTTCAGGCTCGCTTCGAAGATATCCAGGCTCTCGTTGACCTGCTCTTCGGTGACGACCAACGGCGGGGCGACGCGAATCACGTTGCCCAACATCCCGATGGGCGCGATGCAGGCCAGCCCCCGTAGGTACGCCTGGTGGATAATCTCGCCGGCTAACTCCTTCGCCGGGGCCTTGGACTGCACGGCCTCGACCATCTCCAGGCCCAGCACCAGCCCCATACCGCGCACGTCACCGAGCTGCTCGTACTTGTCTTTCATCTCGTTGAAGGCATCCATCATTATCTGGCCCAGGCGGGCGGAATTCTCTACCAGGTTCTCGCGTTCGATGATCGCAATGGATGCCAGTGCCGCCGCGCAGCTCAAGGGATTGCCGCCGAAGGTAGAGCCCATTGAGCCAGGCGGCAGGGCATC
Source organism: bacterium (assembly GCA_030603495.1). Taxonomy (GTDB): domain Bacteria; phylum Armatimonadota; class Zipacnadia; order Zipacnadales; family Zipacnadaceae; genus JALGTD01. The sequence continues at coordinate 34,788 of JAUVXR010000013.1, forward strand.
CATTACCTCGCTTGTCCCTAGCACCGCCGCGCAGGGCACGCCTGAGCCCAGCCCCTTCCCTAACGTCACCAAATCGGGCTGGATGCCCCAGTGCTCCATTGCGAACATCTTGCCAGTCCGCCCGAACGAGGACTGCACCTCGTCAAGGATGAAGAAGATCCCTCTGTCCTTGCGCCACTGGTCAAGCTGTTCGAACCAGCCCGGCGGCGGGATGATGCTGCCGGCCCCGCCCTGGTACGACTCGGTCATTACCGCGCACAGCTCGCCGCAACTTTCCTGGGAAACCACCCAGTCGAGGTACTCCAGGCACTGGAAGCCGCATACATCGGGGCCCGCGCAGCCCAGCGGGCAGCGGTAGCAGTACGGGAAGGGCGAGTGGATGCAGCCAGGCACCAGCGGGCCGTAGCCGGCGTGAACGCCCAGAGACGCACCGACGGAGGCTGCGCCGAGCGTCCGGCCGTGGAAGGCGCCGTGGAAGCCGATGATCTCCCAGCCCTCGTGGGCGCGGCGGACCATGCGGATGGCGGCTTCAGTCGCATCGCTGCCGGTGGTGACCAGGAAGGCCTTGTCCAGATAGTCCGGGCTGATTTGGACCAGTTTCTCCGCCAGGTCGGCGCGTGGCGTGCTCAGGAAGTCATAGCAGTTATAGAGCTTCTCGGCCTGGGCCTTGATCTGCTCGACATAGTGCGGGTGACAGTGGCCGACGTTGGTCACCAGTACGCCGCTGCACCAGTCCAGGAACTCATTGCCGTCCACATCGGTTATGACACAGCCGCTGGCCTTTTCCCAGACCAGGGGTTGCTGGTAGCCGATGGAGCGGGGCTCGTATTTGGTGCGATTTCGCCAAACACTCTCGGGCTTTGGGACCAGGAAGTTCAGTCACAATATTGGGCATAGCCTCGTTATCACCTACATACAACTAGGATGGGCATCCCGATCTGGGGTGCTTGACTAAGCCGACAGTGCCCTGTATAGTAGCACTCGTGCCAAGCGGATGCAAGTGCCAGTACGGCATACTAGTTGCAGTGGTACAAATTGCCATAGGCAGCATGACCCGAACTTAGACGTTGCCGCAAACGTCTATACTAAGGAGGACGACTACAAGAGCCGATATAAGGGTTGTTCGGGGAACCAAACGTTGCTAGGCGCGAAGTATTGGCCAGGGCGCAACAGGACAAAGTGGCTATTTTCCAAAAGGGTCTTGACATGAAGACGATTTAAGAGTATAGTAACAAACCGTTGAGGCAAGAGTGATCCTTGAAAACCGAATAGCGTGCAGTCAAGCTTGGATCTTTGGCATAAAGAACTGCGCTCCGGCCCGGGTCAATGGCCCGGGTATGGAGACGAGTTTTTCATCGGAGAGTTTGATCCTGGCTCAGGACGAACGCTGGCGGCGTGCTTAATGAATGCGAGTCGAGCGAGAACCAGACCGATGAGTTCTTCGGAATGATTGGGTCTGGGGAGAGCGGCAAACGGGTGAGTAACACGTGGGTAACCTACCCTTCAGACGGGGATAAACCACCGAAAGGTGGCCTAATACCCGATGGTGAGCGACCAACACAAGTTGGTCTTTCTAAATGTTCCGGCGCTGGAGGATGGGCCCGCGGTCGATTAGCTAGTTGGTGAGATAACAGCTCACCAAGGCGATGATCGGTAGCCGGTCTGAGAGGATGTCCGGCCACACTGGGACTGAGACATGGTCCAGACTCCTACGGGAGTTAGCATCAGGGAATCTTGCACAATGGACGAAAGTCTGATGCAGCGACGCCGCGTGTGTGATGAAGGCCTGCGGGTCGTAAAGCACTGTCAGGAGGGAAGAAGTCCGCTTAATGCGGGTTGACAGTACCTCCAAAGGAAGCCCCGGCTAATTACGTGCCAGCAGCCGCGGTAAAACGTAAGGGGCGAGCGTTGTCCGGAATTACTGGGCGTAAAGAGCACGTAGGCGGCGGAGCAAGCGGCAGGTGAAATCCCCCGGCTCAACCGGGGAACTGCTTGCCGAACTGTTCCGCTTGAGCACGGGAGAGGGCAGTGGAATTCCTGGTGTAGCGGTGGAATGCGTATATATCAGGAGGAACACCGGTGGCGAAGGCTGCTGCCTGGAACGTTGCTGACGCTGAGGTGCGAAAGCTAGGGGAGCAAACAGGATTAGATACCCTGGTAGTCCTAGCTGTAAACGATGGACACTAGGTGTTGGGGGCTCGACCCCTCCAGTGCTGTTAAGCTAACGCGTTAAGTGTCCCGCCTGGGGAGTACGGTCGCAAGGCTGAAACTCAAAGGAATTGACGGGTCCCCGCACAAGCGGTGGAGCATGTGGGCTAATTGGATGATACGCCAAGAACCTTACCAGGGCTTGACATGGCTTTGACCGCCTGGGAAACCAGGTTTTCTGGGCAACCAGACAGAGTCACAGGTGGTGCATGGTTGTCGTCAGCTCGTGTCGTGAGATGTTGGGTTAGGTCCCGCAACGAGCGCAACCCTCGCCGGATGTTGCCAGCGGGTAATGCCGGGGACTCTTCCGGGACTGCCTGAGTAATCAGGAGGAAGGGGAGGACGACGTCAAATCAGCATGCCCCTTATGCCCTGGGCTGCACACGTGCTACAATGGCGAGTACAAAGGGTTGCGAAACCGCGAGGTGGAGCTAATCCCCCAAAGCTCGTCTCAGTTCGGATTGGAGTCTGCAACTCGACTCCATGAAGCTGGAATCGCTAGTAATCGCGGATCAGCAACGCCGCGGTGAATACGTTCCCGGGGATTGTACACACCGCCTGTCAAGTCACGAAAGCTGGCAGCACCTGAAGTCCGCCTTAGGGCGGCCGAAGGTGAGGCCAGTGATTGGGACTAAGTCATAACAAGGTAGCCGTAGCGGAAGCTGCGGCTGGATCACCTCCTTTCTAAGGAGTATCTTGCCCTCTTCGGAGGGCTGAGTAGGTCGACGACGATTCGGGCTACGCACGCTATTCGCTTTTCGAGGATCACCACGCAAACCATTAGGGTGGTTCAAGACCACGACTATGGGTCGAAGGGCAAAAGTGAAGTCGTAAGCTGTAGCTGGTGATGAGGCTTTCCCGCGAGGGGGGACTTGATCCCCCTCGTTTTTGTGTGCATCGTGCACCTTGAAAGATATCGCGCACCTGGCAAAGGCGGCCCGGCAACCGGGGAGCAAGCTGGGGGGCAATTAGCTCAGTTGGTTAGAGCGCGCCCCTGATAAGGGCGAGGTCCCTGGTTCGAATCCAGGATTGCCCACCACTTAACGGCAGACGACGACAGAAAAGGCCAGACAACGACAGATAACAGCGGAATCTGTCCACTGGCCACTATCCACTGTCCGTTGTGGGGACGTAGCTCAGTTGGGAGAGCGCCTCCCTTGCACGGAGGAGGTCACCGGTTCGAGCCCGGTCGTCTCCACCAGCCTTCGCTCAACCGCGTTGAGCTACGGCCGGCTTCGCCATAGATGTCGGCAAGTAAGCCGCGGCAGGCAGGCTGCTATCGGTAATTAGTCATCAGCTATTCGGGGTATACTCTAATAGCTGATCAGTAGTTGCCGCAAAACCAGTGCACCTTGACAACTGCATAGGCTAAAGTAAAGCCACGTAGGTATATATACCTACAATGAGCCGAATGTTTATGATCGACTCACTCAAGACCTATAGTTTGTGTGGTCAAGCTACCAAGGGTCTATGGTGGATGCCTAGGCACTAAGAGCCGATGAAGGGCGTGGCAAGTAACGAAACTGCTCCGGCGAGCTGCAAGCAAGCTAGAACCCGGAGATTCCCGAATGGGGCAACCCGGCGCCGGTAACGCGGCGTCACCACCGCCTGAATAAAATAGGGCGGCTGGAGGCAAGCGGGCGAACTGAAACATCTTAGTAGCCCGAGGAAAGAAAAGCAAGCGCGACTCCCTTAGTAGTGGCGAGCGAACAGGGATCAGCCTAAACCCGGCAGGTGTCAAACCCGCAGGTATTGCCTGTCGGGGGTCGCGGGAAGAGTCTGGAGGTACTGCGGTCCTCCAGCCAGGAAGTCTTACCTAGCTGAATACGTCTGGAAAGACAAGCCGTAGAGGGTAATAGCCCCGTAAGCGAAAGGTAAGGCCCGGTTAAATGCCCGGGCCCTGGTGACTCTCTCCCAAGTAGTACGGGACACGAGATATCCCGTGCGAATCAGTGGGGACCATCCCATAAGGCTAAGTACTCTTAGTGACCGATAGCGTACAAGTACCGTGAGGGAAAGGTGAAAAGAACCCCGGTAAGGGGAGTGAAATAGAACCTGAAACCATGGACCTACAAGCGGTCGGAGCCCAGTGCTGCTGTTATGGCAGCCGGGTGACGGCGTGCTTTTTGTATAACGAACCGGTGAGTTACGGTGTGTAGCGAGGTTAAGCCGCGAAAGGCGAAGCCGCAGGGAAACCGAGTCCGAATAGGGCGTCTCAGTTGCGCGCCGTAGACCCGAAACCAGGCGATCTATCCATGGCCAGGATGAAGTCCGCCTAACAGCGGATGGAGGTCCGAACCGGTCAATGATGCAAAATTGTCGGATGAGCTGTGGATAGCGGTGAAAAGCCAATCGAGCCTGGCGATAGCTGGTTCTCCCCGAAATAGCTTTAGGGCTAGCCTCGGGGGTTCAGCGACGGAGGTAGAGCACTGAATGGGCTAGGGCCCTTAAATGGGTACCAACCCCAATCAAACTCCGAATGCCGTCGCCAGATACCCCGGGAGTCAGACTGCGAAGGATAAGCTCCGTAGTCGAAAGGGAAACAGCCCAGACCGCCAGCTAAGGCCCCTAAACCCGGACTAAGTGGTAAAGGAAGTGAAAATGCTCAGACAGCCAGGAGGTTGGCTTAGAAGCAGCCATCCTTTGAAGAAAGCGTAACAGCTCACTGGTCGAGTGTTTTTGCGCCGAAGATTCAGCGGGGCTCAAGTCCGGTGCCGAAGCTGCGGAGGCTAGTAGATGGATGCGGCCAGGATCTGGTTGGCCTGATCTCGGCCAGGCGGCGTTGCTCTTCGGAGCAACAACGTCTGCTCCGGGTCAGTGTTGGCCAGGTCTGTTTGTGCCAAATCCTAGATACTACTGGCCTGGTAGGGGAGCGTTCCGTGGTAGGTAGAAGGTAGACCGTAAGGACTACTGGACGAAGCGGAAGTGAGAATGCCGGTATGAGTAGCGAAAAGAAGAGTGAGAATCTCTTCCGCCGTAAGCCTAAGGTTTCTTAAGCAAGGTTCGTCCGCTTAAGCTTAGTCGGGCCTAACCCGAGGGCGAAAGCCGTAGGGGATGGACAACAGGTTAATATTCCTGTACCACCACCTAGCGCAGCACTCTTTGAGTGCGAGACCGAAGGGACTTCGCAGCAGGGTAGGTCATCCGCGCGATTGGTAGAGCGCGGCCAAGCCTGTAGGGGAATGGATAGGCAAATCCGTCCATTATCAACCCCGAGAGGTGATGGGGAGCTGCCGTAATGGTGGCGAAGTGACTGATCCCACACTGCCAGGAAATAGTCTCTAGGAGAGACGTTAGGTAGTGCCCGTACCGCAAACCGACACAGGTAGGCAAGGAGAGTATCCTAAGGCGCGCGAGAGAACCCTCGTTAAGGAACTCGGCAAAATGACCCCGTAACTTCGGGATAAGGGGTGCCCGAACAGGTGGCGCAATTGCTTCTCTTTGAGAATGAACTTGACGAGCCTGCTCGGGCCGCAGAGAAACGACAGGAGCGACTGTTTACCAAAAACACAGGTCTCTGCTAAGGTGAGAGCCTATGTATAGGGGCCGACGCCTGTCCGGTGCCATAGGGTTAAGGGGAGGGGTGAAACCGCTTCGGCGGTGGCAGCTCCAATCTCAAGCCTTGGTGAACGACGGCCCTAACCATGAGGGTCCTAAGGTAGCGAAATTCCTCGTCGGATAATACCCGACCCGCACGAAAGGCGTAACGACTCCTGTGCTGTCTCAACGAGGGACTCGGCGAAATTGTAGTGCCAGCGAAGATGCTGGCTTCCCGCGGTAGGACGGAAAGACCCCGTGGAGCTTTACTGTAGCCTGGTATTGGATTTGATCACTCGGTGTACAGGATAGGTGGGAGGCTGCGAACTGGGCTCGCTAGGGCCCAGGGAGCCACCCTTGGAATACCACCCATCGGGTGGTTGGAATTCTAACCCGCTCCGTTATCCGGGGTGGGAACAGTGCCAGGTGGGCAGTTTGGCTGGGGCGGTCGCCTCCTAAAAGGTAACGGAGGCGCTCAAAGGTTCCCTCAGCGCGTATACAAGCCGCGCGTAGAGCACAAGGGTATAAGGGAGCTTAACTGTGAGACTAACCCGTCGAGCAGATGCGAAAGCAGGGCCTAATGATCCGATAGTTCCGAATGGAAGGGCTATCGCTCAGCGGATAAAAGTTACCCCGGGGATAACAGGCTAATTGCGCCCGCGCGTTCACAGCGACGGCGCAGTTTGGCACCTCGATGTCGGCTCGTCACATCCTGGGGCTGTATCCGGTCCCAAGGGTTGGGCTGCTCGCCCATTAAAGTGGTACGCGAGCTGGGTTCAGAACGTCGTGAGACAGTTCGGTCCCTATCCTCCGTGGGCGTTGGAAACTTGAGAGAAGCTGCCTCCAGTACGAGAGGACCGAGGTGGACAGACCTAGGGTGTACCAGTTGTCACGCCAGTGGCAGGTGCTGGGTAGCCAAGTCTGGACGGGATAAGCGCTGAAAGCATCTAAGCACGAAGCCCCTCTCGAGATTAGGTTTCCTCGAGCCTCGAGCTGTAAGGCCCCTGGGAGACTACCAGGTTGATAGGCCGGAAGTGTAAGGCCAGCAATGGCTTCAGCTAACCGGTACTAATAGGCCGAGCGCTTGACCACACACTTGCTCTATTGTCGGCTCATTGGCTTTACCCCCTATGCAGTTGTCAGGGTGCGTGCCGCGGCCCGTATGGCCGCGCGCCCCTGATCTTATGTGGCCGGGCATTAATCGCACCGGGCTATGCAGTTTGGTACCAAGCCCGTGTCTTGCACCAGCCACGCCAGCTTTTTACAACTGAATACGTTCAGTTTTTTCCCGGTGACTATAGCGGAGGGGCCACACCCGTTCCCATTCCGAACACGGCAGTTAAGCCCTCCTGCGCCGATGGTACTGCACGGGCGACTGTGTGGGAGAGTAGGCCGTCGCCGGGTTTTTTGCTTTTATAGGGGCCGAATGGTATAATGCCATTTGGCCCCTACTTTCTCCGAACCCGCGACCCACATAAACACGAGCATTAGGCGTCCCCGAGGTGAACACACATGGCAGTGGACAATTACCATGACGAAGCCGAGCAAAGGACAAAGATAGGATTCCTGACCGTGCGACACCTGGAGGATGGAAGCTACCGTGCTGGCCTGCTTGTTACGGATGAGAGGGGTAGGCCGCTGGAACTTCGTGCCAGCGACGCTTTACGACCTGACCGAATTCAGCAACTGCTGTACGGGGACACGCTGATCCCTACTATCGCTCAAGTGCTATGCGGTCAACCTTTGATAGACAGCTTGCGCGAGAAACCAGACGTTATCGCGGCGGACAACCAAGCGTTTCTTCCTCTACATAAGGATGACTGTCCCGTGGTCTACATTCGCCGAACGGGCCAAGAGCTGGAGGTTGACGTGGACGGCGATGTAGACCCCCAGGAAGACCCTCCCGAGGAGGTCTTACGACCAGTTGGAGCCAGATTCGATCCTGTTGTCCTAGAGTTCGCTCGCAGAATTGAGGGAGAGGACAGACAGTTGTTGCGTGACAAACTTGCCCGCCTGCTTGAAGCATTTGACCTTGTGGAGCCCTTTGAGCGTCTTGCCAAAGCCCTCGATATGCTCCACGAGCAGCAATCTAACAAGGGAGCATAGGCAATATGCTGCACGTGAGAGATACAGCCCTCCGATTTTGGAGCAGTTTGCCGTATGTACGCCCCTTAGGCTCCTGCGTGATAACAGAGGATCTCTTACTCGTATGGCACACTAAGTTAGCTGCCCCTCTCTCTACAAGGCAGTACAAAATCCGAACTCTCGGAGCGCCAGCTTTGACGGACGACCTTGCTGCATTTCCGCCCCCCCACATCGCAGAATGGCGACTCCTTCAAGGGCCTCTTTTGGCCAACGTTAATTTTGATGCTTTCTGTCCCTCCTGCAATATTGTAGGCAAGCACTTTCTCGTGCGTGTGACTGCGCAGTCCGAATTGCCGCGCATCACCAGGGAAGGACCGACTAGATATGAGCCGAAAAGAACCGGGGAAAGGTTGCCAGTACCTGCCGCGGAGTTCCTGTGGGATGCCATCCTTGTAGTTCTCCAGCCGCCACTTGACCTCAGTCTATCGAGAATCGTTGATCTGCCACACGATCTATATGAGTTCCAAGTACCAGGCATAGAGTTCCTCGCAAAGACGCAGCCCGGCGCTCTTCTAGGTGATGATATGGGCTTGGGTAAAACCGTTCAGGCCATCGTAGCGCTGCGGGTCCTGTTTCAAGCCGGGAGGATAAGGCACGCCCTGGTAGTTTGCCCACGAAGCGTTCTGCGACAATGGGAGAGGCACTTCGAGGAATGGGCACCTTTGCTCGTAGTTACCACTGTGGACGGTGACCGGTACGTGCGTCAAGGGTGCTGGATAGGTTATGCCAAGGCCCATGTATATTTGATGACCTACGGAATTATGCGCCAAGACATCCAGTTGATCACAAGACGCGCTGAGAACAACCCTCGCCTTCGTTTCGACGTCGTAGTTCTCGACGAAATCTCGAATATTAAGAATCCTGGCACTAGACAATCGCAAGCCGCGAAGGCTCTGCCCAAGCGGGTGGGATGGGGACTTTCGGGAACCCCATTAGAAAACCGCCCCGGTGACGTCGTAGCAGAATTCGATTTCCTGCATCCAGAATTGTTTGCGGGCCGGACGGATTTATCCAATAGCCAAGTAAGAGATAGAATTGCCCCTTATTTTATGCGGCGACGCAAGAGCGAGGTGCTAAAGGACCTCCCTGCTCTGACGCATACCGAACACTGGCTTGAACTTACATCTCAGCAACAAGACTCCTATGAGAAGGCTTATGAAACCGGCGTAGTGGAGCTGAGAGAAAAGGGGGAACAAGTCACTGTTACTCATATCTTTGCACTCTTGACGAAATTAAAGCAAATCTGCAACGTAGACCCGCGCACGCGCAAGAGTGGCAAACTGAAATGGCTACAGGAAAACTTAGAGCAGATGGCCAGCGATAATGACAAAGTGCTAATCTTTTCTCAGTGGTTGGAATCTGGCGTTGACGAGATATACCAGCATTTGCCCGAGGAGAGGACACTGAGGTACGTCGGTGAGATGAGTTCGGCGAAACGTGAGGCGGTAGTGGAACGGTTCCGGAGTGACCCAGATAAGAACGTTCTTCTCCTAACCTACGGAAGCGGGGGGCACGGCCTGAATCTACAGGCAGCAAATTATGTGATATTGTTTGACCATTGGTGGAATCCGGCGACTGAAAAGCAGGCTGTGGACAGAACTCATCGCATAGGACAGACGAAACCGGTATTTGTATATGACCTATGGATAAAGAATACAGTTGAGGAGAAAATATACCAGATTCTGGAGGATAAGCAGCAGCTTTTTGCTGAAGTAATAGACTCGCTTGCTGTTGGTGGGGCCGAACGTACCGGGCTCAGCGAGGAGGACTTGTTTGGACTATTCGATCTTACACCTCCTCGGAGCGAAAGAGAGAAGAAGAAGCCCACAGTTCAGTATCTACTTGCCCTTACTCCCGATCAATTTGAAGAGTTGCTTGCTCGTATTTACAGACAAACTGGATATGATGTCAGAGTCACTCCTGCCACGAGAGACCAAGGCATAGACGTGATTGCTCACAAACAGGACGCCCTAAACCCAGAGTGCATCGCCATTCAGTGCAAGAACCATAGAGCACCTATCGGTCGCCCAGACGCACAACGCTTTCTTGGTGCAGTGACGGACCCGAAGTATTCGCAAGCTATTCTCGTTGCTACGGCCGGCTTCACGCATGATTGCGAGGAGTTTGCCCGGAAACAAGGGCGTCTCAAGCTGGTAGACGGCCAGCATCTCTGTGACCTCATGCAGGACCTGGAAATCTCGCTTCGTACGGAAGAGTTGAGCAGTTAAGCCCTCCTGCGCCGATGGCACTGCACGGGCGACTGCGGGGGAGAGTAGGTCGTCGCCGGGTTTTTCGTTCGTCGGTACGCTCCGTTTTGGCCACTCTACGCACGTGTTTGGGCCCTCTCCGTCGTGACCCCTTTCAGTTGACTTTTGCCCCCTAAATAGAGTATAATTCTGAGGCTCAGACGGTCTATATCTGATAAACTGTCGTCGGACGAGAGGCTCTCATAACGTCATGTATCGTCCGAGGAGTTTGAGAATATATGGAGACTTTGGTCCAGAAGATCCGCGATATCTTCTGGGGCCAGCCCAGCGAAAACGGCAACGGGATGGCTCCGGCAATGCGGATCACCGTACAATGTGACTGCGGCGAGCAAATCTCAACACGCATCGAAAAAGCATACGAGCTACAAGAGCAATATCTGCAGGCCTCTGATAACGACAAAGATAAACCACCAGCCATCGCCGGCTATCTGTTGAGAAAAGAGCTCGTCGGTAACTGCTGCCAGAACCCAGTGCGGGTTATCGTGCATTTCGACGCCGAAAGGTGTCCGGCTGACCACAGTATCGAGGGCGGCGAGTGGGTCTCGGCCGAAGAATGCCTGTAACCTGGGGGAGTGGCTCGAGGCGTCGTGCGGAGGGATGAGCTATGAGTGGCATCAGCGAAGCAGCCTCCGAGCCGCGCGGTAGCTGGTTGTTGCTAGGATCGCCGGTAGGGAAATTAGTCCTGCTGGCGATTGGCATCTATGTCGTTCTGGTCAGTACCCCCCTGATTCCCCTTCCCCCCAGCTACGGCCTGTATCTGGTCTTGGCGGGGTCGCTCGTGGCGACGCTCCTGCTGGCGGCGTTGTCGCTGATGCTGCTGATCAATGGTGCTCGGCTGCATCTATCAGTAGCTCATGAAGTGGGTCTGGTGGCTATCTCAGTGGGCCTGTGGCTGGGCCTGACCAGGTTAGCCGAACTGACTCACCTGCTCCAGCTACTCATCGCGCCCGTTGCTACCGTAGTCTTCCTGCTGGCGTGCTTATGGCTGGGGAGAGTGATATCACGCCTGTTCCGGGACCGGAGCATCCTCCTGCCGGTCTGTGGGGCGGCGGCGGTGATGGATATTTTCACGGTCTACGCTGGGCCGACGGGCATGATGCTGGAGCAGCACCCCGAGTTTGTTAAGAGCCTGTCGGTGGCTATTCCCCAGATCGGTTCAGCCGCGGGCGAAGCGGGCCTGGCGGGGCTCAGCATCGCCAACTTCATCGGCCTGGGCGATTTCATATTCCTCGCGGCATTTCTGACCGCAGGAGCCAGGTTCGGTTTCAATCTGGCCCGCACGGCGGGGGTGGTGCTGCTTCTGGTGGCCGCGGGAATGACTGTGCACGTTTTCTCACGTGTTATGATGGGCATGCCGCTGCTCCCGTTCATCGTAGTGGGGTTTGTAGCGGCAAACTGGCGCGAGTTCCGCTTGAGCGCGGAGGAGAAGAAGGCGGTCGCTGCGGGAGCACTGCTGATCGCTGGGTTGATGCTGATAATGTGGCTGCTGGTCTGCCGAAGCTGAGGCTGTGCAAGACCTCACTCTCCCACGCGCCGCAATGTGGGATCAGCGGGCCGGGCCGCCTCGGCAGCAGTGCGTCCGTCAGGTAGCACCAAGTCGGGGGCAATCTCCGCGAGCGGCACAAGCACAAACTGGCGGTGGAGAATCTGGGGATGAGGTATCTTCAGGTCGGGCTCGTCTACTGTCTCATCGCCATAGAGCAGGATGTCAATATCAATGGACCGCGGGCCCCAGTGCTGAGCGCGCACGCGGCCTATCTCCTTTTCTATCCCCTGGACTATCGATAGCAATCGCCGCGCTGAGCAGATCACCTGTACCTCGGCTACCTGATTAAGAAAATCCGATTGGTCCTGGGGACCAACCGGAGCACTCTCGTACACAGACGAAGTGCTATCAATCTCGATTTCCGGTACTTCCGCCAGCCGCCGGCGCGCGTCTTTGATGTTGCGGGCGCGGTCGCTGAGATTGCTGCCCAGGCTGAGGTAGCAGGTGACAGGACTGGTCACTGTTTCCACGACCTCAAGGCGTCTCGGGCAAGGGGCGCCGCGGCACAACCTCCGGGGCTGGTTGAGGGGCCTCGGGCTGCCGCTCGGGCTGGGGCTCGCGCTCGCCCACCTCTTCAGCCTTAGGCTCGGCGGCTTCCTGGGGCAGTTCGCCGCGCTCGAGCAGCGCCTCGACCTGTGCCATCGTCAGCGTCTCGTGCTCGAGGAGGGCCTCGACGAGCAGATCCAGCTTGTCCCGATTTTGGCGGAGGATATCCGTGGCGCGCTGCTGGGCCTCCCCTACCAGGCGGTGGACCTCCTCGTCAATCTTCTGGGCAGCATCCTCGGAGTAGTTGCGCTCTTCGGTGAACTCCTTGCCCAGGAAGACCGGCCCCGTGTGACGTCCATAAGTAATCGGCCCGAGCTCTTCACTCATTCCATATTCAGTGACCATCTGCCGGGCGAGCTTGCTGACCTTCTCCAGATCATTGGCGGCGCCGGTAGTGATATCCCCGAATACCAGCTCTTCGGCAGCTCGGCCGCCCAGGGCCTGAGTGATCTGGTCGTGCAATTCCGTGGCAAACATCATATAGCGATCATCTTCGGGTAGGTTGAGCGTATAGCCGAGGGCCATGCCCCGTGGCAGGATACTGATCTTGTACGTCTTATCGAAGCCGGGCAACATACTGCCAACCAGCGCGTGGCCGGCTTCGTGGTAGGCCAGGACCCGGCGTTGGTCTTCGCTCATCACGCGACTCTTGCGCTCGGGCCCGGCCAAGATGCGCTCGACTGCCTCGTCGAGTTCAGGCATATCAATTTGCTTTTTGTGGCGACGGGCGGCGAGCAACGCGGCCTCGTTGACCAGGTTCTCCAGGTCCGCTCCCGAGAAGCCGGGCGTGCGCTTGGCCAGGACGGCGGGCAAGACTTCCTCTCCCATGGGCTTGTCTTTCATATACAGCTCCAGGATCGCCTGGCGCTCCCTGACATCGGGATTCGGCACAACCACTTGCCGGTCGAAGCGGCCGGGGCGGAGCAGGGCCGGGTCGAGGATGTCGGGCCGATTGGTCGCGGCCAAAATGATGATATCGGCGTTGGGATCGAAGCCATCCATCTCCACCAGCAAGGCGTTGAGCGTCTGCTCCCGCTCGTCGTGGCCGCCGCCCAGTCCTGCGCCGCGCAGGCGGCCGACAGCGTCCAGCTCATCAATGAAGATAATGGCGGGCAGGTGCTGCTTGGCTTCCTTGAACAAGTCGCGCACCCGTGATGCGCCTACGCCGACAAACATCTCGACAAAGTCGGAGCCGCTCATATAGAAGAAGGAGACGCTCGCTTGCCCGGCGACGGCTCGAGCCAGCAGGGTCTTGCCGCAGCCGGGCGGACCGACCAGCAGGACGCCACGGGGAATCTTAGCGCCCAGGGCCCGGAAGCGCTCCGGGTCCTTGAGAAACTCCACGACCTCCTGCAGCTCTTCTTTGACCTCCTCCATGCCGGCGACTTCGTCGAAGGTCACCTGCTTCATAGCCTCGCCTAGGAGCTTGGCCTGGCTGCGGCCGAAGTTAAAGGCCTGGCCGCCTGCACCGCGCATCTGCCGGAGGATGAATATCCAGAAGACCAGTAGAATTGCTATCGGCACAATGAACGTACCCAACATGCCCAGCAAGTTGTCGGTCCAGGAGCCGGGCACCGGGGCGATCTGGACTTTAGGGTGCTCGTCTATGAGCTTGGCGATCGTCTGCGCATCCAGTTCGGCCTGCACTTTGTATTCCTCGAAGACTTGCCCGCCAGCGACGAACGCCTCCGCTGTGAATTCGCCCTCGACCCGCTTGCCGCCGGTGACGCGCATCGTCGCGATCTTGCCAGCGTCCAAGTCAGCGATGAAGTCGCTGTAGTATTCATACTCCTTAACTGCTGGAGTCTGCCGCGACAACTTCGGGATCATGAAGAAGGCCGCCACGATCGCAGCGATAACCAGCAAGGTTACAAACGGATTGTGCCTGCTCATCTATTAGCCTCTCAATTGACTGTCAGCGGCACGATTCCTCAACAGGCGTTGCCGACAGCCTCAAGAACGTGCTGGTGTCTTGAGTTACTCGAAACGGCTCACCGACCCGCAGCCCCACTGCCCATATGATACGATTACGGCTATCCACAACCAAAGCAACTGCGCTGCGCTGCCGGCGCGGGACTTTTTCGTCCACGAACAGGTCCTGAAGCTTCTTGTGGCCGCTCATACCTAACGGCTGGATGGCATCGCCGGGCCGCCAGTTGCGGACCTGGAGCGGCGGGTCAACGGCATCAGCGTCCACAACAACAGGACTGCCAACTGCATCACCGAACTCAGCCGACGATTCTGCCAGGAGTTGCGCCGCCACTGTCATTTCCGACTCCGGCACCTGTACCATACCCGGCATCGGTAGCTCGTAGGACCATTCTGCGGCGGCTTCGTTTCGCGTCGGCAGCTCGCCACTGGCAACTAGCTCAAAGTCAGTATACCCAATTGTGGCCAAGAGTCTACCCGGCAGGTGCAGTTTGGCCCCGGTCTGGCCCCTCTGTATGAGTTTGCGCAGTTCATCGTAATGAACAGTGCCAACATCGGTCGCTGCCCCGGATAACTCGACCAGCGCCCGGCGCAGGACCCGGTGAAGCAGTCCCGCCGGCATCTCGGCCAGCTTAGCTCGATTGAGCCGGACCCGGTCGTGACCCACTTCAGCGATCTCGATGAAGGCTTCCTCTACCAGCGGCTCGGTCCAGTCCAGCTCCTCCTCTGCTGCCTGGATGAGCCGCAGGAGTACCTGCTGCGGGTCCTCGGTGTATTCCTCGGCCAGCAGCGGCAGCAGCTTCAGCCTGATCTTGTTACGCAGAAAATCGGATGGGTCAAGATTGCTCTCATCACAGCGTGCCAGTAAGCTGTTGGCGCAGCAATATTCGACTGTATCCTGGCGGCTAGTCGTAATCAGTGGGCGGATGAAGATGCCGCGCACTGGCGGAATACCGCGCAAACCATGCAAGCCACTGCCCCGCAGGATGTTTATGAGCAGCGTCTCTACCCGGTCGGAGGCAGTATGTCCCAGGGCTACTCGATCAAAGCTGTGCTCGGCAGCCAAGCCGGTCAGGAGGTGATAGCGGGCCTCTCGGCCCGCCTCCTCCAGAGACAAGCCCTCGCGCTTAGCCCAAGCGGCAACGTCTTCCCGGGCAACGAAACAGGGCAGATCCCAGTTGGCGCATAGCTCGCGGACGTAGGCTTCATCCTGGTCACTTTGCTCGCCGCGCAACTCGTGGTTGAGATGAGCCGCCGCGAGTTCGACGCCAAGCTCCCGAGTCAACGAGCGCAGTACGTGGAGCAGAGCTACTGAGTCCGGGCCCCCTGAGACCGCCACCAGCACTTTGTCGCCGGCTTGCAACATTCGGTAGCGGTCCACTGCTTCTAAGACCTGCTGGCGCATACCGCCCGCACCACTCGCCATGGCCACCAATTCCTCTAGCTGGACTGTCCCAGCAGCCGCTGCATCGTTTCCTGGTAAATCTCGCGAGTTCGGCCCACGACCTCGGGAGGAAGCTCAGGCCCGGGTGGCTCCTTGTCCCAGTCGAGGCTCCCCAGGTAATCGCGGACGTACTGCTTATCAAAGGACTGCTGGGGATGGCCCGGCTCCCACTTCTCGATATCCCAGTAGCGAGACGCATCGGGTGTGAAGATCTCATCGGCGACGATCACCTCGCCGTTGATCAGGCCGAACTCGAACTTGGCGTCGGCCAGGATAAAGCCACAGCGCGCGGCATACTCAGCGCCAAACTGATACAGCTTCAGCGCTTCGTTACTGAGGTCCTCGGCGAGGCGCTGGCCGGTAATCTTGGTCGTCTCCTCCCAGGTGATGTTGATGTCATGACCGGACGGCGCTTTTGTTGCCGGGGTGAAGATCGGCTCGGGCAGCTTGTCAGCCTCCTGTAATCCTTCGGGCAGCTTGTGCCCGCAGATCTCGCCGGTTTCCTGATAGGAGTGCCATGCTGAGCCGGCCAGATAGCCGCGCACAACACATTCAACTGGTACGATCTTGGCCTTGCGCACCCACATCGTGCGGCCCCGGAGGATGTCGGCGTGTTCCGCGACCGCCTCGGGAAAGTCCGCCACGTCGGTGGAAAGGAGATGATTGGCTACGAGATGCTCGGTCTTCTCGAACCAGAATTCGGAGATAGCAGTGAGTATCTTGCCTTTGCCAGGAATGCCGTTAGGCATGACCACATCGAAGGAAGATATCCGGTCGGTGGCGACAATAAGCAGGTTCTGGCCAAACTCGTAGATGTCTCGCACCTTGCCGGAGCGGCGGGAGTCGGCGCCCGGCAAGTGCGTGGCCAAAATTGTCTTCTCAACGAGTTCCGCCACAGTCGCTACCTCCTGTGATGCAACATCTAAAGTTCCAGCATTGCGAGAACCGCCTCGGTCCGCGCCGGTGCCTTCTCCGGCTCGGCGGCCAGGGCGACGGCGCGATCCGGGTCCTTCAGGCCGTGGCCGGTTACCGTGCAAACGACGCTTACTGGGCCATCCTCGAAGAAGCCCTCGTGGGCCAACTTGATGACGCCAGCGACACCCGCGCCAGAGGCCGGTTCGGCGAAGATGCCCTCTTGGCTGGCCAATGCCGCGTAGGCAGCAAGAATCTCTTCGTCAGTTACACTTCTCAGCAGACCGCGGGATTCCTCAACTGCCTCCGCCGCCTCCTGCCAGCGCGCCGGGTTGCCGATGCGGATGGCGGTTGCCACGGTTTCCGGGTTCTCAATGGGCTTGCCGTGGACCATCGGGGCCGCGCCGGCAGCCTGAAAGCCAAGCATCTGCGGCAGAGAAGCGATTATCCCGCCTTGGTGGTACTCCTTGTATCCCCACCAGTAGGCGGTGATATTTCCGGCATTGCCCACGGGCAGTGCATGGAAGTCGGGAGGGCAGCCCAGCGCGTCACATACCTCAAAAGCCGCCGTCTTCTGACCCTCGAGGCGATAGGGATTAAGCGAGTTGACTAGGACCACCGGATAGTTGTCGGTGATCTCACGGGCGATCGCCAGGCACTCGTCGAAGTTACCGGCCACCTGGATAGCGCGGGCCCCGTGGGCTAGGGCCTGGGCCAGCTTGCCCAGGGCGACATAGCCGTCGGGGATAAGCACGACTGAGGCCATCCCCGCCGCTGCTGAATAGGCCGCCGCTGCCGCAGAGGTGTTGCCGGTGGAGGCGCACATAGTGATGCGTGCGCCGTCTTCTT
Organism: bacterium; assembly: GCA_030603495.1. GTDB lineage: Bacteria > Armatimonadota > Zipacnadia > Zipacnadales > Zipacnadaceae > JALGTD01. Next base: position 52,171 of record JAUVXR010000013.1, read on the forward strand.
TGGCCTTGGAAATGGCCATTGTCATCCCCCGGTCCTTAAACGAGCCGGTGGGGTTGACGCCCTCGTACTTAAAATAGAGTTGGATGTCGCCGGGTAGGCCGGGCCCGATGCTGCGTGAGGGGATCAGGGGGGTGTCGCCTTCGAGCAAGGTCACGATCGGCGTCGCGGGGCTGACCGGCAGATGCTGCCGATATGCTTCAATTACGCCCGGCCAGCGGCCCCCAGGCCCCGTGCGCAACTCGCTCACTGTTATTGCACCACCCGGATCATGCTGGGGATCTGCTTGATCACTGCCAAATCCTGGATGGCCCGCAATGCTGCCTGGAGATTCCGCTCCGGCCCACGGTGCATCACCCAGACGATCTCGGCGACGTCGTCGCGGGAAGATTCTTGGATCACGGACTGAATGCTGACATTCTCGCTGCCCAGGACCGTAGCGATCTGCCCAAGTACGCCGGGCTGGTCGGCGACTTGCATGCGCACGTACGCACTGGTTTGGACCTCGCCCATCGGCCGTAGTCTGGCTTCGCCCTCGCAGGTGCAGGGGGCGCGGCCGCGGCTGCCGTGGGCGATGTTGCGAGCGCAGTCAATAACGTCCCCGGCTACGGCAGTACCGGTGGGCAGCGCGCCCGCGCCGCGCCCGTAGAGCATCACCTCGCCACATTCCGGGCCGCGTAGGAATATCGCGTTGAACACACCCCGCACCGCCGCCAGAGGGTGGTCGGCGGGAAGCAGGGCTGGATGTACGCGTAGCTCCAGCTCCTCACCTTCACGCTTGCCGATGGCGAGCAGCTTGATTACGTAGCCCATGCGGCTGGCATAGTCAATGTCGGCGGGGGTGACCTGCGCGATGCCTTCGTGGTGAATCCCTTCGACGGATATACGCTGGCCAAAGGCCAGCGCTGCCAGGATGGCCAGCTTATTGGCTGCGTCAATGCCCTCGATGTCGTCGGTAGGCTCGGCCTCAGCATAGCCCTCGGCTTGAGCAGCAGCCAATACCGGGGCAAAGTCGGCACCTTCTTCGCTCATCCTGGTAAGAATGTAATTGGTCGTACCATTGACGATGCCAATTATCTCATCAATGCGCGCCGAGGCCAGGGTCTCCTTCAGTGACCTCAGGATCGGGATCACCCCGCCGACGCTGCCCTCGAACTGGATGTCCACACCGTGCGCTGCAGCCAATGCCAGGAGATGCTCGCCATGCTTGGAGATCATCTCCTTATTGGGGGTAACCACGCTCTTGCCCGCTTTGATCGCCGCCGTTACGTAGTCGAGCGCCGGGGAGATTCCCCCGATGCTCTCCACAATAATGTCAATGTCCGGATCATTGATCACCCCGGAGGCGTCGGTGGTCTTGAGGGCCTCGGGGACGGAAAAGTCGCGGGGATGCTCCCAATCTATGTCACAGGCGGCGGCCACTTCGATACCCACGCCGGCCACGCGCTGGATCTGCTCGGCGTTGCCTTGGAGAATCTGGTACAGGCCTCCGCCGACCACGCCCAAGCCCAGTATGCCTACTTGCACGCAGCCGTCTCGCATCTGGAATTCACCCACTGCCCACCCGGCGAACTTCGACCAGGTCTCTGGGCTACGTTTCGATGATCATCAGCAGTTGGTCTGCGGCAACCTGTTGATTATCCTTGGCCAGGATACTGATGATTACGCCGCTGGCCGGTGCTGGTATTTCGTTGAACAGCTTCATCGCCTCGACCAGACCGACCGCGTCACCGTACACAACTTCATCACCTACATCCACCAAAGGGTCGGCCTCCAGGGTGCCCGCCCGATAGAAGACGCCGGCAACCGGTGCAAGTACCGGGATATGATGTTCATCCAGTTCTGGCCCGGAGTGTGGTCGGTCGGCAGACGAGGTCACGACATGAGGGTCGGTCAGGGTGGCTGCGATCACCACTTGCGACTCACCCTCGCGGACCTCAATTTCGGCGAGACCTTCAGCTTCGAGCAGCTCTAGCATCCAGCGTATGTCCTCGTTGGACATACGGTTCATGACTCGGGGCTCCCTGCAGCCTGAACCTACTGGATCGAGCACTAGTCTACCTGAGACGATATCACAGATAGCACAGCCACCGTGCAGTTCACCGGCGGCCAACTGTGCCTGAGGCGTGCAACCAAGTCCAGGCAGATGAGGTAGGCTGGTAGCGGAGGAGGGATTCGAACCCCCGACGACGCGGGTATGAACCGCGCGCTCTAACCAACTGAGCTACTCCGCCACCACGCAATTCACCACTGGGCTGCCGCTGGGCCTATCGTCGCCTGCGGCGCTTTTTCTTGGGCTGCTCGCGCTCCCGCTGCTCGCGGGCCATTTTGCGCTGAAGCTCCTGTTCAAACTCGTGAAGAGCTGTGGTGTCCAATTTGGCTAAGGATTCGTAGTCCGTCTTCACCTTGCTCATAACTGTGGGTAAGAGCATACCGTTTTCAGCACCTGCTGTCAAGCTCGCCTAACCATTCCCACCCGCAGCGACTACTGACAGCTGCAAACAGGCAATTGCGCTGTTGGTCGCCCACCTGTACCTCCCCTTCCCTGGCATTTGTGGCCGTTCTCTGTTGTTGCACGCTGCTACCTGCCGCCTAGCGGACTAACCCCAGCCGCTGCTCCCACAGATCGCATATCTCCTCGGCTTTGGTGGCCGCAATCCCGGTGTACAGCGCTGGGTCGCGCAGCAGTGCCTGCTGCGTCTCGGTGAACTGTCTTAAGTACGGTGCCAGCTCTTCCGAGCCTTCCAGCAGCTCCACAACCGGCTGGCCCGTCTGCTGTGCCTCCAGGGTGAGCTGGCGGACGACTTCATGGGCGTCAGGATGACCATGGGCGGCTAGCAAGATGTATGCCGGCTCTGCTGCGATCAGGCCCTCAGTCATTCGGAAGTTCTCGCGCATGCGCTGGGGATCGGTCACCAGCCGACTCATAATCTGCTGCATCCGTTTCGCGCTGGATACCAGCGCCACGACTACTTCGGGCAGGAATCGGCCGGACGCCGAATTGGTCAGGTCGCGCTGGTGTTCACAGAGCTGGTCAGCGTACACGGTCTGCATCCGGGGCACAAACGCCTTCCACATACTCTTGATGTTCTCGAAGTTCCACGGATTGCGCTTGTGCGGCATGGTGGACGACCCAACCTGCTTGGCCTCGAAAGCCTCGGCCACTTCGGCGATCTCGGTGCGCTGGAGGTGGCGCATGTCGTCGGCCAGGTTCGCCACTACGCCGAGTGTCGAGATCAGCGCGTGGACGTAGTCGGTTATGAACTCCGGCTCGACAATCTGCGTGGAATGCGGTGAAGCCTCGAGGCCAAGCTGGTCCAAGACCTCGCGCTCGAACTGCCGGGGGTCCTCGAAGAAGAGAGCACTGGCATTATAAGCTCCTACTGCGCCGCTGATTTTGCCGCGCAGGTTATCCGCCGTCGCCTTGACCGCCTCAATGCGACCACCTAGCCGGCTGACGTGCTCCGCCATCGCGAACCCGAAGGTTATCGGCTCGGCGTGCTGGCCGTGAGTGCGGCCGATCTGGAGGGTCTGTTTCTCGCGGCGGGACAAGCCAATCAACACCTTCTCCAGTTCCAGAAGCTGCGGCACCACGGCTGCTTGGGTGACCGTCTTCAAGCGCCAGGCCGCCGCGGTATCAATGACATCAAAGCTGGTCAGGCATAGATGGATGTATGGCCGGGCTGGGGGGGGGACTTCGGCCCGCAGGACGTTGACCAGCGCGCGGATGTTGTGATGGATGCGCTGCTCCTCCGCGGCCACGGCCTCCGGCGTGACCCGCTCGGCGCCTCCCCGGACCTCCTCGGCAATATCCTGGCCGCAGATGCCCAGCTTCGCCAGCGCCTGCACTGCTGCGACCTCCACCCGCAGTTCTGCGCTGAGCCGCCCACGTTCGGTCATATACGGCCCGAGCTGCTCCTGGAGCTGGAGATCCTGGCCGTAATAGCGGAAGTCCAGCGGGCTGACGCAGTCGAAAATTGACATCCGGCTACTGTCACTAGTTTCATTCATTAGCCTATCCCGCTCCTCTGGATGCGCGTAGTCTTATCAACAGTGCTTCAGCCGGGTAGGCGAGGGGCTGCGTGACCGTCTGACTGTACTGCCCCGTCGGCGCGAAGACGGTCATTTCAACCTGTTGCGGCAAGTCGGACAGCTCCAGCCTTGTTTCGGGCACATCACAGTAAAACAGCCAATCAGGTCCGTCGCGCACCAGCTCCCACACGCCGCCCTCTAGATAAATGGTCAGCACCGTGCTGCCCGCCACCTGCACTTTCAGCGGTTCGGCCACCGCCTGCCCCCCAGTCACGACCGGGGCAATGCCGTCTTCGAGCAGAGCGTGCATATTCTGGCCGCCCTTGGCAAAATGGGGCCGGCTGCGCTGCCCAGTATTGCGAGTCCGGCTCACGTGCTTAAGCATCCAGGTGCGCGCCGAAGTCGCTGGCCTGCTGTCGAGGCTGCACCACACCAGCGTCCCCGCCAGTTTCCCACCGCTAACCGCCAGTATCCGACTTTGGCCCGTGATAGTCTTCGCCGGATCGCCCGTGCCCTCCTGCCCGCTCACGAAGGCGAAGTGCTGAGAAGAGGATGGGGTCGGCGGCAAATCGGTCAGGCGGTCAAGGACTTGGCCCCTTGCGCCCGCGGGGAGATGGTCGTGGAGCTCGGCTTGCATTCGTTGGGCGTTGCGCCGCAGGTAGAGAAAATCAGCCGGCCCGGGCGGACAGCCGGGGAACCAGTTGGCCAGGTGCGCGCGGCTGCCCAGATCGTAGACTTCGTCCACCAGCGTACCAGCGGGGTTGCCGAAGATGTCAACCTCGCTGAAGACCACCTGGACTGTGACATCATGCTGCACTTCCTGGGCGCGGAAAACCTGGCCTGCTAGTGCGGCCAGCCCCCAGCGAGTCGGGTCGGCTGAGACGTCGAAGTAAGACAGCTTGTCTGAGTCTGGCTGGCAGTCGTAGGTAAAGAGCAGCATCGCGTCTATATCCTGCTCGGCACCATACTCTGCGGTCTGCATAATACCCTCCGCCCGCCAGGGGTTGGGCCAGCAGACGTTCCATTCCCGAATCACCAGCGGCTTGCCCACCACTCGCGGCCCACACAAGCGCCGCACCGCGGTGTCCGCCCCCACGGCCATCAGGGGATTGCCGGCTTCAAAGTAGGCGAGCACATCACTGGGCCGCTCGGCCTTGAAAAAGGGGTGCGCAAAGTAGTAGTTTGCCGCGACGAAATCCAGTTCCGCAGCGATCGAGAACAGGTCTGCGGGATGCGTGAAGTCAGCTACTGCGCTTATCGGCGCCCGCACGCCCATTTCCCCCAGCGCCTGGCGCATGCGGCGGAAGTAGTCGCGGTGCACTTCGACCACGAACCGGCGAGCATCGCTCATGCGGGCCGCGTTCGCCGGCGCGGATAGCGCCATACCGGGCAGAACCACCGTGCCCGCGTCCAGGCTCTCGAAATGCGCCAGTGGCTGATTACAGCCGCTGCGCCGCCAGGCCTGAGCAAGGTGTTCGGTAGTCCGATAGCGCGCGCGTAGCCACGCGTTCCAGCGCTCAATAAGCTCCCGCCGGTAGGGCGGGATTATCCGCCGCCAGTGCTGCTCGGTGGCAAACAGGCCGTTCTCATCGCACAGCTCAATTATCGCGACTGCCGGGTCCTGCGCGTAAGTCAGGCCCGTATACGGGTTCACGTGCTCCGCCAGCAGCTCCCGTGCGTAATCAATCTGAAGGTCAATAAGCCGGTTGGCGAAGACCGCGTACGGCTTGGCACCGCGCCCCAACACGCTACCGTTGGGCACGCCTTCGTCTTCCCAGAAGGTCCGGTAATCCAGCAGGTCCAGATAGACGTAGATGCCTCGCTTCTTGAGCGCAGCGATCCAGTAGTCAACGGCGTCGAGCTTGTCGGGGTCCAGTCGTGGTTTCTGACCGGCCCGGTCCGGCGGCAGCAGTCCGCCCACGTCGTCGAGGTGATGCAGGCGCACCAGGTTGAAGCCGGCGCGGGCAAACAGCTCAGCGACCGCATCAATGGTCTCGTGCGGCTGGAAGACAGCGTGCTTGGCGACGTTGATACCCCAGAATCGGACGCGCTGTCCGTCCGCGAAGCAGAACTGCCCGGATTTATTCACGGTCAGAAAGCCATGTTGCCCCGCGGGCCCAGAAAGCTGACTGCTGAAGTCAGCCAGACAGGAATCAGCGAAACGGTAGTCGTTGACGTCGAGGCGGGGCAGTTCATCGAGGTTGACCACTGGTGAATCAGTGTGCCCCGTGGCCAGCGCGAGTAAGCCAATCAGTACAACGGCAACCGCAGTGTTAGCTTGGCACAACCAGCGCTTCACCAGCTCAGGCCCTCCTCGGTGGCGGCAACGAGGTCAGAGCGCAGGCCGGACAGCGCGACCATCTTTAGACCCCGTTTTCTTAACTCGTCGGGCAGACCAGGCAATACATCAACGGTTTCATCGTCCCCGTTATGCAGCAGGACGATTCCCCCGGGCTGGATGTTGCTGAGCAGTCCTGCTCTGATCTGGAACGGCTGGGCACCCGGATAGTCGCAGATGTTGGCTGTCCAGAAAACGGTGGTGTACCCCCACAAGCCGGTGGCCTGCCGCACGGCCTCATCGTAATGGCCACCCGGCGGCCGGAACAAAGTAACGCTGACTCCGCTAGCCTGGCGGATAGCTGCACGGCTGCGCACCAGCTCTCGCTCGATCTCCAGTGGGGAGAGCTGCCGCATATCGCGGTGGGTGTAGGAGTGCGAGCCTAGCTGGTGACCTCGGCGGACGATCTCACGGGTCAGCTCGGGATACAGGTCAACCTGCTTACCGACCAGGAAGAAGGTAGCCTTCGCCCCGGCTTGGTCGAGGTGGGCGAGTATCCACGGTGTGATCTTGGGGTGCGGGCCGTCATCGAAGGTGAGTGCCACGGCGTCTTTCTCCCCCACCAACTGGTGCATTTCGCCGGGCGAGCTTCTGGTGGGGATGTTGAGATGCTGGTAGGCGACCAAGAGATGATCGCGCAGTCTGGGCAGCGCCGGTGACTGGGTGAACGCCGCCTCGTAACTCGCGATGGCCTGCAGGTAATCCCTCTGAGCTTGCCAGATGCAGCCGCGCAGATGTTCCCATAGGCCAGGACCGGGCTGCAGGAACAGGTACGGCCGTAGCTGCTCCACGGTCACCTCTCTAGCCCGTTGTTCCTGGGGTGCTAGCGTGCGATTGCCGTTTTGCACTACCACGCCCACCCAGACGCTGCGTACAACCCGGCCCTGGTGGTCATAGCCGTCCACTCGCAATCTCTGCCAGCCCTCGGGGCAGTTCGCCGTCGTCACGAACAGGTCAAACGGAGCCTGGTTACTCATACTTACAAACCTGTCCCCCAGCAGCACCGATATGTGGCTAACATCGAGCGCGCTCCCAATCTGCACGCGGACACGCAGGCGGCCCGAGACCGGTGAGCCGTGCCGGGGGCGGACTATCTGGAAATCCGGCTCCTGGTGAAGAAGTTCCTCCCCGCTCACTGGTAGCCTGGGTGCAACAGGTGGTGGTGCGGGCTGGGCCAGTGGGTGGGCTCGGGCATAGTAAGCCCCTTGACCGAACAGGCAGTCTTCGACCATCAAGCCGTACAGCGCCAGGCCACTGGGCGGCTCCTGCATGGTCTGGGCAGCGGGCCCGGTCTGTTCTCTGGCCAGCAGGCTCGCGGCCCGGACGTAGCGCGCCAGGAGATGGTCGGCATCCTCCTGCAAAGCCTGGGCCGCTGAGCTGAGCGCGCTGTCGTATAGACCCTGGCGACATTGCAGGTAGGCCACGGCGGCGCTGACTTCGACTCGCTCCTGGCGGCCAAGGTCGGTCAGCAGTAGTTCTTGGTAGGTCTTGAGAGCAGCCTGGTCGTCGCCGAGTTGACAGTATGCCGCGGCCAGACCAAGGCGTCCCAGCGAGGAGTTAGGGCCGAGGGCGGCCACCGCCTGGAAATCGGTTACGGCCTGGCTACCTTCCCCGAACAACAGATGCACCAGACCGATGCCGGCGCGTGCCTCCCCGCAGCGGCTGTCCTGCCGGTAGGCGGCTTCAAACTCCTGCCCAGCACGCTCCAGCTCGCCCCACTGCAGCAGCCTGCAGCCCGCCTCCAGCCTCTGCCCGACGGAAGCGTCCCCGGGTAGGCCCACTGCCAAGACCATCGGCAATACCAGCCAGCCCAGAACCTCCGCCAATGGGTTATGCTGCCATGGTGCTCGCATCTTCATTGTGCCCACGTAGCGGGCCGATGCTATGGCGAGCTGTTATTCACACTCAGCAAGTAGCTGGACCTCGCCCGCCGCAATCTCGCGCTGCCCCTCGGCAGTGCAAATGGCCAGTGCGCCGCGATCGGTAATCGCCTCCGCCGTCCCGTAAACCTGCTCTGTACCGACGGTTATGCACACCGCCCGGCCTAGCAAGCCGTCAAACTTGCGATAGCGGTGTACGACACCGTCGCTGTCACCAGCCTGAAACTGTTGGTAGATACCATCCATCTTCTCAAGGACACCCACGAGGACCTCTTCGCGTCGTAGCGGTGCACTGGTCTCAGCTTCCAGGGTAGTGAGGGGGCGGTCTACGTCTGCCTGCAGGGCCTGGGGCTGGCCATTGACGTTCAACCCCAAGCCGACTACTACCGCCTCGCCCCGGCCTTCCAGCAGGATGCCCCCGACCTTGCGCCCGCCAATCAGCAGATCGTTGGGCCACTTGGTGGCAACAGGAAGATCGTAGCGGGAGCTGAGCACCTCTGCCACCGCTGCCGCCGTACCCAGAGACAATATCGGAAGCCCACGCGGCTCAACGGTGGGGCGCAGTACCGTCGAGAAGAGCAGGCTGTGGCCGGGCTGGTCGTGCCAGCGGCGGCCCCGCCGCCCCCGTCCGGCGCTCTGGGTCTCGGCGATGATCACCGTGCCCTCCGGCTCTCCGGTAGCGGCGAGACGCAGAGCTTCGTCCATTGTGGAAATCAACTGGGGATAGTATAGCAGCGTCGCGCCGACGAGCTGCGTTCGAAGCTGCCCTGTACACCACGCCACATCCAGTGCCCTACTCGCCATCAGCGTCCACGGCGTCCCGGGAGATGTAGTAGGTTTCGTCCTCGACCTGAAGCTGGCAGTCGGCGATATCGGCCAAAATGCGCAGCGCAGCTTCGGCTGGTACCCCGGTGCTGAAGTCGGCCGATATCGGCTCCTGGCCGATGCCCTCGCCGGCAATGACTTCTACCTTCGCCTCCTGAGCAACCGCCTGGAGCGCCTCGTCGAGTGGTGTGTCCCGGAATACCTGTGTGGTCAGGTGCTTTGGCGGAGGCTGGAAGTCGGGAATGGTCACCTGGGCGGAGGCAGCCACGCCGGGCAACTCGGAGAGCAGGTCCACTTGTAGCTCCTGCGCACCGCTCGCCGTGGCGATGATGCCGAAAACCAGGTGCTTGCTTTCCTGTGCCTTAAGCGGCCCGTGGTAGATGATCGGCTTGCCTTCCGTCAGGCGCAGGCTACCCTTGGGCTGCACCTGCACAACGGCCTCTTTGACATCGGCCTCGGGCTGAATCGTTATCTGGACATCGAGCGGGCGCCCGACAGTGCGCTGCTCCAGTGGTGGTGGCGTGACGATCATCTTGGCTCCGGCTTTGGCTTCCGCGACGACCGCGCCGGTGCTGGTCGCCCCATAGAGAGGCCCGAGCGTACGCCGTTCGCCGAGCGGCTCAAGTGGTGGGGCCAAGTCCGGGCCGGCGTCAGCAGCTTGTCCGCCTGCGGGCATCTCCTCTGCTGCGCCGTTCGCGCCTTCCGGCACCATGCTCTTGCTCACAGCGTCTGTTGTTAGTTCGCGCTCAGCGACCGGTGGTGGCGGGGGCTGGATGGCAAGGGGCTGCTCTTCGAGTCTTGCTGGCCTATGCGGTTGGGGCTGCCTGACTCCTACTGCGGCGGGCGTGGGGGCACTGGGCGGCACTGGCTCGCGGGTGACCCTGTCTTCAGGCGCTTGTGCCAATTCAGGCGAGGCGAACTCCTCGGACTTTGCCAGTTGTGCGGTCTGGTCGAGGGCCTCGCTGCTAGGCGCTGGCATGCTTGGCGTCGGTCCGACGCTCTTGGCGACCGGCAGCACTCCCTGATATGAAAGGACCGCCCAGAAGCCCACCAGCAGCGTGGCAGCTACCGCTACCGTGCTGATACGCTGCCAGGAAATCCGCGATCTGCCGACGACTGTCTGCGCTGCCACCGCCTGATTGATCCGGGCCAGTAAGTTCTCCGGCGGGCTGGCTGCGGGCAACGAATGCAAGGCGGCGACGGTCCGGCGCAGCGCCTCTAGTTCCGCCGTGCAGTCCGAGCACGCGTCCAGGTGAGCAGCTACCTGTTCGCCCTGCTGCGGCGTCAGGCTGCCCTCCAGATAATCAGTAAACTGTCCCTGGCACTGCGTGCAACGCATCGCTTCTCACCGAACCGTATTCACTGCTCTCTGCCCCGCTGGGGACATGCAAGAATATGACTTTCCTAAGGTTCAAAAAGTTCCAGGTGCGGCTTGAGTTCTTCCTTGAGCGCGTTGCGAGCCCGGCTTAGCCGGGACTTCACCGTGCCCAGCGGCATATTCAACGCGTCGGCTACCTCCTGATAAGAGAAGCCGTTGAGGTCGTATAGCACCAGCACAATGCGGTGTTCTGGCGCTAGCCGTTGGAGGGCTTGATGCACCAAGGCCTGGCGCTCGTGGCGAGTAGCCTCCCGGGCCGGGTCGGCTGCCTGGTCGGGAATGCTGCGCTCCTGGGGCCCTTCGTCGTCGTCGGTAACTAGGGTCAAGCTGGTGGGCTGCCTTGCGGACTCGCGCAATTCGTCCAGGCAGACGTTGGCGACTATTCGGTATAGCCACGTGGAAAACGACGAATCGCCGCGGAAACTGCCCAGCGAGCAGAAGGCGCGCACGAATGCTGCCTGGGTCGCATCGGCAGCGCTGTCGGCGTCGCCCAGCATGCGAAACGCGGTGTTGTAGGCACGCGTGTAGTGCTCCCTGACCAGCAGGTCGAAGCCGCTACTATCGCCCGCCCGGCACTGACGGATTATCTCTGCCTCATTAGCCGACAATTGCTCTTGCCTCAAATCCTGGTGCAGCGACGGGCTGTCCGGCGGCTACAATCGCTTTCGCTCGGCCAGCCTGTCGTCAACATAGACGTGCAGCCGGTCGCCGGTCGCGGCGGTGAAGTCAATCAGGATCTCGTCACCTGGGCGGTGGATGCGGTCGTACAGATCCCTGGCACCGTAGCGGTGATTGAGCGTTATTCGTACTCGCTGGACGGTCGGGCCGGCGGGGACCACGATGCGTACGCGGCGCAGCAGCAGGCTGTGCCCGTCCCGGTCGCGAAGCTGCCCGAAGTCGGCCCCGCCGCTCAGCACCAGGTCTATCGCTTCACCCCGGGCCAGCTTCTCGCCGCCGGCCGGGCTCTGGCTGAGCACGTGGTCTAGGGGTTGGTCACTGTGCCGGCGAGTGACCCTTCCCAGCTCGAATCCTGCAGTCGCCAGCAGCAGTTTCGCATCATCTACGGTCAGTTCGACGACCTTCGGTACGCTGATCTTACGCGGTCCGCCGCTGATGATCAACTCAACGCGGCGTCCTGTCCGCACCTGCATCAGGGGAGGAGGTTCGCTACCGATTACGTGCCCGTGAGGGACTTGCTCGTGGTGATTGTGAGCCGCAACGTGGCCCGCCAGTCCTGCCTCGGCAAGCATCACCAGGGCTCTTCCCTCCGGTTCGCCGATTACGTTGGGCACCGCCACTGGTTCACTACTGGACCCGAGCCCGACAAACGAAACCCCCACGAAAGCCAGACTCCCCGCTGCCAGGACCACCAGAACGCTGGCACCGCCCCGCAGCCATGCCCATAGTACCGGATTACGCACTGACAGCTTTCGCAGCATCGTCTATTCTCTCAGCCTCCCAGAGGACAGCTTCGGGGCCTACCTCGTAGCCCGATTTGCCCTCGGGTGGTACATATCAGGTCTGCGCTGCCTTCGCGAAGGCCACCACCGTCACACTACTGGGTGTGTGGTGGCCTGGGCTGGTGAAGATTCACACGAGCAGTCGCACCAGCGCCCCGCGCAGGTCAGAGAGCTTCACCTGGTCAGTCACCTCGACTCGCCCGATCTGGGGGACTACTGGCAAAGTCACCTGCCCCTGCCGGATCTTCTTGTCAGAAGACAGCGCGGCCCAGGCCCCATCGAAGTCCACCTCACTCAAGTCTGGCTGTAGCCCAGCCTGTTCTACCAGCCGGCTGAGTCGCTCGACCACAGCCGGCTCGGCCAACCCCTTCTCGACTGCTATCTGGCTTTCCGCGATCATTCCTGCGGCAACCGCATCCCCGTGTGAAAGCTGCCACTGCGAGGCCGCGCGTTCCAGCCCGTGGCCGACGGTATGCCCAAAGTTGAGCACCACCCGCCACCCCTGCTCGTGCGGGTCGGCGCTGGCCACTTCCGCCTTGATCTGGCAGTTGCGCGCCAGCAGGTACTTCAAAGCGGTGCGGTCACGATTCATGATCCGCTCGAGGTTGCTCTCGAGGTAGGCAAACATCTCCGCGTCGGCAATAGCCGCGTGCTTGATGACCTCAGCCAGACCTGATTGAAGTTCGTCGTCGGGAAGGGTATCCAGCGTCCGACTGTCAACAACCACTGCCCGGGGCTGGTGAAAGGCGCCGACCAGATTCTTGGCGCGCGGCAGGTCCACTGCTACCTTGCCGCCCACGCTGGCATCCACCTGCGCCAGCAGCGAAGTGGGCACCTGCACGAACTCTATTCCCCGCATATAGACGGCAGCTACAAAGCCCGCTATGTCACCGATCATCCCGCCTCCGAGCGCGAAGATGACCGAGCCGCGGTCCAGTCCGGCTTCGGCTAACTGCTCGCAGAGCTGTCCGGCGGTTGCCAGCGTCTTGCTGGCCTCACCAGCGGGCACGGTCAGCAAGCGCACATCCCAGCCAGCCCTGCTGAGGCTGGCGGTTACCGCTGGCGCGTAGAGCTCGGTTACCTTGGCATCAGTGATAACAGCGGCCTGCTGGCCGGATTCGTCGGGAGGGAGAATCGTGCCCGTAGCCTCCAGCAGCCCCTCGCCAATGTGGATGGTGTAGCTGTCCTCTTCCAGGGCTACCGGCAGCTGCACGGGCAGCTGTGTCACAAAGACTGCACGCGGATCGGCGGCGACGAGTTCCTGGACGCGCTCGGCTACCTGCTCAGAGCTAAGCTCATCAGTAATAATGTGGTAGTCCGCCCGGCCGTAGGCCTGCTCGCGCTCAGCCAGCAGCCGGCGGATCTCTCCCTGGGGATCGGGTTTGTTGAGCAGAGGACGCTCGTCGCTGTCGGCGGTCCGCGCCAGGATCACCTGCGGGGAGGCGTGTAGACAGATGATTGGTCCCATCGCCTGCAGCATCTCGACGTTCTGTGAGCGGAGGAGGATCCCGCCGCCCGTGCTGATGACGAGGCCCTCCTGGTTCGATAGTTCGGCGAGGATTTCTGTCTCGAGGTTGCGGAAGTGCTCCTCTCCCTGCGTGGCAAATAGCTCGGCTATACTCGTTCCCACACGCTCTGCAATGAGCGTGTCGGTATCCACGTTGGCCAGTTCCCAACGCTCGGCCAGAAGCTGGGCCACCGTGCTCTTGCCGGTGCCCATAAAGCCGGCCAGGACCACGGCATTTGCCGGCGGGCGAAAGGCGTGCGGCACCGCTTACACCCCCTCCGCACGTGGCTGCCACAGCTGGCGCAGCCTTTGCCAGTACGCCTCGCAGGCCGCCTGCATATCTACCAGGCTGTCACCGCCGAACTTCTCGCACATCGCCTGTGCTACCACGAAGGCGACCATGGCCTCGCCGACGACTGACGCCGCCGGCACGGCGCAGACATCCGAGCGCTCGGCATGCGCTGGACTGGGCTTCAGGCTGGGCAGCGCCACCGAGGGCAGCGGCTGGGTAAGCGTCGGAATCGGCTTCATTGCCCCCCGCACCACAATCGGCTCGCCGTTGGAGATGCCGCCTTCGATACCGCCGGCGTTATTGGTCGGACGGCTGAAGGGCCAGCTATCACCTGGGTCGCCGGCCTCGATAGGGTCGTGTACCTGCGAGCCGGGCCGGTCGGCTACTTGCTTGCCTAGGCCAATCTCGACGCTCTTGATGGCCGGAATGCTCATAACTGCTGCCGCCAAGCGGGCGTCCAAGCGCTCTTGCCACGTGCCATTCGAACCCAGGCCGGGCGGCAGTCCGCTTACATGGACCTCAAACTCTCCGCCTACTGTATCGCCCCGCGCTCCGGCCTGGTCAATTGCCGTGTGCATCTCGTCCGCTGCAGTCTCATTGCCGCACCGCACGTCGCTTCCTTCGACCTTCGTCCAGAATTCGTCGTCCGGTCTCTGGGGCACCTCGGCCGCCACCCCACCAATATTGACCACGCAACTGTGCATGCCAATGCCAAATTCACTGAGCAGTTGGCGGCAGATAGCACCGACGGCGACTCGCGCCGCCGTCTCACGCGCGCTGGCTCGCTCGAGCACGTTGCGCATGTCGGGGTGTCCGAACTTGGCCGCGCCGGCCAGGTCGGCATGCCCGGGCCGCGGTACGCTGACCATCCGCTGACTGGCAAAACTGTGCCCGGGCGGGGCAACCGCCATCTCCTGCTCCCAGTTGGGCCAGTCGCGGTTTCCGATGGTCAGGGCAAGCGGCGAGCCCAAGGTCCGGCCGTGACGCATCCCGCTGGTGATGAGAACCTCATCGCTCTCTATCTGCATGCGCCCGCCGCGCCCGTAACCGCACTGGCGCCGGGCCAGTTCACGGTCTATGGCACCCGCCTCGACAGTCAGGCCCGCGGGCAAGCCGATAATGATCGCGGTAAGCTGGCGACCATGCGACTCCCCGGCAGTGCAAAAGTCCAGTGTGGTCCCCATAATCGTCTTCCTTTACCGACGAACGGCACAAGCTGCTGCTGTGCCGTTCGGAGAAGTGCGTATCGGGTTATGCCTGCGCCTGGGGCTATTGCCGCGGTATCTCCCGGAGGATGCGTGGAGTGACGAATATCAGCAGTTCCGACTGCCGGTCAGCGACGATTCGCGAGCGGAACAGATTGCCGATTATCGGTAGAGTATGCAGCAGCGGAGTTTTTCGAATGTTGAATGTCTCGTTGGTCCGGGTGAATCCGCCAATGACCAAGGTATCTCCGTCGGCTACCCGGACGCGGGTAGAAACCGACTGAGTGCTGACGATCGGCAGTACCTCACCGTTGGGTCCGATGACCGTGCCGACCTGGTCGTCAATTTCCGGATCCAACTCCAGCACGATGGTGTCGTCGTCCAGAATCCGGGGCATGACCGTCAGAGACTGGGACACGGAAACAGTCTCAGTCTGGTAGTCCACCGTGCGCTGTCCGAACTCGTTGTAGCTGATCGTTGCGTAGAAGTACGGGATTTCGGTGGAGAAGTCAACCGTCGCTTCCAGGTTATTCTGGGTGGTTACTCGTGGGGCGTTGATCACCTGCGCGCGTCCTTCGGTCAGCAGGGTCCGCAGCTCCGCCTCGAAGCGGCCGCGGCGGAAGCGGGCTACGTTGGTGCCCGTGCCGGGCGCAAATCCCAGATTGAAGAACTCCGCCGAGCCGTTAGCGACAAACCAGTCAATGCCAAAGGCCTTGTCTTTGGTCGTTTCGACTTCGACGAAGCGGGCCTCGATCTCTACTTGTTTGGGCGGTTTGTCAAAAAAGGCTAGTATTTCGCGGAACTGGTCAATCGCTTCCTGGGTCCCGTGGACTAGCAGCACATTCTGCTCGAGAATCGCCATTGGCGGCTCCATACCCATCGGCAGGGCTACCCCACCACCACCGCCACCGTAACCACCGTAGCCACCGCCGCCGTAGCGCTGGTCACCCCGAAACTGGCCCAGGCCGACGCCGAGGCTGCCGCCCATCTGACCCATACCGTACTGCCCCCAGCCCCCAGGGAAGGGCGCGCCGGGCGCAGACAGATCACCGGCAAAGGACAGCGCTTCGCCCCCGGCGCGGGCCCGGTCCACTCTGGACCGAACGTACGGGCTGGAGCTTCTGCGGGCGCTGCGGGTGCCCATCACACCGCCCCCAAACCCCCGAGCTACTTGTGCGGCATCGAGATACTCTGGCTCGATACGGTCATAAACCAACTGCTCTCCGTTTCTGGTTGAGCCCAGCACTGCGGTCGCCGGCTCGATCTCGGTGGCGGACAGCACGGCCGGGGCGGCAGTGACAGCCCGTGACCCGGACACAGTCGGCCGAGGGGGTAAGGTTGGGGTGAGTACTGGTGGGCTGGCTCCGTAAGGGTTAATGAGTCGGGCTGCACCCGGTCCCGCCGTTCCGGGCGGCGAGATAATATAGGTACTATTATCGACCTTGTAGACCAGGTAGCCGTGGGTCTGCGCAATTAAGTACAGAGCTTCCTCGATCGTCTTGTCGCGCAGATTCATGCTGGGAATTGCGCCGGTGACGCCTTCGTTTACCACGATGTCAACACCAGCGGCACGGCCCAACATGCGCAGGACCTCGTCAATGGGGCCGCCCTTGATATCAATGTTGATCGGCGGCGGCCCCTCACCCAATATAGGTTCGTCCGCCCCAGCTAGACAAATCGCGCCAGGCCCGGCCCAGATGAGCACTGCTGCGAGTAGTACGGTGACGGTTACTGTTGTGTGGCTCAGCCTTCGGTTGTGCATAATACCCTCCCGGCATCACCTATCGTTGGATTGATAGCGATTCGGCACGTTGTCCTGCGCTGTGCTTGGACTAGTGTCGGGCTCAGCTTAGAGCTGCTATTGTCCTCACGAGACTAATCGTAGTAGCGATCTTGGCCGTAGCGATCCCGGCTAGAGCGATCCCGGCTAGAGCGGTCACTGCCCCTGCCACCCCGGTCATAGCCGCTCCGGCCGTAGCCACCGCGGTCATCGTAGCCACCGCGGCCACCGCCGTAGCCGCCTCTTCCTCCTCCGCCTCTTCCTCCTCCGCCACCTTCACCGCCTACCACCGTCCCGCCGAAGATGTCCAGGACCATGTAGGGGTCAATGAACTTGAGCGGGACGACGCGGAAAACGAAGTCCTCCGGCGAGTACTGCTGCATGCCTGCGACCCCAAAGCCAGTGGCGGCAGTAGCAGTAGTGGAAGTGGACCCGTAGGCTGGTGCTGTGCCGAAGGTGGCACCGATGTTGACTGACTGCGGCCCTACTCGGAAGGGAGCGGGTGGTGCCGCGGCGGTCGGTGTCGCCGCGGTTGGGGTAGCCCGGTAAGTTCGGCCCCCGGCGGATGCCTGAGCTATGGCTCGAATCTGCCAGACCCCGTCCTGGTTGACCGCACTAAGTTGTGCGGCGTTGAGAATCTGCTGCATTGCTTCGACGGGGGTCTTTTCGGTCAGTGACAGCGTCACTCGCTTTCTACCCAAGTCGCTGGCCAGGACGTACTGGACGCCGAACTGGCGCTGCAGGGCCGCCAAGGCATCACCTACAGTGATATCCTTCCATTGCACCGAGAAGCGGTCCTGCTCCTGAGCTATCGCGCTGGTGGTCGCGGCCAGTACTAGCACCATCGCTACGACTGCTACCAGTACTGACGAAGTGACTGTGAACCTTGGCATAATCCTCGCCTCCTGTTATTCCCTGGAACTGAATCCGCCGGCAATACCCTATGATTCTCAGACGATACCGGACGGGTAGTTGTTCTATTGGGTCTTCAACGGTACCCGGCGACACTCGCCCGTCACTGTGTTGCGCACCAGAGCATAGTCCTGCCCGATCTGTTCCACCAGCCAGTTGTCCACACTATCGCCGGGCTGGACGTTGCCGCTCTTGCCATCGCCAGTCTCATAGACGGCCAGTGGCTTGCCGGCCGTCCACAGGATACTGCTTAGGCGCACGAACTTCTGTTCTTCCGGCTTAGGGGCCGGTTCTGCCTCCGGCTTGGGGCCACGCTGCGGCATGCCCACGGACATTCGGCTAGCGAGCGGCATCTGGTGCCAGGTAGGCCCGTAGGTGGTTGCCGTGGTGATGATATTCTCAAGAGCCTCGATGTCAACGCCTGCGCCTGCTTGGAAGGGATTAGGTCGCGACGGCTCGAACGGGTCGCCTGTGAATGGACTGGGGGGGGGTGCCTCCTCCGCAACAGCTATTTCTCCCGGCATCTCCTCTTCCATTCCCAGGAACTCCATATCGCCCGGCTCCGGCTGTGCCTCCGTGGCGATGCGCCCGGGCTGGGTCGCTGGCAGTACCAACAGCAACGTGATCACCAGGGCCAACGACTCGATCCCGCCTGCCATCATGAACTTCGCGCGACGTTGCGTGTGCACTGGCTTTTTCTCCCTACCAGGATTCTTCTTCAAATTCCATACCGGCCTCGGGCTCTAGTAGCTCGCCGCCCGGTTCCATCATCTCTTCTTCCGTAGGTCTTGCCGCGGCAGCCGCTGCCGTGGGGGGCACCTCGACCAAGAGATAAACAGCCATCGGAACGGTTGCGCTTATTCTATCACCTTCGCCCGCCAATGACAACCCACCTATTGTCGCGATCCGCGGGAAGGTGCCCAGCCCGCGGTAGAATCTCTCTATGTCAGACAGTGAGCCCTGTACTCCCAGGTTAAGGTTGGCCACCGACATGAAACCCTCCGGCGCTGCTGTAGCGGGTAGGGGAGTGGACGGCGCCGCCGGCAGACTGAAGCCGGAGGTCATAGTCACGTCCTGCTCTTCCATCCACTGTTCGAAGGCCTCGGGCAGGTCCTCTTGCAGTTCCGGCCACAGTGACGCGAACAGCGCAGGGAGAGGATGGCTTAGGGAACAGGGAATGCCTCGTTTTTCTTGCAGCTCGGCCAGTTCGTCCTGCAACGCCGTCCACTCGGCGATTACTCTCGCCAGCTCCTGCTTGGTAGGCTCGAGCTGGGCGGCCTTCTGCGTTTCCTTTTCCAGTTCGGCCTCGAGCTGCGCCAGTTCGGCCAGCTTGGGCTTGATCAGCTTGAAGTGGGCACCCACGCATATCCCAATAATCAGGACCAGTGTGACCCCGAATATAGCTAGTGGCGGTATCTTACCCATAGTGTTTCCTCAAATAGTCCGCTTCATCAGTGTGGTTCAATACGCTAATGAGCCCCGCCGCTCCCTGCCCAGCTTTGGGTTGCCCTACATGTACTCCCGGTACATTTCTTCAATCACGATCACGCATGGGGTCACGCACCCCACGTTCCTCGCCGCCCTCTGGCAGGTCCATCATATCGGGATACATCATCTCTTCTTCGGGCCCCATCCTTGCGCTGGGTGCCCGCGCGGCCGGAGGTGCCGGAGGTGATGGTATGGTAATCGGCTCGGTCAAGGTCGCCGTTATGCGCAGGGGAATCTCCCGGTCCGGCCCAACTGGTTCAGCGCCCGCCGCCGTAACGGTCGGCTGGAATATAGGCATACCGGGCGCCATGCCCGTCTGGATTCCTCTCTCTATCTCTAGGTCTTCTGCTGTAATTCCGTGCCTCCTCATCTCGTCCTCCGTTAGGCCCGTCATGCCCGGGGCCCCCATAGCCCCGGGGCCCATAGCCGCGGCGCCGACGGCCGGGCCACTCGCGCGCGCCGGTCTCGGCGTCGTCGCCGAACATCTCATAGAAGTCGCCCAGTCGGAACATCACCAGCACATCAGGATGGTCCTGCTTAATCGCCCGCCACTGCTTGAATAGTGGGGTC
>JAUVXR010000030.1 GCA_030603495.1 bacterium
ATAGTTGGCATGATGGTGACGGCCCTGTTCATCAGCACACCAAAACGCGTAGCGGTCTAATATTCTGGTGCTGACGCTGAACTGCGCCTTGTGCTGCCGGTTGTTGACCAGCTTTCTTCCATCAGGGTTATGCATCTGCCATATCAACCGGCCATCAAGGAACAACTGGTGCAGGTCTTCTTCGTAACTGTATTGCCAGGCCACATGGTGCCACTTATTGTCCCTTATTCCGGCATCTTCTTGGTTGCCCACAAGGCCCTCGGGCCGTTTCCACGGATGTAGGTCCTTCCAGGTGTAGTCGGCACCCTGAAAATGCACTCCGGGTGCCCAGCTGCCATCGGGGGAATCGTGGTCGGATATATACAATTCCCATACGCCTCGCTCCGACGTGTCATACGTACCGCAAATATGTCCGAAATCGAAAGGTTTGGTGCTGGTGACACCGAAAGCCTGCACAGGACCGCCGGGCCTTATCCATGCTTCAACAGTCCATTCCTTCTTGCAGGTGCGCAGGTTATGTTTGTCGTTGTTGGTTTCCAAACTAACATTGCCGTGCTCACCATGCCCGGTATCCTGCGGAAAACGACCTTCCCGGCCCGGCCACGCCACTCTTCTGTCGGAATGCCGGCCGGTGCAGGTCAGGGTTAAGGCCTCATCTCCCATCGCATCCTTGGCATACAGGACATCCTCCTTGTCCTGCCAGTCGTACAGGAGTACGGTATTCTCGTCGGCGTTGATTCGCTCCAGTTCCGCGGGAAGAACCCGAATCGCGAGATCTTGAGTCGCGCTCAGGTTGTTGGCATCCGTAGCCGTTACCCGGAACTCGCCTGTGCCGGGGTCAACTGGTACACCCGTCAATTCTCCCGAGGTTTCGTCAAAAGCCATGCCCGCTGGCAGTCTCCCGGAAGCTACCTCCCATTTCACCGGGCTAACCATGTACTCTGTTTCCAGCTCATATTGATAGTGTTTCCCGACAAATGACGGCGGTAGAACATCGGTTGCTATCTTGCCTTCTTCGATGCCGATGGTAAAGGTATGGCTATCGGTATGGCCACCCTCATCAACGGCCCTGACCGTGAAACGATATTCAGCGCGGTCCGCCCTGGCTACAACCCCGTGCACAACTCCGTCTTCCTGCAGGGCCAGGCCTTCGGGAAGCTCGCCGTCGGTCTGCGCCCATCTCACCGCTCCATCTGCAGCGTCAACACCAAGTTCCACCCGATAGGGAATGTTCAGGGCGGCAGACGGCAGTGCTTCCCCGCCGAACCTATGGGCGGCCCGCAGCGATTCGCCCAGGTAACCGGCAAAGGGCGTATCGCCGGGACCACCGATAATGGAGAGCCGGTCGGCAACCGGGTACCTCATGACATCGGATATCCGGAGTTCATCCATTTCCCCTACAAAATTACCCCGGCCCGACCAAGGTGGGTCATTCCAACACAAAAATCCGCCCACCATAAACGGTACGCCGACATTCTCGTCGGTATCGTTGACAATCTTCCGGGGAGGCTGAATCCGCCTGACCAGATTCCCGTCCAGAAAAAAGAAATTCATCTGGTCGCGGTAGCGAAACTGCCAGGCCACATGATGCCACTGCTCGTCTCTTATCCCGGCCGGCTCTTTTCCCGTAAGGCCGGGCACATAAAGGTCGCCGCTGGTGTCGTGGTTGGGATCCTTGCCAGCAAAATTGCCTTCATACCTGGCTGTCGGCAGAAGTCCATGCTCTGCTTCTGGAGTACTGCCGCCATACAGCAATAATTGAAATCCGCCCCGGACCCCAGTGTGCGACAGATAATAGCCATCTTCCGACGATCCGGCAATGTGTGCGTACGTCTTGTTCAACGACGCAAAGCCACCCCATGGTCCGGTGTAACGAACCCAGGCTTCGATGGTCCATTCCCGGGTACAGGGCTTCAACATCAATTTGGGGTTGTTAACCGGCCCGACAAATACGTTGGCGTCGTCCTCGAGCCGCTCGAAGCGCGCCGTGGCCCCGAAGCCCGGCCGACTGCCCCACAGTGCCTCTTCGTGGGCCCGCAGCGTCAGCTCACCATCACCACAGGCGTCATGCGTCTCGTCCCCCTCTCCCTCGTCGAAATGATACAGAACCACCGTGTGCTCATCCGGCTCGAACGGCTTCGTGAAGTCGTCAGACATCGGACTCTCCTTGCATTGCGTACTCACGAGGCTGACTGCCACAATGAGCATCATCAAACCGACAAGACTGGCCGTCTTCATAATACTGCCTCCTTTTTAGAAGTGTTTTGCTCAACCTGACATTTCCCAGATGGTATGCCAGGAATGTCCCTCTTCTCTGCCAACGTCATAGTTCCCTGCCTGGGGGAAAGATTAGTCTGCCCCCTTAGCCCACCCCGAAGCAGAACGCATATAGCTTCGCCCCGAACTACAGCTCGAAGCGCAGTCGTATCGGCTGGCCCGCAAGCGCCGAGACATCTGACTCGCCCGGCGCCAAAGCGGATGCGTCGCTGCGCATCTGCTTGCCCAAGCTGAACTCAAAGTCCAGAACCACTCGGCGGCCAGTGAGCACGGCATGGGGCTGACCCGTGCCCCTGCTCCTCCTACTTCAGAAGCAGAACCACGGCATTCTCCGGACCGACCTCCAGCGAAATATTGCCAGCGGTGACGGAATATGTCTCTCCGGTCACGATGTTCTCACCCCTCTCGAACCCATCCGGCACACCAAGTGCTTCGTTGACCACTTCGGCATGGTGGTCGTTAAAGGCAACCAGCAAAGCTCCTTTGTCGCTTGTGATGAGACGCGGCCGCAAACGAACGCCGTGGACGACTGGCTCGGCGTGTCTCAGGAGAATCTCCCGGACGAGGGAGTGAGCTTCCGGGATGTTCTTGCACAGCGCTAGGCCCATGTAAGTGCCGAAATAGTAGACCTGGCCCTTGCCGTACTCGTGATGTGCCGCCAGGACCATGTCGCCACAGCACCCCAAAGGCATCGCGCCTTTCAGCTCCAGAGCCGCCAGGTACCCGTGCGCGGGAACCTGTGCTTGGATGGGTTGGGTGAAGTCTATGGGAGGGCCTAGATGGATGGGATCCAGAGGGGACAAGCCCACCCGGATTTGTCTTTCAAGAGTGCCGTCGGCGGTCGGTACAGCGATGGTGTTACTGGGATCCGAACACACCTGCTCGCCTTCGACCAATCCAGCCGCCTCGCGAAGCGCGCCCGCAGGCAAATCCGGCCTCATAAAGCCATGTTCGTCGAACATTCCGGTCCGGACTTCAGTGATCAATACCCCACCCTCACGGACAAACCGAGCGATCCAGTCGGCCACATGGTCCGGCATGGTCAATGCCATGGGCACGATCAATACGTCTTCCCGGATATCGTCCAGTGTCTCGTACGTGACATACCGCGCTGTCAGGTCCGACTTCCAGAGGGCACGGTAGTACCCGATGTGTGAATCGCCGTACAGGGTGTCCTCCAGTTCCATGGCAAACAGGAGTGACGAATTGTCCGGATCATACAACACGGCGACCTGCGCAGGTACTCGGACGCCAAGAAGGATATCCTGGTGCTTCCTCAGCAGGGCGGCTGTGTCCCTGATGGCCAGGCTTCGTGCGGTGGGCTGTCCGTTTGGCCGCACCATTCCGCAGTTGCCGGCTTCATGGCCGGTGCGTTCCGGCAGATAGCACCAGTGCATGGTTCCTTCGGATCCGAGGACGGCGGCCAGCCAGTTCCACACGTGATAGTCCCTGGCCCGGGGGATCCGGCCTGCCTTGAACCCCCGAATGGACCCTGCTCCGCCGGGCATCTCGCTGATCCAGAAGGCCTTGCCCCGAGCAGCCGAACGCGTCAACTCAATGACCTGCGCGCAGGTAGCCAAGTCCCAACTGAAGCCCTGAGGCCCAAAGCTCGTACCCCACATATCGACCGGTTCGGCGAACTTCCAGTTATGAATACAGGCATTGGCACGGGGGAGGACCGGGGGCACCGCGCCGGAGTGACTTATCACCATCCGTGCCGGATCCTCCTCCTTGATGACTTTCACCCGCCATCGCATCTGCTCCTGCAGTTCGTCGAGCCAGAACCGCATCCAGTCTAACCAGTCCGCATAGTTGCCATGGAGGATAGGCGGGTTGACGTGACTGAGGCAAGAATACGCGCGTCTCCAGGCTTTATTAAAGCTATCCACATCGCCGTAGCGGCGTTCCAGCCACGCTTGAAACGCCGCTCTTGACGCCTGGCAATAGCAGTAGACCTTGTCGCCCACGGTTCCCCACATGTTGTTGCACCAGACTGGCTCGAGATGCGGCTCGTTCCAGCAATCATAGAGCCGCAGGTTGTCTCGCCCTTTGAACTCCCTGACCATCTGCCGCACATAGCGTTCCGCATTCTGGATTACCACATCATGGTGGAAACATAGGCCCGGGTGCCCTCCACCCGGCGTCGCCTCCTGGGCGCCCAATTCGATCGCCCGGCCGTTGGCGTTGACATAGCGGGCCTCGGGGTGCTCCGCTTCGAGCCAGTAGGGGGCGTTCTCCAGGCTCAGTTCTAAGAGAACCTCAAGCCCCACCTCCTCACAGATATCAAAGAGCTCATGCACTTCGTCAAAATCAAACTTGTCGGGCTCCCGGTGGTGCCAGTTCCACAACATGCGGAACTTCACCAGATCGAACCCCATCTCATGCTTAATCGTTTGCAGATGGCGCCGATGCTCGTCTCGGGGAGGCGTGGGAGGTCGCCAGTAATGTGTGCCGTAGGTGAAGCTTCGCGTCGTGTTCATGGGCGTATCCTTTCTCTACGGGAGATTGTTGTAAAAACTACCTCTCACAATTGAGAGAGTACGATATTCAGTTTTTTTCAAGCGATACTGCTAGTATTACTTATTCAGTTTTTTGGTTTAGTTGTGGTTCGGGCGCTTTCTAAGCGACATTTCACGGGCGCCGTCTGGTTGTTTATCCTCGTCCCGCGATGTGTCGCTGTCTATCACCTCTTCAGCCTACCGCCGGACATAGTTTATCGCTGGTCCGGCCCAGTCCGGCGCTTAACAGTCTGACTATCTTCTTGCAATTGACCACGATACAGGTCAGCAGCATTTGTACGGTAACTTTCGCCAGCCCCCAGTAACGCACCTTCCTCAGTCCGTGATACTTTTTCTGCTCAGCAAATTTGCGTTCGATGTTGGGACGCTCACGTTGGCTTTTGGGGTTGGCTTGGCTAATGAGCTTGGGATTAGTGCGATTCCTCTTTACAATTATGCTAGAACGCTGACCATTGTCTTTCAGGCGCTGATGGTTGGCGTTGGTGCGTAGCCTTTGTCGGTAGTCACGTCTCGCGCGCGGGGGTCTATCAGGGGACTAAATACCTGGCTGTCAGCAACGTTTCCGGGTGTCACGGCCACCGCCGTGATCAGCTCAGTGTCGGCATCTAGGGCGATATGCTCCTTATAGCCATAGAAGCTTTTGGTTTCGCTTTTGCGCCCGAAGCGGGCGTCGGGATCGGGTGAACCGGGCAGCTCTGCGGGCGGAGTGCCCGACGGTGGTGGGGACAGGCGAAACAAGTCAGCTTTAGCCTGCAAGTGAGTAGCATCAATAATCCGCAGGCGGTCGCTTACCAGCCCTACCTCGTGTGCTCGGCCGATAATGCGGTTGAAAATTTCCTGAAACTTCTCCGGCCCCAGCCGGCTACGAAAGCGGCATAAGGTGCTATAGTCTGGGGCGCCCTCTTCGGGCTGCAGGCCGGTAAACCACTTGCAGGCCAGGTGCAGGTTGACCTGCTCTTCAATCTCCCGATCGGACAGGTCATAGAGGAATTGCAGAAACACAACTTTGAATAGCACCAACGGGTCCCAGGAAGGCCGGCCGTTGTCCGGACAATAGCAATCGCTGACCAAGTCGGAGACAAAGCTGAAATCCACTGCGGCTGCTAGTTTGCGCAATAGATGATCCGGGGGGATTAGTTCTTCATAGATCATTCCGAAAAAGCTGCTTGGGGTACTGTGCTCTCCTTGCATACTATCCTCCTATCCGCCGGCATCGGCTATTCTGCTTTTCGATTACATTATACCCCCCCCCCTAAAAATGTCAAGAGGGGTTTTGCAACAGTCTCTACAGATATATCCGCCGCCCGCGCCCATTACCTCAATGCGCTCGCGCACCTCCGCTCCGATAGCCTCCAAGTATTGGTGGCGATTATCCCGCAATTTCTGGCCCACGCGGCCCATGATGTGCGGACTCTGTGCCCAGCTATATCCCCTTCTTATCGAATCTGACTTTGCGGGTGTCTTCTTCCCAGCCGGTCGGCATTGCCAGCGGCCCGTATAGCTCGGGCCGCCGGGTCTTGATCCAGCGTCTGCCGGTGGACTGGTCCAGCAGTGCCGCATCCAACTCGGCGACGACCATGTCGTCACCGGCCGTGCACGTCTCGGCCAGGATGCGGCCGTACGGGTCAATGATCATCGCGTTGCCCGTACGGATATCGTCATCATCAACGCCTATGCCATTGCTGAATATCAGAAAGATCCCGTTGTCATGAGCGCGTGTCGGCAGCCAACGCATCAGCCACCCTCGCCCCTTGGGCCCCCGCAGCTCCGCCTCGATAGCCTGTGGGTCCTGGTGGCGATTATCCCATAGCTTCTGAGTCACCCGGCCCATAATGTGGGGATTCTTGGAGGCGCAGCCGCCAGTCTGGTGCGGCGCGAGAAGCACCTCCGCGCCGTCAAGCACGGTCAGGCGCACGTTCTCTCCGATGTTGTTATCATAGCAGGTTAACACTCCAGCCCGGCAACCGTGAGGGGTATCGAAAACCGTGAACTCGTCGCCGGATTGCATATGTTCGCTAATAAAGCAGTGGATCTTGCGGTGGCGGCGAATCTCACCGTTCGGCATGGCGACGACGTAGGTATTGTATAGGGTTCCCTCGGACGTGATCTCCACCAGGCCTGCGCCGATTGTCATGTCGTGCTCTTGGGCCAGACCCATCAAGTGCTGTGAAGACTGGCCCGTGGGGATGAGCTCGGCTAGCGCAACGAGCTTGTCTTTGGACAGATGCCGCAAGTGCCAGTAGCCGCTAATGCAACACTCAGGGAATACCGTAATGGCCACAGCTTGCTCAGCGGCCTGCCTGACGAACCTCGTTATTTTGGCGAGGTTCGCCGGCTTGTCACCGGCGGCGTGCTCAATTTGAACAGCGGCGACACGAATATCCTTCATTGGCATCATCTCCCGATTCTGGCCTTGGTGTATTGTGTCTTCCGCGTGCGCGGGCCGCGGACCTCTGGGTGGAAGGAGTTTTCTGCGAGGCGCGGAATAGTACAGCGACGTACCAAAGTGAAATGCGAAGGGATGATATTGGATGGCGCTACAGGGCAATGCTGCTGTCGGTCAGTCCGGCGGACCGACCATGGTTATCAACGCCAGTCTGGCCGGTGTGATTGAAGCCGCGCGCGAGATGAACGAAATAGAGCACCTGTACGGTGCGCTTAACGGAATGGAAGGGCTGCTCGATGAGCGGTTCATTGATCTGTTTCGTGAGAATGACGAACTGATTGAGGCGATCCGCTACCGGCCCTCGTCTGCCCTGGGCACTTGCCGGCTCAAGCCCAATGAGCAGGACCTGAAGCGGGCGATGGAAGTGTTTATGGCGCATAATATCCGCTACTTTTTCTACATCGGCGGCGACGACTCACAGACGGCCTGTCACGCGCTCTCGGAGCTGGCCCAGACCCGCGACTGGGAAATGAGCCTCGTCGGAGTTCCCAAGACTGTTGACAACGATCTTGTCATCACCGACAACTGCCCTGGCTTCGGCAGCGCTGCGCGCTTTGCCGCTTCGGCGGTGCAGTACCTCGCCTGTGATGCAGAGGCCTTCGGCAACTTGGAGGTCATCGAGATCATGGGGCGCAATGCCGGCTGGCTGACCGGTGCGACCGCCCTGGGCCGCCGCGAGGATCGCGATGCCCCACACCTGTGCTACCTGCCTGAGGTAACCGTGGATCCCGACAAGTTCCTCGCTGACTGTCACGAGGCCTATGACAAGTACGGTTACCTGGTGGTCACGGTTTCCGAGGGTTTTTCGTTCGCTGAGTCGGAGGTGGCGACGACTTCGGGGAAGGTGGACGAGTTCGGTCATGCCCGGCTTGGCGGTGTCGCCCAGGCACTGGGTGATATGGTCGAGGAGGAACTGGGCGTACGCGGCCGCTTCGACCGGCTGGGCAATATGCAGCGCTGCTTCGCGATGGCGCAGTCGCAAGTGGACCTCGACGAGGCCTACGCGGTCGGCGACAGTGCCGTGCGCCGGGCCTGTGCCGGTGAGACCGACGTGATGATCACCATCCAGCGCAAGAGCAATGACCCGTTCGAGTTCGAATGCGAGACTACCTCGCTGAGTAGCGTGGCTGGCCGGACGCGCGTGGTACCCGATCAACTCATCAACGACGAGCAGAATGGTATCACCGAGGCCTTCGTGGACTATGCGCGTCCTCTGATCAGCCCCCGAGCCGAAATGCCGCCGGCTTTGCCCAAGTACCCGCGGCTGCAGAAGTTCCCGATCGCGCCGAAGCTCGGGGACTACCAGCGGTAGGAGCCGATTCGGTCCCGGAGGCAGTGGCCGGCAATAGCCGACAATCTACCCGGTTGCGTCTTGCTCAGGCGCAATCGGGCTTCTCTTTCTGTTCCCAGGGCATCTTCGTCAGGCTCGTCGTGAAGGATTCTGGCAGGTCGCAGCGAATGTAGACTGGATGGTCGGGCCTGCAATCTGCCGGCTGTGGAGGTGTTGAGCTATGCCATTGTGCCCCGAACTTGTCAAGATGGCTGTAATCGTTGTTGTGCTGATGCTCACGATGATGATGGCGGAGGCAAAAGTCCCCGCCGATCTGCCCGAGGCGGAAAAAGAGATTGCCAACACGGTTGATCCCTGGGGTCTGCCCTTCGCCGATCAGCTTGCTCGCTTCCGGGCCCGCTTTGCCGCTGCGCCCAATGCGCAGTTCTGCGTCGGTATCACTCACGACCTGGTCAAGATCTGGCCGAATAAGTACTGGTTCCGGGGCGATAGCTTCCCGGCCAACCGCAGCGGGCGCATAGACCGGGCCGACACCATCTGGGCGGCCGCCGGGACTACCGCAGCGTTTCAGGTAGCTATTCTGCCCAGCATTGGTGCGCCAAGAGCGGGCTACTCAGTCGCGGCTGATCTGGCCGATGACAGTGGTATGGCACGAGCCAACGTCATGCGCGAGGTGTTCGTCAAGACCGCCGAGCCGGCCTACCCGCGCTACAACGTCGAGCGCTGGCCTGATCCGCTTATCCCAGTGGGCTCGGCTCCGACGCTACTGAAAGAAGGCGTGGAGTGCGCGGTTTTCTGGGTGGACGTGCACCTGCCCGCTGACATGCCCGCTGGTACCGTCCTGTGCCAGGTCAAAGTGTCGGATTTAGATTCAGGGCAGGAATGCAGAATCAATGTGCCAGTTCGGGTGGTTGCTGACCTTGAACTGGCGCCGAATGATTACCCGTTCATCGGCTGGTTCCGGACCGAGCACGCTGGCGGGGAGCTGAGCTACGAGCAATACCGCGATATGTGCGGCATGGTCCTGGACCATCATATGACGCCGATTGATGCCCTCGGTTACTTCTGGGACCCCGACGATACCAGCAAGTTCGACGAGCTGCACGAGTATCTGGCCGACCGTGGCATGAAGCTATTCGACATCGGTCGCTTCAAGGCGGACCGGATGGACGCGCTGTACGAGCACATCAAGCAGCGGGGCTGGCTGGACCAGGCGGTCATCTACAGCAATGCCGACGAGCCCGACGACGAGACCTTCGTCAACAAGAACATCCCCTTCTGCCAGATGATTCACGAGAAATATCCGGGCCTGCGGGTCTATCTGGCCTCGGAGTGGCACGAGAATATGGCCCAGGGCTGCGACATCTGGATGACCGATGTCTCCTCGATTCGCTACGATCCTGAGAGGCACAGGAATATCGATCAGCCCAAGCTGTGGCATTACTACTGCCACCTGCCGGTGCGCTGGCAGATGCGTGACCCGCTAGTGATGGCGCCCAATATGGAGATTGACAACCCGGCGCTCGAGCATCGCCTGGCGCTGATTATGTCGTACTACTACGGAGCCGAGGGCGTCTTTACCTGGACTGGCTTCTCGGGCGGCCCGCCCAAGGACTTCTGGGAGACGCTGCAGCTCTCTGACGAACCGAGCCAGTATCCCTATGCCGGTGTTCATAACGGCAATAACTTCCGCATCTACCCACCCCGTGAAGAAGGCGGACCGATGCTGCCCTCGCTGCGCCTGAAGGTCACGCGCGCCGCGCTGGAGGACATCGCGCTGCTGCGGGCGGTGCAGGAGATGATTGACGCCGGACGCATCACGGGTCCGGCCGCCGAACGGCTGAGCGAGCTGATCAATCCGGTGCCGGGGCTGTTCATAGACTTCCACTACTTCGACCGCACGCCGCAAGCGCTGTTGGACTGGCACGAGCAGATCCTGCGCGCTCTGGCTGAGGTCGTGTCGGAATAGACTAGACCAGTCAGTCGCCAATCTGGAGGTGGTAAGTGATGTACGTCGCAGCCGCGACCATAATGATATGCTTGCTGGCGGCACTGCTGTTGGTGACGTGCTGCCCGGGTGACGTTGCGCCTGGTTCGTCCCCCGCCCAGGTGACTGAACTCCCGGCGCCGGATACGACCGGCACAATGACGCTCGAGCAGGCCATCGCCCAGCGGCGTTCGAAGCGCTCGTTTACCGCTGAGTCGCTCACTAAGGCGCAGATCGGGCAACTGCTCTGGGCCGCCCAGGGTATAACCGCGCCGCAGCAGGGCTTGCGGGCGGCGCCGTCGGCCGGAGCACTCTACCCGCTGGAGCTATACGTGGTGACCGCCGACGGGGTTTACCACTACCAGCCGGACGGACACAGTGTGCGACGGCATCTGGCCGGCGATAAGCGGGCGGCGCTGGCCACGGCTTGCTTGGGCCAACGCTCGGTGCAGCAGGCGGCCGCCGACTTTGTCTTCACTGCGGTCTTCTCCCGCACGCGCGCCAAGTACGGGCCGAGAGCCGACCGGTACGTGCACAACGAAGTCGGTGCAGCGGCTGAGAATCTGTGCTTGCAGGCCACTGCACTGGGACTGGGCTCGGTGATGGTCGGCGCCTTCGATGACGGACAAGTCACCCAGGCGCTCAACCTGCCCGCCGACCACAGCCCGGCGCTGGTCGGCGCCTTCGATGACGGGCAAGTCACCCAGACGCTCAACCTGCCTGCCGACCACAGCCCGGCGCTGGTGATCCCGGTGGGGTACGTGCCATAGGAGGTCAAAGGTTGGTGCACCGCGAAATTGAAGCAAGCACGTCTTCTGATGAGTTGGGGGTAAACCGATGAGGCCTAGCAATGTCATTGGGTTCGTGGCTCTATTACTGGCAACGAGTACCGCGCTGCACTCATCTGAGCGGCGGTGGCGACGAAGATAGATGTGCGAAAGGAGGGCCATTGATGAGCAGAGTAGCGGTGAACGAAGCTGTGTTGCGCTGGGCACTGCAGCGATCTGGGATTACGCCGCTTGACATTCAGGACAAGTTTCCAATACGGGAGTGGCTGTCTGGCGAAAAGAAACCAACACTAAGACAACTGGAAAAATTCGCGAAGACGACTTTGACGCCGCTTGGATTTCTTTTTCTCAAACAACCACCAAAGCAAGAATTACCCATGCCGCACTTCAGAACAGTCGCTGATGAGGAGCCGAGCGACCCCAGCCCTGATCTTGTTGACAGCGTTCACGCCATGCAGCGAAGGCAGTTCTGGATGCGCGAGTTCCTGATTGAACAAGGTCAAGAACCCCTTCCGTTCGTCGGATCTGCCACTCGTGACGAATCGACCTCTTCGACTGCGCAACGCATGCGGGAAACGCTCGGGTTTGATCATGGTTGGGCTGCCCAGGTGCGTACTTGGGCAGAGGCACTGCGAACATTCCGCGAGGCTATGGAAGATGCCAGTATCCTGGTTGTAGTAAACGGGGTCGTTGAAAACAATACGTCGCGCAAGCTGGCACCCGAGGAATTCCGCGGCTTCGTTCTGGTGGATGAGTACGCGCCACTGGCGTTCGTCAACGGCGCTGACGCCAAGAGTGCGCAGATGTTCACCCTCGCACATGAGCTGGCGCACATCTTCTTTGGTAAGAGCGCCGCCTTCGACCTGCGTTACATGCAGCCGGCAGACGACCCGATGGAAAAAGCGTGTAATAGCGTAGCCGCAGAATTCTTGGTTCCCCGCCACGAGTTGCTCCAATTATGGCCTTCTGTGAGTGACGATCCGGACCCTTTTAACAGAATCGCCAGGGCGTTCAAGGTCAGTGCCATCGTAGCGGCACGCAGAGCGTTGGATCTCCAGCTTATTGACTGGAGTCAGTTCATGTCCTTCTATCACGAGCGGCCGTCTGAGTGGCCCACGACCTCCTCAGACGAAAGGAGCGGAGACTTCTACAACAATCAGAATGTGCGCGTGGGGCGCCGGTTCTTCTCCGCAATTAATCAAGCCGCCAAGGAAGGGAAGTTGTTGTATTCCGAAGCCTATCAGTTGACTGGTCTGTACGGAAAGACATTTGATGTCTATGCGTCCCGGCCTTACAGTGAGCCGATGTGACCATGATTTCCACGGTTTATGTGCTCGATGCGAATGTGTTCATCCAAGCGGAGCGTCAGTACTATCCATTCGATCTGGTTCCGGCCTTCTGGAAGTGTCTAGTCGAGTATGCAGAGGCTGGGCACATCCGGAGTGTTGATCGCGTTAAAGAAGAACTGGAGCGAGTCAAGGACCCCCTTGAAAGCTGGGCGCAAGATGAGTTTGACGGTGCGTTTGCTTCGACTGATGAAGAAGATGTGGTTAGTGTCTACACTGACATCATCAATTGGGCACAGCCCAACAGACAGTTCACAGATGCTGCGAAGGCAGATTTTGCTCGGGCCGCAGACCCTTGGTTGGTGGCGTATGCGAGGGTGAAGACGTGTGTGGTCGTCACCCTCGAGCAGCCAGCGCCCTCTGCGAAGAATAAAATTAAGCTTCCAGATGTTTGTCTGGCGTTCAACGTGCGCTGTATCAACACGTTCGAGATGCTGCGGGAACTCGGGGTCTCTTTCTCATACTCTCGCATCACTGCTGCTATCTGAGTCACCCAGTTGGGAGGGGTCAAGCTATGAGCGCCAAGCACGCCATTGTCCTTCTGGCTCTATTACTGGCAACGAGTACCGTGCTCTGTGCGGCCGAATTCTACACGCCGCCGGTGGTGTCTGTGCCTCTGCTCAGGTCATCTCCGGTAGTTGATGGCAAGGTCGAGGCGGAGGAATGGCGCTTTGCCGCAGTGCTTAGCGACTTTGTCCTGCTGGGCGGCAAGGGCCTCCCGGCGCTCCCCACGACGGTCTATATCGGCTACGATAGCCAGGCCGTGTACGTGGCAGCCAAGCTCTTTGACCCCCAGCCTAACCAGCTTCGCCGGGCGGTTACTGAGCCCGATGGCGAGGTCTGGCGCGACGATTGCCTGGAACTGTTCATTGATACCAAAGGTGAGCGGCGGACCTATGCCCGTCTGGCCGTCAACGCGCTGGGCACGAAGTACGACTCGGAGGGGCGGGACGCCGCCGCAAACTTCCAGTGGGACGTGGCAACCTCGCTAGCGCCGGATGGCTGGAGCGTGGAGATAAGGTTGCCGTTTGCCCAGCAGACCGCGCCCCAGCCCGGCGATAGGTGGATTCTGGGCGTAGCGCGAAATGCCGTCCGCGTCAGCGAACTGAGCACCTGGGCTCGCCACCAGAAGAGTTTCCATGAGCTCCAGAGCTTCGGCACTTTGATTTTTGGTGGCACGCCCTACCGAGTGGGCATAGATGATATAGGCGCAATGTGGCTGGGCGATAACAGTGCCTTTGTCTCGGTTATGCCGCTGTTCCAGCCGTCAACACCTCCCACAGCATCCCAGGCATCAGAATGGGTAAAGCTGAACGTGCGCGTCATGAGTCGGGACAAGCGGGGACACTTCTTCAACTCGGTGAAGAAAGAGATGCCCTCGCAAATCATCCAGATACCGGTGCCCTACTCAGTGAAGCAGGATGACCTTAGCACAGTGACCTTCTCGCTGACCGACCACGATGGTGTGGTCTGCTGGCGCTCGGGGCCGTATCCGGTAAACGTACCGGCCGTCTCGCAGGCGCTCCAGCAGGCCGAGCAGGACCTGGGGGAGGCGCTGGTGGCCTGGGCACGGCTACCCGACGGCCACCCAAAGCAGCAGACGCAGAAGCTGCTGGAACATCTGCTTGAAGGTTGGCGGCACCTCGGAGAGCGTTACCAGATCCGCGACCGGATGACCCGTTCCGAGCTGCAAAGCCTGCTGCTTCAGACTGAACTGATGGGCGAGCAGGCGCAGATGCTGCTGGGTGATATAACTGGGCAGGGGCCGTAGAGCTGTTCTACTGCCGGCACGAACAGGCAGTGTCGGGGTCAATCCTGGAGAGGGCTTCGCGTAGCAACTCGAACAGACTGGGGCGAACTTCGTCCATCAGCTCGTAGACTTCATCGGCGCTGAGCGCCTCGCCGGCTAGGCCGGCGGCGTAGTTGGTCGCTACTCCTACACTGGCGTAGCAGATGCCTGCCTCGCGCGCCAGCACCACCTCCGGCACGCCGGTCATCCCCACCACATCGCCGCCAAGCTGAGCGAACATGCTGATCTCTGCCGGCGTTTCGAACCGTGGCCCCTCCGTACAGACGTAGACTACGTCCTGATGGATAACCAGGCCCATCTCCCAGGCCTGTTCAGCGATGAGCCGGCGCAGGTAGTCGCAGTACGGGTTGGTCACATCAATATGAGGGATCTCCTCGTCAAGACCCTCGGCCAGGCTCAGTGGCCGGCGAGTGGTGAAGTCCAGGAACTGGTCGGGCACTACCAGATGACCGGGCTCGATGTCCTCGCGAATTGCCCCCACGGCGTTGGTAGCAAGGATGTGCGTGCAGTCCAGGCTCTGCAAGGCGGTGATGTTGGCCTGGTAGGGGATCTGGTGCGGCGCTAGACGGCGGTCGGCACCATGCCGGGGTACAAACAGAGCTTCCTTGCCGCCCAGATTCCCCCGGAACACGGGCACTGCGCCAAAGCACGTCGTGACCTCTTGGCGCTCCGGCTCAAAGCCAGGTATCTCCGAGAATCCCGTCCCGCCGATGATGCCAACAGGCATTGCCACTGTTACCTCCAGGCGTGGGATATGAGCCAGTTCGTCTTCGCCGGCGGGTTCTCCTTGGTCGGGGCACGGGGCTGCCGTTGGGCTATCGTATCACGGTTGATATTCCAACTGGGCGTCCCCGATGAAGACAGTATCTCCCGACTTGGCCCCGGCCCGGCTCAGAGCTTGAATGACTCCCATATTCTGCAGCTCGAGATGCATCCGCACCAGCGCGTCGTCACTGGCCAGATTAGTGCGCTGCACGAGCCGTTCCACGTCAGTGCCTTGGACCAAGAATGCTTCTTGGCCCGCCCGGAAGACGCGGAGCGGCTGCTCCTCAGGCTGGGGCACCTCGAAGGTCTGTGGTCCACGCTGGTCTATCTCGTCCGGCTCCACTTCCTCCACCAGCCGGACAGCAAGGGCGCCCACCAGCTCACGCAGGCCCTGTCCGGTTGCGGCTGATATCGCATACGCCGGCACCTGACTACTGCTTAAGTGCGCCAGGCAGCGAGCCAGATTCTGCTGGCCATCAGGCAAGTCAATCTTGTTGAACGCCACCAACTGGGGCCGGGCCGCGAGCTCTTCGTCATACGCCGCTAACTCGGCGTTGAAGGCCTCGTAATCTTGGATCGGATCGCGCTGGTCCACGGCCGCGACATCTACTATATGCAGCAGCAAGCGAGTCCGCCTGATATGCCGCAGGAAGCGGTCCCCCAGGCCCGCGCCCTTGTGGGCGCCTTCAATCAGCCCAGGCATATCGGCCATGACAAACTGATGCTCCTCATCTACCCTAACAACACCAAGCTGGGGTTGAAGCGTGGTAAAGGGGTAACTCGCGATCTTGGGCTGGGCCGCGGATATCCGGGAGATTAGGGTGGACTTGCCGGCGTTGGGGAAGCCGACCACCCCGACAGCGGCGATAAGCTGCAGCTCCAGGCGTAGCCGGCGGCTCTCGCCAGGGAGGCCCTGCTCGGCGAAATGAGGCGCGCGGTGGCTGGGTGTGGCGAAGGCTGTATTCCCGCGACCGGCCGGCCCGCCGCGGGCGGCAATCAGCCGGTCACCGGGTACCACCAGGTCCACGATCTGCTCGCCCGACTCGGCGTCGTAGACAACAGTGCCCGGCGGGACCGCAACGATGCTATCAGCCCCGCTCTTGCCGTCGCGGTTCCGACCTGCCCCGTGCCTGCCCGACTCAGCGGTGAAGACCAACTCATAGTGGAAGTCGAGCAGCGTGTGTAGGCTGGAATCTGCAACCAGCACGACGTCGCCACCATCCCCACCGTGACCGCCATCCGGCCCGCCGCGCGGTACATATTTCTCCCGGCGGAAATGCACCGCACCGTCGCCGCCATCGCCCGCCCGGATTTCGATTTCCGCCTCGTCAACAAACATCTGCCTTGACTGCCTCGGGGCTCTCGGAGTTGGCTCGGAAAAAACAATTGCCGACACGCCCACGTGCCGGCAACTGATCTGGTCAGAGTTTGTGTACTGTCATCATGCTTCAGCGGCTTCGCGGATAACGCTTACGAAGACGCGCCCCTTGCGCCGTTTGTCGAACTGCACGTGGCCGGTGGCCCTGGCGAAGAGCGTGTCATCGCTGCCCCGGCCCACGTTGAGGCCGGGGTGGAACTTGGTGCCCCGCTGGCGGACCAGAATATTGCCGGTCGTGACCACCTGCCCGCCAAAGCGTTTGATACCCAGTCGCTGGGACTGGCTATCGCGGCCGTTTCGCGAACTGCCCATGCCCTTTTTATGTGCCATCTTCAGTCACCTCAATAATGCTCAAGCGCCGCTGCCTATGCCTTAATCTCGTCAATCCGCACAGCGGTGAACGACTGGCGGTGGCCCGCCTGGCGCTTGTAGTTCTTTTTGGGCTTGTACTTGAAAATGCGTAGCTTGCGCCCGCGGCCCTGCTGGACTACCGTCCCCGTCACCTTGGCCTTCTTCACGTAGGGATCGCCCAACACCATCTCGCCATCCTTGTTGACGGCCAGAACTTCGTCGAATGTGACCTCGCTACCGACCTCGGCCTCGAGCTTTTGCAGCAGCACAACGCTACCCGGCTCGGCCTTGTGCTGGTGTCCACCGTTCTGGATTATTGCATACATTGTTGGCTTCACTGATGTTGATATTCTGAAGACATAATTGCAGCCGGGAATCCCGACTGCACAGGTACATTATAGGCAAAACCGTGCGGCAAGTCAAGGCGTGGTGCGGTCTGCGCTCCCGGAAGCCCACGGTGACAGGGCGCACCGCCCTTGACTGCTGGTGGCAATGTTGCTACAATTCTTTGCTAATTAGCTATCAGGCTACCCCGCCCGGCTGTGGAGCCCGATGATGGACTACCGCAAGACCCTTAACCTGCTGAAGGCCGACTTCCCCATGCGCGCTAATCTGCCCGAGCGCGAGCCGGAGATAGTGCGCTGGTGGCAGGAAATAGACATATACCGGCTGGTCCGCGAACAGCGCCGGGGCGCGCCGGTCTGGATTCTGCATGACGGGCCCCCCTACGCCAACGGTAACATCCACCTGGGCCAGGCGCTCAACAAGATTCTCAAAGACATCGCCATCAAGTACCAGACGATGCGCGGCTACGACTGCCCGTACGTGCCCGGTTGGGATACCCAGGGCCTGCCCACCGAGCAGGCTGTTCAGCGCGAACACGGCCTTGACCGCCACCAGGTGCCGGTCCTGGAATGGCGGGCCAAGTGTGCGGAGTTGGCGCGGAGATATGTGGACGTCCAGCGCGAGCAGTTCCAGCGGCTGGGCGTGCGCGGTGACTGGTACCACCCATATCTGACTTTGGACAAAGAGTACCAGGCGCGTCAGATTGAGGTGTTTGGGAAGATCGCGCTGCGGGGTCTGGTTTATCGCAGTTTGCGCCCCGTATACTGGTGCTACCACTGCGAGACGGCGCTGGCCGAGGACGAAATCGAATACAATACAATAACCTCTGACGCCATCTACGTGGCTTTCCGCCTGCGCAACGCCGAGGAGTACTTCGAGGGGCTACCCGCCGGGGCACAGTCTTGCGTCATCATCTGGACCACGACGCCTTGGACGATCCCAGGTAATATGGCAACTGCCTTGGGCGAACACTACCGGTACGTGCTGGTGCGGGTGGCAGACAGGTACTACCTGCTTGCCGAGGAGCTCCTCGCGCAGTCCATGCAGGAGATAGGCATCTGCGACTACGAAATAATTGAGACCAAGCTGGGCAAAGAGCTGGTTGGGCTTCTGCCTGTACACCCGCTGTACGACCGGGATTCGCCGGTGGTCTTGGCTGAGCACGTTACGCTGGATCAGGGCACCGGAGCGGTGCATACTGCGCCCGGGCACGGGCTGGAAGACTACCAAGTCAGCCTGAAGTATGATCTAGAAGTAGTCAGCCCGCTCGACGACTGCGGAAGGTTCACCGAGGAGGCGGGGGACAAGCTCGAGGGCCTGGTCTGCGATGCAGCCAATGAGAAGGTCCTGGAGTTGCTAGAGGCCCGCGGCGCGCTGCTGGCGCGCGGCACGGTCGAGCACGAGTATCCCCACTGCTGGCGCTGTCATCAGCCCGTGATTTACCGCGCCACCCTGCAGTGGTTCATGGACATTGACCAGCTCCGGGAAGCGGCTCTATCTGAGATCGCCAAGACTACCTGGATGCCGGCCTGGGGCGAGAGCCGCATTGCCGGGATGGTCGCGAACCGCCCGGACTGGTGCATCAGTCGCCAGCGTTCCTGGGGGGTGCCCCTGCCGGTATTCTACTGTGCCGAGTGTGGCGAGACATTGCTGACGAAGGAGACAGTTGCCTACGTGCGCGATCTCGTGGTCGAACACGGCGCCGACGTCTGGTTTGCTCGCGAGGCCAAGGAGCTCTTGTCGCCGGGCACGACCTGCGCCAAGTGCGGTGCTACGAGCTTCGTCAAGGAACCCGACATTATGTCAGTGTGGTTCGATTCGGGCGTCAGTCACTACTGCGTGCTGCGGACACATCCTGAGCTGGATTATCCCGCTGACCTGTACCTGGAGGGCGACGACCAGTACCAGTGCTGGTTCCAGACCTCGCTGTGGGCGGCGGTGGCGCTGGGTGATCCGGCCCCGTTCAAGACGGTGGTCGGTCACGGTTTTTTCGTGGACGACAGCGGGCAGAAGCTTTCCAAGAGCAAAGGGAACATCATTGACCCGGCCGAGATCTATCAGCAATACGGTGCCGACGTGCTGCGGCTATGGTTTACCTACGCCGACTTCCGCCAGAAGATGCATTGTTCCGAGCATATCTTCGGCCAGGTAGCTGAGGCTTATCGGCGCATCCGCAATACGGTACGGTTTATGCTAACGAACCTGCAAGACTTCAATCCGGAAGCAGATGCACTCGCTCCCGCACAGATGCGCGAGCTTGATCGGTGGATCCTGTTGCGTCTCAACGAAATCGTTGAGCGAATGACCACGGCCTTTGATAACTGGGATTGGCACCTGTTTTATCACGATCTGCACGCGTTCTGTGCCACCGATCTGAGCGCTTTCTACTTGGATGTGCTCAAGGATACTCTGTACACTGACCTGCCTGACTCGCCAGCGCGGCGCTCGGCGCAGACCGCCTTGTGGGAGCTGCTGCTGGCACTGACCAAGATGATCGCTCCGGTACTGAGCTTTACCGCCGACGAAGTCTGGCAGCAGTGCCGCAAGCTCGACGCGAGCCTGCCGGCCAGTGTGCAACTGGCAGATTGGCCAGTGGTGGACGAGCAGTTCGAGGATGCGCAACTGCGGGAACGCTGGGCGCAATTGCTGAACGTCCGCCGGCAAGTCACCAGCGCTTTGGAGCAGGCTAAAGACAAGGGCAAGATTGATCAGCCGCTGAGTGCCGCAGTGACTATCGATGCTCCGGAGGAAGAGCTGGCGCTGCTGAGCAGCTTCGGTGCGCAACTGAAGGAGCTATTCGTGGTTTCGAGCGTGGCGGTAAGAGGCCACGCTGGGAGTGATGAGGAGCTAGTGGTGGAGGTAATCCAGGCGCCCGGGGAGAAATGTGGACGTTGTTGGCTACGGTCGGAAAGCGTCGGCACGCAGGAAGGCCATCCTACCTTGTGCACGCGCTGCGCCAAGCGGGTCAAGCTC
Organism: bacterium; assembly: GCA_030603495.1. GTDB lineage: Bacteria > Armatimonadota > Zipacnadia > Zipacnadales > Zipacnadaceae > JALGTD01. The sequence goes on from JAUVXR010000030.1 coordinate 20,277, forward strand.
TGGCGGGGGATGCAGGCCTAGGCGATATCGGGATACTTGCTGGAGCTCATAAGCGGGAGGATAGATGCCGTGGCTCGAAAACGAAAGCTTGATCTGAAGAACTACCAGCAGGTTCTGCTCGCCAAGCGTGAGCAGATAAAGCAGAACATCCAGCGGCTTGAGGGTGAGAGCAGCGGTCGCGACCGGCTGAGTCGTCAGACGGCCAAGCAGGACTTCGAAGGTGGCGGCGATGCGGCCCTCGAGTCGATGGAGCGCAGCCAGAGTGCCGCGATGATCGGCAACCTGCGCGACATGCTCGCAAGCATTGACGAAGCGCTGCAAAAGATCGAAGATGGCACCTATGGGATCTGCGAGTGGTGTGGCAAGAATATCCCCAAGAAGCGCCTGGATGCCTTGCCTGAGGCGACTATGTGTACTGAGTGCCGCAATCACATGGGTCCCATGTAGTCACTATCTCAGCCTACGGGCCCGCTGACGTCCCAGCGCTCGAGCTTATCGAGAGCACTTGTTCGGAGAGTGGGTTATGTGACCCGCCCAATCCTCTACGTCGTCGCCATCGCTACAGTAGCATTGGATCAGCTTGCCAAGGTCGCGGTACTCAGAGTGGTGCCCGCCAACGAGCCCGGGCTGGTCTGGGGACCGTACCTGAGCGTAACGGTTCAGCACAATCCTGGCGCTGCCTTCGGGCTGTTCCAGTCGGCCACCGTCTGCCTGAGCATCCTGGCTGTGGCCATAATCGCCCTCATTGTCGGCTATGGCCCGCGCCTGGCAGGCTCCAATGCCCTGGTGACCATCGGTCTCGCCTTGGTGCTGGGAGGGGCCGGGGGCAATCTGATCGATCGCCTCCGGCTTGGCTACGTAGTGGACTTCATTGATCTTCACTTCTGGCCGGTCTTTAATGTCGCGGATATTGCCATAACCTGCGGCGCGGCCTTGATTATTATCGGCTTGCTCCGAGCCCAACGGCACGGCCAGTCACGCGAGTGCCAGAGCCGGTAGTTCTGTTAGTCTCAGTCATCGGCCTCCAGTAACAGCGGGGAGCTTGGGTAATGCGGCCAGTTCTGGTGCAAACCGGTCCGTGGGAATGGTGGGCCTACCCTATCGTCGCAGTCGTCCTCGCGTTGATTGTGGCCCTCATCCAGTGGCTGGAAAGCCGCAGCAAGGATCGCTCGCCTTTCAGGTTTGTCAACTGGCTGACTTCTGCCATATTCGTACTGGCAGGTGCGGGGCTGGTGTTTTTCGTAGTCAATCGCGTCGCGCCAGTCTATGTCCACTCCTATGGCGTTATGCTGCTGCTGGGGCTGGCCGCCGGGATCTGGTGGCTAAACCGTAGCAGCCGACGCTACGGTTTCGCTCTGGGGCAGTGGATTGATTTTGCGCTGGTCGTTCTGCTCAGCGGTCTCGTGGGCGCACGGCTACTGTACATCATCCTGCACTGGGTGAGGTACACCGCTGAGCCGGCGGCAATGGTGTACCTGTGGCAGGGCGGGCTGGCCTTTCACGGCGGGTTGGGCGGTGCGATCATCGGCGCGTATATCTTTGCTCGCGTGCGAAAACTGGAGTTCCTCTTCCTGGCTGATTTGGCCGTTGCACCGCTGGCTCTCGGCTATGCTTTCACCCGCGTTGGCTGCTTCCTCAACGGCTGCTGCTACGGCAGCGAGTCCGAGCTGCCCTGGGCCGTCACATTCCCCCCCACCACGGAAGCCGGCGTTGGCGGGATAGCCCGCCATCCCACCCAACTCTACGCCGTCGTGGCCAACCTGATAATCTTTGCCATACTCGTTAGACTCCAGCCACGTATCAAAACCCGCGGCAACCTGTTTCTCCTATATGTTATGCTATACTCAATTTACCGATTCATTGTGGAATTCTTCCGCCGGGGTGCAACCGCCAACATCTTCCCGCCGCTCGCTCCGCTCACTGAAGCGCAGACCGCCAGTATCATTATCGGAGTGGTCGCGCTGGTCTGGCTGCTCCTGCGCCGGCGGACAGCGGGGTCAGAGGCGAGAGAACAACAATGATACAGAGCATACTCGACAAACTGCGCGACAAACGCATCGGGGTCCTGTGCGGCGGGCAATCCGGCGAGCGCGAGGTATCACTGCGCTCGGGCCAGGGCGTGCTCGATACCCTCGGCCGACACGGCTTTGAAGCAGTCAGCGTTGATCCGGGTCCCGATCTGATCGGCCAGCTCCAGGAGGTCGGTGCAAAGGTTGCCTTCAATGCGTTGCACGGTGGCGCCGGCGAAAATGGCACCATCCCTGCACTACTCGACTATGCCGGGATTCCCTACACCGGCTCGGGGATGGTCGCCAGCGCGATAACAATGAACAAGCTGATTACCAAGCGGCTGCTAGGGGCTACGGGCTTGCCCACGCCGGATTTCGTACACGTTCGCCACGACCTCGACCTGGCCGAGCAGGTTAGGGCCGTCATCTCTGACCTCGGCCTGCCTGTGGTGACCAAGCCGTTGGCCGAGGGCTCCAGCCTGGGCGTCAGTATTCCCGGGGACGAAGACGCTCTGCGTGAGGCGCTGGCCAAACTGCTCGACAAGTACGGGGAGGCCCTGGTCGAGAGATTCTGCGATGGCACCGAGATCACTGTCGGAATACTGGGCGTGGACGAGAGCCTGCGGGCGCTGCCAGTCCTCGAGCTGGTTCCCCGTAAGGAGTTCTACGACTACGAGGCCAAGTACACCAAGGGGCTGACTGATCTTGTCGCCCCGGCGCGCATTCCAGACGAAGCCGCCGATGAGGCGCAGGGAATTGCGGTGCGCGCCCACCGCGAACTAGGATGCGTCGGCATCAGCCGGGTGGATATGCACCTGGATAGTGCTGGGCAGGTGTGGGTCCACGAACTCAACAGCGTGCCCGGCCTCACGGAGCTATCCGATGTGCCCGCGGCGGCTGCCGCCGCCGGCATGAGCTACGACGACGTCATCCTGGAAATCCTCACCAGCGCCACGACGCGGATGCAAACACGGAAACAGCAGACTGATACGTGACGACATGCGAAGCGAGTGATGCTTGTGAGTCTCATCAACATCGACGTGCAGAGACGAATCGGCCAGATTGACCCCAGGATCTATGGAGGGTTTATCGAGCACTTGGGCAAGTGCATCTACGGCGGGATCTATGATCCGCACTCGCCACACTCCGACGAGCGGGGCCTCCGGACAGACGTAATCGAGGCCATCCGCAAGCTGCGCACGCCCATAGTACGCTGGCCAGGGGGTAACTTCGCCTCCGGCTACCACTGGCAGGACGGCATCGGCCCGCAAGCGCAGCGACCGACACGGCCCGAGTTGGCGTGGGGTACGGTCGAGAGCAACCAGTTTGGCACCGATGAGTTCATCCAGTGGTGCCGCATGGTGGACACTGAACCGTATATCTGTGCCAATCTGGGCACCGGCACGTTGGACGAGGCCGCCCAGTGGGTGGAGTATTGCAACGGTAGCGATGACACCTACTTCGCGAATCTGCGCCGCCACAACGGTCACGAGCAGGCTTACGGTGTGAAATACTGGGGCCTGGGTAACGAGGTGTACGGCGATTGGCAACTTGGTCACAGGAGTGCACAGGACTACGCGAAGGTTGCCCGCGAGTTTGGCAAGATGATGAAGCGAACCGACCCCAGCATAAAGCTTGTAGCCTGCGGGGGTCAAAACCTGGATTGGGATCGGGAAGTGCTCAGCTACTGCGCAGATCTGATTGACTACCTCTCCTATCACGTCTACTGGTGCCCTCAACCCGATGCTGATCCCTACTACAGCCTATTCTGGGGGCCCCACGGCAGCGAGCAATACCTACGATTCATTGGGGAACTGATAGAGTACATACGACGGGAACGCGGCATTGGTCACTCAATCGCCATCTGCGCTGATGAGTGGAACGTATGGTATCGGTCAGATGTAACCACTGAACGCGAACTCTACAACCTGACCGACGCCCTGGTTGTTGGTACCTTCCTGAATGTACTGCAACGCAACTGTAACACCGTCAAGATTGCCAATATTGCCCAACTGGTCAACGTCATCGCTCCGATCTGGGCCGATCCAGAGAGCATCTTTCTGCAGACTATCTACTGGCCGCTTTTTGCCGCAGCCAACTACAGCGGACCAGTGGCGTTGGACGTCCATTGCGAGAGCGATGGGTTCGAAGCTCCCGCCGAGGTAAGTGGTGAGTTGCCCTACCTCGATGTCTCAGCAACCCTAGATGAACAAACCAGTAAGCTGTTCATCTCGGTGGTCAACCGGCACAAGCAGGCGGCGATCCCAGCCGATATACAGATGAGCGGCGCGCAGATTGATGCGGAGGGCACAGTACATCTGATAACAGGCGAGGAGCCATCAGTGACTAACTCCTTCGAAGAACCGGACAATGTAGCCCTGCACTCGGAGCCGTCGAGTGTTGCCGGCGACAGCTTTGCTCACGAGTTCCCGGCACACTCGATGACGATCCTGGAATTGCCCTTGTGCTAAGAGGCTGGTATACTCATCATCGGCAAACTGTCAATGAATAGACAGGAATCTGAGGGGAAGGCAGGGCGGAGCCGCTAGGCGCACGATTTGCAACTACTTATGGAACGCTACGATGTGGTCATAATCGGGGCCGGGCCGGCGGGGATTTTCGCTGCCGACGAGCTGGCCTGTAATTCGGATCTGAGAATTGCCCTGGTTGAGAAGGGGCTGGACCTGGCCGAGCGCGTGGCCATCCGCAGTGGCCAGCGGCGCGCGCCTGACGATGCCAATGTAATGCTGGAGGGCTTCGGGGGAGCCGGGGCGTTCTGTGATGGTAAGCTGACGCTGACCACGGCAGTGGGCGGCCACCTCGAGGAACTAGTCGGTGCCGACCGGGCCGTACAGTTGATCCAGCAGGCCGATGCGCGCTGGCTGGCGTGCGGTGCGCCAGCCAAGATTTATGGTGCTGACGAGCAGTTGGTGGCGAATATCGGTCATCGTGCGACGCTCTGCGGGATGAAGCTGGTTACTGTGCCGCTGCGCCATATCGGCACCGATCGCACCGCTGAGGTCCTGGGCGCACTGCGAGACAGATTGCAGGGACGAGTAGATGTTCTCAGCGATACTGGGGCCGAGACGCTCATCGTTGAGCGCGACCGGATTGCTGGCGTCATATTGGCGGACGGGCGGGAGGTGGCGGCTGATTACGTCATCGCTGCACCGGGCCGTAGCGGGGCCAAGTGGCTGCGGGGGGAGGCGCTGCGCTTGGGCTTGACCACCGTGCCAGGACCGGTGGACCTGGGGGTACGCGTTGAGTTGCCTGCGGCGGTCGTCAGCGAGCTAACCGATAGCCTCTTCGAGTTCAAGCTGCTGTACTGGTCGCGAACCTTCGACAACCTCGTGCGGACGTTCTGCGTCTGCCCCCACGGCGAGGTGGTAACCGTGAAAACCGGCGGCGTGGTCAGCGTCAACGGCCACAGCTACGAAAACCGCCAGACCGACAACACCAACTTCGCCGTGCTGGTGACCAGCCGCTTCACTGAGCCGTTCGACGACCCTATCGCCTACGGCCAGTATATCGCGCGATTGGCCAATCTGCTGGGCGAAGGCGTCCTGGTCCAGCGACTGGGGGATCTGCGCCGCGGCCGGCGCAGCACCCCCCATCGGATGGCTAACAGCATTCTTCAGCCTACGCTCAAAGAAGCTACTCCCGGCGATCTGAGCTATGCTCTGCCCTACCGCCACCTCACCGCGATCCTGGAGATGATAGACACGCTTGACCAGTTGGCTCCTGGCGTCGGTGATCCCCATACGCTGTTGTACGGAGTCGAGGTCAAGCTATATTCCTCCCAACTGAAGCTCACCCCCCAGCTCGAAACCGAGGTTGAGGGCCTGTACGCCTGCGGCGATGGGGCGGGCCTAACGCGGGGCCTGATGCAGGCGTCGTCCTCGGGGATAGCCGCTGCCCAGGCTATCACCGAGCGCATTACCCGATAGGATAGACGTCGCGCCATCGCCAATTCAGCCGTCGTAGCCACGGGCTACTATGGCGAAGTCGGCAGCACTAGGACGCGTCGGCGTCCCGCCTGTCTCTCGTTGTGCTGGCAGAGGCACCCACAGCTGGGTAAACTGTATTTATCGGTAAATGTTGCGTAAACTTTAGTCCAGGGGCTTGCCACCAGGGAAACTTTGGCCTGGGATATTGACAACGATGGCAGAACTTGATAAAGTGCCATACTAACAAGGGAGTAAACGCCGGCTCTGTTCTTCATTATGCCGAGGGGAGTCGTAATGAAGCGCGGTAGACCTTGCCTGTGCCTCATCCGCAACTTCGTCGCATGCGCGTTACTGGCGGGACTGATGGTGGTGTATGGTGCGTGGGTGTGGGCCGACACCTATTATGCCATCAACGATCCGGTCACTAGCTACGAGCTGGAACTGATGCTGATGAACAGCTCGCCCACGCCGCCATCGGGCTTTGCTGCACAGATTGCCGACGTGGACGCCCTGTCTCAAAGCGCGACGATGTTGACCGGCGTGCCGACATCGCTCTGGACTTATGGATGCTCGGCCACCTCTGCTGGGATGATTTTTGGTTACTACGACCGGGACCTGCGGGGCTGGTACTCAAACATGTACAGTGGACCAGCCCACGGCGGTGTTGCCCCGCTGACCGACCTCGGGACTGAGTGTTCGATCATCGCCACCATGGCCGACTTTGATGGCCGCCCCGCCGACTCCCGCGGCCACGTTGATGATTACTGGATCGAATACTTGAGCGAAGGCCCTGACCCCTGGGAGGGAGAGTGGACCGAGCACACCTGGGCAGACTGCACAGCCGACTTTATGGGCACCAACCAGTGGAAATGGGACTTCGACGCACCGCCGGGTAGACCGGACGCCAACGTAGACGGGTCTACCATCACCTGGACCTACAACAGCGGGGCTAAACTCTATGACTACATACAACCTGCTGGCTACGGCCTGCCGCAGACGTCACTGTGTCACGGGATGCGGCTGTTCGCCGAGTCGCGCGGCTACGCTGTGGCGGAGAACTACAGCCAGAAGATCGACACTGGATCCTATGGATACCCAGACGGCTTCTCGTTCGCAGACTACATCTGGGAGATTGACAACGGCTATCCGGTCATGATCCAAGTTGAGGGCCACAGCATGGTCGGCGTCGGCTATGACGTGATCGCTGAGATTCCGACCATCTTTCTGCACGACACGTGGGATAACGAGGTGCACTCAATGCCTTGGGGTGGGTCCTACTCCGGGATGGAGCACTACGCAATGACCGTCCTCCATCTGGAGGCGATTCCCGAGCCGGGAACCGTCATCCTCTTTGGCCTGGGGCTTTTGGGCTTGGGCGCGAAGCTGCGCCGACGCAAGGAGAACTAGAGGGTCGGGGCAGGGGTGCCCCTCCCACAAGAACAGGTTGCCTAACAAGAAGATACAATGGCCCAAGCGAGTGCTTGAGCCATCTTTCTTTGGCATCACGGTAGGACAGGCGTCCCGCCTGTCAGCCTGCTGCCCAAGCTGCACACGAATATCCCAAGCGGCAGGAGCGACATATTGTCCGCCGTAGCATTGCGAAGGCGGATCCTGCCTTCGCAGACTCTAGCCTGCTCCAGTAGACGCACGGACCGGCGGGGCAAGAGAGCGCGGCTGTCATTGAGGTAGACATAGAAGAGTAGGGAGCGGCAGTATCTAGCTGTGCTTGGCCAGCCAGTCGAGCAATTCGTCGGCCTCGGTGGGGCTGGTGACGTCCTGCACCCGGTACCAGACCAGGTTGGGCTTGAGCTGGGGATGGACCCACTTGATCGCCTCAACGTCCCCCCAGACCTCCACCGCCTTGCCCGCGGCCTGGATATGGTGGAAGATGTCCACCCAGGTATGCTGGAGGGCGTTACCATCGCCCGGCACCCACTGGATGCCGTGCAGCTTCGGCGCGGCCAGCAGATCGGGGAGGTGTACCAGGGCGTCTGGGCCGTCGAGGTGGTAGAAGCTATAATCCAGGAATTCCCACTCTAGCTCCAGGGCGGGCAGTACCCAACGGCGGAACATCGCGGGCGAGATCATGGCTGAGAAGTCGGATTGGGTTATAGTCCCCCGGGCCGGAAAGCTAATGCTACACCAGTCCGAGCTCCAGCCTAACTCATCCATGCCACCCGCCTCCCACACTGCCTCGAACAGCGGCGGGTAGATCTCGGTCGCCTGCTTTACTGCCACGTCAACAACTTCCGGCCGGTCGACCATGTCCATCAGAAAACGCTGGGTACCACGTAAAGCAGACAATGCGTCAACCTTCAATTGCAGATCGAGCATCCCGACCATAAACCTGCCGGGAGCGCGCTCGCTGATCGCGCGGTAGAAGTCGAGCATCAGATGCCAGTAAGGGTTTTCGGGATCGAACTTTACGGGCAGGAACTCCTGCCAATCCTCAATGCAGGGAACGATCCAGGAGGTGTCGCCGCTATCTTTGTGTGCGATGATTTCCCCGCCCAGAAAACCAGCACACTGACTTGGCCCGAATGACGGCACAAAGCGGGGGAGAGCCTCGCCGGCGAAGTAGATCGTCTCGGCCCAGGCTTCGAAGGTGTCCAGGGGAGTAGTGAAATCGCCGTCGAGGCCGACAATCTGGGGGTTGCTCGGGCGCTGGGGAGCACCCTCACACCGCGCAGTTATCACCGCCGGAGGCCGGTCAAGCAGGTCCCCGGCCCAAAAGGCACGCCAGCGCCGGGCCGCCTCATCGAAATCAGGCTTGTATAGCAGTTCCATATAGTGAGCTTCACCTCACAGCAACGCTGCGCCCAGCAGCCGTACGTGCTGCTGCAAGGGCCGAGCGCCATAGTGCAACAGTGAACAAACCGCTTATAATGAATAACGGGGACCCGGAGACAACCGAGTCCCCGTCATGCTTAGTCGCGCTTGGCCGACAAGGTGCTGTTACCCCTGGTTAGAGCAGGACAACAGCGCTAGCGGCCAGCTACTCGAACATCATCTGCCACTGCAGGCCGATTAGATCCTTCTTACGGGTCCTATCTCCACCCCTGTAAACGCAATCGGCATTGGTCCACTGCAGGGTGACTTCGTTGTTCGCGTCTAGCTGCTTAGTCAGACCGAGATGCAGAGCATCGTACGTGGCATTGCTCTTGGGATTGAACTCCTCCAACTTGACGAAGGCCCACGTCGGATTCTCCGTCAACCGATACTCGAACTGGCCATACCAGCCGTCAACGTCGTCGCCATTCAGCTTGCCGTCCATGTACTCGGCCTGTGCCGCCCAACGCTGATTAGGTTGCGCCCACCGCACATAGCCCAGCAGCGCGTTGCGGTCCCTGTCCGGAGAAAAGCTGGTCTTGCCATCCAGCCAACTGATCCCGTACTGCCCCCACGCCCGGTCCCACTTCAGATCTGCGGAGAGCGTCTTGTTGCTGTTGTTCTCTACATCCCGGGCGTTACCGTTAGTCAGGCCCAGTATAATCTGTGGCCCGCCGGCACTCTTGCGATTGCGGACGAA
>JAUVXR010000001.1 GCA_030603495.1 bacterium
ATCGAGGAAGGGAGCTTTAGCGCCGGCCGTAGTCTGCGCAGGGCTACGCCCTGCTCCGCCTCCGGCCGCTCCACCACTGTCCCCCAGGTTACACCTTAGCTAACTGTCCATCCGTGTCCAAAAGGCGCTGAGGTCAGACAATCCAGCCGCGCAGTCCCTGGGAGAATGGATATCTGGAGTCGTTCAATGGCAAGCTGCGGGACGAGCTTTTGAATGTGGAGATATTTGACACACTGCTGGAGGTGCAGGTATTGGTCGAGCACTAACAAAGAGACTGGAGGCAAGTCGAGCAACCGATCTGGTTCCTCTTACCCGTATTCCCCTAAACGCTTTGAAGGTCCACCGGCAGCGGTCGGCGAACTACGTACACAACACCATCTAACGTGGCCCAAACGGCCGTCAAGAAGGGCGCCGAACAGACGAGACCGCAGGCATAAGAATGGATACATAATCAGGCTAATGGGACATAATACCCTGTAAAGTATCCATAATTCGTGGAGAGTGGATACATAAGCCGAGTTATAGACACACCTATTGGGGGACTGTGGACATAAGTACTAGGGGATTATGTACACACTTGCGCGCAGGTTATGTGCTGCTTTGCTGCCTCCGGTGCTTTTGGTGGTGGTAGCCGCATAAGCGGCCAACTGGTGCAGAAAACAATATCATAAAGGCCGTACCTTGTCAAGGCCACACTGCGACCAGCGCCGAGAGTTGAGTGAGCCACAGGTGTATGAGGCCCTGGGCAACGTGACCCCGATTGGTGTATACTATGGGCGCCAGTAGGCCATTCTGGCTGAAGATACGGACCTTGGTGGCCAGACGAGAACGCTATCGCAGCCAGACAGAAAACGGTGCAAGGTCACCAGGAGCACAAACGCCCCAACTGTACCTTAATGCAGCCCCTAATTGGTCCCCCAAATGCTGAGGACGGACATAGTCTTAGCGCAAGGCTTCATCTACGGCGCGATGCATGGTAGAAACGTCAACCGGCTTGGTCAGAAAGCCCTTCACCCTGGCTCCGAGCCGGTCGCGGGTGCCACTATCTACGAACTCACCAGTCAGCACGACTACGGTAACATCAGGGTCAATTTCCAGTAACTGCTCCAAACAATCCTCTCCCCCCATCTTGGGCATTACCAAATCCAGGAGAACCAAGTCAATGTCTTCGGCGTGCGTACGGAACACTTCTGTGGCCTCTTCACCGTCGTGAGCGGCAACTACTTGGCAGTCCAAAGATTCCAATATGGCACGTATGGAGCTGACTACGGCCGATTCGTCGTCCACTACCAATACAGTTATCGGTCCGCAGTTGGCAGCAAACTCCCCCCCCTGTTTCTTTGCAAGCGGGGCACTCGGAACCGCCGGCAGATAGATGTGGAAAGTCGTCCCCTTCCCGGGCTCGCTCACGACGTCAACGAATCCGTTATGGGACTGTATGATTCCGTGGGCTACTGCTAGGCTCAGCCCGGTGTGTTCAGCACGATTCTTCGTGGTGTAATACGGCTCAAAGACGTGAGCACGGGCTTCCTCATCCATTCCTATCCCATCGTCAGATACGGTGAGTAACACGTACGGGCCCAGCGGTATCGACAGGCCGGGATGCCTCTGGACATATTGCTCATCAACCATCAAGTTTTCCGCCTGGATCTCCAGCGTGCCGCCGCTGGGCATGGCTTCAGAAGCATTGATCGCCATATTTAGCAGCACTTGCTCAATCTGATACGGATCGGCGTCAACGGGCCACAAATTCGCCTGCGCGCTTGACTCAACTGTAATCGTCTTGGGCAGGGTCCGGTTCAGAATAAGGTCGACTTCGCGCACCGGTTTGTCTAGGTCTGACACCTCTTTGCAGAGTTCGGTTTGTCCGCTGAAGGCCAAGAGCTGGTGTGCCAAGCTGGCCCCGCGTTCAGATGCGCCTATGATCTCTTGAAGGTCCTCGTTGGTTTTATCGCCAAAGCGTCCGCTGGCCAGCATCAGCGAGGCTCTACCTATGACGACCTGCAGAATGCTGTTGAAATCACGTGCGACGCCACGGGCAAGGCTATCCAGTGCCGTCATCCTCTGGAACTTGTGGAGCATCTGCTCAAGTTCTTGCTGCTCGGTGATGTCCCGAGAGAGGCTGATGACGCCAGCCGTGACGCCAGCGGCGTCACGGCAGGGCGCTATAGTCGTAGAATACCAACGATATGAGCCATCGGAGCGCCTAATCCGTTTCGACTTGCCAACAATTGCCTCCCCGGTCTTCAAAACTTGTTGCTCGTCGGCATGCGTCTCTTGCGCCTCGGATTCGCTCACGAAGTCCGAGTCGGCCTTACCTACCATATCCTCGGGACTAGTCTGCCACAGCTCGGCTTTCATCTGGGAGGTGGCGAGGAATTTGCCAGTGTCGTCCTTGAAATAGACTAGGTCGGGGAGGCTATCCAGTAAAGCCTGCAAAAGCGCAGCCTGCCGCTCAGCCTCTTGTTCCGTGGCACGCTGCTCAGTAACGTCTTGACCGATACCAAGAAAGCCCGTGGGTTTGCCGTCTTCCTCAGCAAGCTGGGTGCCACACCAATGTATTTCCCGCTCAGTGCCATCTTTGCACAGGCACGACCATACTATTGACCCGGTTTGGGGCCCTGCAAATATGGTAGCAAAACACTCTTGGCTCCCACTGTGCAAGCGCCTAAGACGCTTTGGGATTAGGAGTTGGGAGAACGGCTCGCCCAATGCCTCCGCCTTGGAATACCCGGTTATTTCCTCACAGTGCCGATTGAATAAGGTAATGAGGCCGCGGGCATCCGTTGCTACCAAGAGCACGGACGCATCCTGCATAATTATATTGGCCAAGGTTTCTCGAACGCGGACCCGACTGGCCTCCAGCGCTATCTCCCCAAGTATAATACGGTTCCTGACCAGCATCATTAGAATTCCTAATACACCCATCACCGTCATGCAAATCAGAAGATAAGCACTCATTACAATCATCCCTTTCTTGCCAACGACAGCTCAAGCTCCGCCTCATCATGCGCTTCTGCCTTCTCTCTCGGAAGCCTGCAATGATACTTACTTGCCGTCACCTTCGCCAGTCCCTCCCGCAGTACTTCCAGTGTCACGGGCTTACTCAGAACGAGGTCCACGCTGCGGGGCTTTTCATCGTTTGTCGTCGTTAGACCACCGAATCCTGTCATCATGATGATGGGCATATCAGGAGCTATCTCCTTGACAGCTAGTGCTAGTCGGTCGCCGGACATTTCGGGCATGGCCCGGTCCACTATCACTACGTCGAAGCTCTCCATACAGAACTTGTCAAGTCCTTCAAGGCCGTTAGTCGCCATCTCGATGCTATGCCCGTCATCGATGAGGTATTGGGCCAGGGCTTCAAGCACAAGTGGTTCGTTGTCGACCAGGAGAACACGTAGTGAGGATGAGGGGCCCTCTCGCACCGGCTTGGAGTCTATTCTCGTTTGTGCCATTCCGACAGGCAAGTGGATGCGTATAGTCGTGCCCTTGCCAGGTTCGCTCTCAATATCAAGCGTTCCGCCGTGCCGCTGAATGCTCCCGTAAACCAACGCTAAACCCATACCCGTGCCTTTCTTCTGTTTGGTGGAGAAGAACGGTTCTAGGCAACGCTTGGCTACTTTTAGGATCATGCCTACGCCCGTGTCGCTCACCTCAACGACTACGGTGTCATCATGAACCCGACTGCGAAAGGTTATCGTCCCACCGTCAGGCATTGCATCGACTGCGTTCATTATCAAGTTGATAAACACTTGGCGCAGCTCGGACTCGCTTGCAGCGACGAGGGGAACCGCTTTCAGGTCCCTATCGATGCTGATACTGATGTCGCTCGCGGAGGCTTGCTCTTGCCACATGGGCTGCGTGATCGCGAGGCACTCCTCTATGAGTTCATTAAGGTCCACAGCTTGCATTTGGTCCTTTTCGTCGCGTGGCCGATAGAACTCGCGCAGGCGTTTGACCACTTCCGCGGCATCTTTTGCGCCATTGTATATCTTTTTGAGGTGCTCGGTCACTTTCTCCCTATCATTCAAACTGTCCGGTCGCACAAGCAGCGTCTCACTGAACGCCATGATCGGCGTTAAAATGTTGTTGAAGTCGTGCGCAATGCCGCTTGCCATCTGGCCCAGTGCGTGGAGACGCTCCTGCCCGATCACTTGCTGCCGCGTTTCGTGCAGTTCGGCGAGTGCCTGGCTCAGTTGAATGTTGGTCTCTTTAAGGGCTTCCTCGGCCTGCTTGCGCTCGGTGATGTCATGGATAACGCCCATTCCACCGACGATTCTTCCCTGCGTATCGAACACTGGGAAGTGCGAACTGTCGAAGTATCCGCTCCTGCCTGTTTGTGCGATAATAAAAGGTATCTCTGACAGCGTGGCTGGCTCGCCCTTCAACGCTTGCCTGATGGCATCACCCTCCCCCACTTCGTCGATGAAGAGGAAGAGCTCGAAGCACGTTCGTCCCAGTACCTCCCTGGCGGGGCAACCTGATATCCTTTCCAACGCCGGATTACACAGCGTAATGTTGCCCTGTAAATCATAGGCCATGATACCAGCCTGGCTTGACATGACCAGTGAGGTAAATAGCTCGTGACTCTCCTGCAGTGCCTCCTTGGCCCGCTTGTGCTCGGTGATGTCGGTGTAATGTTCAATACGACCACCCGCATACAAGCCTGATCGGATGGGCTGGCTCCAGTGATCAAGCCAACGATCTTGGCGCTCTCCGTCAGGAAGCACATGACATTCGAAGTTCTCAATATAGGTATTGTTTTCATACGTCGAAAGGACTTTCTTAGCAAAACCTTCCGGATCCTCAAAGATGTTCTTGATGCTTTGGCGAATGAGCTGTCGCTTATCCTTCCCTATAACCCGGCCCCTTTGTAAGCTGAAGTAGCGCTCCATGGCCCGATTTACCCAGACAACTATGAAGTTAGAATCCAGGATGAGGAGGCCGACCGCTGAGGTATCGAGCACATCGTTGGTCAAGGAGCGATATTGCTCCTCGCTCTCCCCCAGGGCCTTCTGCGCTCGATCGCGCTCAATTAACGCTAAGCATATAATCAGGCCAAATATAAGCAGAAGACCTATCGCCAAGAATCCCAGGTAGAGCTGGTGGGGGGCCACGTCAAGAATCAACAACTCCCCAAACCGCCATTCGTTGAAACTGAAGTAGTGGCCAATTGCGTAAACCATCCCGGCCAACAGCAGTGGAATAAGGGAAAAGCACATCGCTTTGTATTTAGTTTTCACAAGGTCACCTTCTGGCTATCCTGAATCATCCGGATACGTCTCAAACGGGGCAAGATCTTGATAGAAACCTCTTTGGCTTCTGCGGGCCTCAATTCCAAGTCTATCTCAGACTTTTCCAGATAATGGTAGGCAGGTAAGTTGTGGTCATATATCTTCAGACGCCACTCCCCAGGGCGCAAACTCTCAAAGAAGAATTCACCACTATAGTTTGTGATCGTGCGCAGGACCTCGTCACCATTAGCGAGCTCGACAAGAATGTTTCCCAGACCCCAAGGTTCCCGCGAGTTCTGGCCACTTCCGGTACGGCCATTCCCATTCCCATTTCCGTTGCCACTGCCATTCGAGCTTCGCGGGTCACCGACGACGTAGACAGCCTGGCCGTCATGCACTGTGTGCCCATTCCCGTTGCCATTGCCGTTCACGGGGAGTACCATTACTGTTCCTGAGACGCGGGCAGCCTCAATGACGCTAATGTCAAGCTCTGTTATCTGGCCGCCTATTATTTCCACCAGAATTGGCAGTTTGTGCTCTGTGACCCGATTCAGACCGATAGACTTTCTGTCCACGTATACTGAGTAAGCCCCCGCGGTAAGGCAGGGGAAAACGAAATAGCCTTGGTCGTCGGTGACGGCTGTTGCGCCAGTGGTGGTGAGGATTGCCCGCGCAATACCTGCACTGTCCGGCGCGTCGGCATCGAAAACTCTGCCTCGGATGACACCGACATTCTTCTTTTTTCTGACAGGTAGGCTCAGGGGGATGGGGATGGTATATGTGAATGCGTAGGTGGTGTCGTTGTTCCTGCTTAACTCATGCCTATAATGCCGGATCTGGAAATCCAAGCTGTGACCGTTGCGCAGGGCATAACGGGTGCGGAAGCTAAACTGATCGGTTGCTGGTCGGTCACGGGCATCGAAGTTGTACTTCACATACCACAGACTCATCTCCAGATCGTCGCTTGGCTTCCACATTGTTGAAGCTCCCAGGTTATTGCTTCCACCCAGTAGCCGGCTTCCTCTGAGAGCATCATCTTTACCAAATCCTCCGTAAAGAGTGAGCAAGAAGTCCCGCGTCGGCCTATACGTGGTAAAGACATTGAAGTGGTCGACCCGTCCACTTCCACCGCCGATGAGGTCCCTTTGTTTACCCCCACGCGCCTCAACACGAAAACTAGACCTGCCCGTTGACCGTCCTACCGACAGCCGCAACGCGTCCTCTTCGTAGTCGTAGTCCGCGGGTGCCAGCCGGTCGCGACGGCGGAAATCGTCATAATCAAGCGAAAGATACCACTTAGACGGCAAGCTATACCTGAGGCTCAATTGCAACAGGTTTTCCTTGGGGGCCGTTGTCGCATCGCCCCGCAAGGCTAGATTCTTTTTCCAGCGGCTGTAAGATGCGCGGCCCTGGAGACGGCCTCCGAGCGGGAAGCTCACTGACCCCCTGGTATAATCGGCATCGTGATAGTAGCCGTAGTAATCGGGCCCCGCGTGCGTTTTGCTGAAGGAGTAATAAGTCTTCCGCCCTGCCTGGCCGTTCAACCCGACGCGATAGGCATCGTCACGCACGCCCCCGCTCCGATTGCTGTCGCTCCTGCCGTATTCCACCTCAAGTTTCATCTTATCAGAGGGTTGGAACTCGCCCTCCACACTCCACACGGAATCATGGACAGCAGGCGTGTCGCCGTACGAGTCGTACTCCTTCCGCAACAGATTGAATTTCGTCCTTAGCCTGTCGTTGATGCGGTGGCCGACATAGGCGCCAAACTGTTTCCTGTCCGGCCGGCTCCAGCGGCTGCGGAGGTAGCATGTCCCCAACTTAACACTGTCGTCGGGAGGATGAAAACTGACTCCCAGCCCCCGACCGTAAGCAAAATAAGAAGTCAATCGGGAAAGCACAAAGCTCTGATCGCCCAGGCGCACGTCGTAGTCGGTAGTGGCATAATTCAGCCAGTATTCGTCCCGCTTTCCGAAAATGCCCTTGCCCTGAGTATCGAAGGGCCGCAAGAGAAACTTTATCGCCTTGGTTCCCTCTTCGTCCAAAGTCCCCGCGCCGCGCAGCTCGGCCTGAACCCCATGCGCACCGTCCCTTCCGTGCACATCAATAGTAAGCGTGGCTGGTAGCCGGTGGTACATATCCGGCTCCCTGGTTACCGTGGGGATAATGTCAACGCTTACCGCAAGCGCTGCACTTGGCCGCCCGTCGGCCAGCTCCTGGGCCTCTGCCCTTATCCGTATCGTATGCTTGCGCAGCCGCTGCTCATTCGGATCCGTCTGGACAGTCACACTGACGACTTTGTTGGCGCCGGCGGCCAGGGTAGTCTCGGCAGGCTCTATGGTCGCCGGATAGTTCTCCCTGCTCGTGACTTCCAGTTTTACTTCAAGCGTGGCGTTGCCCTGGTTAATTACCCACAACTTAACCTGATACTCATCACCCGCAATTACAGTGTCAGGCTTGTGCGCGAGCAAGAGAGCCAATTCCCCCACCGGTAGCACCGCGATAGCTACTGTGTCGGCATCCTGGATCGCATAATCTCGTTGGCTGCGGACAGAATAGGTGACATCATAGCGCTGTGCCAACGCGCTGATAGGGACCCTGAGAGCTACTATGCGGGTGGTGGCCTCGGAGGGGCGCAGCGTAAAGCTGCTGGTGGGGATAATGGACTGCCAATCCGGCGGGAGTTTCACAGCCTCGATGAATTCTTCCTCGCGGTCCGTCTCGTTGGTGACCAGGAAACTGAGGCTGACGATGTGGCCCGGGGCCATGTCCTGCAGGGAGGGCGACACGGCGCGCACTTCTATGCCATTGCCCTTGCCTTGCGCTAGGGCCGTCGCTGCGCAGAGCAGCAGAGCAAGAGCGACTAGCGCAACTTTATTCAATCTCCAGGTGATGCCATGTCCCAAAGACATATTCATCTCCATTGTCTGCTACGATGAGGGCCTTGTAGTTGCCGGCGGGCAGCAGAGACAAGTCTATCTTGCAGCGGGTGGAGCAGCCAGGGTAGATACGCCGCCGCTCTCCATCAAAACGCCCCAGGGTCATCCCTTGTTCGTCAAAAATCTCCGCCCACACCAACGGCCGCAGCCATTGCTCGCCGGTGTTTTCCATGTCTAGCTGCAAGACGCGCTTGCCGTCGTTGACAACGAGCTGTATGTCGGCGAAATTCATGTCCGTCTCGCCCGCGTAGCCAGGGTTCGATGAGAAGATGTGCGTCACCATCTGAATTCCGTAGCGTATGACCGTGCGGATCCTGACTTTGATCTTGCCTTCTTCTTCGGGCGGTTCCAGACTCTCCTCGGTCAGCGGCTCAACCATGAGCATACTCCAGTATGTGCCAGCCAACTCCTGGTCCGCTGGAGACCGGAACGCGTAGTAGATAGAAGCTGTCCCCTTCGGGGGAACGATGAGCTGCCTCGGCGACAAATTGATCCACGACGCGTTAGAGCGCGCCACACTACCGGGGTCGAGGTACATCTTTTTGCCTCCGGCATAAAACAGGCAGTCCTTCTGATAGCATCTGACGGTCTGGGGCTTCTCGGAGCGGTTACGGAGTAGAATTTGACCTTCGGCACTCTCGCCCGGCTGCAGGGTAGCCTCACGCGTCAAGGACCCGACGACAACAATACCCGCCGCTGAAGCCACACTTGCCGCTGTTATCAAGAGGCAAGAGTAAAGTGTTAACGTTCTGAGAGCTTTCATTCGATATCCACCACCGTGTAAATAATAGTAGTCGCATAATTGTCCGCGAACATCTGCGCCGAAACCCCGCTCAACTTCTCTTGAATGTAAATGGTGGTTCTGTTGCCCGAACCGGAGAAGAACACCGTATCACTAGTGGTGACTTGTTGGTAAGTCGTCCCATCACTAATGGCTCCATCACCATTCCCGTCGTTTGTCCTCGCCACCCACAATACGAGGTCCTCATGCCATGTGGTGTCGCTTCTTTTCACATCCACGCGCCAGTTATCATCGCTGCCGCTTGTGCCGGTGATGTCAATTACGACTTCGTCGGCGTCGCTTGTGTAGATGCTGTTCAGGTCACTTCCAGGCCCCGCCTCTAAATCGGCTTCGTCTACGGTCTCGGCCCAGGCCCCGGTCACCGTAATGTTTATGGCGCCTGCGGGCACACATGTCACCAAGGCAAACAGGGCAGCGAGCGCTATGCTTGGCCAAACTCCTCGTCTCATCTCATTGGGCCTCCCCTTTTGCTTGGGATAAGAGGTGGTAGGGTATCACAATCCTACCACCTCCCGTACTTCCTGATTCAGTTCCTACTACGCTACGCCGCGTCTGTGAGAGTTAGCGTCACCGTAGCATCTGTTGCCCCCTGCACCACCACATCTGCCAATGTAGTGATCGAAAGGGTCCAGGTCAGAGTGGCGCCGGGAGACCCCGAATGGCCCGACCCGATGCCGGTAATGATGGAATCCACGGAGCTTGCGGCGCTAGTCAAATCTATGCCGTCCGCTACGAGGTCACCATCGTCACCGCCGTGACTGGCTCCCAAAGCAGTTGCTTCGACGTTGAGCGTAAGGCCGGCAGGAATAGCATTCAGCAGTACTGACACATCTACGGACCGCGTCTCCGCAGCCCCCACCGTCGAGGTGTACTCGACACTGGTGGTCTCTGCCGCACTGACAACGGGACTGAGCCCAGAGCCTTCAGCAGGCGCACTAATGGTGAAGTCCGCAGTCCCCGTCGTGCCCACGTCAATTATCTCACTTATTGTTATGCCCACGAGCTGATCATCGGTATCCGGGGCCGCCATCGCGGCTGACCCCATCAGCGCCAGCAGGGCACCTACGAACAGAAACGTCATGGTCTTTTTCAGTGTCTTTTTCATCTCTTGTACTCTCCTTTGTGTTCGGGTATAATACCCGTTGGTGTTTGGAGCGTCCGCCGCGTCGCCTCAAGGCCACGCTATTGGCAGATCGACTCCTTCGCTACTCATCGCCGCGAGCTCTGTTAGCAGAGATGCTTTGCGGCGATGTACTTCTTGTGTCGGCCTCGGGAAGGCCTGAGCTCGACATTGTGCCCCGGGCCACCTCCTTTCAGAGCGTGTATTGTCAAGGTAGGGCCAAACAGCACCGCCTCTCGGTTCGTTGGACAGCACTATGACCCACGTGGGACCAAACCTATTACAACCCTGTACTGTCACAATCGCTATCATACCCAAAAAACGTCGACAAATGGGGTGACTACCTCTCGGTGGTGTATTTCCTCTGCGAATGGTGTAAATCCACTTTCTAGGGGGGCTTGACGGGTGGAACAAGGGGGATTGTGGGCGGCTGAGTTAGTATCTACGCCCGTGCAGTATCCTCAAATGCCCAACAAGGTGAACAGCTGCTTCGCCCGGGAACGAGAGACGGTGAGGTCATTAAACATCATGCCGGCGCTGCCGTCCTTGAGGATAACGTCGTAGGAGCCGTCCCCTACGGGAATCAGATGCTCAACATATTTGAGGTTGATAAGCACACCGCGGTTAATGCGCTTGAACCCCTGGGAAGTGAGACGCTGTTCAAGCCGCTTGATGGTGTAATAAGTTGGGAAGGCCTTTTCCGCCGTGTGCAGCACAGTCCGCCCGCCCTCTCGCGCGGCATAGATAATCAGGGAAGAGTCAATCAGCCGAACTGTGGCCTCCTCGTAGTCCTTAATGGGAAGCATGTACAAGGGTGCGGACGGCTGTAGTCCGACGAGTTGCGCGACCATTTCACGCAGCACCTCAAGTGCAGGCGCTTTCTCGTCTAGTGCCCGTTCGATGCGCTCGATAGTGGCCGCAATGCGGTCCTGTAGCACTTCGAGTTTGTCCGATTTGACCACATAATCAAGTGTGGCCAATTCGAACGCCTTTACTGCGTATTCGTCGTGGGCCGTGACAAAGACAATCAGCGGTGGGTGGTCCAATGTAACTACAATCTCTGCGACCTCAATGCCACTTATGTCTGGCATCTGGACGTCGAGGAACAGTACGTCCGGTGTCGTTTTCTCCACTAGCTCCAAACAATCCGTGCCATTGAATGCTTGGCCGACCACTTCGACTTTGCCGGTGGCTTCTAGCAGATCCTTGATTATTGTGGCCCACATCGGCTGGTCATCTACAACTACCGCGCGTATCATATAGCCATCAACCCACAGCGCAGGGTAGTATCTGGGACAACTCCTGCAGAGCATTGCGCTCTTGGGTAGGGCAGTTCATGTAGCAATGCGTCGAATATAGACAGGGCGCAGCTAGCGACAGTTCTCCGTGCAGGCTGCGCGATACTATCATCCTAACGGGGTATTTCATCCGACTTAGGAACAACCCACTGCACAGATAACTACCCCCGTCTGCTGGCGCCCGCCAAGTCTGTTTGCCGGAGATGTAAGTCATCAGCATTTGGGGGACCAATTAGGGGCTGCATTAAGGTACAGTTGGGGCGTTCCGGCTCGAGGGTTTGCATCCCTCTCCATGCACCGGGCTCTCTGAGTTGTCCAGATCCAGGATGATACGCGATCTCCCGGTGTGCGCCATGGCCTGCGACATCCAGATGGCACTGAGCCGGGCCAACCCCGCCACATTCTCCCTCCGGGTCAGTATTCCGGTCTCAAATCGATTCAGGGTGTTGGTACTGGCTGCCGGCTTGCCGCTCGCCTCCGGGCCTACCACCGTACGCATTCACCGGATCTAGGGCCAAACGCTCCGCATCGTCGGTCTCCTCGTAGCCTGCCAGTCGGCTGTAGACTGCTTGCCGCAGCAACCCCACCTGATGGTGCTGCACATTGCGGCCGCGCCCGACTCGCTAAGCCCGCCACTGCACAACTGATGTCCAGTGGAGCCGCCATGTGCCGCTTTTGCCCTAACACTCAACTTATATAGTCGTTTGAGATCGAATTTGGTTGGGTTCTTCTTCGGGGGATTTCTTGAGGTGAATGGCCGCGGCCTCGCCGGCTGGCTCCCCTTCGTTTTCGTTGCTGTAGGCGAGAAAGTCAGGCAAAGCCTCAGCCGCAGCCTGCTTGGTGGCTCCATCCGAGTGCAGGTAGCGTGAAGTCGTGCTCAGGTCAGCGTGGCCCAGCAGTTCCTGGACTGTTTTCACATCCACTGCCGAGTGGAGCAGCATTGTGGCGTAGGCGTGACGCAGACTATGGGCCGTGATGCCGGCTCGGTCAAGCCCGGCTCTCTTCACAATGCGCTTGAAGATTCGATAGAACGTCGAGTTGCCCATGCGCTTGGCGCACCTATTAGGGAAGAGAAGCTCTGAGGTTGACTCTCGCCCGGCCAGGTATTGCTTGAGTATTTGCCGGGTCTGTCCCGGCAGAGGAATTACCCGTTCCTTGCCGCCTTTGCCCATAATCCGAATGCGGCTCAAATCGGCTGTCAGGTCAGAGATGCGCAGATTCAGGAGCTCAGAGCGGCGCAAACCCGCAGTGAGCAGCAGCATGATTATCGTACGGTCGCGAATGTCGCCAGCAGCTTGGACCAACCGTCGGCCTTGCTCTGAGGTGGGGCCCTGGGGCAAACTGCGCGTCTGTTTGGGCTTCACCACACCCTCCACTGGGTTAGACTCCACCAGGCCGCTGCGCCTCAAGTAGCTAAAGAACGAGCTCGTAGCATTCAGTGCCCGCGTAATTGTGGCTGCTGATAGTCCACTCATCGAGACGGCAAAGGCCTGTAGCTCGCGGCTGCTAATCTGGCGAACGTCCGTTGTTAGGTTATGAGACACCAGGAAGTCGTGCAGCCGCCTCAGATCCCGGCCATAGGCTTGCAGGGTAAGCGGAGAAGCTTGGCGGTACTGCTCAAGATAGGTCAGAAAAGAATCCACCAAGTACTGGAAGTCGTAGATTCCCTGTTCGTTGTCAGCGACAACGGCCGCTCCCGGTTGGCAACCGAGGCCTATTGTCGTTGCCTCGTTTTGATGTTCAGGCACAATGCTTCTCACATGTCTATCCCTAACTGGTGTCCGGGGGACCGCCAGAACATGACGTCCGCCACCATCTATATGCGGTTGCCTACAGGCCAGACTCATTGTGCGGTTTCACTATCACCTTTGGTGTCTTGGGTATCTAAAGATCTAGCGACGGCTGACTATCGGACACTCCGGCAGCGTCGTTACTGGGATCTTCCAAGAACTCCCGCAACCGGCGCCACTCGATTCTCTGAGAGATATCCTCACCCAACTCCTGAATTACCGCCTCTTTGATCCGGTCGAGATCCTTTTGTGCGTGTGCTGCCACAATTACCTGGTCATAACCCATGCCCAGGTCGGCCTCGATATTGGCCACCTCGAATTGGGGCTTCTCAGCCGTACCTAGTGCTATTTCCACAGCCAGCTTCTGTCCATTGGCATACACTGCAACGTCAACGGCCTTGTTGCCCAGAGTTTGGTCTTCGAGGCGAATCTCGCTGCGGGGGTAGCGGGCCCTATAGTACTGCGAAAC
Source organism: bacterium (assembly GCA_030603495.1). Classification (GTDB taxonomy): domain Bacteria; phylum Armatimonadota; class Zipacnadia; order Zipacnadales; family Zipacnadaceae; genus JALGTD01. Next base: position 13,656 of record JAUVXR010000001.1, read on the forward strand.
TGCCCTCTGGAAATACCGATGGGGAAGCCCGCCTTTGCCTCGAGGGCGGTCTACCTTTACGCGCAGCACCGACGTCAAGTGTTCCCAACCTTCCGCAGTAGGCTGGTATAGAACGATTGCCCTGCCGCGGCGACCGGTATTGACCTCACAACGTTCAATAAGGCCAGCCTCTTCCAAGCGGGTGCGGATCTGGTTACCCATATAGCCGCTGTAGTCGAGGCGCTCGTCCCGCTGGGTTACCGTCTCAAATGGATGGCGGGCAATCTCTACCAGGTATTCGGTAGCACGCAACGGCAGTGCCGATTGCGTGGCCTGGTCGCCCTGCTGGGTAGCAGTCTGCTGAGCGCCGCTTTGTTCAGTGGTCTCGACGACCGGCGGGACGATTGCAGGTGGCTCACTTCGCGGCACATAATCCAGTTGCGCCAAGGACTGCTCGCGGCGCTCCGCGACCTGCTCTGGAGTTGGTTCGGGAAAATTCAGCTCAGGGAAGCGTACCAGGAAAGCACGGGGGTATGTTCCGCCCATAAACTGGATCGCGTGGCGGTCGGGAATCTCGCTCAGCCAGTCTTCCTGCTCCTGATTAAGCGAACAGCTGCGAGCGAAGATGCGCTTGGAATTGCCTTCGTCCAGGCGAAAACAGGTCTTATAGCGAGTGTTGGCCAGAATCTGCGCCGGGGTCTCCCCCGGCACTTGGTCGGTAAATATCAGCCGGATATCACGCTTCCGCACCCGTCGCGATGCCTGTAGCAGCCAGGGCTCGGTTATATCGCTTCTTGGGTCCCACGAAGAGTAGAGCAGATGGGCCTCATCAATGATGATGTTGAGGCGGTCGCCCGGGTGCAAAGATTTGAAAGTGATAGCTGCGGTGAGGAACGTATCGACAAAGAAAAGCAACTGTTGGTCGCTGAGGCCCCGCAGCCGCAACACCAGTGATCTGTTGGTCAGCTGTCCCAGGTCAAAGCCTCTGACGCAGTCATAGACCGGACCCATCAGTCGCTGTAGGGCAGCCAGCCGATTCAGCGCGCTCTCTCTATAATTGTACCGCCGGCTGAACGGCTTGTAGCGAATCCGCTGTAATGCTGCCAACACATCAGTAAGGGTAGGATAGTTGAGGCTGCCGCCAAATACTCCGTGACTGTCAAACAGGTCCCAGAGCACCTCACCCAGCAGATTCTCAATGCCCTCGCGAAAGAAAAACGCCTCGCGGGTGACATTGTGAAAGCGGTAGATGGCCGACCGCGGGTGCTCTCCCTGAACGGGGGCGAAGGGGTTCCACTTGAAGTCCTCATAATCGATTACGAGAAACTCATCCGCAGGAAACTGTAGCGCTACGTCGTCGTGCTCGTTCTCGAGGTCCAGAAAAAATACAGTCTGGCCAGCGGCGTGCAGCTGCGTAGCTAGATGCTTTATGCCATAGCTTTTCCCCACCCCTGGTGTTCCCACCACTAGAGCGTTCCAGTCTTCGTCCGGAGGCAGCGGGCAGGGAAAGCCCACCCCCGCACCGGTGGGCACCCAGGTCCAGGGCATGCCGGCAGCTGGCAGATCTTCGGGCAGCGGCTGGTCAACCATGAAGGGGTGCGGTTCGTCGACATTGAGAGCGGCTTGCACGGTCAAGGCATGAGCAAGTGAGTTGATCATTCCTTCGTCCCCAGACAGATTTGCCGCCGCCACCGCAACTTGGGCTCCGGGATGACTGCGCAGCCCGGATAGGGCTAATAGATCGTTAAGCACAGAATCTTCGCTAAGCTCCATGGTAGTCGCTCCTTGTTAAGATGACTTATCGTTGAACTGTTTCGCTACGAGACAACAATCCACCACAGCAGTCCGCCGGCAGCGGCAGCAATCAGCACCGCCCGAATGATAAGCCCTCGTAATCTGGCCCAACTGTGCTCGCGGCACAGCGGCCCGTCCCACCATTCCGTCCGGTCGTCCGGGCAGATCGGCCGGCCGCAATAAGGATCACTGCAGACTACCTGGGCACAGCGGGCACACAGCGGCCGTCCACAGTCTACGCAGCGAGCTGCGACCTGTTCGCGCGTGTGGAGTATGGCCATACACCCGGCACACTCCCCGGGCCGACTGACCGTCCGCCGCTCATAACCTCGTGGAGTCAATATTGCTTGCTCAGTATCTTCCAGTACCGGCTCATCTTGGCTGTCAATTACCACCTGGCGATCGGTGATAATGCCCCCGCGCAGCAGCGCTTCGCGAAAGTCCTGTAAGCGCATCTTTCATCATCTCCCGGTAGGATGGCGATGGCGGGTCCGCCACAAATGCCAGCTAGCCAGCGCCAGTGTCCTGATAAGATATCCGCATAGCACCATAGCTAGACCAAATACTATTGCCCTCAGCAGGTACTGCATTGTGCTGGCCGGTGTGCCAAAGAGTACTACGAAGAATATAGCTATTAGCACGACAATAGTCGCTGTCCCGACCACCGCGGCTGCTACCCCTGCCCAGCGGGCCACCATGCGCCACTGGGCAAGTGGATTGGGCTGCTCCTCTTCGGGTTGAGCTGGCTGCTGCTCGCCGACTAGCCGAAAGGGCGGCTGATTGGGATCCATTATCATGCCCAGTACCTCCCCTTACCCGCATAAAGCGGCAGTCTGCTGGCTAGGGTCGAGCAGGTTAGCCAGCAGCTTGATAATCAGTGCTTGGCGACGGTGTAGCAGTGGCTGTCTGCTTGCCGATATCTGGCCTTCCTCCAGCCGGACAGAGATGGCCCACACGGCACCGGCCAGTTTCGTAATCAGACCCAGGTGGAGATTGCTATTTATGTCTGGGCTCTTTGTCTTCTGCTTGACCATAATCTGGCTCCTAGGCACCTTAGTCGGTACTGGTGAACTACGGGGCAAATGTTCTCCGCCAGGTTGCCAGCTGTTGTTGGATCTGCCGGGCAATAGGTAACCATCGCCGTTCGGGTGGAAACACCACTGTGGCCGGGTTGGCTCCAGTCCCCTCTACGACCCACAGTTCCGCATCCGGTGACGCCCCGACCATACTAAGCCGACGGCCAACCCCCTGAGGCACCATTTGCTCCAAAACCGGGCCCAACGGAGCCGGGAGGTCCATGGTTAGGCCGGCGGCCACCAGTCGGGTGGCCAACTCCCGGAGGGCCAGCCCTTCAGTCTGCCCCTGAAGCAAGTCAACCGTAGCCGCCCCCAGCAGCATCAATATCGCGCCAATGTCCTGATTGCTCTCGGCAATGCTGGGCCCCATATCAGTCTCCATGGCTTGTGGAGAATCCGCAGACGCCATGGGCTCAGCGGCGGGCGGAGGAAAGATCCCCTGCAAGAAGGCCTGACCACAACTGGCCAGCGCACATATCGGGCACTCTTGCCGGGCCCGCGCCCTGGGAAGCTGTTCTGCCAAGCCATCGTCATGGAGAAACAGCCGCTGAGGCTCATCGGCCTCTTCACCCAGCCACCGCCGTACCAGTCCGATGCCCGTGCTGGCTACCCGGGACAGCAGATCTGGCACTGTGCCCAGGGTATCGTCGCGCCGCTGGCCGGCCTGCCGGGCCTCCAGTTGGACCACAGCATCTCCGGCCAGATCGCGCTCTACCTCCAGCCAGCGCAGGTCGCGCACACATAACAGGCACCCTTGGCCCGGTGGGACAAAGACGACTTGCCCGCCACGGACCACGCGGCCCTCTTCCTCTCGCACTCCTATTCCTACATCCAGATGAGCCAGGCTCAGGGTGGCTGCATAACACGCGCCGACAAACCGGGCCGCCTCGCTGTCGGCAGCGGTTATCAGTACTGTTGATGGCTGATTGGTAAGTACTTCGACCATAGGCCGTTGGGCCGATGAGCAGGCAACCTCCCGCACCGTGATTCCAGCAAAGTGTTCCCGCAGAATCCGGCCCAGCGCGGCCACTTTCTGTTCGTGGGGACGCACTTGAGTCCCCAAGAGACCGGTCCGGTTGCGAGGCTCGATTGAGTCGGGGTCGCATAGGGCGAGGTGGGTGGCTCCAGTAGAAGCCAATATCCGGTCTACTTCACTTCCAGCCCGCCCCTGTCCTATAATCGTGAACCAGTCGGTGCGAAACCGCTGGAAAGCTGGGCCTACTCCACCACGGATCGGTTCCCAGACAGCCTCCGCCAAGGGAACCGGGTGTTGGATGGCCTCCTCGGCTACGGCATGGCGCACACCGGTCTCGGCCACTACTACCTCGTGGACAGCTTCAGTCTCTCCGTTGCGGCACAGTTCCCCTTGCCAACCGCGGCGACCGTTGCCCGAAAGCCACGCTACTATGGCTTCCTCCGGCAAGCCCCGGTCCCAGCCCCGGGGCGCTCTGCGCGCTGCTCTTACCACCAGCCCCAGCCCCTGCCGGACGGCTTGCCGGGCAAGCTGAGGCAGTTGCTGCCACCGACCCGGTTGCCCGGCTCCGGGCCGTTCCAACAGAGTCACATCCGCCGCCGAAACTATCAGCCCCGCCGGGATGAACCTCACTGCCTGACGCTCCCGGCCCGCTTCATCTCTTTCAAACAACGTTACGGTGTTCACGTTGCTACCCCCTCATTCGTGAATCTGAGACAGGCCTGGAGAGCGAGGGCCTGCCTCCCGTCGGTACGGCTGACTCAGTCGTACGCAAATTGATTAGCCCTAGCAGATTGGCTGCTGGCAGTGCGCTCCATAGGCTGCGAACGTGTCCGGGGCGGCCTTTGTGCCGACGACTGCTGAGCGCCCTGTTCGAAGGCGATCTGCGCAGCTAGCTTGTCCGTGTCGCGTTTCAGCATCCTAGCATATCCCGCTACCTGCCATAAAGGCGGCAAGTATGTCCGCGCTTGGACGAGCGCAGCATCGCGCGCTGTATACCGCAGGGGCAACAGCTCGGGCATATGCCTGGCACCAAATGGTCGCGGGTCATTAAACATGGTCTTCTCCTCCATGTTGTTGCCTGCGGCAGCCTTCGGTCAGCAACTGACAGAGCATTCCCCTCAGGCTCTCCTTGCTGGACTTCAGGCTTGCACGCAGACGGTTTCACCCCTTCCAGCCGGCTCCTGTGGGCCGGGGACGGAGTGTACGAAAGTGACTGGATCAAGGTCAGAGGGCAGGCCGGCGGCCTCTAGTAATCCTGTAGGAACTGCGGCCACTGTCCACCAGCTGACGCGATCATGGACTTGGTCCCATATACCTACTATGATCATTTCTGTCATCTCACTACTGTCGGGTCGTAAGGCAGAGGCGGCGGGGAGCTGACCGCCTCCACCACATGTGCTCAGTCGTAGCTAAAGCGGTTACTGTCAGCGGGTCGCCCGCGGGCAGCAGAGCGCTGACTGTTCTGCGAGCGCTGCTGCCGGGGCGCTTCCTCTGGCGCCGCTAGCTCTGGGGCAATCGCTTTGGCGGCCCCGGCCAGCAGTGCCCGGTCGAGCCGCTCGCCGACCGCTTGCAGACACACTTCCAGCCGACCCGGACCTGTATATGGTACGGGCATCTGGCTTGGCTGAGGCTCGCGCAGTTCAACCTGCGGCTGCAGCTTGGGCATAGCCAGTTGCAGCTCTACGTTGTCGCCCATTGTGATGCTCCTTTCTGTCTGCTGCGGTACTCAACGGGGACCTGACTTGTTGTCAGACTCCTCATCTCCGTCGTCACCATCGGCAGACGTTTTGACCCCGTCTTGGCGATGCATCGGCCGGGGACGAGGTGTGCGAAAAAGGGGGACTAACGATTGTCTCACTGCTAACGGGATTGCCATGGCTGCGAATACCATCTGCCACAGCCACAGCCATACCAGGGCAGCGCATGCCACTAGCCAGCTAGCAGTCAGGATTAGCAGCACCACCAGGCCACTTACCAGTGCGGCCATATTCACCACTGTGCGAGGCAGTAGTGATCCGGCTACTGCTCCCAACACGGCTACAATAATGGACAAGAGCGAGATTATCGCGATTGCCGCATACACTATCAGTGCCGGCTGAGTGTATCCGGCGCGGCTACTCCCGAGGAATCCCAAATAGGTGCGGATGCCGGCGATTGCTCCCGCTACCAGTGCGGCCACAACAAAGGTGGCTATTACCATCACGACGAAGCGATGGCGCGCACGAGGGGAAAGTCCCTCCAGAAGCTGCACGATAGGCCGCTCGCGAATGGCCTCGAAAACCAGCAGCCCAGAAAGGGCATGGGCGAGCACGAGCGCAAATGCCGTAGCCTTTGCTACCTTCACTGGGAAGCCAAAGATCGGAGCCTGTAGGGTCGTGTCCAACAGATGGAAGTCTGCCCAGAGGAGAACGCTAGCCCCGGCAACTAACAACATATTAGACAGCGCCGGGCCCACCTGGATCGGCCAGGACACCCCAGGCAACCATTCCAGCCCTCGCTGAGCAACGTGGCGGAGGCTGGCATCAAGCTTGTCTATGCCACAGCCTACTGTCCTTTCCGCGGCGCTGAACGTGGTCCGCAACCAGGGACTGGCCATTGTCATCACCAGCGCTGCCAGCGTGACTACGACAACCGTGAAGGTCATGACTGCTCGCCTCCTGCTAGAAACGCGGCAATTTCCACGGCCCGGCTAGCCGTGGGCGTTAGGATCCGAACCGACTTGGCACCGGCCTGTTCGAAGGCCTGGCGCCAGTCGCTCACGTGGCGGGTGTACTCGGCCGGAGACCGGTGCATGGCACAAAACCAGATCACGATCTGTGTTTGACTGAGGTCAACTCCCTGCAGCGCGGCAGGCCCAAGCCCGGTATCGCGAACATCGCTGAAGATCCACAAACAGCGGCGCGCGCCTGGTTGCGCAGGCACTGTCGCTATCGAGGCGATTCCCCCGAGCACATCAGTGCCGTGTGATTTGCCCGCACTAGTTGCAAACTGAACCAGGCGCTGGCTGATCTTGGCCAGAAGTTGTTGCCGGCGCGTCTCAGCCAGCGTGTCGAAAGGACGATCAGATCCCGGTACCCTGATATTGACCAGGTCCTCAGCAGGAGCTGAACGAGTTTGAATCTGGCGCACAATGAACTGGTCGCCGGCTCGTAGCCGCTCCAGAGCCGGTAGAAGGACTACATTTACGGAAGCTTGTCTGTACGAAAAGGAGCCGGAATTGTCCACCAGCGCCAGCAACTGCACAGGCTGGCGGTGGGCACCGGGGTCCCAGGCCAGTTCTTCCAACATGCTGCAGCCTGCCAGGATGCTCACAACTAGGGCTGAATATGTCATATAGCGCAGCGTTGTGGTCACGGTCTTCGCCTCCCTGGACTCATGTGGCTGGCTCCATATGTACTCTGCGGCTCTGGGCATCGACGAAAGCTGCGGTTCGCTGTTTCTGTGTGACCGTTAGTCCTTACGGTACGGAGCCGTGCCGCTTCGCCGACCGCTACATTCATCGCTGCTCTCGACTGCTCAGCCAGCGTACTCGGCATGGCACCAACTGGTGGTGGGCACACTAGGCGTTCGGGGTGACATGTAGCGCACCTTATTCTCTTCGCCAGATGAATGATCTTCATGTCAGCTCCTCATTCGGCAGTCGCCTAGCCCAAGTGGGGTTGGCGCCGTTCTGGATTACCCATGGAAGCACGACAACTTGAATGGCTATGTCCCAAGCCGGCTGAAGCCAAACCCCAGACACAATCTTGCCCGCATAGCTGGCTAGTCGCCCATTCACGCGAAGCGGGTAAGTGGTGGCCAAATCCGAGACCACCAACTGACCTGTGCGCGCATCGACGCTGAGCGCCAGTCGGATAACGCTTCCACTGCCACCATTAAGGTTGCAGTGGCAGGCGCCCGCTGTCCCGATTCTCAACGGTATTCCAGCCTCCACTCGACACAGGAAGCGGCAATTGCAACGCCCTACGACTTTTAACAGCACCGTCTTGATGAATCTGGAACAGCGCGAAGACGATGTCTGGTTATCCACTGTCTCCATCTAAATCACCGCCAGAGCTTGACATGCATCAGCCGACAAGTTACACTGACGCACAAGGGCGACCGCGGCCAAGAGGCCACTGCCAAACAGCGAAGCCAAATGCTTCGGTAAGGTAGGCCGGTGTCGATTGCAGGCAACAATCACTTTGGGCGGCCGCCCTCACCTTGATACTATATATATTATAACACCCACACCCAGTTCTGGAAACGCTCTGACCTGTCTAATGTTTTGTCGCACGTGTCGTCTCGTGCGACACCAGGCCCTCATAGGTGACGTCCCACCGAAAAGTATTTAAGCAACATAACCCCCCTTACATGCCATATGGTGCGGTTCGAATGTGATCTCGGTACGACCCTCGTGGTCTTTCTTGACGGATATTGCCAGGACGAACAGTTCTATCGTAGACTGCAGCTTCGCCCACTGCGAACAACCGAGTCAGGGCGCAGTCAGCTGGGGAAGGTGGCCACTCCACTCGTCACGAGGCGGATCTGGCAGGTCCTCCACACGCATGAGGCGCTCTCGGCAGAGAATCTCATCAGAATGTTCGCTGCCCTGGTCGAAGGGGCCCGCATCGCATACTGTCCCTACCAAGCCGCTGGGGCCGCTAAACGCGGCAGGCAAATGCCGGCTCAGGGACCATGCGCTTACGTGACCTTTGGCACAGGGCCTACTTACAACTCGTTAACAAAGGGGTGGCGAAAGAGGCTATTCGAGGAGCAACTGCCGGTGGTCAGACGGGAGCACGCGAATGATCCTGAGGCGGACGGAGGCCGGTACGTTCAGAATCTTGTGATGGTACCCAAGATCGAGGAACTGTGCTGCGCTCAATACGACGAGTGTATGGCTAACTGGGAGGACATAACTCAATTCCGCAGCAAAGCGCATGACTCGTACACGCACTTGGACGGTCTTCTGGACGCCTGGAAATCGATTATTGAAGACCTAGTGCCGCTACACGAAGGCAACCCTCCGTATGGCCGTTGGCTCAACCTGTGGAAGCGTCATTATCGGCCACGCGGTAGCGTATGATGCAGAATTCTCGCTCACCACACCAACGGAAGTCTCCACTCTGGTCGAGATCTGGTATCAGCTGCTTTTCGTCCAAACCAGCATCTCGCAGAATCACCCTCAACCGACTTACGGTATGACGGATCTTGTCATCGAAGCCAACGTCAGCTTGGTACTCCTCGTCATAGACCTTATCGAACAGTGTCGCTTTCGCGATGGGCTTGCCTTTTGTCTTAACCAGGTGCTCCAAAGCTGCTAACGGCAGCGGTCGTCCCCGCAACTCGACGGGCTTGTTGTCCACACGATAGTCTTTCTCCGGTGCCACGTCTTTGATCCACACAAAGTAGTGTTCCGGCTTGTGATCGGTCAGAAAAGCTGTCAGCCCGTCTTCGGTCGCACTCTCTCGGGGACGGTCGTGGGTCTCAATGGTGTACTTCCGCGGCTTCTCGGGTTCTGAGACAACCTCGGCTCCTGGCGCTCGACGCTTCTTCTCGTCTGGAGGCAGTTTAGATTTCTCTGCCACCACTGCCGCCAGTTCCTCCAGAATCCTGAGCATCTCTCCATGAGCAGCCTCCGATACTTCCGTACCGGCATTCTGCCTCGCCAGTTCGTTTGCTTCCTCAGCCACTAGCAGCACGTCCTTGTCCCGTTCCGACAACTGGAGTGCCTTGGCCTTGCTCAAAAGGGCGCTTGCTGCCACAACCGAGTCTTCAGCCGCTTGGGCGGCGGCCAGTGCCTGCTCAGCTGTTGCCACTGCGTCTAGGTAGTGCTCCCGTTCAAATAGCGCATCGCAGATACTGAGGAGTGCGTTGGCTTCACCACGCTTGTAGTTGCCGGCTTGTGCTGTCTCCAGTGCCGCGCGGCCCGTTATTAGGGCCGCCTTGCCCCGACCCAGCATACGCAGAGCCCGGGACTTGCCGATAAGTATGACACTTCTGAGAACCTCGTCACCAGCAGCTTCCGCGGCTTGCAATGCCTGCTCAGCTGCTTCCAGTGCTCCGTGAAACAATTTTCGTATGCGCAGTGCTTGGGATTCGGCAAAAAGCGCCCAAGATTGACAATACTTGTCTTCCGTGGTTTTGTAGATCAACTGAGCATCCTTAGCTGATGTCAGGGCTCCATCATCGTCACCCATCACAACTAGCGCATAAGACTTCACAATGTGCGCAAAGCCTTGGGCTGGCTTATCTCCTGCAACCCGCCCGGCCTGTAATGCTTCCTCGGCCGCTTGCAAGGCTTCCTTGTGTCGATACAACATGCGCAGTGCGTCAGACTTGCTGGCGAGTGCTCTGACTTCGGCAAGCTTGTCTTCTGCAGTTCTGGCGGCTAGCACAGCATCTTCGGCCGCTGACAAAGCTGCAGCATGATTTGGCAATCGGCGTCGAGCCTCCGAGCGTAGCCAACACGCCCACGAGGTGAGAACCATGTCACCGATGGCACGGGATTTCTCTTCCGCCGAACGGGCAAGCCTGATTACATCCTCCCATTCGTAGTTGGCCAAGAGAAATAGAGCCTCACTGAGAAGAGCCAGTGATGAGTTGGGGGCAGACTTCATGATCTCTTGAGCCTGAGCTTCGGCTTCGTCCCGCCTGCCTTGGTGCATTAGCAGTTCAATTCTACGCAGGAATTCGGCGTCCATTGATACCTCCTTCCCAAAGCGCCTGGACATCGCTCTTACCCAAGGATCTTTCGCCTCGGAGGGCTGGTGGTCCTCCACTTGGCACGACGCAACTTCACACGGCTGGCCACGGTTGGCTCCCAGTCGGAGTGTGCCCAGTATCATAGAAGTTCCTTGCATTTGGGACGGAACACTTACAGTACAACAATCTTAAACGGATGGTAAGTGTTAGCCCCATATGGGAGCAACAACACGACACATCACCGCGAGAAGTACCTATACTGGTCCTACAAACGATAGGACGACAGCTGCAATTCTGACATTCGGCAAGCCCAAGCTGGCTTCGGAGATAGTATGTGACATTGCAGAGAGGCTGACACTTTCTGTGCCTCCCAAGCCAACTCCTATTCTCAAAGAGCTTGAGAAGCGAGAGATCACAAAGCGCCTTACACCCTCCCTTCCACGGGGTCGTCCGGGCACAGTCTATGGCCTGACTGCCAAGGGACGTGCGTTGCGTGCACATCTGTGCGAGGAACATGGGCTATCCAGTGTCTACCGCCAACTCATAATCAACTGGCACTGCTACGGCTGGGTGGCATGCGGGCGGCAGAAGAAAGCTATCATTTGCGCAATGAGTGACGAGGCATTGACACCCAAGGAGATCCTGCAGGAGATCAAGAAGCGCTACCGGCCCAGGACGCAGGGAGCTGGCGCTGAGCCGATGGGGATAAGCAGGCAAAATCTCAATGATATACTACAGAAAGCGATACAGAGAGAAATAGTGATCAGAGAAGAGGAACACAGAAAAAGAAGGAAGCGCAAGCCACTGGCGATGTACAGACTGAGCAAGACTGGACTGAAAATCAAGCAGCTGCTGACTAGCGCGGCTTAGGCGCTCTTGCCTTGGGTAGTTCCGGCTGAACGATCCCTGCTTGTGCCAACTGAGATCTTATCATCTTGGCAATGCGCTTGTTGCGGAATAGAAGATCCAGGATGGGATCGACTGCTTCCCGTTTCTTTAGTGTAGCCACGACCTTGTCCTGCTGTTCCTTGAGCAACGAAAGCGACTCCTGCAACTGCTGGTTGGCTTTCTTCAGCGCACCCATCTCATCACTCTTGACCAGTTCGGCCGTGCCTTCTTCACTTATTCCTTCCCTGTCGATGTAACGCTGCGGCTGACTGCTGGCCATGCTCCAGCCATACCGATAGCAAAGCTGGTACTGGTTCAACTTGTGGCAGTAGTAGGTGGCTGAGCTGTGGCGTAAGATATGCGGCGTTACTTTCTTGTTCAGTACTTCTTTACCCAGCCTGCTAAGCAGCATGCGAAGGGCATTGTACGTCAAGGGAAACAACCTGGCCTCGGGGTTATTGCTTTCAGGATAAGCTTGCAGCCAGGCGTCCAGAGGCTCGGTGCACATCGCTAGACTGATAGTCCGGCCTTTGGTCTTGGAGTACTCCTTACGGATCCGCATCATGTAGTAGTCGTCTTTTCGGGTAAGGTCGCCGATCTTGATGCTGAGCAGTTCGGAAGCGCGGGCTCCGCTGTCGAAGAGCACCATAATCAGAGCCCGGTTTCTTACCGGGCAATGCGTTGCCAGCCGCTCGATCTCTTCTCTGGTCAGAGCGGGTATCTCTTTCATCTCGCTGAACGTGTCTATCCACTCGACCATTTCCGGATACCTGCGGTTATCACCGAGCAGCCACTTGTAGAATTTCTTAAGGGCCTTCTTGAAGTCCACTTTCGTCTCAGCCGCGAAGGGCTGGCCCCGCTTCGTCTGGTAGACATCCTTTTCCAGATTCCCTACTATCCTCTCGATGTCTGCCTGGTTAGCCTGGTCGAAGGCCTTGTCCAGCCACCCGGACAGCGTCTTGAGCACGGAGCTATACTTGAGTAGTCTGCTGGGCCCAATCTTCTTCTTAGCCCGGCCTTTGATGGTCTTGCCCAGTTCGCAGTCGGCCAGGAATTTGAGAATGAGCTGCTTGTTGCGGGCCAGGAGGCTGCGGTCGCTTCTTAGAGACTTGAGTTTCCTCTCGTAAGCTTCCCCCAACCGATGGATGTCGATTGCCATGGAAAAGGCAGGCATCGCTACTATATAAACTTTTCCCTTCTTTAGCACAAAAAGTGGTAATGCCCCCAGCGAGAAGACATAGTTCTTGTTCGGTTTTGGGGGCATTCGGGAGCTGGCGTCGCTTCATCGCTGATAAGCGGTATCATTTCCATTGGTGGGTGATCAATCCACCACTGAGCCAGCATGTCACTACAAAGCGGCCATCGGGACCAAAAAGACGGTATGTCGTAGTGGTGGCAGAAGCAGGAGGTAAGCGGCCTGGACTGGAGTCATCGGCGCGCAAGGTTTTCACGAACTTATTCACTGCCAGGGAAGCGTGCTCCACGGCTTCTTCATCATGATCGGCGAACACGGCGCCGTCAAAACGCATCACCTTCCGATCGAGCGCAATCCGTCCAATGATCTTGTATTTCATGAGTATAGAAAGAAACGCTAATATATAAAGCCTGCGGCTAGCGTCGTGTCGAGAGACCGCCGGCCTTCCTGCCGATGGAGACAACAGAACAAGTCGTGCTGGCAGCAGGAGAAGAAGGTTAGGCATCGCCAGTTGCACTGCGTGGTTCCTAGTGCTTGCTGCCCTGATCTTTGATTTTGGCCGCGGTGAGATACGATTCTAGGATCCGCAGCCACAGCGGCGGCTTCCCTTCGAGGTGGTCTGCGAGCTCGGAGGTGTCGGAGGCACGATCGCGTGGCTGTCGAGATGTTGACTCGGGCTCATCAGCTCCGCTAGGCGAGTAGGTTGACTGCGAATGCTTATCCTGGTACTTGTATGATTCTTCGTAGTTCATTTGTCGCTGCGATAGCCCTCGCTGGCGTCGTTGTTGGATCTGTCAGCACCGTATCTGCCGTGGTATCTATTGACACGAGCAGGTATGCCATACTCAACGATATGGCTCAGCTTCATATCGATGTCTTTGATAATATCGGCGATTTGCAGAATCGCCTGCCTGCATTTTTGTTCGAGATCTGCCGCTGTCATTTGACCGTATTCCCATTGCAGAGTGCCGACACATATATAGTTTGTACTGAATGGCAGTCTGGGGGCTGGGGCAGTAGGAGATACCACCGGGGGGAGATACTGGGGAGGTGGTCGAGTGAGCGGTTAGCGTGACTGCCTGACGACCGCGGTGGCCTCGGCGATTTCGTCAAGGTCGGAGGTCGGCTCGCCGGAGCCGGAGGTGAAGTAGACGGCGAAGAGGCGCTTGCCGTTTTGGCGGATGCGCTGCTGGTTGGGGGAGCTCACACTGGAGTAGCCGTCGGTGAACACAACCCCGGCTTCGTAGTCCGAATCCAGCAGATGCTCGATGACTGCGTCGAAGCTGGTGGAATAGCCGGCATCGTAGCTACCCTCAGCAAACTGTTGAAGTGATATCTCCTTTACGCTGCCGGCAAAGGCGAAGGCCTGGGTGGGAAAGTGGTCCCTGAGCTCGTCGACCAGGAAGACCTCCAGCTCCTGAAACGGCTCCATGCTGGGTGAGGTATCCAGGTAGATAGCCAGCTTGGGGATGCTGTGAGAGGGCTGCTTGTTCCAGTACAGCGGGATAACTCCGCTTACGCCGCAGGCCATGTAGATAAGCCCCAACCGGCTCAGGTTATAGGGGTAGAGCTGCGGGCCGGAGCTGCCGTCGAGAGCGCGGATGATCTGCCCGGCGCCCTGCTCCAGCTGCTGGCGGACCGTAATCCGGCGCAGCAGGTCAGTTACCTGGGCGACATCACATACTTGCTTGCCCACCAGGATCGGGGAGAACAGCTCCGAGAGTTGCTGGCTGAAGCCGCCGCCGCGTGGCGCCTCTTCCATGAGTTTCTCGACAGTGCCTTTGGCTACTTCTTCAAGCTGGCCCCCTTGGCCGTTGCCAGTGCCTGCTCGCAGCACTATGTCACCGTCGCCGGTTCCCCAGAACGGCCAGACGATCAAGTCCACCGGCTCGGCGCAGAACAGCAGCTTGTAGTAGAGGGAAGTGGGCGAAGGGACCTCGTCTTCTTCCCATATCTGCTGCCAGAGGGTTCTGAGGTCGAGGTCGTCTATTTGGACGGGGCTGAGGTCGGGTCGGGCCAGCGCGACGATCCCGTCTGTGGTTTCCTGTGGATAGATCCGGCGGCACAGCGACTTCATCTCCTGTTCGTGGGCGAGGGCCAGCACCTTGTTGATCGCAATATCCAGCGCGATGTTGGCCAAATCCTGGTCCTTGGCCCCGGCAATCTGCCGATAGCCGGCATAGTGGAGCATCTCGTGGGTCAAGATCAGCCGGATCTGCTCTACTTTGAATCTGAGCACCCGCGGGTTGACGAAGATGTAGTCCTGCTTGGTCCGGGTATCGTACCCCCAGCAGGCGATATTGGGCAGGTCACTTACCTGCACGAGGTGGGAAACCTCCAGCAGACTAATTCCCAACCCGGCGCAGGCCTGGGTTAGTTTGTGGTTGAGGCTTGTCATTGGAACTCTCCTTTCTCAATGAAGCTGATGACACGACTGTGATCCTCCGCCGCCTCGCTGAACAGGAATGCCAGTGTCTTTTGCGGCAGGGGGATGCTTTCTAGCAAAGCCAGGAAGCCTTTGACCTTGTCTTTCATCTCCACGTCCCTGCGGCTGTAGATGCAGCGGTCGGCGATCGTCGCCACGATGGCGGCCAGCCGGGCGATCAGGTAAAGTATGGTCTTACCCTCGGCCTGGCGCTGCTGCTCTTCGTGGCCTTCCATCGCCGCCAGCACTTGCCCCAACCGCCATACCTGGGGACTGTGCTCCGACAGCTGGCTTTGAAGCTTGGCCAGTAAGGTCTCCACTTCATCGTAGGGCAGCAGCTCGGCGATTTCCGCGGCCTTCTCTTCCAGGTAGGAAAGCAACTCCTCTGGCTCGCGCAGCTTGCCCAGCTCCAATCTTAACTTGTCCTCCGGCAACAGCGCCCCCAGCAGCAGCGGCTTGATATTCTCGTGGATCTGCAGCAGCAGCCCCGGCTCGATCTGCAGGGGGACGCTGAGGGTGTAGGTGAGGGCCATCTGGGCAGCTTTGTCTAAGTCACCGCCACCGCCGGCCCCCAGGGCCAGGATCTCTTCAGACAACTGCACCGCCTTGCGCGGGGAGACGTAGCAGTCGGTCTGCGAGAGCAGGATCTCCATGAAGTTGCCCACGTATTCAGCCACCGTCTCGACTACCTGGCTGGTAGCGAGCCTCTGGTGGTTGCTTCTGATCTCGTCCAGCCTCCGGCGGATGGCCTCGATGTCCGGCTCTGATTGACCGGCGGATAGGTTCATCCTGATTATGCGCTCGTAGACCTGCGCCGGCGTGCCCTGCTGCAGCTCGGGGACGGGCACCACCGCATAGAACCGATCCAGCAGCGCCTGGTCTAACTTGAAGGTGGAGGCGTAGCTCTCCGGGTTCATGGTGGCGATGAAACACTCGTAGTGGAGCTCCTTGCCGAAGCAGGTCTTTTCTTCCAGAATCTCCAGCCACAGGTTTTGGTTCTCTTTGTTGGCCCGGGTCAGCTCGTCTACTACGATCACCCTGGCATCCCAGATGGTGCGGTCGTGGCGGGAAAACTCCAGCTTGCCCTGGGCCAGTTGTTCGGGGATGGGAATCCCGGCGATGGAGACCAGGTCATCCTTGGTGCAGTCGTAGAACCGGAAGCCGTCGCTGCCGTGGATGCGACTGAGCTGCTTGGCCACGGTGGTCTTGCACACGCCGTGCCGGCCCAGCAGTATGAACGGCTTGCGCAGAGCCACGTTAGCTAAGAACACCGGCTCGATACTATCCCAACCAGCTACAATCTCTTCTAACATTTTGAATCTCCTTTCAATGTAGTCTTACCAGGTCAAAAGATCTGGGCCCCGAGCTTATCTGCTGCCAGATTGCCAACAGCGCGTCGGTCGTTTGGCTCTCAGTGACAGTGCAGATGAGGCAGTTGCCCAGGTACTCGATGCGCAGGTGCGCAGCTATCTTCTCGAACAGCTCCTGGTCGCAGGGTCGGCCCAGGTAGACGGGCTGATTGCCAAACCAGACCACCAACTTGCTGCCCAGGAGCTTCGTTACCAGCTGTAGGTCGCTTCTCTCGGCTAAGCCGGAGGCAAAGGTTTCGAACTTGCTGGCGCGGCGTCTACCGAAGTAGGCACTCAGCCACTCAATGTCGTTCTGGTAGCGGATGGGCTGGCGGCCCGGCACAAGCTCGGCTACACGCAGCGATTCGGAGTACGGATTCAGCTCGAAGGGCCCCGGCTCGTGCGCGCTCAGCTCTTCTATAGCCTGCCTTAGCTCTGTGTCACTGTCCGCCAGGTTGAGGAAGAGGTTCGAGCCATATCCTGTGGTGGTGTAGTCTGCCGGCTCAACCGTTCTGTCCTTGCCCAGGACCCAGAAGTGGTACTCCCCGCCGCCCGAAAGCGGCTGGTGGTAGAGCTGCGTGGTGGCGAAAGTGAGGTGGTACTCGCCACAGTCGGAGGCAAGCTGCTCCCTGCTCTTCAGGTATTCGGCCAGCTGCCCGGCAGCCGCCTCTACGATGTCCTGCTTGAAGACGACAAACAACAGATCGGGGTCGGCGGTAGCCTGGCTGAGCAGCTCGCGCTTGGTGGCCGTGCGCTTGACTTTGGTGGCCGAAGCTAGCTTGGCCAACAGCTCTTCGCGCCGGTAACGGCTGTTGAGCAGGGAGCCGACAGTGGAACGGCCGCCGGGCATCTTTGACAGCACGCGGCGGAACTCCGCTTCGGTGATCTCCTCGGCTGAGCTGTGCAGCAGTCGCGTCTGGGTCCGACAGTAACCGCCGTAGGTGTGCTTGCCCACGCTGGCCAGGAAGCGAATCACCTGGAGCAGGTCGGTGCAAGTGATCTGCTCTCTCAGTTCGTAGAGGTGGTCGCTGACTTGGGCTAGAGCCTTGATGTCTCGTACTAGCATGGTGCTTGCTCCTTTCGTGAAATGCGGAAAGCCCGCGCTGGTTGGTGACAGCAAACCAAATACGGGCCTCCGTCAGGCTGGGGTACGGCATGGTCATGGTGTCGTTGTCCGGCGGTTGCCGGATCATGCGCTCGAAGGCACGTTCGCTATAGGCATCACTCCTTTCTTGAAGTTTCTATCAACCAAACATACAAAAAGACCACGGAGAGTCCTCTCCTTGGCCGAAACAGGCGAAATAGCCCCTTCCAGAAACAGCAGTTTCACACAGCAACAGCTAGCTCTTCACATTTTCACTTTATTGGTATACCTCTTTTGTTTTGCATCTGTATAGCGCAAACTCAGGCGCCAACAAGCTAATGGGCTGTGCCCATCTAATTATCTAAAATCAAATCAATATATGGTTGCTGGAGAAGAGGCTTTTGCCGTTTAAATAGTCTGTACCGAATGGGGCTGGATTACTCGTCGGCCTTCGGAAAGCCCTGCTCGAGCTGTTGGGCAGCCACTACCACGACTCTGTCGCTCTCAATGCCGCTCTGCTGTATCTTTGCCCTTATGTAGTCCAGGGCGCGGCGGTCGGTGGCGACGCAGACCACCACGTCAAAGCCCGCGCCCAGATCAGCTTCAATATTGCCCAAGACATCAGACTTGCCGGTCTCGATCTCAATTGCTATTCGCCGTTCGCCTTTGACTGCTGTAATGTCCGGCCTGCCGTTAATTGGTTTTTCAATCTCTACCTCATAGCCCTGCTTTCTATAGTGCCGGGCAATCCGCTTCTTCCAGTACCGGTGCACAATGCCGTTGCGATAGTCTGGTATCTGATGGCCCAAATCCTGCAGAACTTGCCTGCCGGCTTTCGTGACCTCAAATAGCACAATCCTTCCTGTGGCCGTGATGACATCTTGCGGTCGGATTAGTCCAGCCTCTATAAGAGCTTTTTGCACGATATTTCCCCGGCGCCGATTCATCTTGAGTCTTGAGTATCTATCTACCACTGTGCTTGAAGGATATCGCACTATATCAATCAGCAGTTGTGATTCGCCATAGGATATATTAGGTTTGCCCTCTATATGTTTGTCTGGCGGTGAAATCGGGGAGATCGGGCGGAGGGAGTGTTGAGCTGCCTGAAATCGCTTGAAATACCTCGCCATCCTCTGGCCTATCGCTTCGTCGCTGATGGCTCCTTTTTGCACCTCAAACTCCGGCATCCTGATCACAAACGGGCTGCGGATCCGGTCCTGCAGCCTGACTACTGCCTCCCCCAGCTGCAGCCGGCCAAAGCAGTCCTTTTGCTCGTCTTCCAGCAGCATGCAGTTGGCCATGACATTAGTGTCCTTTCTGTGCTTTAGGTTCATGCAGATGGTGCAGTAGGTGTTGCCCAGCGCGGGAAGTGATATCTGGCAGGGATGCTGGTCGAGCACCACCATGCTCTCGCCCAACTCCCGGATCTCCCGGAAGGTGATCTCCATAACCGTCTCGCCGCCGGTCAGCGACTGCTTCTCGCGGTTCAGGATGTGATGGGCCTCTTCAATAATGATCGCGTGTTTGAACTGCTCCCTTCCTCCCTGGGCCAGGCGATAGTGGTGTATCCACAGCACTAACGTCTCGATGAAGAATATCTTGTCGGATTGGGTCAGCGCATCCAGCTCAAAGACTACCTTCTTGCTCAGCAGCTCTTCCAGCCCCAGGTTCTGTCCGGCGTTCACCAACCGACCCATTTCACCGAAGCACAGCGTCGCCACCGCTCGCAGCGTCGAGCTCAGCCAGTTAGACTCTCTACCCTTGGCCGGATAGTTCCTGACCCACCGCAGCACGTCCAGCAAAGTGGGATACCTGCTCGCGCCCTCGTAGACTCCGAACTCGCGGTAACAAGTGTCAATGGCCTTCTGCAGCAGGTACATCACCCCCTCGCCCAAAAAATAGGCGTGGGCAATTACTTCGATTACCTTCTTCAGCCAGATCTTGGGGTCAGTGCCCGCCGGTGGTATGAGAGGATTGAAACGCAGCGGGGCGATATTCCGCCCCACCGTGAAAACCAGCATGTCTTCAAAGCCGGGTTTGCCCAGCAGATCGCGGTAGTTTCGCTTCCAGTCGAATACCACAAAAGGCTTGCCCTTGAAGGCCAGCTGCTGGGCCACCATAAAGCCCAGGTTAGTCTTGCCCGCCCCGGAACGACCAAATATGCCTACGTGCTGGATCCATTCGTCCTCGCGCAAGCCAAAGGGGTATAGAACTTCATCGAGGTACACGACCTCTCCCAGGTGATAGCTACCCTCGGCGCTCAACTCGTCCGGAGGGATGAGAAATAGGGGTTCATCCTGCAGATTATCGGGGAAAGTCTGCGAGGCGAGGATTTCTAAGTATTCAGTGATCTGGGCTTTGCCTGGTTCGTCTTCCAGCGTATAGGTCAGCCAGATGTCATCAGCTTGGGCGCCCAGTATCGGGCGCAGTCTCCGGCACAGCTCCTTTATCCGCTCCCTCTTTCGCTCACCGATCATCTTGCCCCATTTGTGGATGGTACCGACAGGCTTCCCTCAGGCTGGTCCGGCATTTGCCCCAGCCTCCTGTCTTTCTTTCCGGTCGCCCCAGAACAGCTCCCGGCGCTGTACAGCTGCTTTGTGCTCTGATGCAACCTGCAACAGCTTCTGTTTCAACTCGGCGGTATCGCTCCAGCATCTTATCCGCTCCCGGCAGATCTGGTCCTCCAGAGCGGTTACGTTGCTTTGCAATCGCGTTATTCCCACGTCGTTAGCAGAGACCTGGTTGATCTGCAGGCAGTAGAGCTGGGCCTGGCACTGCTGCAGTCGCGAGCTCAATTCCGCGATGTTGCGCGCACTTAGTTGCTCACGCTGCTTGATCAGCGCCAACAGCTGCAGCAAGCTGGCTCGTTGATAGCGCAAATGGTTCTCAATAACCGCACCGGCGGGATCGTCGCGAGACAGCCTGTGGGCCAGAAACTCTGCCACCACCTTAGCCTCCTGGGGAACGACTGCTCCCGCTGCCTCCAGGCCGGTCCAGAGAAGCTGCTCGCTTTCAGGCTGGGCAGTTGCCGAGAGATAGCCGGGGCTAACCGGTTCCTTCAATATCGGAATATCATAACGTGTGTGTATCATTTTATCGTTCCGGGGAATGGTAATTCTCCGGTAGTAACGGCAGGCAAATCGGCCTTATAAAGCTTGTACCGAAGTGTGGCTGGGTCAGCGGGGAGGGTACCGAGTCTGAGTGATCGCAGTGCATGTGCCTGGACCTTTTTGATTCTGGTCGCGGTTCTGCACCGTTTTTTTGCTTCTGCTTCTGATTCTGCCGCTATTACCCCCTCTTCTTCCAATATCAAAAACAAATCACCCCTTACTTACTCTCCCTAACCACTCTTCGCCCTTGACCCCTCACCCTTAAACCAACAACTTCTCTTCCCCCACTTCATCCCCCACAGTCCCTCTCTGGCACCGATCCTCCCTCTCGCACCGATCATCCCTCTCGCACCAATCTCCCCTCTCGCACCAATCTCCCCTCTGCCACCAAACGCCCTCTGCCACCAAACGCCCTCTGGCACCGAACTCCGCTCCGCCACCGGCGTGTCCCTGACCCCCAGCACAAACAGTCCTTGCTACATCCGCCGCGTACGTCTCAAGATCCCCGCGCGGGCGCGCAGAGCGCCCGCGCCTCGCAGCCAGTTGCATCGTCGAAGACGATGCACAGCAGTTACGCAGCCCCAAACCGCCTTCGCAGCCCTAATCCACTATTCAACACCTTTCTTCTCTATTAGCCCAGCTTCCACCACACACAATGCATCCCAACGCATCACCACCCACCACCCACCGCACCCAGTTGCTGCAGAGCACCTCCAACAGCCCACCTCACTCAGACCAACTCAATTCGGCTCCAACCAGCAACCTGCTTCAGTCAGCCATCGCAACCGCCAAATGACACTTTCCTCAATACTCCACGCCAGGCAAACGCCTTTGCAACCCACACTTCTCTTGAATGTACAGAATCCCAAACCACCATTTCTACCAGCTTACTCCTGCAATTTTCCGCCAAGCTAAGAACATTTTCCATTTCCACACTCGTCTTCATATTCCACCCCAATCTACCCTTTCAATTCCTCTAATACCCATGATCAATCCCCACAAACTCTGCCCTCGGCCAGGCTCTCTCACCCCGCCAACCCAGCGCCACGTCGGGCAGCAGTTCGAAGAACTGCCGATGCCCCGATATGTCAGCCTGCAGCACTCATCGTCGCGCCCCGAAGGGCGTGCGCTGTCTCGTCACACCACCCAACCCAAGACACCCAAGCCATAAGATGCAGGGCCACGACCATGGGCACGCTGACACCCCTCACCACAGCCTTGCCCTCCCAGCCCAGCCTCCACGTCGGGCAGCAGTTCGAAGAACTGCCGATGCCCCGAGCTTCCTATTCCTCTGACAGAATCATCGTCGCGCCCCGCTAGGGCGTGCGCCGTCTGCCGGCATAGCCCGTGCCCCACCTTAGGAGGACAAAGGCGAGCATGGGCGGGCGTCTCCCTGCACAGCAGCTTCTCCCTCTTGCACCCGCACTGCTGTCTCGTTCCTGCCTAGGTTCCCTTCCCATTTCCCAATCAGCCACATCCCCCAGCCAAATCTCGCTCACTCACAATAACCAGACAACATGCCATCCTGCTAACCAGTGCGTCAAAAACTCAGATTCAGGCCAGCCATTCAGGCCAGCCATACCACAGATAGCCAATGAGCGTGGATGATGCCACGTTAGGCGCCCTGGATAGGGCCGCGCCGACGCATGGCTGAGATTCGATACGCAGCCCCACGATGAAGTACGCAGTTTAAGATCTCCCGCCCAGCTCCGCCCGTAGCATCCTTCATGTCATATCCAAGATGTCTCAACCCCACCCCGCCTCGAGTGCCCTGTCTTGGGAGATGTCTCAAAGGTCTCTTCCTTGCAGCACAATCCTCAGCCCATGCTCGCCGCCATAACGCAGCCTGTCGCAGTGCGCTTTGGTATGCGCGAATGAAGCATGTTTGGGAAGTTATTAGGGGAATCTCAGAACCTGTCCCTACACTTTCGTAAGTCACAAATACTGGATCGTGCCAGATAATCCATACCTCCACCACATTCTGCTGCCCATGCTCATCCCAGCCAGCTCTCGCTACGAATCCGATCTTGCAGCACTCGAGTCCGGTAACACCTCTACCTTTCGGCCATCACTCGATCTATCAAAAGAAGAGAGCCCGCTCTCACAAGCAGGCTCTTCTCTGGCCACCTATTTAGCCCTTGCATTTCTGGCTACAACTTGGTCGATCAGGTCAGATGCTTCTGTCTTGGTCATGTCGTCGTCAGACTCAACTCCCAGTATTCTCAAATAGGCTATCTGCTTCTCGGTTGCTTGCCCCTCATCATTGCGTCTTTCTTTTGCTATCTGTTTCATGCGCCTATCCTTGGCCATCTCTTGCATTACGGCCACGGCGTAGTCCTCTGTTGGCACCCCATGATCAAGCAAGCACTGCCAAATCTCCCTGAGCTGCTCGGCATAATCTTGCATTTCCATTTTAACCACCTCCTTTTAATGATTCATGTTTGGAGTTGCCTCCATCAGGCATGTGAATGCCTATGAATGATTACCAACAGCAGCAGTTACCCGAGTCTCGAAGAGACCGAAAAGCTTAAATGACCGCAGGCGAGCTTGCTGAGAGGGGCTTGGTTTGGGTGGGCAGTGAATCAGTAAGTGAGTCTGGAGGAAGTTGAGCGTGGGCGAAACTTCCCGGAAGATCTTTTATGCTTTTCGCCCCGCCAGGGGTCAGTGTCCTGGTTAACAGGTGTTTGGGCAGCGTTTAGTTAGATAGACAGGAGAGAAGGAATGGCCCGAGAAGAGGGAAAACTGGCGGACGGCCTCCGCCTACTAGAGCCCAGCAAATATGACCACAGTCTGGCTGCACCTGGGCTGGTGAAAGTCCACAAGAGCGCCTGCAGTATTAATATGTCTCTGGTGGACAGCGGAGAGGGTAGAATTGCCCGACAGCCAGGATCTGCCTGTCCTGACCATTTCCTTTGGCCTGCAGCCTCGGCCGACAGAGAAGGGCATGTTGATCATCCACTTGCACATGAAGGGCCAGGAGTTTGAGGATGAAAGCGAAGCACACGCCTTCTCGCAGCGATTTCTGGGCACGCCGCCACAACCACCAGGTGAGCTCTCGCCAGAAGAAGGAGCCCAACTCTTGTCCTACAATGTCTTTCAAGGCTGAAAACTGTGGTGGACGCCAGCAACTATGATTACCTACTGGATAGTGAGATGGCTCTCCACGCCAGCCTCGCTACGAGCTACCGCTCGGCTACGTATTGCCTTGACCCGTCTCTACCCGAGTCTACATCCAATCCCCAAGAAATACCAAATACAAGGCCGCGCAGACGACTGTTGGGTTGTCGTATTGTGGGTGCCTGGCTACTTAGAGCAAGTTGTCCTGCGCCCTACCGGCCTATCAGTCATCTCTTTCTTGTGACCAGGCAGCAAAAAGTATTTAAGAGGCACCTGCCTGATTCCTTCGGGGTTATACCAAGGCATAGCTCCGATCTTGGAAAATGAATACCGCGGACTTCCCTGTAGCCGAATTGCACCAGGTGTTCAGTGAGACTAGGACGCTAGAGCAACTCGTGGACAGGCTTTCTCAGGTCTCCCAATATCTCCCACCCGAGAACAATATCGAAGAGCTTGTCCCTGGCATTCTCGGCCTGTGGAGACACCTAGTCGCTACGAGGACTGATCCACACTTTTCGGGGACCTCGGAAAGTGTACCAGCATCCTTAGATACCCCTGAGCAGGAAACTGCTGGGTTTTCCCTAACCCATCAAATGCAGCACTTTCGGACCTTGAGAAAACGTGCGCTTCGTGGGACAGAAAGGTCAGGCTCAACGAGCGTACCACCTGAATCTCTACCGGGCAATCGGGTGCAAGTGCGGGGGGCAACCTGTACTGTTCATGGAATTGTACACAACACGGGTCGGCGTGTGCTACTTGCGCCGGAATTAAAAAACTACATCAGCACCGCCATCAGATATAGCCACCAGCCTCGCAAAGGCGAAACGTACCTATGCGAGTCATCTTTTGCTGACCAATTTCATCTGGATCCGCACCACGAAATGGCTGACTCGAGCAGGTGGAAAGACTATGCGGCCCTTGAACGTACCGATGCTTCGTACTCGCATTTCTTTCCGGAGTATGCACCTTTGGCTGGGGTTCTGGCGGAAGAACGTATCGCCGAGCGCTTACTCAGGAGGCTAGCTAGCGAGCACAAGCAACTATGGTCCCCTCTCATTCATTGTCTCAACCAGCCTTTGGCCAGTGTGAGCGACCTGGAGAGAGTTAGAGATCTCTACGCCTATATCGAGCTTCCACAGCCCCTTCAGACGGATTACCATAGATTTGTTATTCTGTGCTTGAAAGAGCTAGTATGCAAGCCTTCGTGGCGCCGGGAATATGTTCGCTGGTTGAGTTCTTTGTACCGAGCCAAACATATGGCTAGCCACGTTACAGAGTATATCCAGGAACATAATCTGCGCAGACTTCACATCCTCGTGGGACTTGCTCATGAATCATACATTGTATCTTTTCTCAATGACATGAACTCTTACGGGGCAGGCGCACATGGTTGCTCAGTCAGCGGAAGCACTCATCAATCTCGCTGGAGCTCCGAATAACCACATCCCAGCTAGCCTTCCAGGCCTCGCCTTCGCCTGGCAAGTCCACACCCTCTAATGCTCCCGCTATTTCTGGTTGCATCACCTTGTGGTCTGTGCTCGTGCTGTTCCCGAAGTCAGGGTGCCCGTCGAATACTTGGGCAAATGTCGTCCACCAGGCCCTGGTTGCTTTGTTAAGTTCCCGGAGCCAATCTCCAGGCTCTTTCTCACCGTTAGCTTGCTGGATACTCCATACGCTATTGCTTAGAGCTTTGGTGGTGACAGGATCTGTTACGGGTTGGCCCTCTGCTTCTAATGAACTCTTAACCTTATCACTTGCATGGGCGGCATTTACCTTTTGCAAAACCTGGTCGGTGGCTTCCTTGACTTGTTTGTAAGCCAGGCCTACACATTTGCGGATCATGTACGGCGCTTCCTCGGTTTGCCGTCCAGATTCCCTGGCTGTCTGCCACTGCCTGCGGAGCTCTTTTGGAGTAGGCTGATTTGATTTGCTTGCTTCCCTGCTTTCAACGTAGGGCAGATAACACGGAATCCCTACTTGGCTAAGGGGCTGCGTCCGCTCTATGAAACCATCTGCCGCTCCTACGAGGGTTGCTTCATCGTCTGTGTCCCACATGTTCAAAGCGTCAGACAATACTCCCAGCCACTCTATCCGACACTGATTCTCGAATTCGGCGCATTCCACCATAAACTCAAATGATCTATCAATCGCCAGATAGTTAAGGAATATTGCTGCACGGCGTTCTGTGAGCTCGATTTCTTCCGAACCAGTTCGTTGGCGCCAGAATCGTTCAGCGGCCTCCAGGTATGTGTCTACAAGGCGCTCTATCACGATACGGGGGCCCCACAGTTCTTGATCTGATGCAAACGCAGTCGTCACTGCGTCCTCGTCTTGGAATGCCGAGCGCATCCTGTTGCCATTTTGTGTCCAGCCACCAATTGGCGCCGCCGCCAGAATCGGTACTCTCCGCCTGATGGTCGAGCTCTGCGGTACAAACGGGATCGGGCCATAGCAGTACGGCGAGACAGCAATGCTACTCTTATAGCTCATCGCGTAGCGCTCTAAGTCTTTAAACAGATTGGCAAGCGTCTTGTAAGCCAGCGAACGGGTGATTCCTTCTTGTAGGCAATTGAAGCGCATCTGTAGCAGTCTCAGTGTGTAGTTGATTAGGGCCAGGTCCCTAGCTACCTGAGCCGCTGCTAACGTGTCCACGACTTCGAATTCTACCGCACGATGGGCTTTGTCCTGGCCTTTGAACTTGAGTACCAACCTGGCTAGACCGGAAGATAAGCTCTCTTCAGCTATCTCCCCAGGAAGATACAGACGGACGCGATACCTCTTTTTTGTGCTCTCATCATGAATAACGCCATTCTGTGGTGAAATCATGCCGTGATCAAGCAGTATGTCTAAGCAGCGACTAATCCCATGTGCAGATACGGTGCCCGCCAGGACTTGCTGCAACTGAGTAAATGAAATACCTTTTCTCGAGTTTCTCTCATCAATGAACTGTCGGGCGGTTCTGATCTTGGAGAAACTTAGCTCTGACTCGTCATCCGGCCTTTTCTCACGCTGCCCAACATGTTCATAAATAGCACAGGCAACGAAAATCTCTTCAGAAAACATCTGTGTAGGCTTCACTTGCTCAAATACGAAATCGCCGACTGGTGTGTCCACTATGCCTCACCTACCAGTTCTATGGTTCTATCAACTACGCTGACCACTTCGTCCTGTAACAGGAAGTAACAGCAGCGCACAATCCGTTCATTGAAGCCTTGAAGTGCGACATTCATCCCTTCTTGTCTCAGTTCTGGGAGTGCTCTTCTAAGAAAACGGACCCCAAGCTGCAGGGATAGGTTGAAGTTGGCGCAATCCTGGCACAGTTCTGCCGAAGTAATTCCCCTAAAACGGTCCATGAAAGCGCAGAATCTCACAGCAGGTGTTTCGCCAAAACACAGATTCGCTCGCGGCTCTTCTACCTCTTCCCGATAGAATGCCATCGGTACACAATGAATCTTCCCATCCCCCTCGACGTACAGACGGATCTTGACAACACCCTCTGGCACAAAATGGGACGGGGCCGCAATGCTCGCCGATATAGACTCGTTTGGAAACAGAGATGTATGGAGGACCCCTTCGTGAACTTGCCTAGCGGCGTAGTGCTCCAGCGTCCCAAACTCTCTCAGAGCCTGCCAAAACCGCTCAACTTCCAAGTTATCGCAACCGAGTTGTAAAACGACATGATCGTAGTCCAGGGGAAGACATGTCTCGTGGAGCAGTTCATTGAGGTCCGCTATCAGCAGCTGATAATCTCGCCCCCGAGGAATCTTCCAATAGCTCTTAGCGTAGTGGTCTGGAAGCAAGTGCAGTGGGACGTCTTCCCGGACCGCCAGCACAGCGACTTCGACCTTGGCGCCAACATTCTCCAGGAATGCCTTGGCCAAAGCTATCTGTCTGCCTGTTGCTATGGCGTCGTCCAGCACGACTATTTTCTTTCCTGCAAGTCCCCACCATGGATAGTAAAGGATCTTGTCACACACAATAACCTTTTCAATGATTTGTGCCTCATCACCCACTGCGATGCGCAACAGTGCGAGGCCCTTCCGTCCCACAGCAAATATGTGGTCAAAGTCCTTTCTCAGGACCAAATCAATGAACTGCTGTATTTCATGTTCGAGCTCGCCGAATGCCTTCATTGTTTGCTCCTGATACCAACGGCCCGAACTCGCCCTATCTTGTCTGGAAACTCTTCTACAAAAACCTGCACTATTGCCTCTGTCTCCGTCAATCCAGCCTCTTTTTTCCTTGCTATCCGGGCGATGACTTCTTCCTCAGAGCACTTCTGTAGCAATTCCCTTCGACATCGAGTCACCGACCAATCGTCTCTTTTACTCAAATCATGCTTGTCCACATACTGCCTTCGCACAGACGTGTGGTTGACTTCCCTCTGGCGTTCTTTACACCACCCTATTCTGTCTGCCAGGCTCCGGTAGTCCGCGTGTTCCGGGCCGATTTCATCCGCGATTAGTGTCAAATACTTACTGAATTCGGACAGTTTGACGTACTGAAGCTCTTCCAATGTCTCGCCTGTCAGCGTTATCGCCCATGTGCGCACAAACCTATCCCATGTCGATAGGTTCACATATTCCTCATTGGAGAATACAGAGCGCAGCCGGGACACCAGGACCTCGTTTCCAAGATATCGGGAAAAGAATGTATGAGCTTCTCGGCTGGCATACAACGCCATCCGTTCATCACTAAACCCGTGGGCCAACAGGTCGCCCAGCAAAGTCCGGTAAGTGATTTCCCTGCCGAACTTGTCCGGTATCGTCTCTGAGTCGTAGTGCACAGGAATGAGAGCCACGGGACTGGTGGGCACGGGCTTTGGGACAAGCCCAAGAGTCCGATCGAGGTTCTGTCGTTCTGGTCTCGGGTCAACGTCCACTACTAGCATACCCTCGAATCCTGGGTCGAGGGGCCCATACATAGTGCCCTGACATCTCTCGTCGGTCAGCTGCTTGGTGTCGTACCAGGCTATGAGTGTGCTGCATCCAAACTCTGCATTATTGGCGAAAACTACTGGCTTTTGCCATTTTTTGATGCTTATATCAAACATATCCCAGAATTCTTGTCCTGTCTTGACCCGCTCATCGCTGCTTGGCTTGGAGATTGGAGTTGAAGCAACCACCACGTGGAGTGGAAACTCCGGGCTCGAGTATTCGGCGCAGTCTGGCGGATGCTCATTGCACAGGAAGACAACTGTTTTGTACGCTCCTACCTGACATTTGAAGTGAAAGGGGCCCTTTCCTTTCTTCATGACGCGGGTTTCATACTGACTAGCATCTCTCTTGCCTCTAATGGCAGTATCGCCATCTGGTAAGAAGACCGGGCATAGGTTCTGCCGACGGTACTCCTCTTCGTCAATGGCAATACCTGCCTTCTCATAAGCGCCGTTTCTGATATCCTTGGCTCTGACATAGTGGGATCCCGCTATAATAGTCATTGGAGCTGCACGTGCCTTGCTCGCCGTATCCTGAAGACATCGGGCAGGTACGGAGAGTTCTGGGAAAACTACGAGATCGCAGCGCAAAAGTTTGCTCAAATCCAACACTTCTTGTACTCGTTCTGCAACCCAGTCTATGTGACTGTTCTCCACAACTTGTTGAGAGTCTGTCACCGCCTGTTCTACCTCTTCGTCCTGCAGGCCCCTGGCCCAGCATGTAATCGAGGAAGTTGGGGCCTTCCGCAGATTTTCCCAGCTATCCACCTCGCGGAGGGGATCAATGTAGCTTCCGGGTTCCTCCTCCACAGGAATCCATGGGATTGACCTAAGCTGAGCAATCGCTACCCTGAGGTGGTTCTTTGATGGCTTTGCTAGTGGTTCCAAGCTTCCCGAATTCGCGTGCATCATAGATGCACCCCCATATTATGGCACTGATGATTCAATCTTGGACTTTGGGAACTCCGCGTGTGAAAGTGGCTCAGTTATGGGTGAAAGCTGTAACCCCCGTCTTTGTGCCAGGTCTCAGGGTCCGCAAGGTAGGCCCTGATCGATTTGTGCTCCTCTTGTGTCAAGTACCCGCCACTCATGCCGAGAGTCAGGCACGTCTCCAAGTCTGATAGTCCGTGGAGTTGCACCCCAGCCTGCTGCAAGCGTCCAAGTCCGCCCTGCTGTCTATCGAATATGACGAGGCAGTCCGTCACTGAGCACTCGGCACCCCGAATTCCTTCGATAAAGGTGATTTTGCTCCCCCCATCAGTAATCAAGTCCTCACACAGTAGAACCGTTTTCCCTGATGGCAAGTGACCCTCTATTTGCGCCCCGACTCCGTGGCCTTTGGGCTCCTTTCGGACGTACACCATAGGCTTCCCAAGCCGGTCAGCTAGCCATGCAGCATATGGGATACCGGCAGTCTCTCCCCCTGCTATGTAGTCTGCCTCGATTCCAACGTCTTCGTAGAGCCAGTGAGAACATCCAGTCACGATGCCGCGTGCCCACGGGTACGAAATCAGAACTCGGCAGTCTACATAAATTGGGCTCAGGTTGCCAGAGACAAGCCTGAAAGGCTCCTCGACTGAGACCTTGACTGCGGAAGTCTCCCACAGAAGACTTGAAATGGTGTCTCTAACCTGCTCTCTCACCGCTGTCACCTTCCGTTTCGAAATGCAATGCTATTTGGCAGAATGCTCCCGCGGCTTGGGTAACGTCGGCTGCCTTGTAGATACCGGAGCCGATTATGGCATACGCGGGGTGTCCCAATGTTGCGGCAAACGCCGTCTCGATATCGCCGCCCTGTCTTCCTATTCCCGGCAACAAGAAGCGAGGTGTTTGTATGGCCCCGCCAATCAACTTGGCATATTTCTCTACTGCACCAGGCCGGTTGCCAGGGACAACGAAATGAGTGACTCCTATATCAGCCGCAACTTTATACATTCGGGCAGGGGCATCATCACTGAGGTACCCGCCGTCCTTCGACAAGTACCGAGGATGAGTCATCTCTCCGCCTACGATAGCTATCATGCCCTGTCCGATAATAGCGCGAAGCAGCGCCTCTTCTGTTTCTGGTCCTGCCTGAGGAAATACGATCGCGGCTGCGACTCCTGCCTCCTGCCAAACGCGCGTGAACTCTTCCGCAAGTTGAGGTATATCCGTGCCGGCCTTTTGATGATCATAGAGAATTGGCAGATTGGACTGCTCCTTTATTGCTCCAACAACATTGGCAAGTCCATATGTTAGACCCAGAATAGCACCTACCTTGTACCCTACTATCCCATTGACGGTGCTTGTAGCTCCCACGAGCTTCGCGAGTTCGTCTAGGGTCTCCACGTCGCAAGCAGGAATGATTCCGTAGTCTCTCTCAAAGAGCCTTTCTTCGTTGTGTATTGCCTTCATTGTTTTCCTCCGCTAGACGTTTCGGGCGCCAGTGGTGTGTTTCATAATCCACTGGACGCCAAGTCCACTACATGGACCGGACGGTCGAGTCACCCCAACACGCTTGGTGCCTTTTCCCCATCCTATTCTCCGTGGCCTCCGGTGTCAATATCTCTGCTGCCGGTACAGTTCGCCGTTGCACCTCCTTTCTCCTGCTGAGAACTTGCTGCCCTCGGCCCTAGCAGACATCCACCGGCCGCAGCTTGCCAGCGCTTCGTGATAGTGCTGGGGGTTGCACCTGTTATAGAAGCAGGCTACCACTCGTTCGAGTTTTGCGGGTGAAGTATAGATCACCAGCCCCAACTTGGCTCTAGCAGTGTGGTTAAGCTGCTCGAACCTGACTATGGAGTTGCGTCGAGAACCACCAAATACTAACATGTGACCTGGACTCGGTTTCGCACGCAAGGTGATATGAAGGGCCCGATTTCACAAGTATTCCGCTATGCTGGTCCCTGGCTTAATCTTCACATACACCCTGTTGCCTGACACAGCACAACTCACCGCACCTCTTCCACCTGCGTGCCGCGGTCGCTGCCACCCCATGTCAATCGGTACGCTCGAAACCGTACGACGTCATCCCGGTTCAGACACGAGAACTTGGCTCGTGCCAGATGGAACAGCTCACTCCGGCCCGTGGTCACAATTATCTGCATGCGTTCAGCAAGGACTCTCAACAAGTCCAGCAGTCCGTAAATATTGAGTTCGTCCATCGCCTGCACAGGGTCGTCCAGTATGGCGAGTCTTAGTTGTCCTTCACGAGAAAGCGCCCCCGCCAAGAATGCTGAAAGTGCGATCAGATTCTGCTGCGCCTCGTTCATATAGGCCTGCACCAGCTTGCGATCGCTAACCGACTGGGATGTGGCTCCTCGCCTGGACAAAGCCCAGAACCGGAGGCCGCTCTCATCGACAGTCCAGCTTATGTCGTCAAATACGGGATGGCGTGCGAGTCTTCGATGAATGGTTCTCATTAGATCTCTCAGCGGCTCGAGTCCCTCTCGAACCAGCCGAGCTTGCTCGCGCTCCACAAGGCGACCGCATTCTTTACCGGCATGTTCCCACCGCTTGTTCTCGGATATCTTCGCATCTGTCTCCTCTATTCTACGCTCGAGGTTGGCCATTTGTCCGTTAAGCTCTGCAAGCTGTCGCCGTGCCGATCTGACCTCGATAAACGCCAGAGCGGCACGACCCTCACGAATCAGATCTTCAATATGAGTAAGTTCTCGGCGAAGATCGTCTACTGAGCCGGCCTCTTCCTTGTCGGCTTGGGCGGCCGTTCCTTGTAGCACTCGCAGGTCGCTTTCGATTATTGTCGCGAAGTCACGCGTTTGCTGAAGTGCAGCACGGGCCGAACTTGCGGCCTCCCGAGCTGGTGCCAGGGCCGCTAATTCGTGTTCCAGCTGCTCAACCATCTTTGCCTTCTTCTTCTCCACTTCAACGGCACGATCAGCATGAGCTTGTTCCTCAGTCTGTATCTGCTCTACTTGCTGGCCCAATTCAGCCTCATCGGCTGATGGGTGCCACGCGGCGGCCTCGAGCCGCTCTCGCGCCTGCTCCATGTCTTCCGCCAGCGGTACCCGCTGGGCCCGCAACTCACGGAGCTCACTTTGTATGGCTTCGCGATGCTCGGTCGCTCTATGAAGGCCTTCCCCCAACTCGAATGTCTGCGCTTGGAGCCGCTGCTCCTCTATGTGTACCAGTTCAAGGGCCTTTAGCCATTCCTTCTGCTCGCGTGCGACATCCGCCGCCGTCGTATCAGGCGGGAGATCACAACCGGCCAGGGCTTTCACCCGCTCATCCTTACGCCGAGTTAGTCTCTCGAGTTGAGACTCGAGCTCCCTCTTCCTAGTCTCGGCTACGCGTAGGGCTGCCTCGGACTTCTCAAGACGCTGTCCCGCTTCGGCAAGATTTTCCCGCGCCTCGTCCCGACGCTGAGCCAAATCGCTCTCTTCTCTCGTAGGGGCGCCAATCTGCCGGTCTATCGCTGCCAACAGGCCCTCTCGGCTAGGCCATTTGTGCGAACACAGTGGGCACTCGTTGCTGTCAGCGCCCTCCTGAAGCTCCCGCAGAATCTGAGCCCGGCGCTCCCGACCGGACCGTACTTCAGCAAGCGCACGCTCAAGATTCTCAAGACGTATGGCCTGGCAGTCTCTTTCTTGCCTGTTTGCCAACACTTCTTCTGTGGCTGCATAGACAGCGTGCTCTGCACGATCGTCCTCGGTAACTGCGCCCGCGTAACGCTCTTCCCTCTGGCCGTCAGCCTCCATTAGGCTGCGAAGCTTCGACAGCTTCTCAACCCGCGAGCTTGCTTCTTCGTGACGACGCTTCGCCTCTTCGACCACCGGCCGCAATGAGAATAGGCCCTCATTTGCTTCCCCTATATTGGCGCTTAGTTCCGCGCTTCGCCCCTCAAACACACCAATCTGGTCCGACATCTCGGCAAGACGCTTGCCACGTCGCGCCACCAACGGTCTTTCCCGAAGCCACCATTCGATCGCTTCCCGCCGCTGCGTACATTGCGCGCTTCTCTCTGCAATGCTCTTCAGAGAGTTCTCCAGTACGACGAGCGCTTCACGTAGTTCGCTTTCCCTTTCCGCCGCGTTCTTGCTCCGGCACTCAGCCGCTGATAGCTTCTCGGTCTCTTTATCGATCTCAGAGCGTACTGATTCAAGCTGTTGGCGAAGTTCCTCCAAATGAATCGTTCGGTTTATGGTCTCCTGCACGCTTCGACGCTGCATGTCTAGGTGCTCGGTCACCTGCTCAACAACCGCTGCAAGAGACTGATCGTCAGTAGGCCTCTCGTCGAGAATGCCATGAATACCCGCTGGCCTATGATATTCGGTGGTGCCTCGCAAAAACTCCTCCGGTTCACCTACAGCGTCAACACCCGCGCCAGCTTTCTCTACCAACACCGCCTCCGAACGTTGTTGGTCTCTCAGGCCGGCCATCTGCTGGTCGAGCGACTCTTTTTCCTTCTGCAGGCCTGCCTCCGTCTTGGAGAGTTCCTGTACGATGGATTCCAACTTCCTTGTTGTCCGTGCCAGCCCGCGGTCCCCCAGCAGACTCGCGAAGTGAGCCAAACGCGCCTTCGGGTCCTTCGTCGAGAGCAGTTGTTTCATCTGGCCCTGTCCCAGAAACAACCGCGCGCTGCATCGCGCGCGCAGTTCAGCTTCTCGTTCGTACGTTTCAGGGGCCACACCGAGCCACTGCCGCCAAAGTGCGCGTTCATCGAGCGGCGCCTCTTCGTCGAACTGCCGGCGCCCCGCCTCTTCCTCGACACAGTGAAACATCTGGCCAGCGGCAGCACGGAGCGTAACGTCAGCCGCTTGATCCTGCATGAACAGATTCCGTAGTGGTGAGTCGGTTGTCTCCGGCATCGCCTCGGTCGCCACCTGATCCGCGAGCTCGACCACGGCCCCGCAGATCGCCCACTCCAAGGCTTGAACGAAGCTAGTCTTTCCTGTGGCATTCTCACCGTATAGCAGTGTAATGTCCGAGGACAAGTCCACCCGGACCGGACTTGCTCCATCACCTACACGGAACGACCGGAAATTGTGCAATGTGAGATCCTGCAATCGAACCCCGGACCCCGAGCGTCGGGACAGCTTCTGCCTCCGCGCATCGCCTTCACCCCCTACCAGCTCCTGGTCAAGGTCCACAGTAGACTGGATCGTCGGAGCCCTTCCGTACGCACCTCGCATAATCTCCTGTGCAATCTGGTGCACGCCAGGCCGTGTACCTGCCAAACCGTCGGCCAGCTCGGCAGGTACTCCAGCCTCGCGCAGGAGCCTCGCCACTGCTGTCTTGCTAGACTCGGCAATAGGGGCCGACTGCGCAAGGGGCACAAAGGTAAGGTCCCCGAGTTGATCTGGCCACTCGGCACCATCATAACTCACAACCTCCTTCATGCACTCGCTTCGAGAAGTCCTGATTCTGTGAAGGAGCGCTTCGCGCATGTCCAACGGCACACTGTCGAGCGATCTGACATCGACCAGAAAGAGTAGGTAGGCGTCTGGCCCGATACCCCCGCGCAAATGCCATTGACGCACGATCGATCCTAGCTCATGCTGCGCCTCTTGCCATCTCTTGCTCAAGCGGTCCCACGTCTCGCAACATTGGATCCCGAGCACGCCGCAAGGGAAGCTGTACACTGCCTCTAATTCGTCCGTCTCCACCGTTGACTCCCTATGCAGTTTCAGATCAAGACCGCTCAAGCGTCGCTCGACTTGCGCAAGCAAATCATCGCGATGCAACCGTACTGTCATTTACTCGTCACCTCCCCGCGCCAGGCCCGGCACCTGTGCCAGGACGTGCCGCAGGCCCTCTCCTATAGCGCAAAGATCGTCTGCTCCATCCTCAAGCACGCAGTCCTCGATCGCCTGGATCGGTATAAGCAGCAACGTAGCACGAGTTATATCTAGGTCATCCAAATCCTCACTGATAGGATAGGTCGATGCGCTCGGTCCTGTCAACCCTCCTAACGGTATGGCCTGGACCTCTAACTGTCCCCTCACACCGCATATGAGGTATATGTCCCCATCCTTCGCGTCCGAGCTAGCGTCCTCCACAACCCGTGCAGGAATATCGGACGATAGCAAGTCACACCCATCGCGAGAATGTATCGACGGCCCGTTCTTTTCAAGCCGAACCGCCGCCCGTCTCCCCGTCGTACCTGAAATAGAAGCGGCTTGAAGGGGGAACCATGCATGTACCATTGTAAGTCCTGCAACAAGATGGCGAAGCCGATCTACATGGGTTGAATCCCAGGTGTCGGGTTGGGGCTTCAGATCATCCGGCCAAAAAACGAAGGCTTCCTGCCCCAACATCTGCAGGCACTCGCCATTGATCCCCCAGCAGACTCGTCTCAGTTCTTCGTAGCTATTTCTCAGACGCTGATAGAGCTGCTCCTGCACGGGACTCTGTTGAGACGGCTCCAGAAGATCCGTTCCGGTACTCGACCGCAGTTCGCATGGAAAGCCTCGCCAAGCCGCAAAGCGATATGCTTCGGGCACTGCCGCAGCGTCGCTAGTAAAGTCAACTCGGCCGTCAGACGGACGGATGCCTAGCCAAAGCCCCCCGGTAACAGGCTGAATTCCGGCCGCGCCAAAGGGCCCCGGCGTCCGTGAGGGGAGCCGCGCTTTGACTAAGAATGCTGATGCCCGGCGAGGTCTGAAGTCATAGCGAACGATGCTCTCACCGCGTCTACAACAACACTCAGGCGGGTCCTTCGCGTATCTACGATGCCCGCCAACCAATATGCCGGTGCAACCGTACTCGTCACGTTCCTCGCAAATTGCTGCGGCGTTGACCCTCACGACACTTGCACCCGAAACGGCCGCGCCCACCGCTTGTGGCGAATCCACAAGTAGCCGATAGAAGCCTGCCGCCATGAGTTCATGGTCAGGCTTTTGGTTATGCTGAATGTGGATGATCGCATCAAGCGTCCTGGGTGGCTCATCCCCCTGGAAATGCTCCACGATGCCCTGCGCCACTGAGCACCCGCCGTCAGCCCCAGGTGCGTCCACGTTGAGCATGTCCGAGCAGATGGTGAAAGCGAAGGACGCCTGGTCAATCACCAGAATGTGGACGGTTTCGCCAGCACAGAGCGATTCCCGTTCTTGAGCACTCGGGCTGATCTTTCTCTGGAAGACTACGCCTGGTTCGCCATGCCGATCCCGCCAAGCGATCAGCATTGCGTTGACCCAGCTAGCGCTCGGGGATGCACGTGCCGCCATACGCCTGAGCTCTTCGTTCTGCCATTCTTGATCCGTCGCATAATCTTGCACAAATTGCTCATATTCTTCCCGGCTCAGGCGCTCGATACCTGATACGACAAGCATGCCCGGATCCGTCTGCGCCTCCGCGACTGCCTCCAACAGCCCTCTCACGCATTCCTGCGGAGCCGCTAATTCGGGCAGGATTGCGGCATGAAGAGGCTGGAAATTCGCCGACACGCGTTCCTCCGGGTTAAGGACCAACTCGATGACTGAGTCGACGACTTGCTTCTGGTTGTCTCTCGAGTCACCCTCGATACGGCCCACTTCATCGCCGCTCTGAACAACAGCATAAAGAGGCTGTACAAGCAGGAAGTTAAGGTCTCCAGCAGGATTCCAGCCCAGATCTACTGTGTTAGTCCTCGGTTCCATGTCAAACCTCGCCCTGCGGACACGCGCGGTATGTCGCCTTGCCACCTTACCTGGCAGGCCCAGTCCAGAGCGCCTCCTCCGCCCCTGCCATACCGTCCATAGTCAGCCGTCGATCCGCCCTGCGTTCTCTTCTCCTCCTCTGTACGCCCTTCTCATAACCCCCGTCGGTGACATCCACGTCCTGACACGCGCCGGTATTGCGTCCGTTAGCTCGCATACGTTCCTTGGAGTCTTCTCTCAGCCACAACTTGGCCCTATTTCTCCTCTCTGTCAACCTTCGCGCCCGACTGCTGCAAAGCTTCCTTCACCTTCATCTTCAGCGTCTAGTTGCCAATATTGTTTTCCTCGACGCTTACACCAGCGCAGTCTCGGCCCCTCGCACCACAAAGACACACCTCTCGATGGACCTCTCACTCGGCACGCTGAACAGTCTGGAGACAGTATCGCGCACGGTGCCTTCTTTAGGTCGCTGAGTTGATATTGAGAATACCACGGATGGCGAACTTTGACAAGAATACGCGATTCTGCACACAGCAGGCCTTAGTATGCGATGCGGAGACCCTAGCCCAAAACCAATCCCAGGGGCAGCGTCAGTATTTACAGTTCGCGGCCCAAAAAGCATGGTAAGGTAATCACCAGAAAGAACTCAGGCAGGAAGGCGTAGCCAAGCAGCAGGAGACGCAGGTATTATCGTAGCAACGGCGAAAAGAAGACCGTGTATCGACACAGCGCACTTGACTATCGACCACCAGCAGCAGTGGTGGCCTGGCCATGGCTGCAGGACCCCCGGCCCTCGTAGACGTCTACGGGACACAGCTCGCCCAGTGACAGCTAACTGAGGGGATCCAACTACCATTGCTCCACGACCCTGCAGTTCTTCATTCGTCGCAGCATTCTGTCCCCTGGCTCAATATGCTCAGGACATACTGCAGGGCAAAAGGCGTCCGGTCCCTGAAATAGATAGCGAGTTGATCTTCATCCACTAGCCAAGACCCTATACTCATGCCCCACTTGGTGATAGTCTCGTTGGCGAAGGCAACGAAGGCAGCCCCAAGTCGAACAGATCCATGAAAATCCGAGCATTCGAGACACTGCTCTGGCTGATTACCTCCATACCAGCTCGAGGGTAATCTCTCACAGAATGGC
The DNA here is from genome assembly GCA_030603495.1 of bacterium. Taxonomy (GTDB): domain Bacteria; phylum Armatimonadota; class Zipacnadia; order Zipacnadales; family Zipacnadaceae; genus JALGTD01. The sequence continues at coordinate 51,994 of JAUVXR010000001.1, forward strand.
ATCCCCCATTCTCTCCGTCCCTTGCAGCTGGCGACTTGTTCAGGGGTTGGGTGTGTAATCTCTGGAAAGATAATAGGTACAATGGATAAGCAACCGCCCACGTCTACGTATACCCTTATCTTACAAGCAGCCGACTCAGACACAAAGGAAGGCACCAAGACGTTCTTCGAAGAGAAGAACGTCGGGTTACTGACGGTCAACAGCCGCCTGCCGAAGACTCTGGCTGTCGATGGTAACGCGAACAAGATGCCAGCAGATTGCAGCCACCCATAGCAAGCGTGAAGATCGAAGTTCTCGGTGTCCATTTGTATGACGGTTCTTCCAGGCTCAAACGGTGGGCACAGCGCAGCTAGGCTTAGCGCGATAGCCGCCTCTTCCTCTGCGTACTCATCTCTATGTAGTATTTTCCAGAAGACCCCCTGTCTAGCGTCAAGCAGTGTGGGCTCGTCTGCAGACAGCAAGAGGGCGCAGGGTGTAACCCGTGCACCTAGCTCTTGCAGGCGGCGTGCTGTCTCCACTATCCTGGTCCCGGTGCTCACTGTGTCATCAAAAAGCAACACTTTCTTCCCTTGGAACTCAGTGCCAGGTACGTGACCCAGCACGGGGAGTGGGATCAGAGCAGTTGCGGGCATGTCGTTCTGCTTCAGGACTTGGTGAAGTAGACGAGCGCCCTTCCTCGCAATAGCGACGACATAATCGCAGTTGTCCTTGACCGCCGCCTTGAGAAACTCGCCTACGCCTTCGAAGTACTGTTCGATATGAGCAGCAGTAAATGCCCCCGCTGGATCAAGGGCAATGTTGACCCCTTTCCTCAGTATCTCACCGGGTCGATATCTCCTCGTGTATGTCTGCTTGGTCACCCCTTCGCAGGCCTCAGTTGGTTTCGCGACCCCAACCGGAACGAGAAGCCCCGTTTCTAGCAGCGTGTCCAGAGCCTCACTGATCTGCTCGGGGGTGAGCCAACCCAGCCCTTCCTTTAATTCAGAGACAGAAAGCCCCGGCTTCTCGGTCGAGGTGACTGCACCAGTCAGATATCCCAGAATCGCCTGACAGTTGCCGAGATCAGGTTCCGAGAGGTGCACGTCGGATGGCGGGAGGAGCTTCTTATGGAATCCGGCCTCTACCATAAGAGAGACGATGCGATCCAAGTCTACGACTTCCACAGGAACCGGGTTCCTGGAGTTGTAGTCATGCACGCTCCGCTGCGCTTCGGCCGTCAGCTTCCCGTTGAAGACGAGTATGTACCTCTTAGGCCACTTCTCATCTACTTCGTGATGATGAACGAAGTGATCCATTGCGTCACTGAATTGGGGCTTAGCTTCGGTTCTCCATCGTGCTTCGGAAATGTCGCCCGTCTTGATTTGAACCAGCAGAACCTGAGTTGTGCCGAGCACATCAAGAGCTCCAGGCACTATGGCCACGATGTCCTTGCCGTGTTCCGACGAGCCGTGAATGATATCGCTGCGCAGCCGCTGGGCCTGAAGGAACCGGTTAACGACGTCGCGCAGCTCCTCCTCACGCAGGGAGCGCAACAGGGCACCTAGCTCCTCAGCCCACCGAAAGTCGCTCTGCTCTGTCATCGGAATCCTCCTCCCGGAACACCTCACGGGCATCTGCGCTCCGAGTATGCCATCGCTGCGCTATGAATGTCAAGATCAAGACCCGGACCCAGATACGTCCTTAACCCGCTGAAACGGCCTTCTGGCGCCATGGGCGGCCACTTCCGTTCGCGGCGCGCCGGGTGCATCCGCCTGTCGTGCAGTTGAGGAACCCTCTTCAGAACGCGTGAAGCTGCCAACACATGCGCACACTTTGCACAAACCTCGCAAATATTATCGCCACAACTCACTGCGTATCGGACGGGATCATGAGCCGCTCTCGTTGTCGATGCAAGCATTCTCACCGAGGCCCTTGTGGCGCCGGACATTCCGGAGAGGGAACCCCAAAATCGACACTGTAACTATACCCCTGTAAATCTCCGTCGAAGGGAGGGCGTTTCCGAAGAACCGCCTACCTGCGGGGGCAGACAGCAGACACAATCCCACCCGGGCACACGCAAGACTACCCATCCCAAGCCGATGAAGGTCATAGTCACCCGGCGCCGGGTGCTAGGGTGCAGATCCGCTACGGAATCTGAGCTACCAGTTGTCTTGGGAGGGCTACTTCAGCCACTTGGAAGGTGATCCGCAGCGAGGTGCATCACTTCGCCCTCTCCGGTACCGTGCAGCCCTGTTAGCCCTGTTGGCAGCTGACTATCGTGCGCTGTTCTCCGAAGCTCGTCAAGCGCAGCGAGCTGAGCCGCCTCGTTTGCGAGACCGACGATCTCTCCCAGCCGCCGCCCAGAGTAGAGCTGTTGCTCCCCAGGGGGAAGGGATATAACGTACTGCCGGATCTCCTCGGGTAGACGGAGCAGACTCATAACCTGCGTAACCCTGGCTCTGCTCAACTTGTACCTTCGCGCAATCGCCGCTCGATTGTTAACCACTTCGGCCTCCAAGAGTTCCTGAAACTCATAGGCAAGTAGCAGAGGATGCCTGTAAGCACTGCCTTGAGATTCCTCAATGTCGGGTTTTGCCCGTCGTTTCAGGCTTTCTGGGCAAAATGTAAACCGCTCGAAAAAGTTCCTGCAGTTGTCCGCCCCGGGGAGCCAAGAGAGGACAACAGGGGGGACTGTAGCCGCCTGTTCAGCGGTGTCCCCTTTGTTTTCCGATGGCCCAAGCTTACTCGCCGGCTGCCAACACAGGATCAAACTGCTCTTGAAGCTGCGCTCTCGGCAGATAGCGGATGCGCCGTGATTGCCTCACGCAGTTGCTGTGCGCCCACATGCAAGTAGATGGCCGTCGTATCCAGCCGGCTGTGGCCCAGCAGATGCTGGATGGAGACCAGATCAGCGTTACCAGTCTGCAGCAGAAGCGTCGCGAAAGAATGCCTCAACGTATGCATGCTCACGCCGGACCGGTTGATGCCACTCCGGTTGAGGGTGTTCTTCCAGATGATTTGCAGGCGGGTTGGGTAGATGCGGTTGCCGCGGTTCGTGGTAAACAGGTAATCATGTCTCTTCGTGCGGCGATACTCTAGCCAATCAGCAATCGCCTGGCTCAGCTCCTCGACCAGCGGAATGATGCGCGTCTTGTTCCCCTTCCCGCGCACAACACGCAGTGTCCGAGCGCTTAGATCAGCATCGCCCGTTTTCAAGCTGAGCAACTCGCCTCGCCGTAAGCCGGCGTAGATGAACGTGGCCAATATCGCATGGTCACGAAACGCGCAGTACTCAGTGCGCTGCTGCAGAGCCGCATCCAGTAGTTTCTGCAGGGATTCCTTGCTGAGATAGACGGGGAGGGTCTTCTCACGGCGCGGCATACTAATCTTTGCCATGACCCCTGGCGAGGCCAAGTCCCTCTCACACAGATACTTCCAGAAGCTCTTCAGCGAACAGACCCGGCGAGCTACACTGTTGCTGCACAGCCCGCGCTCGTACATCGCCACGATCCACGAGCGGACCATTTCCACGGTGATCTCCGCAGGCTTATCTACCGCGTAGTTTTCTTGCAAATGTGTGAAGAATTGTGTCAGATCGGAGCGATAAGACGTGGCGGTAAGGCGGCTGCAGCCCCTCTCGGCCTGCAGGTAGAGCAGGAATTCCTGAGCGAGTGTGTCTATAATGCTTTGCACTTATGTGCACATCCTTTCTGTGCACCAGAAGCGCGAAGCCAACTAATCTGCGCTCAGGAGTTGCATTTTCCTGCCGGAATTCACTGCTTTGCCACAAGTGAGTACCATAAGAATGGTTATGTGCCGCTTTTCGCGCTCACTTGTGAACCTCCGGCCCCAATTTGTCCACAGAGAGTGAGTCTATAAGCCGAGTTCTGTGCCTGCCCCCGCTGGGGCAGGTGACGATCATTTATCTGGGAGGGCTGTTGCCAGCCCCCTCTAGCGGCCTACCCGAGAGCTAAAAGCGGGCTACTTCTTCTCCAGACCCGGCCACCCCATCGGTCCTGGGGTCCAACAACGCACTTGGCATTGTTCGGCCCATAGTCATCCGGTGCCGTAGCACCTGGCCAACCTGGACCCAGCCCCAACCAATGAAGTGATAGGGTCTGGAGGCGCTCTCCTATTGGGCCTTGCTCCGGGCGGGGTTTGGCCAGCCGCCGGGTCACCCCGACGCTGGTGAGCTCTTACCTCACCATTTCACCCTTGCCTGTGCCCCCAAGGGGGCCATCGGCGGTGTAGTTTCTGTGCCACTTTCCGCGGGTCACCCCGCCTGGCCTTTCGCCAGCGCCCTGCCCTGTGGAGCTCGGACTTTCCTCACCGGCTACAAGAGCCGGCGCGACCGCCCGACCCACTCTCCAATTATATTATACCCGATCCTCGTGCAGGGGTAAATATACTCCAGACGAAAATACAAACCGACGCATTCACTCCCACCTACTGGCGAGTGCAAAAGAAGGAGGCGGCCATTGGAGGAATATCCACAAGTACTATCGAACTAACAAGCAATCTGCATTTTGACACTTGGCTGAGGTGAGAGAAATGTCTGAGACGTACATACCTGAAGTTGACATGGTATCGTTGTATTTGGAAATCGCCAGAAACCTAGTCGAGCCGCTCGAAATAATCAGGGAGGCTATTAGCAACTCGCACGACGCTACGGCTGCCGAAATCTCAATTATAGTGGACCCGGACACAAACGGCGCTCACACGATTGAGATTGTCGACGACGGAGAAGGAATGGATGAAGATGGGATTAAGCGCTTCTTCGATCTCGGCCGCTCTGAGAAGCTTCCTGACCGCATCGGAGAAAAGGGCCTCGGCACCAAGACCTACTTCCGAAGCCAGCGCATCGAGGTAGAGACTCAGCGTAATGATCAATCATCGAAGATGATATCCGCCCGCATGGAAGACCCTTGGCAAAAGCTCCAGAACGACGAAATGCCAACTGTTGACATTGATTTCCGTAACAGAGAGCCAGGCAAAGATGGCACCACAGTGCGCATCATTGGTTATTGTATCGACCAGCCTGAGCGCTTTTTCAACTTTAAAATTCTCGAGGACTACATCCGCTGGTTTACGGCTGCTGGAAGCTTCAAGACCAAGTTCGCAGATTATCCGTACCTGCACAAGCAAGTGAAAAACCTTGGTGTTGCACCAAGACTGTTTCTCACTGCCCCGACTAGAAATGGCAACAAAGAGGACCACGAGATCCCTGGCACCCATTGGTTCGCGCCCCCCAATGAGACACCCAAAGTGCCCCAAGGAGATACTGATTTGACCCCGTCGGACTTGTATTGCAGACACTTCGGCCCCTTCGAAAAGAGTACGACCACCCAACGCAAACAAGTTTCTGTACAAGTCTACGGAACCGTCTCGGGGGAGCACTCTCGCCGCACGGCATCCCATCTCCGTCAAGGCCACACATTGAAGTCTCGGTTTGGGTGCTATCTATGCAAGGACTTCATTCCATTCACGAGGCGAAATCAGTTAGTGGCGTCGGATGAAGCCTACTTACACTTCCACATATTGGTGAACTCACAAGCATTCTCAATGACGAGTGACCGCAATAGTCTGGCGAACGAAGACGATGCCGCAGTTCAGTGGGCACTGGAGGCAGCTAAGGAGATCATAGATGGCAATATCAAGCCCATTGCAGAGCGGACCTACTTTGCCATGCGGAAGCAAGAAGAAGAGGAGGAGAAGCTCCAAAGGCAACGGGACAAGCTGGCTGCACGTAGAGGCGAGTTTAGTGGATTACCTAATCTGCGACAACCCAGCGACCAATGGCCCGTTCTCAAGCGCCCAACTTGCGAAGCACAGGTCGCAGTACTTTTCGCGGCAGTGCTGGGAAACCAGGAGACCCGCGAACTCCTCCCCTGCAAGCTGAAGATAGGGACATACTCGCAGGACTCCCCCACGGATATGATTTGCGTCGACGACAATGGTAAGCCGGTACTTGTGGAGTTGGAATACAAATTGAGCAATCTTTTCCAGCATGGCCATGCTCTTGACACGTTTGATTATGTTGTGTGTTGGGATCGGGACATCGAGGTGGGCGAGAGCCGCCCCGTCGCCGGCAAGAACCTTACCTTGGCCGAGAAGGACAATCAATGGTTTCTGACATGGGGGGCGAAGATCCGTGTTCCAGTGATCGCTCTGCAGGAGATACTAGCACGCTACGCAGCTGAAGCCACGTAGCATACGGGCGATACAAAAGGAGGGACCAGCCCGCTGCGGCGTACTAAAGCTTGTCGATTCCTGCGGGGCCGGTCACCGGGATGCCCGCCAGCGGCCGTAGCACTGCCGTTACGTCCCAGGCCCAGGGCCAACTCCTGGCGAACCATTGATCCAGGCGACTGGCCAAAGCGCGTATTCTGCCTGTCATTTTGCGCTTCCTCCTACAATGGAGTTCCACGCCTTACATTCCTTCTCCTGCACACTTGGGCAAGTCGCATCGGCTCTTGGATAAGCCTCGGGTTACATTTTCGTTAACTCAACAGATTCCCCAAGATTCTTTGCCGCCGCTGGTGGGCTCTCAGGAGCCGCTGTAGCGATTTGGTCTGAATCTGCACTCATTTGCGCTCGTGTAAAGCCCAAAAAGCCCACTTGTAATTATGGAAGCGGGAAAACGCAGACGCGGTGATCACGATGAATCAGACGGATGGCAATGGACGGTTTAATCTGCCGGAGACGGCACAGATATACGCGACCCTAGCGGTGTGCGAGGATACCGAGGAGGCCAGCGAGGTGCTGCAGGCCCAGGGCCTGGAGGTATCACCGCGGCGGCTGGGCTACTATCAGCGGCACGGCGCGCACCGGATCAAGCAGATGCGCGAGTCGGGGTTGGCGAATCAGTTGGTGGGCCAACAGGCCCGGCATATGAGCCGCATCAAGCGTATGGATCAGTTTAGCGAGTGGATTGAGCAGCAGATGATGCGCCCAGAAGGGCCCAGTGAACTGCTCGACCGCGAGCGGGCCGCCATAATTCACCGCTATCGGGAGATGATGGAGACACTTATTCAGTCGGATAGTCCGGAGGGAGCTACAGACCAAGACGAAGAGGTCGAACCACAGTACCAGCAACGGGTCCAGAGGGGCTTGAGCCTGTTGGAGCTTATCAGTGATGGACAAGAGCCAGACGAGATGTTTGAGCAGCTTATACTCGACGCCACCCGGCGCGTGGCAGCCGCATCTGGCGCAACTTTCCCACCATCTGGGGCAGATAAGTCCCCACTGGAATGAACAACTCCAACAATACGAGCAGCCACCCGCGCCTATAGAAGAGTTCATCATCAGTCCGCTTTACCTGGGCCTGAAAGGTAAGATCTATCCCGGGGTCCTGGAGAGCGTCCAGGCGATCTTTGAAGGCGACTACAACGAGGCGGTGCTGTGCTGGGGCATCGGCGCAGGCAAATCGTTTCTCTCGTCGCTGTCCATCGCCTATATGCTGCATCGCACGCTGTGCCTGCGCGATCCGCAAGAGCACTTCGGACTGGCGCCGGGAAGTACCATCGCCTTCCTCAACATGGCGCCCAGTGCCCAGCAGGCGAGACGCGTAGTCTTCACTGAGATTCGTAACCGGATCGCCAACTCACCGTGGTTTCACAGTGGCTTTGCCCAGGGCGAAGCCCTGAAGACCGAGCTGCGTTTCCCCAAGAATATCGTGGTGGTGCCGGGCTGCTCGGCAGAGACTTTTCCGCTGGGCTACAACGTCCTGGGGGCGGTGGTAGACGAGGCCGCCTGGTTCATCGAGACCGAGGAGGGGAAAGACTACGCCGAAGAGATCTACAACGCCCTGCAGCGGCGTATTCGCAGCCGCTTTCTCGATGGCGGGCTGGTTATTCTGATCTCGTCGCCCCGCCACACCGAAGACTTCATCGAAAAGAAGCTGCGCGAGGCCGAAACCAATCCCAAGATCTACGCTTCGCGGCAGCCGGTCTGGCAAGTTAAGCCCAAGAGTATATACTGCGGGAAGACCTTTGATTTCCAGGGTATGGAGGTGCCGGTCGAGTATCAGGCGGATTTTCAGCGCAATCCCCAGCGCGCGCTGCGTGATATCGCCGCCCGGCCCACCGACGCGCTGGAGGCCTTCTTCACCGATCCGCAGGCCACTGAAGCGGCGTGCGATGCGACGTTGCCACCTGCGCTCGACGAGATGGGCCGCTGGCGGGCGGACTTCCAGGCTCCCGACAAGCTGCCCCGGCACGTCCACATTGATCTGGGAATCAGTCGGGACGCATGTGGGATCGCCGCCGCTTATTGTCGCTCAGCGCTGGACAATCCTGATGAGCCAGAGGTAGTGGTCGAACTGGCCTGGCAGCTGAAGGCACCCGAGGGCGGCGAGGTGGATCTGAGCCGCGTGCGCCAGCTCGTCGTGGACCTGCGCCGCCGGGGCTTCAATATCGCCCAGGTCAGCTACGACGGCTTCCAGTCGGTTGACTCGCGACAGATCCTGCAGCGCCAGGGCTTCCAGACAAAGCTCGTATCCGTGGACCGCGACCTGGCTGCCTACGAGACGCTCAAGGAGCTGATCAATACCGGTCGCCTGCGTATGCCGCTGTACGAGCCGCTGCTGCGCGAGCTGCGCAGTCTGGAGCTGGTGCGCGGGCGGAAGGTGGACCACCCGCCCAGAGGCTCAAAAGACTGTAGCGACGCGGTCGCCGGGGCCGTCAGCGAAGCGGTCCGCGCCTGGGGCGGCGGCGAGATAACAGGGCATGTGGTGTGAGCGGAGCAGCCAGGACTCAGAACACAGGAGTCGGAATACGCAACACACGGCGATGGTAGTTAGGTCCAGAACAGCCGTGGCCTGGACTGATGAGAACGGGGTGGGCGGCTACAAAGCCGGCGATCACGGCTTTCACAAAGGAGAACTTCAAGCATGTCAGAGGCGTTGATTAAGGCTTATGTGGTCGGGAATGAGGCGCGGCCTGGGGAGAGTAAGCAGCTCCCGCAGTCACCGTGGCACGAGGACTACGTCAACGGGCAGGCCGTCGAGCCGCCGTACGATCTGGACGCGCTGGCCGAGCTCTATGAGACCAATGCCGCGCACAAGGCCTGCGTGGACGCCAAGGTGGTCAACTGCGTGGGACTGGGCCACCGGTTCGTACCTACCACCAGCCAGCCAGACCAGGTCTCCCCGGCTAACCTGGCGCTGCTCGAGCACCTGTTTGCCAACTGCAATCTGCAGATGACCTTCACCGAGGTGATGCGGGCAGTCTGGACCGACGTGGAGTGCCTGGGGAACGGCTACGTGGAAGTGACGCGCAATAGCCTGGGCAGCATTGACGGCTTCTACCACGTGCTGGCCACCACGATGCGGATCAAGCCCAACGGGGAGGGCTTCGTGCAGCTCCGGGGCACCCAGAAGTGCCACTTCCAGCCCCTGGGCACCGACGCGAGCGAAGACCCCCTCACCGGCGAGACCCAGAACGAGATCATCCATTTCAAAAAATATACCCCGCAGTCGGGCCTATACGGTATCCCCGACATCGTTGCCGCCCTGGCGGCGGCGGCCGGTGACAAGGCCGCGCGTGAATACAACATTGACTTCTTCGAGCACAATGCCGTCCCGCGCATGGCGATAGTCGTCGAGGGCGGACAGCTTTCCAAAGAACTGCTCTGGCAGATCCAGAACTACATGGAGACCGAGATCAAGGGGCATGGCCACAAGACGCTGGTTCTGGACGTGCCGGGCAACGATGTGAAGGTGCGCATCGAGCCGCTGACGGTGGGGCGGCAGGACGAGGCCTCGTTCCTGGACTACCGCAAGGCCAACCGCGACGAGATCCTGATGGTCCACCGCGTCCCGCCAAGCAAGATCACCATCGTCGAGAATGCCAACCTGGCCAACTCCCGGGACCAGGATAAGACCTTCCGCGAGCAGGTCATCCGCCCCGAGCAGCGTCGGATTGAGTACCAGATCAACCGGATGATCCGCGAGCAGATGGGCATCGGCGACTGGGAGTTCACCTTCCGCGAGGCCGACCTGGGCGAGGAGCGCGAGCACGCGGAGATTGCCCGCATCTACGCCGATTTGGGCGCCTGGACAGTGGACGAAATCCGCCAGCGCCAAGGCCTCTCGCCGTTAGTAGAAGCTGGCCACGAGGTCGAGGCTGAGTAGTGAAGGCACTGCTCGTCGGCCAACTTGGCCTGGGTGGTGCAGAGACACAGATCGAAGCGACGGCAAGACAATTAAGACAGCTTGGCCTGAGGATTGATGTCACGGCTGAAGACCGGCCAGACTGTCAGGGCTATGACGTGCTGCATGTCTTCAATGCGCCGGATCCGAGGCTGACGCTACGACGGATCGAGGCAGGCAAACGCCGAGGCGTGCCGGTTGCGCTCTCGACGATCTACTGGAGCGGGTACGAGCTGTATATGCAGTGGGCGAAACGCGGCTGGCGCACTGCCGAAGAGCAGGCGTTTCACTGGAACGAGCGCAAGCAGCGGCTCAGGCCCGTATTCGCCGATGCGGATATGTGGCTGCCGAATTCGCACGCCGAATACGGAATGCTGGTCGCCGACTTCGGCGTCAGCCGGCTGTACCGGGCGGTGCCCAATGCGGTAGATGCTGGCTTTGCACAGCTTGCTGAGCCGGTAGGACAGGCGTCTCGCCTGTCCATCTGCCCGACAGGCGGGACGCCTGTCGTACCGAAACTCAACCCTCCCGAATCCGACGTCCTGATGGTCGGGCGCTGGGAACTGCGCAAGAATCAGTTGGGGCTGCTGGAGGCGCTGGCGGATACTGATTACCAAATCCTAATAATCGGTGGCGAGAACAGCCACGACCGCGAGCACAATCAGGCGGCGCACAGCCTGGCCCAGCAGCGTGGCAATGTGCAGATACTGCCGGCGACGACGGACCGCGTCTTCCTGGCCAACTTGATGAGGAATACCAAGGTGCTGGCCCAGCCTAGCTTCTACGAGACGCCCGGGCTGGCGGCACTGGAGGCCGCAGCATGCGGCGCAGCAGTCGTAGTATCTGAGCGAGGCTGCACGCGGGAGTACTTCGGCGACGAGGCGTATTACTGCGATCCAATAGATGCTGACAGCATTCGTCGAGCCGTTGAGGCAGCCTTGACCAGCCGCCCATCCGCAGCGCTCAAAGAGCGCATCAGGCGAGAGTTTACCTGGCGGCGAGCCGCAGAAGAGACAAGACTAGCCTACGAACGACTGCTGGCATGAGTATCGCTACATCTCGGAGGTCGGCCAGGGCGCAGACGATTTCCTCGGCCACGCACCCGAATACCTCGGCGGCGAGGCGGATGTGTGGTGGGCGATTAGATAGACCACGGACAATCAAAGGGGCACAGGCTGGAAGCCTGTGCCACCGGTAAGGCATTCCCATTCCGAGGCCGCAGATCATTCTGCGGCCTCTTTGTTTGCCAAGGAGGTGAGCAGGTGAGTGAGGTGAGTCAGGAGAGTAAGTTCGCGGTGACGCTGCCGCTGGTTAAGGCCTGGCAGGACGAGCAGGGGCAGATGTGGGTCGAAGGGGTGGCCTCCTCGACCAGCCTGGACCGCCAGCGCGAGCGCATGACCAGAAAGGCCATCGCCAAGATGCAGCAGTACCAGGGCATTGATCTCTTGCCCAGCCATCAGGCCGGGCCCCTGGAGGAGTTAGGGACGGTCGAGCAGTGCTGGGCGGATAACGACAGCTTCCGGCTGAAGGCGCGATTGGATGAGAGCAGCCCGCAGGCTATGCGGCTGTTCAAGCGCCTGGCCGAGGGCCGCCAGTACAGCCTGAGCGTGGGCGGGCGTGTGACGGGGGCGTACTGGGACTTTGACCCGGAGGCCGGCGCGCGCATCCGGCATATTGACGACGTCACGCTGGATCACGTGGCGGTATGCCGGCCGCAGCAGGCAGCCAATCCCGATACCTACCTGGCGGCGCTGGCCAAGGCAGCCGAGCTGGTCACAGAAGATAGCCCGCCGCAAGCTGCCGACGACAACGAGGACCTCATCCGCCGACTGGGGCAGACGGCGCTGGAGGCCTGCCGACGGCTGTGGCCCTTCGGCAAGAGCACGACGGAAGCCGAGGTCAGGGCCGAACCGCAGGAGCCCGGAGAGCTGGAGACCCTGCGCGCGGAAGTGACCATGCTGCGCAAACAGCGAGCGGAAATGACTGTCAAGACGGCGCCCGCCGCCCCACAGCCAGACAGTGGATCGGCGGACCGAGACGTAACCGAACCGGAACCGGGCCGGCGGCAATCGCTGGTTGCCGAGCAGCGCCCGGGGACAGATAAGCAACGCAACTTCTGGAAAGGAGTGCTTTAGATGGGAAACGACGAGATGCTGGAAAAGGCAATTGACACCTCCGACATCGCCGACGGCGGCTTGCTGAATACCCAGCAGGCAAACAAGTACATCGAGATGACGGTAGACAACTCCGTCATGCTCAAAGAGGCGCGCGTGGTGCGGATGCGCGGGCCGGCGCAGGAACTGGACAAGATCGCCACGACCGGGCGCGTCAGCCAGCTCAAGACCGAGGGCGTAGCCCCCGAGACGCTGGCCGAGCCGGCCTTCGATAAGGTGAACCTCAGCTCCGTGGAGATCATCACCCCCTTTGAGATCACCTTCGAGGCGCTGGAAGACACCATCGAGCGGGGTAACTTCGAGGATACGGTAATCTCGGTAATGGCCAAGCAGACCGCTACCGACCTCGAGGAGCTCGCGGCGCTGGGCGATGATGAGTCGGGCGATACCTATCTCGCCGGTCTAGACGGCTGGCGCGTGCTGGCCGATGACGGCCACATCGTGGACTTCGAGGGCGCGACGCTTGATCGCGCCGGCCTGTCGGCGATGTACCGGGCCCTGCCAGATGCGTACAAGCGCAATCACAGCGATCTGCGCTACTACTTCGCGCCCGCCGCAGTCCAGGACTGGAACGACACCTTCGCCGACCGGCCCACCGCCGCCGGCGATGTCGCCCTCACGGGCGGCGTGGCGCCTCCGTATATGGGCGTGCCGCTGGTGTCGGTGCCGGTAATCCCGACCAACCTGGAAGGGATCTCGGGCTACGCGAGCGGCCCGAAGCTCAGCTTCGGTCTGCTCACACTGCGCGATAACCTGATCTTCGGCATCCAGCGCCAGGTCAGGATTGACCGCGACAAGGACATCCTGCGCGGAGTGAATATCTACGTCATCTCCACGCGGATCGCTGTAGCCTATGAAGAGAGCGACGCCGTGGTAGTCGGCATCAATCTGGGTCTGACTGCTTAAGCGAACGGCTGACGGATGTTACGGGGAACCCCTCTTTTCCAAAAGAGCGGTTCCCCGCACCCCTTCCGCAGAAAATTCTGCCAGCAAACAGCAGGCGGATGTTGGTACCGCAACATTCGTCCCTACGGACGGCCACAGGACAGTTTCAGGATGATAGCAACCTTGCGACGGGGGCGCAGCCTGCGCCTGCACCGAGCCGGGGTGACATTGCACCGCGATGAGCCTCAACAGTTGACTCGAGTTACGGACTATGTCTACGCCGCAGCAGCGCACAAACAGCGCCTGGAACTGGAACCGACGCCGGTTATGATGGCAATGCAGCGTGAAGGCCAGCACCGGCGCGTAGCCCCATGGCAAGTCGGAGATATGAAGCGAAGCGGCTGGAAGATACAGCCGCTGGAAAAGGCGTTGCGTCCGGGCGCACAGGTTCTGGTGATTCGCAATATGGGCCTGGGCGACGTGCTGATGCTCACTCCCGCGTTACGTGCGCTGCACGAGCAGCGGCGCGTGCGGGTGCAGCTAGCGACCTACGCCTGTTACCTGCCACTGCTGTGGGGGCTGGACTGGATTGAAGCGACCTACGCGCTGGGCACCGACTACCACGTTGAGCGGTTTGACGCGGTAGTAGACCTGAACTGGGCGGTGGAAAGCGGCAAGCAGGTCGAACAGCGCCCTCGCCAGGATATCTTCGCCGAACGACTAGGGGTAAGCCTGCGCCAGCGGTGCCCTTTCTATCAAGTAGCCAGAAGCGAACGGCAGTGGGCGCAGCGACAGCTCGTGCCGTGGCGCCGCCCTATAGTGGGCATACAGCTCCACGCAAGCTGCGCGCAACGGTCCTACCCGGCTAGGCATATCTTACGTCTGACCGAACTGCTCCAGGCCAAGGGCTGCACCGTGGCCTTCTACGGCGAGCGATGGAGTGAGAAACTGCCCAGCGGGGTGATTGATCTGATCGGCGCTGCTAGCCTGCGCCAAGCCGCCGCGCTGATCGAACAGATGGCGGCGATGGTCTGCCCGGACAGCGGCCTGCTGCACTTGGCCGTGGCGGTAGGGACGCCCACGGTAGGCCTATTCGGTCCGATTCCGCCGGAGTTACGCACCGTCGGCTACCCGCAGTGCACAACCGTCAGCGTACCCGGCGCATGTCCGGACCAGCCGTGTTTCGACGCCGGGGCCAGCAGCTGCCGGCGCTGCCGGTGCATGGGAGCCATTAAGCCCGAGGCAGTAGTAGCGGCGGCCCAGATGCTGGTAGCGGAGCGGGCACAGCGGCCTTGAACTGCTGTGGGAGGGCCACCCGTGGCGCGACCACACTTGCGGCAGTTATGCCCGGCAGGGGACCAGATATCGTTGCTACGGTACGGCACAGCATACAATAGGAGTGTTGAACACTATGCACAAGCGGCATTTGTGGATAGACGTACGGGGAGCCAGTCTGTACTGGCCGGCTGCCGGCAACGTGGACGTATCGGCCACGGGAAAGGGCACGATAGCCTACTGGGCTAAAGCACCCACCCATTTCCAGTACCGCCGCGAGCAGTACTTCTGGCGCGCCTGGGTGAACGACAACAACTACGTGGGCAACCGTGGCCGGGGTATCCAAGTTGTCAGCGATGGCACCCCCTATTACTCCGGCACGATCAGTGACAATATTGCCGAGGAGGACCGCGGTCAACCCGAGTTCCACGTGTTCACTTGGGATTTCGAGGCAGGGGTCATAAAGGCCTACTACAACGACGCCGTTGCGGCACACGACCCGGTCACCGGCGTACCCGCACCGTACGGCAGCCCCGTGGGCATCTATCTGGGGGCCGATTACGCTGCGGACTGGGCCAGCGTGCCCGTCTGGACCCAGTCCGCCCGCGATCAGTTGTTCTACGTGCTGGGCATCTGGGACGAGGTGATGTCGGAGACGCAGATTTCGGCGCTCTACCAGAAGGGCCACCGCACTTACATCTGCCAGCCCGCCGATGGCCCTGGCAATCTCACCTTCCGGCTGAAGTTCGATAACGGTCTAGCGGCGGACATCGCTGAAGGCGAGGGCGACTGGGCGCAGGACGAGGGCACGAGCACGGACCGGTTTTGCCTGATCGAAGACGGTATCCGGACATTGGGTACGGCGATATATCCGATAGGAATACCCCGCCACGATGCCAGCGATGACGACCGTAAGCCGCTGCACGCGATCTGTCCGGTCTTCTACGACACTAGCAGCAGGCGAGCCCACACCACTGATACCAACGAAACCAACTATGCCCGGCTGGTGCTGGACGGATTGGACCAGAAAAAGGGCGGCGCGGGGTACAAGCCCGTGCCCAACCCGGGGACCTATCGGCAATTAATCCACGTTCCCGACAACGGGGTAACCCCTGCGGGCTACGAGATGGGGATCGGCCCTATCGCCTATATCCACCATCCGTTCGCCGGCTCCGGGGTCTTCGACTGGGGGAGTGGTCGCAGTTTCGAGGTGGTTAGTGACGGCGCCAACTCTCCCAGCAGCTTCAAGACCAACCTGGGCGACTTCGCCGATGACTACTGGAACGGTGCGGTACTGACCTTCCTGAGCGGGAACTGCACTGGCCGACGGCTCTTCGTGACCGATTGGGACAACACCACCAAGTTCATAACAGTTGAAAGCGCTCTTCCCGCGACGCCTGATGCCGATAGCATTGCGGTAGTCAACCCCTACTCGCGGATATGCGGCCAGAACGACGATCAGACGTTCCCCCAGTATTGTATCGAGGCCAGTCTCTGGGCGCGCCACGACAGCGCGCGGCATTTCGTGCTGCTCGAATGGCAAGTGGCGCCGCTGACCACGCCAACTCTCCGCTACGAAAAGGGGCGAACGGTCACAGTGCCCGGATGTCCTCAGGCGCAAGCGGGCCGCGGCTCCAACTACGGGACGTGGTACTGGGACGACGGCTACTACGATCAGCCGGGGGGCACTAACCTGGAGATCTGGCTGGAGAAGGTGGAGATCGGTGGCCCCCAGACTTACCAGATATTGCGGCGCGATGCCCGCAAGCACGGCCCGGCCTTGGCCGACAACTTTATGCTAATGACCCGCGACAGCGACGGTAACCCCGGAGAGTCGGTGAAGGTCTGGCACCAGCAGAAGATGGCCTGGCACAAGCAACGGCCAACCAAGATCACCGACTACCAGACCGTCACCGCCGATCTCCAGGCACCAGGGACGTGGCGGCATACCACGGGCGCACCTATACCGATTGACTACGACGAAGAAAACGAGGTGGTTACCGCCGCCCTCTCGGGCGTGGACTCTGGCGGCGTCACGCGCCTGGGCTACATCCAGGGCCATTGGGATGAACAGAGTGGGCGGATTGCCTGGGCAGATGAGACACCGCCGCCGGGCAAGTCCAACCCGGTGCTGGAGACCTCGACCCTGCGCTTCGAACGGGAGTCGGACTCACCTGAGTCTGGCGTGTGGGTTGGCGGCGTCATCGAGGCGATTGACGGCACCTGGTCGTTGATCTACGGGGGCGGGACCGATGCTGCTGACGAGACCGGGATGTATGTGCTCCACGGCGCGCCGGACCGCTGGTCCTTTGATCACGCCAGCCAGTTCGCTGGCGAGATCGTTACCAAGGGTGGCAAGGGCACCGATCTGCTCATGCCGTGGGGTAGCGGCATCCAGCCGTGGGGCAACGCCCACATCTACGGACCAGTGCTGAACAACCCCTATGCCCAGGCCACCGATCGGCAATACCTGGCATTCATGAGTGCCAAGACCATCTGCCACAACGGCACGGTCTGGAACGACACCCTGCGGCCAGTAGTAGCCTTCGCAGGTACCGATATCAAGTCGCTGGCCCCGCTGCCCTACAACCGGGAGATGTCGCCGGCGCCAGCACCACAGGCCCACGCTATCAGCGGCGACATCCTGGGCCAGGAGGACTGCATCGGCCTGCTCATTGAGTACACCCCGGGCTTTACCTGCGGTATCGGCCTGTATACCTCAGAAGAGGCTCTGCACTTCCAGGAGCTATGGCCGGCCAACGCCACCCTGGACGCGTTCATTCCCCAGGGCGAGCTGTCCGGCGAAGGCACGCGCTTGAGTCCCTGCCGGTCCTTCCGGCTGGGCGACAAGCGGATCTACTACTACTCATGGGGCGAATACCGCAACTTTGCCTGGTGTCGCTACAACGGGGAGACCTGGTACAGCCTGGCCGACGATGAAACTGACAGCTACCTGGAAACCTCGATCCTGGAAAGGCCCGAGGGCGGCTGGGGCGAGCTCTACTTCAATCTCGAGCTTAACGACGGGGATATCGAGGTGGAGGTGCTCGACCCGCAAACCGAGCTGCCCGTGGCCGGCTACGGCCGGGACGACTGTGACACCGTGACCAGCGGCCTGGTACAGCCGGTGACGTGGCAAAGCGCTGGTCTGGCCGAACTGACTGATGATTACCTGCGCTTGCGCCTTCACGTGACCCGGCCACAAGCCGAAGATGACTCTCCCCAGCTCTTTGCGTGGGAGATTCAGTCCAAGATTATCCAGTACCCATCGACCTCCGAGCTACGGGTCGAAGGTGAAACCAACCCGGCCAATGTCGTTGATCCCACCCCGACCTTCTCATGGACGTACCACCACACGGCCGGCAAGCAGCAGACGGCGTATCAGGTCATCGTGGCCAGTAGTATGGAGCTGCTGGAAAGTAACGTCGGGGATCTGTGGGACAGCGGCGTGGTCCTAGGCAGCGAGACTAGCGCCACCTACTTGGGCGCAGCGCTTCAGGACCAGCAGACCTATTTCTGGAAGGTGCGCGTGCGCAG
Source organism: bacterium (assembly GCA_030603495.1). GTDB lineage: Bacteria > Armatimonadota > Zipacnadia > Zipacnadales > Zipacnadaceae > JALGTD01. Next base: position 69,994 of record JAUVXR010000001.1, read on the forward strand.
CTCTGAAGGAGTGTGGTCCGAACAATGGTAGCCTACGGTGTCTTTAGCACAGGAAGCATCAACTCATACTGCAGCGTCGCCCAAGTGCTGGCGCTGCTGGTGGGCTATGATCTCTCGCGCATCGGCGACAGCCCGGCCATCAACGACCGCATCGAGCAGTTGCTGGGCGGAACCCGCCAGGCCGTGGATACGCTGGCTGGTCACGACTTCGCTTGGCATGCCGATGAGCAGATAACCGTTGACGGCAGCGGCACTGCTCGATTGCCGCTGGCGCCGCTGGGCATAGTGCCCCTGAGTGCGGTGCAGCAGATCACGATATCCGGGCGCGAAGTGCCGGCCGACGACTACGTGGTCTACGGCCAAGTCGGCGAGATTCGGCTGCGGCCTTCGGCCAGCATCGGTAGCTATTTTCCCAGCGGCCTTCAGAACATCGAGCTGGTCGCAGACTGGGGCTACAGCCAGGTGCCGGGGGAAGTGAGTCTGGCCCAGGCCAAGCTCACTGCGGCCCAGGTCCTGGCCGAAGCAGCCGGCGAGACCCGCCAGACCGCCTCGGTGCGCATCGGTGACTACGCCGTGCACTATGCTCGCGAGGGCAAGTATGGCGGAGTAATCCAGCACTTCGCCGAGGAGGCTGCCGCAGCCCTGCGGCCCTATCGCGGTATGGATATGGCCGCGGTGTAGAATAGCAGCGGCGAGTGGCTATCATGAAACGGGGGGAGCGACATTCTTGTCGCGACGACCCAGTGGATACTGAACGGCAGCACGGCAACGACTTACACGCACGAAGCCCGCGGCTACGCTGCGCCATATCCAGGGAGCTTTGGCTATGACTGATCTAAGCTTTCAAGAACTACTCAACCAAACCGCCAACCTGTCCCACCCCCAGATCGAAGTGGGCAACGAGCTGCAGGTGGCCCACCCTGTCTACGAGCTGCTTGCGGCGGGCGTGGCCATCCGGCTGCGGCCGGTCACCGCTGGACTTGATCGCAGCCTGCTGGGGCGGTTCCCCCAGACTACGGCCGTGGCGTACCTCCTGCCCACCGATCTGGCCGCCAACGACCGGCTGGCTCAGGTCACCGTGGCAACTGCGCTCGCCGAGTCAGTACAGGCAGAAAGCAGCGAACTGACGGTCATCTCCAGCTTCGGCATCAGCGTGGGCAGCCGCCTGCACCTGCGGGGCGAGGCAAATTGGGAAGAGGTCATCGTCGCCCAGGTGGACGGCGAGACAGTACAGTTAGCCGGAGCGCTGAATAACAGCTTCGCCGCTAGCGACGCAGTGGAGGTAGTGATCAGCTATGCCGTGCTCGGCGTGCTGGATGAATCCGCCGCCAGCCACCACCTCAAGGTCGCCCTCAAACGGCAAGAGGTGTAAGCAATCGCCCCCAGTGTCCGGCGTACTATCCTCAGCAGGACAGGCCTCGCGTCCGTCCCCTTCGACAGGCGAGACGCCTGTCGTACCGCTGCTCCCTCAGGAGGCTAGTTGATAAATGGACAATATGCTGCATTACAACGAAATTGCCCGCGCGCTGCGGCTACTATGCCAGAGCGCGGTGGCCCTCGCCGAGGACACCGACGGCACCGACCAGATTTCGGTGGGCAGCAACAAGCTCTTTTCGCTCGGCGACCAGATTAGACTGGCAGACGACGATACCCCGGCCGAGCAATACGAAGTGGTCAGCTTGGTGGGTTTGACCGGCGTGCAACTCGACGCGCAAGTCGCCGGGCAGTTCACGGTGGCTAAGAACGCGGTGATTCGCCTGGCGCAGCCGCTGCTGCCCGATCTTAAGTGGGTCGGGCAGGGCCGCCCGCTGGTCATGCCCCAGCCCCCGGATTTACAGTTTCCCGGCATCGTCGTCGAGCCTGCGGTGCTCGACCAGCCGATGTCCGAAGGAACGAACCGCAGCGTACGGCAGGACTATCATTACCGGATCTACTACCTGCTGCGGCCCGCCGGGGCGGTAGCCAGCGAGGTTCTACTAGAGGACGCCGGCAAGCTCTTTGACCTACTGATGCGCGATATCTACCTGGGGGGAAGCTGCTGGTACTCCCAGGTTGTGCGTGTGGATCCCGCCTCCCCCACCCAGCGCCACTTTGCCGACCGCGGCATTGAGCTGAGCGTAGTGGAGATGGAACTGGTAGCGCGGCGGCTGGAGCCGATTGCGTAGGACTGTGGCGAGCGGGTGGCGGCCTCGCCCTCACCCCTCTCCCTGCAGAAGAGGGGACAAGGATCTTCTGTCCACAGCAATGTTCGGTAGGACAGGCGTCCCGCCTGTCCCCTATCGACGAGCGAGACGCCCGTCGTACCGAAAGGCAACATTCTTCTGATCGAACAATCACCCTGCGGACACGAGCGTCCGCACTGATAAGGTGGTGTCCAATATGTCAGTTGCACTTTCACACCAAGGCGCCTTCGGCTTCGCTCTGCAATCGGCCAAGGGCAACTACAGTCAGCCTGATACCTGGCTGCCCCTGATGCAAGCAGGCGGTCGCGGCCCGTCTGACACGATCGAGCTCAAGCACAACTACGTCCCGCTGGACCTGGCCGACGTCAATGAGTACCAGAGCAAGTATTTCTCGGCAGGACAGTGGGCCGAGGGCAGCTTGCGCTTCCCGCTCCTTCCGGGCGTGGTGGCCAACCTGTTCTCGTGGATTCAGGCCCGCGATAGCTACAACCAGGGCAAGTGGGCCTCGGCGCTGATTGACTGCGTGCACGAGGTCAAGAAGCTTACTGACATGAAGGTGCGGCAGGCCACCTTTGACCTGATCAAGGGCGAGCCGGTGATCTGTACGCTGGAGGTCGCCGCCCTGAAGATGGAAGCCGGCTCCGTGCCCAGCCCCGACATGCCCACGGCGGCACCGTACATATTCCAGGAGGCCACTGTCGAGTTGGCCACCGGTGGCGGCGCACTGGCCGAGGACGCCAACTGTGAGAAGATCCGCATCGTCGTGGACGCCCTGGTCGAGGATGTTGACGAGGGGCTGCGCCTGGCGGCGACCGCCGAGCCGGTACAACTCTATAACCTAGCCGGCGTGCGCTGCTGGGGGGCATTCAGCCGTGACTTCGTGGACAACGACGTCTTCGCCGACTTCGCCACCGGCACTGAGGCCGCGCTGACTATAACCCTCCAGCGCGGTGCTGCCACCGCCGAGTTGGAGTTGCCGCGCATTCTCTATCAGGCCGATGACCTGGGCCTGCCCGGCTCGAACCGCCAGCGCATTATTGAGAAGGTGGACTTCCTGGCGCTCGGCAGCACCGACGGGCAAACCCCGCCAATAACACTCACTTAGACGACATAACACTGAAAAACGCCTTTGCGGGGAAACCCCTTTCTGAAGAAAGTGGCTTTCCCCGCACCCCTTCCGCAAAGACTTTTACCTGCCGGAAACAAGCCTGGCCACAACATGCCAGGCTTGTTTCCGTAAGAAAGGGAGCACTAGTAGAGCCATCGCAGCCGGGCCCCTCTGGTATACCTACAGGTGCAAGACTGTGACGCTAAACAGCCCGCCATCCATCGAGGAAGACTATGAGCCACCGGAAGGAACTCCAGGCCTGGATAATCAGCGCGGCCGGGCCGGAATGCACCCGGCGCTTTGAAGCACCTGTTGAGGTGCCCGGCTGGAGCCGTCCACCCTGGATTGAGGTGCGTCCGCTTACCCAGCGCGAGCGCCTTGAGCGCGAAAGCCTGGGCGTCTGCGACGAGTACTCCCTCGACGACGACGGCAGTATTAAGCGGGTTGTGCGACGCTATGACGCAGCAGCGATGGCCCGATACGACTACGAACACTGCCTGGTGGCATTCTGCCTGCCCCGGCGCAGTGCACAGGACGATCTGATCAAATGGCGCAAACCGGAGGAGCTCAGCGCCGAGGAGCTACTTGACCTGCTCCCGCCGGAGCTGGCCGAGTGGCTCGACGGGATCATTGACCAGGTCAACCTGCGCCGCCCAGAGGACCAGCAAACACTGGCAGCGGTAAAAAAAAGATAGCCAGTGCCGCGCGCAGGTTGGCCCAGGGACTGCCGGTGCCAATGGCCGATCTGGTCGTTGAAGAGACCGGAACGGCGGCGACCCCGGCTTTGCGCGAGGGCCGCGACTTTCATAACCAGCGGGAATTCAAACGGCTGAGGCCGGCCTCCCGGGCTCAGCCAATGAGCGCTCCCTTTGTCGCCGAACTGGCCGCGGCAGTGCTAAGTGAACTGCGCATCTTCGAGCACACCGGCTGCCTGCCCGGTGGCACAAGTTGGTCAGAGCAGCCCGCCTGGCGCGGGGAACTGTGGCAAGCCTACTGGCAAGCGCAAAGAGACGCTGCTGAGTGGCTCGAACCGCATCACCCACGGGGAGATCAACGATATGACTGAGGAGACCTCTCTTCTAAGTCGGCACATCGCCGGCCCATATGCCCGGGCATTTTCTGGGTCACCGTGGTGGTCACAGCGGACGCTGCCGGCACGGCAGCCGATGCCGGCCCCACTGCCCGGCAGGAGTAGTCCTCCTCCCCCCTCCTTCCTGGCGCCGGCCGCTCCCCAAGCTCACCGATCCCCTCCCGTCGGTAGCTTGAGCGGCCGGCCGCCAGGAAGGGACAGGCAATGCCCTGGTCTCGACACAAAACTGCCGAGGGGACCCTCCGCGGCACGCCGATACAGCAGTCATCCGCCCACACCGTCGCCCCAACTCAGCCTCGGCAGGCAGCCGATACTGGTGAGACCACCCCTTGTGCAGGGCCAGGTCAGAGCAGTACAGCCCAGCACAGCAATAGCCGCGCCGGGAGACATCTGGCACGACTCGCTGCGAGTATCGCCGGCAGCGGGCGCGGGGGCAGCCGGCCATGTAATGCCACTTGCCGCCCGGCGCTCAGCGTCCGGCCAGTCCGACCTGCCCGAGGACACCGAATTGGACTGGGCTATCGAATCATCTCGCTAGCCACAGCAATTGTCGCGCATACCGGGCCACACCGACTTGCATGCTGGGCGATACGACAGGCCTCCCTGGAGTGAGCTTGCCGAACCCTCGCCTGTCCTTCATACCGACAGGCAAGACGCCTGTCGTACCAATCAAGGCAGCTTCTTTCGTGAAGGTGAGACCCAACAATGGCGCTTGTTAATCCAGGACTAGGCGACCGGCTCGAGGCAGCTGTCAGTGCGGTTCGCGCCAAAGAGGCGGCGGCGGGCGATAACCCAGCGCGACTAGCCCTGAGGAAAGCGCTGGTCAGCTACGCGCTCTTGATGATTATTGCCGTGCTGTGGCGGCCGGATGGAAGCAATGCGCTGGATTACGACGACGCGCAGCGCACCAGCGACGAGAACTTCTTCAAGCGCAAGACCGTGCATCTGCTATCGTGGTACCTGGCGCTGCTAGCCCAGGAGCCGGTGCGCACCTGGCCGGAGGTGAGCACGCTCGCCCAGTGCCTCCAGGCTCTGAGCACCAGCGAGGAGACCGACTGGTCCGGAGAGATAATCGAGCTGGGTGGCAAGCGAGGACTGACTGTAGACCGTACGCACGTCGCCGGCGGCCTCGCCAGCTTCGTGACGCCCGAGGGGACGGCCTCAGCGTACGTCTACCGCGCGAAGGACCCGGATGTAGCCCTGGACGGAGCGTGGGGCTACCTAGTTGAAGAGATAAGCGACGAGGGCGAGCTGCTGGGCCGCTATGCGCTGATGGTAGACGACGACTACTGGGGCCGGCGCATCCAGCCGCAAGAGTTCACCCCCGCTCCCCTGACTGAAGAACTGGTGATGGGCTACCGCCTGGAGGGCCAGATTCTGCACGATGGCGTCCCGCAAGACGAGGCTAATGTCAGCCTAGAGGTAACACTGGACACCGCCGAGGATGGCGAGGTGGTGTTCTGGGACAGCGAGGAGTACAACCAACTGGTCTGGTCGCAGTCGCTGGAGACGTATGTACCCGGCTCAACGGTGCTGGCGCCAATTCGGACCTGGCCGGACGGAATGTGGAGCTTCATCGCACCGAAGGGCCACGGAGCCATCTACCAGCGCGAGGGCGACTACCGTGATGATGCAAGCGCGACCAGGTCGCAGCCCCTAAGTCGCTATGTCACGGAGATAAAGGCAGTCTATCGCGGGCGCAAAGCAGAAGTGGCGGAGGGCTGTCCGGCGATCATTGACATCACCAGCGGCGAGCTGACGATCCAGGCTACGCCCGACGCCTACCTGCGGGTGGGAACGCTGGACGACGCCGGCCAGACCTATCAGGTACCACCCTCGGGGACGGTGCAGATTACGGGCCTGCCTGCTGGCGAGCATAGCATCGTCCAGTTCAAGCGCACCGGCGGCGGCCAATGGGACCCGTGCTGGGGCTGCCCACGGGTGATCGCTGCGGTCGAACCGGGCGAGACCACCACGGTGCAGATGCCAGCGCTGGAGTACTATTCGTCGTCGGGAGCGGTTGCATGTGGCCGGGTCTACCAGCGGCCGGGCATCCCGGCAGCGGGCATTGATATCACCATAGTGGACACCGAGTTCGCTGAGATCGTCGGAGTGGCGGCAACGACCGACGGCGACGGCTATTGGTCGGTGGCGATTCCGCCCGATGGCCTGGGCGGGGACCTGTATATCCTGGACGAGACCTGGGGCAGTCTGCCGATAATAGGGTATCCCTATTCCGACGTAGTCCTGGGCGCGCGCGCTTACGCCGGCTGGACGGAAGACCTCAAGCCGGAATGCTGGCGCACCGGCAGCTACGGTCACCACAACTTTCAGTACGTCCAGGACCAGATACACATCGAAGACAACGACACCGAGCAGAAGTATGCGACTGAGCCGGCCTCCCACGGCGGCTATGTTACAATAGAGACCTTGCCCAAGTACAAGTATATTTCGGACGTCCTACAACTGTTGATCTACGGGGCACAACTCAAGAGCTACGCGATTATCGCAGACGAGCAGGTATTGGATCCCGACTTTCACCTGCGGTCACAGTCGTTCCAGGACCAGCCCACGCTGGCCGGAGATTTCCGCGCTAGCGGCTACTACCCCGAGATGAAGCTCCTGTTCGGCGGCAAGTTGAAGGCCAACGCCGTGATGCATGGCAAAGAGCGCCTTGATGAGGATCAGCCGGAGGCGGCGCGGGTGGGGCTGGAGTTTGGCCGGTTGCAGCCCTATATGGAGCTGCGCCAGGCCGACAACGAGACTACGACCTTCAGCGATCTGCTCTGCCCCTATTGCGGCGGGCCGGCCCAGCGCGATCCGGGTCAGGCGGTGCCGCGAGGCTTTTGCCAGCAGTGCGCATACGTCTTCGGGCTTCCCCAGGCGATGGACTGCCGCAGTTTCCTACGCAGCCTTACGCTGGCCGCCCAGGCCGAACGATACCAGCACCGCCTGGTGGCAATAGGCACGAACGCCCGCAGCCAGCGGCGGGTTGACTACCACTGGCGCCCGGACCTCTACGACGAGACCGACGCTTTCGCCACCCAGTCCGGACCAGGGCAACTAACCAATGCGCCGCGCTGGGTCGCCAAGCACCTCGACCAGGTCGGCAATGGCCTGGGGCAGTTCGACGGCGACGAGAGCCCGCCGTACGTTCCGGGCCACGATCTGGCCTACTTCGGCGCGCTACCGTACATTGACCGCGATCTGGGTGTGGCCCAGTTCAAGCTGGCATTCCCCAGCAGCTACGAGGTGCCCACGGACTTTACGGTCGAGGTTGACTGCCAGCGGATTGACGGCGGGATTGAGACACTGACCGCCACCATTCCCGCCGGCACGCGCGGGCCGTCGGTACTCGACCCGTTTGGGGAGGTAATCGCGCTGCGGCCTGTGCCCAAACTGCTGGCCGAGGACAAAGGCGACCCCTACCCGCAGTGCGGTTTCTACCAGGCAGTCACCGATATCCGCTTGGTCGAGCCCGAGACCGCACCGGGTGGCCGATTCACGGTCATCGCCGATGTGCCCTTCCTGGCGAATCCGGCGGGCGTGCTCATCGAGCACAACAAGGCCAGCTTTATGGCGCTGCAACTGATCGGCACTTCCGGGCATCCCCATCTGTTCGAGGACGCCGTCGGCCAGCTTTTTCTCTTTGACGTGGTGGAAGGCAACATCCGGATGCACCGCCGCTCAGGGCTGACCAGCCCATGGCAGCCGCCGCGGTGGGTCACCCGGGACGGACAGAGCGACTACCCCTGGGCGGACAAAGACATGCGCGGCGCCATTGTCCTAGCCTATCAGCGCAGTGGTGATAGCGTCAAGATACTGCGCTCCCGCGACGACGGCCGGAGCTGGGAGGAGGTTTGACCGATGGTGCAGAGCTTATCGTATCCCATAGCTTTCGAGCACAACGGGCTGGTCTATTTGGTCGGCTACCGCGGTGGAGCACAGTATATCCGGCGCAGCGCCGATGGAGGCACAACGTGGCTGGCGTTCCGCGATGGGGTGACCGAGAGGCTGGTGGCCGCGCCCTCGGACGCAGATCGGGTGGCGTTGGTGAAGATGGATACACAGGGCTGCCGGCTGGTCGTGGGCGTGCCTAACTACCCCAACATTGATATCTACATCTCCGCCGACGACGGCGAGACCTGGGAGCTGGAGGCGTCAATATAATGGCACAGCGCGTATATCCGATCGCCAAGGTGGAGCTTCATGAGCCTGGGCGCCAATACCGCGCGACCTACGACGGCTTCGGGCAGCACGACGTGCTCGCCGACCTGATCCACAACGGCCGCGTCACTGTCCAGTCCACCGACCTGGGCGCGCTGGGCCGTGCCGGACTCCAGGTGCCTTCGGCGATGCTAGTGGACCACCCCAAGGTCAATGCCGTCCTCGCCCGGCCCTTCTTAGACACCAGCCAGGCGATCGGTCTGGGGCACTTCACCACCGAAGGGGGGGCGTGGGTAGCCCTGCCCAACCACGGACTCGAAGGCGAGGTGCAGCTCTTCCAATATGATGGCACCGCCAACGAAACGACGGGGGCGATAAGCAACTTCACGCTGCCAACTAACCCGGTCTTTGCCCTGTCGCTGTATCGGACCGACCCTCCCCCGGATCACGACTGGAGCCAGGCACCGCCGCATACCGAGATTCACTTCGGTGTCGCCGAGACCGATGAGTGGGCGCTGTGCCTGCCCTACGGCGCGCCGATGTTCGTGATGCGCCGCCAGGGCGGGGTCTGGTACAAGGCGGCCGACTCCGAGAAGTCCGTGAAGGTGCCGACGCTGGAAGGCTTCAGCGCCGGGCAGCGGCTACTGCTGTGGCTGGCACTGTGGCGCGGGAAGATTGTGATCTCGACCGATGCCTTCGCCCAGGATATCTGGGTCTACGAGGTGCCCGGCTGGGAGCTACGTGTCCGCTGCGGGAAGATCTCAGTCCTGCACAACGCCGGTCAGTTTATGTTCTCGTTCTTCCCGATAACTATGCCCGCCGCTGTGCTGGACAGTGAGCCGATCGAGACCGGCTACGCCACCCAGAACAGCACGGGCGAACTGGGGCTTAACTACCGGCAGCTCGCGGTCGTAAACGACTCCGGCATACCGCTACGCGAGGTGCAGGTGACCGATACAACCGACACGCGCGAGGATCTCACCACCACCCAGCGGGCCTGGCAGGCGGCGATCGAGCCTTACTTGCACGCGCAGGAGGCCGTAGGGATTGATCCGGAGACCGACCAGGCGGTTGATTTCCAGACGATGGTCTCCCCCCAGCTCTTCAGCGTGGGAATCGGGCAGTACCCGCAGGTGGACGAGCTCGGGACGCTACAGAAGGCGGATATCGCCGGTCACGTTGAGGCCACCGAGGGCGACCACTCCGACCGACTGCGCGGCGTGCGCTATCGCCTGGCGCTGGATAACCAGCTTGGCCAGTATGCCGACTTAGAAGAGTACCGCCGAGTCAACGTGCAGCTCGGCTGGAAGATGTCGGACGACTCCAATCAGCTTACCTCCACAATCTCCGGATATCTGGTCGCGCCGCCGCCGACGGTCTTTGGCGGCGGGGATACGGAGTTGAAGGCAACAGTACTGGACGGAATTGTCCGCCTGCGCGACGAGAAGTGCGACGGCCGCGCGCCGATCTTCGATAACTGGGCCGTAACAGATGCTTTTCACTGGGTGCTGGACCGCTGCGGGATACCGCGCAGCCAGCAGTCCCTGGAAGACACCGGTATGCGGCTGAGCATGGGTGAGCCGGAAGAGCCGTTGTGGGCGGTCGAAGCAGGCCGCTCGTGGCTGGAATTACTCGAGGAAGTGGCCCGGTACGACCACGGGGCAGCGATCTTCTTCGATGCCGAGGGGAATTTCGTGAAGGCCTGCCCGCACTGCCGACAGGCCCGCACCGCCGCCAACGTCACGCAGCACGACGGGACGGTGACCGGCGCGTGTGGCTCGACGGTATCGTGGTATCTGTACACGCGGGCAGCCGCAGCCCCTGATCCCGCCGAGCCAGGCGAGATCCTGGCCCTGCGCAAACCGCGGCTGAGCCTGTCAGCGCGTGATTATGTCAACTATGTTGCCGTCTGCGGGCTGGGCAAGGATGGCCGGCCGGTGCGCTCGGTGGTTTACGATCCGGCGTCACTGTACGACCCGAATTCAGACCAGTTCGTGGGCTGGCGCAAGATGGAAGTCCAGGCCCTGCCCAACTACACCACTCAGGCCGAGGTCAACCGCCTCGCCCAGGAGATCTTCGCCGAGCGGTCGCGCCGCCCGGAGTTCATCCATGTCCTGACGCCGCTGGAGCCACGAATGACCATCGGCCAGGTCCTGGCCGTACGCGGCGCAGAGCAAGTGGGTGCCGGTGGGCAGCTCTACCGTATCGTCGCCCTCCATCATAAGGTCCAGCGGCAGCCGGATCGCCTGGCTGTCACGAGCATCAAAGCCCGCTGGCTGGGTGAGGAGGAAACCTAAACAATGTCTGATGTCGCAGCAATTCGTGAACAGATTGATCGGCGCATCCGGCCCGGCCAGGTGGCCACGGCTACCGTGCCCACCCGGACACCCGGTTCGCATCTGATCGGCTCAACCCGTACCACCGCCGCTAACCGGTACGACTGGGGCGAGACGGAGAACTACCGCTACGCGCTGTACGGACGCAGTAGGTATGGAGCGGGGAGATACCTCGAAGTGGCCTAGAAGAAATCGGATGCAGGATACGGGAGACAGGATAACGGCAAGCGGCGGGAATGTGGCAATGACTTGTTCAATGTAGGGGCGGAAGTTCGTCAGAACTTCCGCCCGCCGTTGCTGCACGTCGCTGCATGCAAACGAATCCTACCCGCTACAACGGGCGGATGTTTCGCAAGCAACGCTCAACATTCGCCCCTACACACGGCTGCGGCAAACGGCAATCGGGGCATACGCCTCCGCTAACGCTACGCCGTACAGGAGGGTGCTCCTCCCACAGCCAGATTGACGGAGGTTAGTATATGCCCACACAGACTGAACATTACGGGCTGGCGGCGGATGTCGTCACCGACGACTTCGTCCAGCCCGATCACCAAAACCGGGTTGCCGAGACGCTAGACCGGATTGTCGGCAACGTCGTCAAGCAACTGCTTTCCGCCGGCGTCTATAGCGGCTGGCTGATCCAGGAAGACAAGAGCGTCGCCGCCGGCGCAGGCCTGGTACAGGGCTGCTGGTGCGGCACGGCCACCAGCCAGGAGATCACCGGCCTGCAAAACGACGCGGTCAATTATGTCTTCGCCGTGGCCAACAGCCAATCGGCCCCGGACGGGGCAGTTGACTTCAGCGCGCAACTGACTGCCGAAGCTCCCAGCGGGAGTGTCTATCTGGGCAGCCTCGAACTCGATGCCGAGGGCGATGTGCTGGTGGTTGACAATGCCACTGACGCCGACCGGGGCTGCTTTGCGCTGAAGACGGACACGGTGAGCGGCAGTGGCGAGGTTGAAGCGGTGCCCGGCGGCGCGCAGGTCAGCTTCGTAGTGGACCACACCGAGGTCGCGAGCTTCCTGGTGCCGGGAGCGATTGAGTTCGAGGTCGAAGGTGACGACTTTGAGGTCGAGCTACGCAAGACCTACCAGAAAGCGCAGTTCGAGGTCATGGCCACCAACCAGAGCAGCTACCCCCGCGACCTGAGCTATTCCTGGCAGCGCTGGGGCATCATCGAGTGAACGCGGCGCAGCGGAACGTGGCTGTGCGCCATCGCTTCGCGCTACACGGCCAGCTGCCCCAGACTCAGCAGATAACAGCAATCCTGCCGCCGCCTCCCGAACCGCTGTGTCGCCCGGAGGAGCTGGCCGCTGCGCATAAGCTGGTGGTGCGGCGCGACGCCGGACTGGGCGACTGCCTGATGATCCTGCCGACGCTGGGCGCAATCCGCCAGCACTTTCCCCACCTGAAGATCATTTTCCAAGCACCGGCGGCGTATACCAAGCTGCTCGCCGGGTTTGGGGAGGTAGATAAGGCGGTAGCACTCGACGAACTGACCGAGCTCGGGGCCGGGTCCGATGTCGTCCACGCTGACCTGAGCAATTATATGGAGCGGCATCCGCAGGCATGGCTGGTGCCCCGTATTGACCTGGCCGGTACGGCCTTCGGGATAGCGCCGGTGCCCCACACCGCCTCCTACCAGCCGCCGCCAGAAATTCAGCGCGAAGCACAGGCGTGGTTGAAGGAACATGAGTGCAGGAAGCGGGCTCGGGTCGGTATTGCCCTGCGGGGCATCTACGGCCACCGCAGTTGGCTGGTACCGTATGTCTTCGAGCTAGCCCGACGGCTGGCCGCACAGAACTGGGAGGTGCTCATATTCGACGCCGACCCCCACGCCCAGCAGTGTCCAGGGACCGATGATTTCGATGGCCCTGGAGCAGTAGCCTGCGCATACGGGCTGGAGCTACCCGTGGTCGCAGCACTGCTGGCAAGCTGTGACGCGGCGATAGTACCCGACACCGGCCTGCTGCACCTGGCGGCGTGCACTGGGACACCCTTTGTGGCGATCTTCGGCGCTGTGCCGCCGGAGCTGCGGCTCAACTACTACCAGAACTACCGCTGCCTGACCGTGCAGGGCCGCGTGCCCTGCGTGCCCTGCTGCGAGGGACCCCAGCACATCCGTTGCCGCTACGAGTGCCTCTGGGCGATTACGCCGGAGGAAGTAGAGTTGGCGTTACACGAGTTGTTGACGAAGACGAGCGCAGAGCATCGGCAGATCCAAATCACAGGATGAACTGACTATGACGGGCGCTTATCATTGGCTGGCAGTGTTGCTGGGGAACTCGCCGACAGGAGAATATGTGCTATGCGGGCTGGCCGGGCTACTGGGGGCGCTGGTCAACGCCACCCTCGAAGGCCGGCCCCTGGTCCTGCCCCGCATGAAGGGTAACGAGCTGCACCTGGGCTTCATCGGCAACCTGATTATCTGCGTGACGGTCGCGTTCATAGTGGATGGCAGCTTCCAGATGGCCTTCTTCGCCGCGCTCACCGGCACATACATCCTGCGCCACCTTAAAGCCAAGCTCGAACGGGCCTTCGCGGAGGAGATTGATAGTCTTAACTCGGAGGAATAATAGATGATACCTGCCACAATTGTAGTCGGCGTGGTAGACGCCGGCTTTATTGTCTGCTTGCTCGCAATATGGTGCGACCTGTGCCGGCGCGGCGTCAACCGCTCCGCGCAGATCACTCTGGCGCTACTGGGAACGGCTCGCCTGGGAGAACTGGTCGAGCGCTGGCCTGACGGCCTGGTGCCGGCCAGCCCCGCCAACTGGCTGCTGTGGACCGCCTTCAGCTTTGTGTTCCTCTACACCATCTACCAGCTAGGCCGGTTCATCGAAGCGGCCCGGTATTGCACCGCCGCATACCGGCCACAACGGCAGGCGCTGAAGGTGCTGCAGTTCGCGAGCCGCCCGGGCCGGCCGCGGCCGCGGGAATTGTGAAGAACGACCCTTGCGGGGAACCCGCTTTTTGAAAAAAAAGCCGGTTCCCCACAGCCCCTCCGGCAAAAACTTTCAAAGTGGTCGTGGCAGACAGCGTATGGGAGAATGAGCCGCGCCACTACCCCAGAAGGGCTCGACCAACCAGAGATTCATACGGCCAAAACACCATGAGCGACAACGACCTAAACTAAGGAGGTTATCGCTATGCTCGAGGCATTGTCATCTTCGCTCAGAAATGTGCTGTTGCCAGCCATCAGCACCATCGTCGTCGGCTTCATTTGTCAGTTAGTACGCCAGTACATCCAGCGTATCAAAGACGAACAGCTCCGTGAGTTCCTGGAGCGGCTGGTCAACGCCGCCGAGCAGATCTATGGCCCGGGCGAAGGCGCCGCCAAATACGAGTATGTCGTACGCCAGGCGCAGCAACGCGGCTACCGGATAAGCCGGGCTGATGTCGAGGCCGCAGTCTACAACATTAACTCAGCAAAAGGATGTGAGTAAACGATGACCAAGTACCTGGCTACAGTGACGCTTATCCTGGCGCTGTGCGCCGCGGGCTGGGCGGATAACTTTCTCGAAGAGGCCGGCGAGGCGATCACTGAGACCGTGGAACTGTCCCTGCTCAGCGGAACGATCGGCTGGGGCGCTGGCGCGTACTGGCCGCTCTATGAAGTTGAGCAGATCGAGACGACCCTCGGCCCGTTCATTGCCTTCGGCGATCAGCTCATCGCTGCCGGTCTGGGCGCGAAGTTCGCTGTTGAAATCCCTATGTTGGACAACTATGTTGACTTTGTGGCTGCCGGCGGTGCGTACAAGCACGATGACCTGACCTTTGAGGTCTGGGTCGGCAAGACTATCAAGTGAGCCAACACAACGGCCAACGATGGTAGGCAGGAGGGATGACTTCCTGCCACCGGCTCGGAACCGAAGGCGCGAGGTACTGCACATGCCAACTGAACAACAACTATCCCTCCCGGAGTGCCAGCAACATATCCGGGAAGTGCCGGTCAGCCGGGCCATTCGCTCGGTGATCGTCCACCATACCTGGCGGCCTACCGCCTCCAACTACCGCGGTCTGAGCACTGTGCGCGCCGTGCGCCAGTATCACATGAAGCAGCGCGGCTGGTCGGACAATGGCTATCACATTATGATCGGCCCCAGCGGTGACATCTTCCTGTGCCGGCCCATAAGCCGCGCCGGCGCGCACTGTCGCGGCCAGAACCAGGACTCCATCGGCCTATCCTACATCGCAAACTTCGACAGCGAAGACCCCGCGGACTATCCAGGAACCGAGATTGGTCAGCAGGTCGTCGCCGCCCTGCTCCAGCGCTTCTCACTCACCCCCGACGATATCCATTTTCACCGTGAATACGCCAACAAGACCTGCCCGGGCCGGAATCTGCACCTGGACGAATACCGCCATCAGGTCGAACTGCGTACGTCCGAACAAGCCGGCGACATCAAGGTCGTCCTGCTCCCGGGCAGCCAGGTCATCGCCTGCCGCCCGCGACTGGAAGACGGCACCACCCGCGTGGACCTGCGCCCGCTGGCCACCGCCCTGGACTGCGAAGTCTACGACCACCTCGCCGACCAGGGGAAAGTCTACCTGCGGAAGAAGGCAAAGACGCTCCGCGATTTGCAGCATCTCTCCGAGTAGGTTGCCGTAATTACAGTAAACTTCCCCTTGCTGCCCTGCGCCAAACCTGCTATAATTCGCCTCGCTTTGGGAGGCGAGTTGAGCAGGTATGATTAAGAATATCCTCGTTGGCTACGACAATTCCCGCTCCGCGCAAGTAGCGCTGGCCCAGGCTATTGACCTGGCCGAGGCCTGCGCCGGGCGCGTACACCTGCTGGTGGTAGACACTGAAGAAGGTCTGGCACCCGAGCCGGAACTACCGGCTGAACCCACCCTCGTGGAGATGGCGGAACCGGTCGAGGATGCTGAGGAGTTCGAGACTGAGAGTCGCGTGGTGCCGCAGTTCGTAGAGGAGGCACGGCTGAAGCTGCACCAGGCACATGTGGCCGGGAGTATCCGCATAACCAGTGGCATCCGGCCAGCAATTCGCCTGCGCGAGGAATCGAGCCTGGCTGACCTGGTGGTGGTGGGGCGGGGTGGTAGACGCGGAGGCGGAGGCGGGCTGGCCGGCCGAACTACCCGGCGGCGGCTGCAGGCCCGACTGCGGTGTCCCACACTGATCTGCGCCAGCGAATACATCGAGCCGAAGTCAATCCTGCTGCTGTATGAGTTCTCCCCGGCCGGGGGGCGGGCCGTCTCGGTCGCCGGCGAGCTATCCGCGACCTTGAACATTGACCTTGACGTAGTAGTTACCGCGAACAAGCGCTACTCTGCCGAGAGACTGGGCAAGCGGGTAGCATCGGCGCTGCTGGCCCACCATGCCGAAGGCGAGATTATCTCGTCTGTCAGTAACCCGGCAGAAGCACTGCTCACCGCAGGCCTAGACCGCGACCCCTCTATCGTCGTTATCCCTCAGCCACCACGTCCCATGTGGTCGTGGCAGCTTCCCCCGCTGTACACCGCCGCGCTTCAGTTGCCGCACACGATGATACTGATCGTCCCCTGAATGAGCCCATATTCCTCCCGTTGACACCCTCCCTTCCCGAGCGTATACTTCCCTGTGAGTGATTCCGCTCATAGGAGGTGGCAGAATGTTCAATCTCGCAGTGCGTTCGGTGCTCACGCTGGTTGTCTTGTTTGGCATCCTGTTTGCGGTGCTGACTGCGGCATTGTATACCACGGGCGCGCCCATGTGGGTGGCGCTGGTAATCGTCCTGGCGTTCGCCGGCGTCCAGTACCTGATCAGCCCCTTTATCATCGAGTGGATCTACAAGATCCAGTGGCAGCCGCCTGAGCACGCTGATCCCGGCATCGCCACGCTGATCCGCCAGGTCTGTCACGAGCGGGGTCTGCACGAGCCGAAATTCGGCGTCATCGAAGACGGCAACCCCAACGCCTTCACCTTCGGGCACTACCCCGGCGACGCGCGGCTGGTCATCACGCGGGGCATCCTCGACCTGTGCGACGAGGAGGAGCGGCGGGCCGTGGTCGCGCACGAACTGGGCCACATCGTCCACTGGGACTTCGTGGTAATGACCGTTGCGGCGACGATTCCGCTGGTGCTCTATTACATCTTTCGCTTCGGGCTGTATAGTGGCAGAGGGCGCCGGGGCAAGAGTGGTGGGGCGGTGGTTGCGGTGGCGATTGCCGCGTTCGTGGCCTACATCGTCAGCCAGTATATCGTCATGTTCCTGTCGCGGGTGCGGGAATACTACGCCGACCAGTATTCGGGGCAGATCACCCGTAATCCTAATGCCCTGGCGACGGGGCTGGTCAAGATCGCCTACGGGCTGGCGCGCACCCCTATTGAGCAGGAAGACGAAAAGACCGGGAAGCTCCGCCCGGCGGCGGCAGTAGCCGGGGGGGCGAAGATGCTGGGGATATTCGACCGCGACTTCGGCGGCTCGTTGGCACTCGCCGCGGCCAGCACGCACGCCGCGACTGACGGCACTGATCTGCGGACGGTCAGCCGAGCTATGGCCTGGGACCTGTTCAACCCGTGGGCGACAATCTGCGAGCTTAACTCAACTCACCCCCTACCCGCGCGACGGCTGCGCGCGCTCCAGCGTCAGTCGGAGCAGATCGGTCAACGACCAGCCTATGAGCTACCCGAGAAGGGCACCGAAAGCTACTGGGACGAGTTCTTTGTGGACCTGTTCATGAACTACCTGCCACTGCTGGGCCTACTGGGCGGGGTCGTCGCGGCGATCGTCCTGGGTGCGGGCGGACAGGTTGTGGCCGGCGTCGGCGCGGCCCTGTTGGGGCTGGGCCTGGGCCTGCTGGGCCGGACGCTGTTTGCGTACCCCAAGCACGGATTCGCCCCCCGAGGAATCGCCGACCTGATCGCAGAGGTGAAGGCCTCGCGGATTCGCTCGGTGCCAGCCAGTATCGAAGGGCGCATCATCGGCCGGGGGATCCCCGGACTATTCTGGAGCGAGGACCTCGTGCTGCAGGACAACAGCGGCTTTATTACGCTCGACTACCGCCAGCCGCTGGGCATGCTCCAACTATTGTTCGGGCTATTCCGCGCCGAGAGCTTCGTCGGGCAGCGGGTCCAGGTGGAAGGCTGGTACCGGCGCTACCCGCGACCGTACCTGGAGCTGTGGAAGCTGCACGCGCCCGACGGGACTACCCAGACCTCACACAACTGGGCCGTCACCTTCTGGGGCAGCCTGCTGCTGACCTTCATTGGGCTGCTGATCGCCGCCGGCGGCCTGCTAATGGCAGCAGTCTGAGGCAAGGCATGAACGGATTGCGGGGAAACCCCTTTCTGTAGAAAGTGGCTTTCCCCACACCCCTTCCGCAAAGACTTCTGAATTGGGCCACGGGCTTGCCCCGACAGCAAGCCCGTGCCACCAAGTGATTCCCCTCGTCCCCATCTGCACCCCGTGCAGGAACCCACTGAGTTATGCAGAATATACCAGAGGATAGTGCAAAGGTCGGCAAGGAGCGGTGCCGGGATGCGACGGAACGCAGCACTAATCGGATTGGTCGTGACGCTGGTGACGGGGATTGCGCTGGCCGATATGCTGGTTGGGGTCTACGTCAACGGGAAGAAGCAGGAGTTCAAGCCGGCAGCACGGGTGCGGGGAGGGAAGAGCTACGCGCCGCTGCGCGCGGCATGTGAAGCGGTCGGCGCGGAAGTAAAATGGCAGGAAGAACAGCAGTTAGCAACAGTCTGCAAGGGACTGCGGTGCGTGCTGATTCGCAAGGAGCAGGGGATCATCGTCGAGGGGCGGCTGCTGATCCCGCTGCGGCTGATGGCCGAGGCGCTGGACGCGCAGGTGAGCTGGGACAGCGAGCACAAAGCGGTGAGGATAGTAACGAAGTAGTGGTTAGTGGATAGTAGCGACCGGTGAGACGCCTGTCGCACCGAGCAAGGGCGGCGGAGAGATTGGCTGAGACGGTATTTACCAGGCAATTCAAGCGAAAAGTACGGGCGCTGGCGGGGCTGGCGCTGCTTGCCGCCGGTACTGTCCCCTTCGCAGCCGGTCTGATCGCAATCACTTGGCTGCTGGCCAGCGCGACTGGAGTGGCGGCTGCTGTCGTCAGCGCGGTTGCCTTCGGGCTGGGGATAGTGCTGCCGTGGCTGGCGCAGAACCGCCTGGCACTGCTGGGTAACTACGAGCTGCGGCAGCGACTGGCCGAAAAGCTCACGGCCTCAGGCCATCCGCCCGAGGGGAGGCAATTCGTGGGCTTCTCGCCCGGCGATACGCTGCGGTTGTGGCAGGGCGAGACGGATCGGGACGTGGGCTTTCTAGAGTTGACTGACGCAGGGCTGATCTATCGAGGGGATGCGTTCGCCTGGAGCCTACGGCGCGAGAGCACTGATTCACTGGAACTGTTAGAGAGGCCCGGGGTGCCGCAGCGCGTCGTGGTAGCCTGGCATACGCCGGGCCAGCCGCGCCGGCACTTCAGCCTGGGCTCACGGGAGGCCAGGACGCTGAAGGGCTCAAATCGAGCCACCGTAGCCCTGTTCAGGCGACTGGAGCAGTGGTATGGGCAGCCGGCAGCGGAAGGCGAACTACCGGCGCTGGGTTGGCCACCAACCAGCGTCGCAGACAGTCTACCGCTGGAGAAGCTGCCCGCCGGCTCGTGCTTGAGCGTACTGGCCATCGTGGTGATGACAGTGCTGGCCGTGTGGTATGTGGCACAGCGCTCAGTAGCCCAAGGCCTGTACTACCACGGGGTTCTGTGGGCGGGACTAATCACAGTTACTGCCATGATTCTGGCTTCGTACTTCCTGAGCTACCTGCAAAGCTCGGAAGCGCGGCAATCGCCTACTACGGGGACCCAAATATGACAAGTGGACGGACGCACATGCTGTTTTGCATGGTTGTGTTCATTGTGTTTGTGCCAGGTGTGACAACCGGCTGTAAGGGCCGGCTGATTAGCAAAGGCGAGGAGATCAAGCTCGGGCAGGATGCCGGTGACGACTTCGAGCGGAAGTACGGCCGGGAAACGGACCCGCGCCTCACTACTCTAGTCAGCACCATCGGCGCGGATATCGAGCGGGCCGCGGAGCCTCCGGACTATCCCTACGACTATCGGATGCTGGCGGATGACACCACCAATGCCGTGGCCTTCCCCGGCGGGCGCATCTATATCTTCCGGGGGATGATTGGGGCACTGAACTCGAACCGCGACAAGATCGCCTGGGTCCTGGCGCACGAAACAACACATGTAGCCCGGCAGCATGCAGTGCGCCGTATTGAGCGCCAACTCGGCTACGAAGCGATCATCGCGCTGATACTCGGCAGGAAAGACTCGGCGCGGATCGCCTCGGCCGTCGCGGGGCTGGTGCTCCTGGACTACGGGCGCGATAATGAGTACGAGGCCGACCGTATGGGGATGCTCCACGCCCACAACGCGGGCTACGATCCGACTGTGGCAGTGGCGGTGTTGCAGACGTTCCAGGAGATCCAGGCGCGCGAACCCAACGACTTCGAGATAATGTTCGCCACTCATCCGGGCAACCAGGACCGCATCAACCACGCTAAGGGCTATATCGGGCAGATGGGCTGGCGGGGGGCGTATTACGCTCCATAGACGGGCAAGCTCAACCTGGGGCCCATCTATCGCAGGCAAGGGAAGAACAGCGGCCTCACCCCTGACCCCTCTCTGCGCAGGAAAGAGGCACACACAGGCACACTGCAGTGGATGGACAACCAATACACCATACTACAACTTATCCCACGCGGTGACCCCGATGCTCTTGACCAGACGACCGCGTTGCTCGAGGGTCTCGATGCCAGCCGGTGGCGGCTGCTTGTAACTGGCATGCTCTCCCCCCGGCTGCGGGAACGACTAGAGGCGCGCCAGATTACCTGGGTCAACGTGGCTATCCCCGTAGGCCGCCCATCACGCCAAGACCGGGCAGCGGAGGCCCAGTTGCACCGGCTTATCTCCACGCGAGATGTTGACCTGGTTCACTGCCACGGCCTCGCGGCCACCGCTATCGCCGTGCGGACCCATTATCCGACTCGCCCTCGCCCGCCTCGGCCGGTTGTTGCCACTCTCCACGCGACCGCTCTAAGCACACTTGAACAAGCCTCCCAGCGTTGGAGCCGGCGGCTGGGGCTACGCCGACTGCTGAAGCGGTGCACTGCGGTGATCGTCTCGTCGCAACACGACCGCGAACTGCTCCAGAGGCTGGCCCCACACACAGGTAGAAGGACCCACGTGATCTACCCCAGCCTGGAGCGATCCCTCAGCCGCCCGTACGAAGCCGGGGTCAAACGCCGGCAGGTGGGCCTGCACCGGGATGCGGCGATAGTGGGGCTGGTCAGCCGCTTGGAGCCCGGTCACGGCGTTGAAGAATTCCTGCAAGCGGCCGCATTGGTTAACGCTGATCTACCCAATGTGGAGTTTGTGGTAATGGGAGAGGGCTCGGGGCGTGCCGTTCTGCAGGAGCTGTCCCACGAACTCGGGCTGGGTGGAGCCTGCGTTTTCCTGGGCGAGCGCCGCGACGCCCGGCAGATCGTGGAGGCTCTGAATGTAGTGGTACTGCTCAGCGATGCCGATAGAGCGCCCCTGCGCGGACTCCAGGCGCTGGCCGTCGGGCTGCCAGTGATAGCTGCCGAGACCAGCGCGCTCGCTGATATTTTCAGTGATCTGCCCGGAGCTTACTTGGCTGACGTAACCGACGTCACGCAGCTTGCCGCTGCGATCCGACGCCACCTTCTGGCGCCGCCAGAGATGGGCGATGCGGAGATCATCGTCGAGGGCCAGCGCAGTATCACCTACCGGGACTTCCTCGTTTCGACAGTGGAGTATGACCTCGAAGAGCCGTGGTCAAGCGCCGCCGGGGCGGAGCAAGACGATTCAGCGATCAGCCGGGCTGTACGGCAGCGCTATGGGCCTGAGCGGATGATCAGCGAGATTGAGTCGGTCTACTACCAAGTACTCGAAGAATAGAGCGCCTCCGCCAGATTGCAGAAAGAGCTGCAGTGCAAGCTTACAGGAGAAGAACTGCCAGTCGCGACAGGAATGTCGCTCCTACCGAGGTACTGGCTGGCATCGCGGGCAGTAGTAGGTACTGCGGCCGGCGTGGGTGGTGCGGACGATTGTATCCCGGCAGTTGCGCCGGCGGCAACGCTTCCCCTCACGGCCGTAGACGCGCAAACGCTTCTGGAATGCCCCCGGCACCCCCCGCCCGGTAACATAGTCAGAGACCGTAGTTCCCCGCCACTTTATCGCCTCGTCCAACACCCGGCGGATCGCCCGCAGCAGCTTCCGCACGGCCTTGGGGTCGAGCGAGTTCGCTAGCGCATCGGGGTGGATACGGCAGCGGTGGAGGATTTCGCTCGCATAGATGTTGCCGAGGCCGGCGATGTGCGTCTGGTCGAGCAGCCACTGCTTGAGCGCAATCGAATGCGGCCGGAGCATCTCCCCCACTACCTGCTCGTCCACCTCATCACTGAGCGCATCCATTCCCATCTTCTGAAGCATCTTCGCCTCAGTGAGACGGTTGGAATCAGCAATCTCCAGCCGGCCCAGGCGGCGGGGATTGACGAATAGCAGCCGCTGCCCGTTACTGAGGTGAAAGACGGCACGGGTGTGGTCCGGTAGGGTCTGATCGGCAGGCACGGGATAGAGCCGGCCGGTCATGCGTAGGTGCACCAGCAGGCAGACCCCGCCGGAAAGCTCGATGATCAGCACCTTTCCCCAGCGGCGTATGTCGAGGATCTGGCGGCCAGACAGGCGCCTCGCGAACTGCCGGGGCGTCACGCCCACCAGCACCATCTCGTCACGAGCCTGCACCGAGTCAATGGTCAGGCCGACGATGGTCTCGTTCAGATCGCGGCGGATGACTTCTACTTCGGGTAGCTCGGGCATTGGCTACCTCATAAGATTTGCCAACGGCTCTCGCGGGGCACCCGCTTTTTAGGCAAAAAAAGCCGGTTTTCCAAACCCCTCCGGCCTTCGCTAAAGCTACGGCAGACAAGCCGGCAAAAACTTTAGAATTGGACAGGGCTATCACCCTACTCAGCCTCCTGCGTGGGCAGATACTCGGCCCGCACAATCTGCTCGCGGTAGCCGCGAACGCCGGTTATCTTGTCGAGGAAGGATTTGGTTTACATTAGCAATAAAGGCTAAGGGAATGGAAGACGGCTTGCGGAAAACCCGCTTTTTGAAAAAAGCCGGTTTTCCGTACCTTTCCGGCAAAAACTTTCAAATTAGTAAGGCAGCCGACAGGCGGGACGCCTATCGTACCGAACTAGCGATCTTCCGTGTCCGACTCGTCCGGTGACATGAACGGCATCGGCTGGCCGCCGGTTTGGGGCTGCTCCTGGAGGTCGCGCATCTGGCGGCTGTACTTCAGCCCGGCGCGGACACGCGCCAGCCGGCGGATGAAGATGATAACTACCAGCACTCCCGCCACACCGTAGAACAGGTAGCGGACGTGCAGCGGTATCGCCTCCAGCAACAACATCGGCCAGAAGGCGACGATGATGCCGATCATTATGATCGCTTCTATCAGTTCCTCGCGGCTCATCGGCTAGGTTCCCCCGCTGGGCTCCAGTTGGCGCAGGCAGTGCAGTGCTTCGTAGATGCTGAGGCGCAGGGCATCGTCGAGGGGCAGCTCGTCAAGCGGTCCGGGGGCGGTGGCCAGCTCCGAGTCGGCCTCCTGCGAGGGGGAGGTGAGGTCCTCGGCCATCTCGCGGGTCTGTTCCGAGCCGTGCGTACACCGGAACTCGACTAGAGAGCGGTGGAGGTCGTCGGCATCGCTGCGGTGCGCTTCGATGGCGGGGCGGTTGACCTGAAGCTCACGTCCGCGCAGCCGCTCCAGCCAAGTGGGGCGAGACAGCTCGCGCATGTAGCCGGCGGCAACCAGTGCTTCTTCGACATACTTGCACAGGTCGCCGTAGACGCCCTGGCGCTTCCAGAAGCCGATCTCAGCACGGGCGACCTTGAGCACCTGCTCGAGCAGCTCATCCAGGCCGACCCAAAGCTGCTGCTCATCCTCCTCGGCAGCCCCGAGGCCGCGCCGCTGATAGATGACAGTGAAGGCCACGTTCAGGCAGTCAAGCAGCGGCGAGGAACTCAGCGCGTCGGCGCGGCGCATCTCCAGCTCCCAGCTCTTCTGGGGGAACGGCTGCATCATCGAGGGCGCCCGCTCGACCAGGCGGAACTCCAGCCGGCTGCCCTGGTACTGGTCCACCAGGATAGCGTAGACGAGGCGGCCGGCCTCGTCGCACAAGTCTATGGACTCCTGAGTCAGTGGCGCGGTGCCGGTCCTGCCGGGCGCGGCCACAGCATCGTCACAGGTGCCCACGAAGCGCTCCGGGAAGAGGAAGACCAGCGCATCGGGGCCAAGAGCGCCGCCCGGGACGGCTTCAGGCATCGCTGGCTCCTCAGCGGGCTGCCCCGCCAGCGGAGCCCTCTGGATCACCGACCGCCCGAAGCGCTGCCCGTACCAGAGTAGTAACACGCCGACTGTCGCCAGTACTATCCCAATTGCAATGGCCATCTATTGTCCGCCACTCTCCGCATAGGCATAAGCGGTATGATTGTGGATTGACTCGTAGCTCTTACATTCTACCGAAAACCAGCTCACGTGCGCAAGCGAGGCCAGCGCCAGGACGGTGTCGCGAACGACATCTTCGACGAACTTGGGATTGTCATAAGCGCCCTCGGTGACCACCTTCTCGTCGCTGCGCTTGAGTATCGGGAAAACCTCGTAGCTGCCCTGCTGCTCGAGGAGGGGGACGAGGTCCTCCAGCCAGATTATGAAGTGCCCGTCAGTGCGCAGGCGGACAGTCAACTCGGCCCGCTGGCTGTGCGCGCCATAGTCGGCGATCTCCCTGGAGCAGGGGCAGAGCGTCATTATCGGGACGGTCACGCCCAGGGTGAAGATATAGCCGTCGCTAGCCAGCCGCCCCTCGAAAAGACAGTCGTAATCCAGCGACGAGACCATCCCGCTGGCCGGCGAGGCCTTCTCCAGGAAGTACTTGAATTGGAGGCTGAGTCGGGCGGCATTAGCCTGGAAAGCACCGCGGATCTCTTCGAGCATCTCGCGAATCTCGTCCATAGCCACGGCCTTGCGGCTCCAGCGCGAAAGGATCTCGACGAAGCGGCTCATGTGGGTACCGCGCTCGTGATGGGGCAGTTGCACGCTGACGTCGAACTCCCCCAGTACCCGAGCCATCCCGCCGTCTTTCTCGCGGATCATCACCGGCAGGCGAATATCACGCACGCCTACGCGGTCAATGGTAATGCCTCGATTGTCTGACTGGGCAGCAACATCACGCATTCTTACACCAGCTCTGGAACAGCAAAAGTCGTGAACGGATTTTGCGGAAAACCCGCTTTTTGAAAAAAGCCGGTTTTCCGCGCCTTTCCGGCAAAAACTTTAGAAGTTGGACAGTGTCGTAGGTGAATTCGCCGGGCAGGCCAGGGCAACCTCCTGCTCTGTCAAGGGGCAATGACCCCGCGAGTACCAAATCAGTAGGACGGGCCTCTGGCCCGTCACTGACTATTGACAGGCGGGACGCCTGTCCCACTGGAGTGTGTAGAGAATGGCGGTCGGGGCAAGGGTGCCCCTCCCACGGAGTTGGCGACGGCAGTCGCGGCAGGAATGCCGCTCCTACCGGTGAGGAAGGGTAAGGAGAGGCGGGTCAGGCGGTGGCGCGCTTGGCGCGTTTGGCCTGCTTGGTACGGTACATCGCTGCGTCGGCCTGGGCGAGGACCTCCTCGACGGCGACGTCGGTGTCCGGTTGGTAGCAGGCCACGCCCATGCTGAAGCCGAGATCCGCCGGCAGATCGGGGGGTAGCGCCCCCTCCTTGACCCGTTGGTCCAGCCAGTCGGCGAAGGCCTGCTGGAAGCGCTCGACAGCGGCGTGGGCCTGCTCAGTACTGGTCTCGGGCATCACCACCAGGAACTCGTCGCCGCCGTAGCGGATGATAACATCAGCCGCGCGGACCGACTTCTGGAGGACCTCGGCCACGCCCTGCAGCATCTGGTCACCGACCAGATGCCCGTAGCCATCATTGATCGCCTTCAGATTATCAATATCGCCCATTATGAAGCTGACGTGGTGCCCGTAGCGGTCGGCACGCTGGATTTCCTGGATGATGGTTTCGTTGAAGTAGCGGCGGTTGTAGACGCCGGTGAGGGCATCGCGGACCAGTTGGTGGTTCAGTTCATCCCAGAGCATCTTGGTCTCGCTGATGTCGCGATCTACGCCGCGATAACCCAGCAGCTCCCCGCCCGCATCAAGAATTGGAACACCGCTAGTCTCAAGCACTACAATTTGCCCATCTTTGTGCAGATTGGCATTCTCTAATCTGTCGAAGGGTTCCCGAGCCTTAGCGGCAGCCTCGAACTGAGCGGCGACTCGTTTTGCCTCATCCGGAGGCATGAGATCGAAGGGCGTCTTGCCAATGACCTCCTCGGGCTCGTAGCCCAAGAGGTCCTTGACTCGGGGACTGGCATAAGTGTAGATGCCCTCGGCGTCTACTTCCCATATCCAGTCACTGGTCGTCTCGACCAGAGAACGAAATCTTTCTTCGCTGGCTTGCAGGGCCTCTTCCGCCTGCTTGGCCTGGGTGATGTCCCAGAAAACGCCCAGTATGCCGACAACCTTGCCGTCTTCGTCTCTGACGGGCGTCTTAACCGTATGGACAAATACCTCTTGCCCATCCTGGATATAGGCCTCCTCGATCTCTTCTGTCTCTCCTGACTGCATAATCCTCGCGTCGTCTGCGCGGTACTTCTCGGCCAATTCCTTGGGGTAGAAGTCATAGTCTGTGTGTCCCGGGATCTCATCAGGCTTAAGCCCCAGGTCCCGCGCGTATTCTTCGTTACAGGATACATAGACCAAACTCCTATCCTTGATGAACACCTTCTGAGGCAGATTCTCAACGAGCGTCCTATACTTGCCCTCGCTTTCGCGCAGGGCTTCTTCGGACCGCTTGCGCCTGGTTGTAGCAACGTAGGCATAGACACCAAACGGGATGACAAGGATGGCAACCAACGAACGCAGCCAGACTTCATGCGGGAGGGGGGCGAATAGCTGCTGGGCGAAGCTGCCCTCATGAAACACAAAGGCATGTGCCGCCGCTTCAATAATCCAGTAGAGGACGGCCAGTGCAATTCCAACCACTATGAAGTGACGGTCTTGGTGTTTGCTGCTATTCTTCATCTGGCAGCGGCCTCCAGTTGGAAGCTCCTCTTCAGGGCGGATAATTGTGTACACAGAAAGCGAAGGGCAATAACTGCCTATGCTGCTTTCAGCTTCCTATCCTGGATGATGTCAATGAAGAGTCCGGCCGCCTCCGGATCAAATTGGCCGCCGGCGCCGGCATATAGCTCATCGAGAACCACTGAATCACTAAGGGCGGGGCGGTAGGGACGGTCGCTACACATCGCGTCGTAGGCATCCACCACGCCCAGGACACGGGCCTCCGGGCGGATGTCCTCACCCGCCAGCCCCTGAGGGTACCCGTCCCCGTCCCAGCGCTCGTGGTGCTGGTGGATGATCCGAGCCACTTCGATCAGGCGGGGGACAGACCCCTCCCACAGTTCGCGGCCCAGCACCGGGTGCATATATATCACCTGCCACTGGAAAGCATCGAGCGGACCGGGCTTGTTGAGTATGGCGCTGATAATCCCGACTTTCCCGATGTCGTGAAAAGTAGCGGCGATCAGCAGGTTGCTGAGCTGCTGGTCGGACAGGCCCAGCGCCTCGCCTAACGCCCGCGCGTAATCCTGGACGCGCCGGCAGTGGCCGAGGGTGTAACCGTCCTTGGTCTCGACGACGTTGTTGAGTAGCTTCAGACTCCACAGACGGGAGGGCGGTAGGCTCTGGAGGCTGACTTCGGTATAGTCCGTCCACCAGGAATTCGCGTGGTCAGATAAGTCTGACCGGCCCTTGGTCGGAATCATTGTGCTCAGCTCCCTCATAGCCCGCCGGGCGGGCGGATGCGACTTGAGCATTGTTGTTATTGGCCACGCCTACGTCCAACTTGAAGAACCCAACGCAAGCAGGAGGTAAACAGCAACCCAGCGAGGAACGTATGAAACCCGTAGGAGGGACATTCCTGTCGCGAGCAGGGGGGCGATATGTCTGATGTGAGCGAGGACAAGCTGGTCGTAGTCACCGGAGCGGCGGGGATGCTGGGGTCGGCGTTGATGGCGCTGGCGCCGAAGTCGGTGCGGGCCGTCGGCGTGGATATTGCTGAGGGGGACCTGTCTACCCAGGAAGGCATCACGAGTGCACTGGGGCCCTACATCCCTGAGGTAGTTATCCACTGCGCCGGTTACACCGACGTCGAGGGCGCCACCAACCAGCCTGAACTGGCCAACCGGCACAATGCAGTGGCGACTGAGAATGTCGCCCGCTTCTGTGCGGAGGTGGGTGCGCGGCTTGTCTATATCAGCACGGATTACGTCTTCAACGGCATGAAGGGCGAGCCGTATACCGAGGAGGATAGGCCCAATCCCATAAATGCCTACGGCCGGTCGAAGCTGGCCGGCGAGCAAGCGGCGCAGGAGATCACCCCGGACTGCCTGATCGTGCGGACACAGTGGCTGTTCGGGCTGCTGGGCCGCAACTTTGTGGAAGCGATCATCCGCCGCGCCCGTCAAGGCGGGAAACTGCAGGTGATCACTGACGAGGTCGCTTCACCGACGTACAGTCAGGATCTGGGCGGCGCGCTGTGGGAGATCGTCGCCCGGCCAGTGAGCGGGATCGTGCACATCACCAACAGCGGATACTGCTCGCGGGCGGAGTTGGCGCGGGTGGCGCTAGATGCCGCCGGCTTGGCAGACGTACCGATCACCGAGATCACCAGCGCCGACTGGGACAGTCCCACCCAGCGCCCGGCGTTCTCGGTACTTGACAATCGGCGCTGGCAGCAGTTAGGATTTACTCCGCTGCAGCCGTGGCAGGAGGCAGTAGGCGAGTATGTGCAGAGTTGCCTTGCAGTCCGGTAGCGATGGCGCGAGTATTGCAGGAGCTCCCCTATATGTTGTTCTCGTGTCGCTGCACACTCTATAGCGGAATGACCAGTTGCTACTGATACCAGGGGGAGGAACCCAAACTGATGGAGTATGATATTACCGACGTCGAACTGCACGAGGCTGGCAGGCGCCGGATCGAATGGGCCAACCGGCAGATGCCGGTGCTGCAGCTTGTCCGCCAGGAATTTGCCGAGCAACAGCCACTAGGCGGCGAGCGCATTGGCTGCTGCCTGCACGTGACCTCCGAGACGGCCAATCTGATGCGGACCCTGAAGGCGGGCGGTGCGGAAGTGGCCCTGTGCGCCAGCAATCCGCTTAGCACCCAGAATGAGGTGGGCGCAAGCCTGGTCACTGACTACGAGATACCAGTTTTCGCCCGCCACGGTGAGGACCGCGAGACTTACTACAACCATATCAATGCCGTACTGGACATCAAACCGACCATCACCATTGACGATGGTGCCGACGTCATATCAACGCTGCACTCCGAGCGACCGGAGCAGATCGCAGACATCAAGGCGGGGATGGAAGAGACCACCACGGGTGTAATCCGGCTACGAGCGATGGCGGCTGACGGAGCGCTAAAATACCCGCTTATCGCAGTGAACGATGCCAACACCAAACACCTGTTCGACAACTACTACGGCACCGGCCAGAGTACGATTGACGGCATCCTGCGGGCGACGAACACCCTGCTGGCAGGCAAGAACTTCGTGGTCTGCGGGTACGGCGACTGCGGGCGCGGCGTCTGCCGACGAGCAGCCGGAATGGGAGCGAAGGTGATCGTCTGCGAGGTGGATCCGCTGCGCGCGCTTCAGGCAACGATGGACGGCTACCAGGTTATGCCCATCGCCGACGCGGCCGGGATCGGCGACATCTTTATCACCGTTACCGGGGATAGGTCCGTAATTCGCCGCGAGCAGTTCGAACTGATGAAGGACGGCGCAGTGCTGGGTAACTCAGGGCATTTCGACGTGGAGATTGACTTGCCTGACCTGCGCGAGATGAGCACCACCATCCGCACTGTCCGGCCCAACCTGGAGGCCTATCAGCTTGAAGATGGGCGGGAGGTCTTCGTAATCGGCCAGGGACGGCTGACCAATCTGGCCGCGGCAGAGGGCCATCCGGCGGCGGTCATGGATATGAGCTTCGCCAACCAGGCGCTATGCACGGCATACGTGGCAGGGCTAAGTGAGCCGCTGGCGATAGCTGTTCACCCGGTGCCGCAGGAGATTGATGAGCGCGTCGCCACGCTTAAGCTGCAGACTATGGGCATATCCATAGACACACTGACGCCCGAGCAGGAGGAATATCTCGCAAGCTGGAAGATGGGGACGTAAAAGGGCAGGAGAACGACAGGCAGGAGCAGAAGCTGACGGCACTTCGCTTTGACATCTGCGCAAGCGTGTGGTATACTAGCGGGGACTGAAGGTGTATCTCTTGCGTTTTTCAGGAGGAACCACCATGCAAACGAGACGCTACTTGGCCCCAGTAGTAGGAACAGTATTTGTCGCTAGCCTCCTGTTAACCAGCATAGGCACGGGATGGTCGGAACAGTTCAAGATCATCGAGCGGCAGAAGATCGAGCGCGAGATGGTCTGGTTCAACGGCCGGGAGGGCGACTTCGAGCACAAGCCGTTCCTCAAAGAAGGGCGCGTCTACGTAACGCTGGTAGATCTGATGCGCCATATCAAGGGCACTATCCTCAAGGGCCCGCCTAGCGACCTGATCGAACTGGAGCGCAACAGCGTGCTGGTCCGGGTGCTGCCCGGTGAGAGCTATGTACTGATCAACGGCGTAGAGGCCGATGTGGAACGGGCACCAGTCAAGCACGTAGGGGCGCTGTACGTGCCTCTGCGCTTCTATTGCAATCTGTTTGGCATCGCCGTGGAATGGAGCCGGATTGAGCACCGGGCCTACGTGACCTTTCGCACCGACTAGTAACGTCGCCAATCATCTCAGGTTGACAGCGCTCTCGTCGCCAAGGCTAGGGAGAGCGCTTTTTGCTGTCGGCGAAAAGCAATGATAGACCTTCACTGTCACATTCTGGCCGGGCTGGACGACGGAGCCGCAGACCTAGAAACTTCCCTGGCGATGGCGGAGATCGCCGTGGCAGACGGCATCGAGACGATCGTAGCCACCCCGCACGTGGGTGTGGGGGGCGGACGCAGGCCCCAGATGTTCTTCCCATATGCGACGACCAGCGTACGCACAGAGGCGGGGGGGGCCACGGTACCTGAAATAGTCCGGGCCGCCACCGCCGAACTGAACGAAGCACTCATCGAGCGGGGCCTGGCGCTAACGATCCTGCCGGGGATGGAAGTCGAGGCACATCCGGAGGTAGCATGGCTGGTCCGGCAGGGAGAGTTCCTGGCACTGGGCGACCAGGGCAAGTACCTGCTGCTGGAAGTGCCCCTTGCGGGGATCCCGACCTACCTCGAACAGCTCTGTTTCGAGCTACAAATCGCGGGTATTACCCCAATACTCGCCCACCCGGAGCGCTCGGAACTACTGCGGCAGGAACCAGGGGTGTGCGAGCGGCTGGTCGAGCGAGGCTGCCTGATGCAGGTTAACGCCGACAGTGTCCGCGGGCGGCAGGGCCGCACCGTTCGTAACATTGCCACTGATCTGATCCGCGAGGGACTGGCCCACATCCTATCCACCGATGCCCACAATGCCAGCTCGCGCCCGCCACGGCTGAGTGACGCGCGCGATGCTGTAGTCCAGATCGCGGACGAAGACACCTTCCTTAGAATGACCGAAGTTGTGCCGCGTGCAGTCCTGGTCGGCGGCGAACGGAAATCCCCGTAGCCTGGTACAAGTGTGTCGGTCCCCCTCTGTGCGCCTCTTGCCGCTCTGTGCTGGCTGGGATCACGCCAGCTTTGAGGCACGGTCCGGCCAATGAGGTCTGTGCGAGGGGCTTCGGTGAACGGCGAGGCAGGCAGCTGGTAGGCCGCTTGTCTGCGGCCAATACTAGTAGGCGCCTCGCGTGGTGATGACAGCGGGGACGGTCAGAAGCAGTAGCTTGAGATCTTGGAGCAGGCCACAGGAGCGGACGTATTGGATATCCATGCGCACCCACTCGTCGAAGGGAATATCGGAGCGGCCACTAACCTGCCAGGTGCAGGTCAGCCCGGGCTTGACCGCTAGGCGCTCGCGCTGCCAGGGCTCGTAGCGCGCTACTTCATCAGGAATGGGCGGCCGGGGGCCGACCAGACTCATCTGGCCGCACAGGATGTTCCATAGCTGGGGCAACTCGTCGAGGCTGTACTTGCGGACTATGCGACCAACGCGGGTAATACGGGGGTCGGAACGGATCTTGAAAACCGGGCCAGGGATTTCGTTATCAGCCAGAAGCTGCACCTGGAGCACTGGTGCTTCCTGGTACATCGAACGGAATTTGAGCATGACAAAGGGCCGGCCATCTTTGCCCAGACGCATATGGCGAAATAGAACCGGCCCAGGACTTTCAAGCTTAATGGCAATAGCCACAAGCAGCATTAGCGGGGCGGCCACTACCAATCCAGCACAGGTGGCAACCACGTCAACAACGCGCTTGGTGCTTTCATAGAACGACATATACCGAAATCCACCCGTCTCCCCCCGCATCAGGCAACAGACATCGCACACGGCCACTACCGGAGAGATTATATCACAAACAAGCGACCAAACAAAGGCTACTGGGCCAGCTAGTGTAAAGGCACGGCAACACTGTAGACGTCGACTTCTTCAGCAAAGCCGTGGATAGGAATGTGCCCCTTGTGCTCAGTGGTCACAGCATCTCTGACTAGCTGGTAGGTGGCATCGCTGATAAGAATGCGGGTGTCGAGCTTCTTGGTCAGTTCCTCCAGCCGGGCAGCGAGGTTGACCTGAGCACCGATCGCAGTATACTGCATCCGCTCACGGGAGCTGACATATCCGACGATGGCTTCGCCGGTGGATATGCCGATTCCCGCCGCCAACTCGGCCCAGCCGCAGAACTCCCACTCGGCCCGGTTGAACTCAATGCGGCGCTGCATCTCGATAGCTGTCCGAACAGCGCGGAGGGCATGATCGGGTTGGTCCACCGGGGCATTGAAGAACGCCATCAGGCCATCGCCGATGAACTTGTCGAGGGTACCTTCGAACTCCCAGATGACTTCGTGCATCAGGCCGAAGTAGCGGTTGAGCAGCGTAACGGTGACGTCGGGAGAGAGCCGCTCACTGGCAGCGGTGAAATCGCGTAGATCACAGAACAGAACACTGACGACACGCCGTTGGCCCCGGAGAGTGGCGGCAGCCTCGTCCTCCAAGAGCTGGGAGGCGATCTGGGCGGGGACAAAGTGGCTCAGCGTCTCGCGCGCCTGGGAACGGTGGCTTTCCTCGCGGAGCAGGCGGTAGCTGACCAGGGCCAGGATGGTAATCACTCCGGTGACGGTGGGGACGAAGAGGTCAACGATTACCCCCCGGTGTACAAAGGCCCACACGCCCAGCCAGTTGTAGGCAAAGAGTAGGCCCAATGAGTAGACCAGGGCATGAGTGGTGGGCAGAATACCAAAGATCACGCCGATGGATAAGCCGATAAACAGCACCACCAGCAGCATTCGCTCGGGTAGTGCTTCGACCAGGAACTGCTGATTAACGATGTTATCCAGAATGGTGGCCTGCACTTCGCCGCCGGTGACCAGGTTGCTGAAGGGGCTGGTGCGCACGTCGTGTAGGCCTTGGGCAGTAACGGCGACCACGATCGTCTTACCCTCAAGGCGGACGTCGGTTTCGAGGTCGGATGACTGGAGGATGCGCCAGGCGGGCAGGTGAGGGTAGGTCTTCTCTTTGCCGACGAAGTTGACAACCATCCGGCCCCAACGGTCAATAGGAATACGGCGGCGATCACCCAGTACAATGCTGTGGCCAAGGCGCACGCTAATCTGAGCAGGAGTGACGCCGAGCAGGCCAGCAGCCGCCACCACTGGCAAGGATGGGTAGATTTGACCCTGGTATTGCGCCAGGGGCGGGGTATAGCGAAAGACGCCGTCGCCCGCCTGGACCAGAGCGGTATAGCCGATGCCGCGGGCAGCGCCAGCCAATTCGGGGAAGGGATAGGTCAGGTCCGCCAACTGGCACAAGCCGGCCCAGGAACCCAGGCCGCGGCCCGCGACAAGTCTGGTTTGCGTCCACGCATACCGGTCGATTGCGCTAGTTCCTGCGCTGGCCAGAGGTTCGCCCCTCGCGTCTTGCCCGCTGGCAGCGACCGATTCGGTAGCATCGCCGAATCCCGCCAGATAGACGTTGCCGGCGCCCACGAGGGCCGCAACGAAGGCAGCTTCGCCCTCAGGATCCTGCTCGCGTTCCACGAAGAATATATCGTAGATGATGGCCCGGGCACCGGCGGCAGCGAGATTGTCAGTAAGATGGGCAAGCGTGCGGCGGGGCCAGGGCCACTTGCCCACCTTCTTAATACTCTCCTCATCTACGGTCACCAGGACAATACCGGGGTCAGGCGGCAGCCGACCACGATAGTGGAAGCGCCAATCCACCGTGCGCAGCTCCATTCGATCCAGCATGGTGGTGGTGGGCCAGAAGTCAGCTATGAGCATCGCTAGCGTGCACACCGCAGCAACTGCCAAGAGCTTGACTTTGCGCTTGCTCGGTTCCCGGCTCGACCGCTGGCCACTTTGCACCCGGGGCTCCTGCATCGTTTAATTATCCTGGCGACAGGGTAAATTTCTGCTGATAGTGGCAGCCAAGTAACTGCACCTATTATACAACAATGACGCCGCAAACTGGAGGGCTAGGGATATGCGCAGGGCTAGTTTCGCAATTATCGTGGGGTTTGCCTCGCTGGCAGGACTGGCATTTCTGCTGACACAAACCGTCGTGATACTCCAACGAGTCGCCCACGTCAGCAACGTCTCGGGGGAAGTCCAGATCATCCCCAATGATGAGGAGACGACCAAGCCGCTAAACCCTGAAAAGACGCTGGTGCAGGCCGGCGACAAGCTGATCACCGGCCCCGATGGGCGGCTGAGCCTGAACTGGATAGACGGCACACGCATCCGAATGGAGCCTGACACCGAGTTGACGGTGGCAAAGTGCCAGGTCGCCCGGGGCGCAGAGTATTCGACGTTTCGTCTGGATCTGGGCAAGGTCTGGATCCGCATACTCAGAGTGCTATCCCAGCAGGACAAGTTCGAGATCGTGACCCCCACGGCGACCGCGGGAGTGCGGGGGACGACTTTCTCGGTGGAGGTCACTACTGACGGCACGACCGAAGTGCAGGTATACGAAGGCCAGGTAGCTATCGAAGCTGAGCAAGGCGACCTGGCGATTGCGGCCCACGAGACAGCCCAACTGGCTACAGCAGGCTATGGGGCGCAGGTTATCGAGTTCACTGACGACGATAGCCAGAGGTGGGAGCAGCAGATCGCGGAATTGGGGCCGTACCTGGAGATAACCAGCCCTGCCACTAGAGAGGAGTTCGAGGGCAACACTGTTACCGTAGCGGGCCGCTGCGAACGGGATGCCGAACTGACGGTGAACGACCAGGTGGTCAGACCGAAGTTCAACGGTCGGTTTACCGTTGACGTTCCAGTGCCGGCGGATGCAGAATACTTCACCGTACACGTCGTCGCCTCTGATCGGCGCGGTCATGCGACCGAGGATTGGCGGCGCTTGGCCCGGGCGATGCCAGGAACGGCGCAGTCGCTGGAGCCAGCGACTGTCAGCGAGTGAAGCTGCGTAGGACCAGGGTGACCGGGTAGTTGGAACCGGATTGAGGTATGGTCTGGATAGGAATTGACTTGGTGGCGCCGGCGCCAACCCAACCCCGGAAAATGACACCCTCCTGAAGCGGACGCATGGGCCCCGTATCCACTAGCTGCCCATCAATAAGGTAGAGTCCCCGCCCTGCCCCCCCTGAGGCGATCACCGCGATTTCGAACCGGGCTTGCTGCTGGCTGCGGTTGACCACCTGGGCAGCGACGTCGTACATCACACCGTAGTGCCCGGCAAGCTGAACCATGTCAGCGTCGGGAGTGCGCTTGCCGACGTGGAAGAAGCCCCACGCGCCGCCGATTTCGTGGACAAGCTCAGCGCTCTTGGAGCCGGGATACTCGAAGTCAGACAGCTTCCGGAGATGGTCGGCGTCGGGGTCAATAGTGACCAAAGGCAGCGGGTCGGGAGCAGAGATGGCTAGCATCTCGATCAGCAGGGGCTGAGAGCCGAGATTAGCGAACTCAGAAACTCCGCTGACTATCCGGGACGGGTGGGCCGAGCAGCGGTAGGCCTCCCAGACGGTGCCGGGGGGCACAGTGGCAATGTAGCCGATGGAGCCAAGGAGCGTCCGCCAGAAGTGGTACATCGCCAGGTGGCCGGTGTAGATCTCATCGTGGCTCGGGCCAGCCTGGGCACCGACAATGTAGACACTGGCCGGTTCTTCGCCCAGGTTCACCACCCGCACGATGAAGGTCAGCGGGCTGTGGGCAGCGTTAACGTGGTGCCACAGCAGCCGGCAACTGCGGGCGCCGAGCAGCATCTGCCGGAGTAATGTCTGCGGTTCGGTGACCTTCTCGGGCTCATTGCTGACCAGGACGCAATCGGGAGTGACATCGGGCCGCGATACCAGCGTAGGCGTGACCGTCACGGTCTGCGCGCGGCGCAGATGATCTGGGCTAGATATGACGACGGCCGCCTCCCAGTTGGGGGAGCGGCCGCGTAGCTCCTCGATTGTGACAGTGGCTCCCGGCGCCGCGCTGACATTGCTAAGAATGGCGTTGAGCACCGCCGGGCGCATAACGGCCTCGGGAGCCTCGGAGGCAGTGAGTTGGGCGGCGACGAAGTGCTGGATCTCCCCAGCCCAGGGGAGACACTCGACCGGGAAGCTGCCGGAAATCTCGGCGGCGCTCACCGTAATCCGGGCCACCCCTCGGGCCAAGCCACTGACTACGAGCAGTCTATTCTCGTCGTCTACAACCACCGAGATCAGATCGGCCGCGTCACTGGTGGCGGTGAGCTTGCCCGCATAGGTCCCGCCGTAGCGGACCTGGCGCGACTCGCTCAGCGGTACGGTTAGCTTACCGTCAATATCAAGACACAGATACGGACCAGCCAGGGCCTGGCGCAGATTCTCCGCCCACTGCTCCGCCAGCGCCCGTCGGGGGCTTTGGGCGAGATTGGCGGTAGCCGGATCAACCGTGAGCAGGAGAGTCTTGTCGGCCATTATGGTCACAGTTGACCCGAGTGGGGCAACCTGGATAGAAGACGCCGCGAGGCCCTGCAGGGCCTGCTGCTGGAGGCGCTGGGCCACGAGGCGTGCGCGGCTGGCGACCTCGCCAGGATCAGCACCGCGAAAGCGTAACAATACGGTTGGGCCGGCCCGCACTTCCCCAACTGCCACTGCGCCCTGCTGCGCTACAGAGGAGGCAAAGTAGAGCAGGTCAGCAGTCGCCAGCCGGGGGGAACCGAGACAGCTCAGACCTAGGATTGAAATAAGAAGGGAAGTGGGCCTAATCATTCGCAATGGGTTGGCAGCCCGTTTGCCGTGAAATACCCCGCCACCTTCGCGGGACTGGGCCACAGGGCTGGTGCCGTGCTGCGACTGGATCAGCATTAGTACAGAGCGCCGCGGGGCTGAGCCACGTAGTCGCCGGCATAGCTGACGGCGAACTCGGCAGCTTGATAGATATCGCGGCCTTGGGCTAGTCCCACAGCCAGGCCACAGGTGAAGGAATCCCCGGCGCCGATAATCTGGGCATTATTGACCGGCTGGGTCGGTATCTCACGCGTCAGGCTGTTGGAATGGACCACCGCGCCTTTTTCTCCATGGGTGACTACGACGTACTGGGTGTTGATATTGTCAAGCTGCTGGAACTCGCGCAGATTGGGTGTGGCAGCGGTGGCTCCCGTATAGATTTGCAGGTAGTCACACGGCCGCGGATCCACTACCGTCGGGCACCCCCACTCGATGATGTGCTGGACGGCCTGCTCAACGTGAGGGCCAAAGACGCCCTTGCCGTAATCGCTGAAGACGACCGCGTCGGGTGGGGTGGTGCTGCAGCCCTCTTCGAGAGCCGCCTCCACCGGATAGGTCACCGGCACTATTGCTTCGCAATCAACGCGGGCGATCAACTGCTCCTGGGCGTGGGCCCGCAGCTTGACGATGGTCGCGGGCAGTAGCGGCTTACAGAAATGGGTAATGCGACCGAGCAGGTGCTGAAGCTGGGAGGCCGCCCAATCGGGTCCCACCAAGCCAAAGAGACTGACCTGATGACCCATGCCGCGCAGCAGCGCGGCGACGTTGGCGGCACCGCCCGGGTGATACTGCCACTGGGGACCGGTGATACACAAGGCCGCTCCCTCGTAATTCTCACGGAAGTGGCCTTGGAGTTGTACGTCCAACATCACATCGCCGATTACAAATACATTCATCACTCGACCAGAACCAGGTGCAATTAGAATCCGGCTATGTAGGCCATGCTGGGCGCCAGCCCTACCCTGGGTTGTGGCTCTCGAGGTCAGCGACCTTTTCCTCCAGCTCCTTGATACGGTCTAGGAGCCGGGGAATACGGTGCTGGAGCGCCAGCATCTTGAGGTTATCGTGATGGGCGCGAGCGGGCACGCCCGAGTAGATGCCCGGCTGGTCAATGTCCCCATAGACGGCAGTACCCCCGCCCAGGACGACGTCGTCGCATATGGTGATGTGGTCATTGATGCCGACCTTGCCACCCATCATCACGTTGTTGCCGATCTTGGCGCTACCGGCAATACCGACGTGCCCACACAGCAGGCAGTTCTCACCGATCACAACATTGTGGGCGACGTGACAACTGTCGTCAATCTTGGTGCCGCGGCCGATGCGGGTAGCCGAGACGGTCGCCCGGTCTACGGTACAATTGGCACCGATCTCAACATCGTCTTCTACGATCACTGTACCAATCTGCGGGATTTTGCGATGACCGTGCTCGTCGGAGTAGTAGCCAAAGCCGTCGCTACCAATAGCTGCCCCCGCATGGATAACGACCCGGTCACCGATGATGACGCGGTCACCAACGTAGATTTGGGGAAACAACTCCGACCCGTCACCGATAGTCACCTCATGGCCGATGTAGGCCAGCGGATGGATGACGACGTTATCGCCAATCATCACGTTGTTACCGACAAAGGTCCCCGCGCCGATGGCTGTACCCTTGCCGATGGTCACGTTCTCGCCGAGGTGAGCCAGCGGGTGGATGCCTTCGGGCAGGCGGCGCTCGGGCGCGAAAAGCTCAAGGACCTTGCTGAAGGCTAAGCGGGGGTCTTCGGTGACGATGATAGGTTTGGTCTTCAGCCTGCTGCCCGGCGGCACAATCAGCGCCGAGGCGCAGCTGTTCTCGCCAGCCGGCAGTAGATCAAGGCCCGCCAGGTAAGCGATATGCCCTTCTTTGGCTTCTTCAAGGTTGCTGACGCCCGTGATGGTCACCGAGGCATCGCCTTCGACCATACCGTCAATAAGAGTGGCCAGGTGCCCCAAGCGATATGCTGTCTTTGTCACCTGTGCTTCCCCTCCTGTGTTAGGGACGCTTGCGACGCCCACATTGCCGCGAGCTTTTCTGCAGTTAGCGGGGTTAGGTCTTCACCCACCTTGCTATCTCCGGGCAATAAGTATAACTCCAGATTCTGCTCCCAGGCTACCCGAGCCGCCGCGCGGCGGGTAGCTTGGGCAATAGCCACAATCAAGTCTACCTGCTGGGCAATAAGCCGATCCACCTGCGCGGACATCGCCCGCTGATATTCCCGGCTCGCCGCCTGTCGCAACTCATCGGCCGCAAGCAGTTGGTCAGCGCTAGGTGACGCGCCGATGAGCAGCTCCTCATACTGACCTACCGGGCCGGCAAACTGCTCCATTCGATTGGCCAACTCTCCTTGCAGTCGGCCGCTGGGAGCCGTGCTGTAGCTACGCCGCTGCTGAGCCCTTTGCCGCAGTTCATGTTGGACCTGCGCAAGGGCCTCCTGCTTTTGCTTTTCAAGTGTTTCACCCAGCTCCCGAAGCCGGGCTTCGCTGGCAGGAACTGCTTCGGCCAAGACCTCTTCCACAATGTTTTGGCGCAACTCGTTGGCCTTTTCCCTGGCTTCGTCAGTCGGAATGTTCAGGTCCAATTCTCGATTGCTTACTTCGGTCTGGCGGCGCTGCACCGCCTCGACCTGTACCTGGGCCAGCCATTGGCTCTCCTGGGCACGCGCTTCGGCTAGCTGTTGGCTCACGTACCACTCAAGACGATTTACTTCCCAGCTTAGCCGCGCCTGCAAATCGCTGGGCAACTCTTCCAGCGCTCCGCCTGGGACTGGGTGGATACGCCTCCGCCACTGGCTGCTGTGCAGCTCCAGCGCCTCCAGGCCTTCGTCGAATGTCGGCGGGACAATGATCGGACTGTCCCACTGTTGCCCAATTTGGGCGGCAAGGGCTGGTAACTCGCCCGCACGCAAGGTATCAATGCGGTGCTGGAGCGCCCCCAGCTCGCCATAGAGCGGGTGCGCTGGCATCAGGGCCGGGAGATAGGCGTAGCCCTTTTTAGCTTTGGACAGTACGGGGGGTAATTTGGTTTCAGCTTTTTCCTGACCACAGCCACCCACCACAAGACACAGCGCCAGCATAGCTACTGCTGGCACCGGGATGCGTCGAATAGACTGTTGGCAAAGCCAGTAATGCCTAACCGTGTTTGCCTCCCCTACCCCGGCGCTGCGCCAGCCCGTCTGAGCGGGTGCCAAGACCACGGCGGCGAACTCTCACGAGCGCAGGAACTACTGCCCTTCAGCCGCTTCGTCCGCCTCCTCGTCGGGGGACTCATCCGGGGGATTGAGTCTCTCAATAATTGCCGAGGTTACATCGGCACCGCCGTAGATGACAACGGCTCGATCCAGAACCAGATCGTAACCGTTCTCCTGGGCATACCGGGCCACGACTTCTTCAACGTTACCCATGAAGTGTTCGCGAGCCGTCGCGACCTGTTGCTGGTATTCATCGTATATATTGCTCTCGAGCTGGCGTAGTTGTTGCTGGCGGAGACTCAAGTTTTGCTGGAGCATGCTGAATTCCTCAGTCTCTTCGGTGGTGCGGGGGAACTTGGCCTCCAACTCGAGATACCGCCCGTAATTCTGTTCGGCGAGGGCGACGAGTTCCTCGATTCGCGCCTGATTTTCTTCGGCAAGGGGCACAGGCATACTGACGATTTCGAGCACCTCGCTAAAGTGGATCTCGGACAGGAACACAAAGTCCTGGAGAGATTTCAGATGCTGCAAGCGAGCAGCGTGCCAGGCTTCCAGCTCGGCGCCCTTGTCCTGCAATGCTTGGTACTCGCCACCCACCTCCACTATGTCAACGACTGCTATTCTCACGGCAGTAACCGCAGATAACTCAGCCTCCTCCTCCTGAGCCCATGCTGCCAGCGACCCGGCCAGGATCAGCAGGATACCGGCAACAGCCCAACTGGTAGTACGCAATGGCGACTTCATATAATGCGGCCTCCTCAATATGGCCTCTGTGATGAACTGAGCGACAATGACCCGTAAGTGGCTGGTGCCGTCTACGCGTATGCCCCCGAGTTGCTCGCAGCGCACGAGCGGTTGTTTGAGTTGCCGGGCAGGCAAGCCGGCCTAGAAAGTATGTCCAAAGCCAAAGTGTGTCTGGCTGCCATCTTCGCCAAAGCCGAAGTCGAGGCGGAGCGGGCCCAGGGGGGTGACCGCGCGAATGCCGAACCCCATGCCGACGTGGAGATCAAGGCGCTGGTCATCAGCCCCGA
Organism: bacterium; assembly: GCA_030603495.1. Lineage (GTDB taxonomy): Bacteria > Armatimonadota > Zipacnadia > Zipacnadales > Zipacnadaceae > JALGTD01. The sequence continues at coordinate 111,619 of JAUVXR010000001.1, forward strand.
TAGTAAAGCCCGGGATGATGGTATCAAAGGTGCCTCCGTAGGCGTCCCCAGCATCTACAAAGCCCACAACAGTCAAGCTGTCGCTCAGGCCGTAGCGGTACTCCGCATTGAAGAGGGCCATGTTCTCCCCCCGGTAGCGGTCCTGTTGGTAGCCGCGCAGGGAGTTGGCGCCACCGACGCTGAACGAGTCAAACAACGGGATGCTGCCAGTGGTCGTGCCGAGAAGCAAACGCAGGGCCAGGACATCATTGCTGCCGCGCATCGGCAAGTACCGGCGCTGCTCCCAGCGGTACTGCTGGTAGGTGCTTTCACCACCCAAGAAGCTGCCCGCCAGTTCCACAAGCGCGCTTCGATAGCCGCCACGGGTCGGGTTAGCCACGATATCCCGGGTATCGCCGTGCCAGCCCAGGTTGAAGCTATTGACCCGGCCACCGGGATGCAAGGGTGCCGCCACGACGATAGGCTTTTCGTCGTAGCCAGGCCCGGAGCCGCCGCTGCCAGGTAGAGCGAGCGTACTTATGGTACCGCCCAGGCTGCGACTGGCCTGGAGGAAGGAGCTGGAGACCTGTTCTGTACGCAGGCCGACGCTGACTTTCTCGGTCTCGGTCATGGGCCGGGCCAGGCCGATAGTAGCACCGGTACGACGCTCTTCGAATTCATCCTCGGCCAGACTGACCGCCGCGCCACCGATGAAACGACGCTGCCGCTCGGTGTCGAAGACATTGAAATTGAGTTCGGTGTTATTAACGTCCAGGTAGGGCTCGTAGAACTTAAAGTCGTAGCTGGTGCGGCCGAACAGCTCGAGGTCCAGAGAGCCGCGTTCGGCGCGGCCGCGCAGATTGTTCTCGGACACCGACAACATAGCCACAAAGCGGTCGAGTTCGCTGTAGGCAGCAGCGATAGAGACCATCCCAGTCGGCTTCTCCTCGACCCCGATTACCGGGATGACCGATGCTTTGCTGGGCTCGGGCTGGTCCGGGGGGACACGAGCCAGTCTGACGTCAGCCAGCTCAACGTCTTTGAATAGGCCCATATTGAAGATGCGATTCAAGTCCTGGGTAATGCGTTCCCGCCGGAACAGCTCGCCCGGTCGGGTCTTCACCTGGCGACGGACCACCCACTCTTCGGTTTTCTCCAGACCCTCGATAACGATCTCCTCGATATAGGCCTCGTTTATAACGAAGATGAGTACACCGAAGTCATCAATGTCGGCGTGCGCGACCTGGGCGATGTAGCCCTGTCGTTCATAGTAGCGCTGGATCTTCTCCACATCCGCGCGGATGGGGCTCTCGCGGACATCAGTCGGAACGGCGATATGCCCTACTTGGCTGGTGATGGCTTGCCCGAGCTCTTCGTCAGTGACGACGGTGTTGCCCACGAAGACAATCTGCTCGATGTGCTGGTGCTCGACGACGGTTATGACCACTTCGACATCTTCGCCGACCTGCCTATGGGCCAGTACCACCTCGGCGTAGTAACCCATCTTCTTTATCGCCGCCTGGGCAGCCCACTTGGCTTGCTCTGTGTACGGCGCGCCAATATTGAGGATGTCTTTTAGCTGGTCGAGAATAGCATCGGCCGAGGTATATTGAACGCCGCGCACGACAATGTCGGCGATCAACGGTTGGCGTTGAGCGCTAGCCGATGACACTGCCACCGTCAACAGTAGGGCGGCAGCCACCGGGTAGACGATGAATGAGTTGCGCTTGGCAAGCCACATAGCTTATCCCCTCTGAGTCCTATTGATGATCCGTCGGTCAGTGCTTAACAGACGACTGATGCGGCGCAGTAATCCCCCGTGCGCCGTGGCCGGTTGTCTCATCTTTTCCCTATCTGCCCGGCATTTCCTCCTCATAAGAGTCGATCGGGTTGTTTGCAGCGGACGCCAAGTAGGGCTCCAGCTTCTCCCGCAAGTCACTGCGAGCGCGAAACAGGCGGGACTTAACGGCCTGGAGGCTGCAGCCGAGCACTTCCCCAATCTCCTCGTAAGAGAGGTCCTCGTAATCGCGTAGAATGATAACCTCTTTGTAATCCTGCCTGAGCTGGGTGACGTAGTTGGCGATAAGTTCACCCAGTTCGGTGTTGGCGGTGAGATGCTCCGGCGCCTGCGACCAGTCTTCGACGTGACGTTGGCGCTGATCGCCTTCACTGCTCTCGACTGGCTCGTCCAACGAATAGCCATGAAGCTGGCGCCGCCGCCCCATCCGCTCTAGCCGGTTCTTAGTCAGGTTAACCGCGATCCGATACAGCCAAGTATATACCTGGCTCTCTCCGCGAAAATCATCCCAGGCCCGGTAGGCGTTGACAAAAGTGTCCTGCGTCAAGTCTTCCGCTTCCTGGCGATCGCCCAGAAGCCGATAGATGACAGCGTAGACACGCTTGTAGTTTTGAGCAATGACCCTGTCGAATTGTGTTGAGCTGGGCCGGTCACTCACGGGCAGATCCTGCGTAATGCCTGGATATGACTGATGTTCAGGCAATTATACCACAGAAGAGCTGCCGCTCGCCACCGTGGGCGCCGCGCCCGAGCCAGGTTGGCACGATAATTAGACAACTGGGCGCGCCGGCAGTTCCGGCAGCGCCCCAGCTAGAACTCGCGGGTAGAGCCGATGCGGAACTGGGAGTCCCCCTTTTCATCAGTGGCGAAGCTGACCCGCAGTCGGCGGGGTAGCTCATAGGAGAGACTCAGGTCCCACTCGTCTTCAAACTCGGAGACAACGTTATGCCGGTAACTGACCAGTAGATTTTCCATGACATGCTTCCCGATACGGACATCCACGGGCTGGTCAAAGCCAAATAGGACAGTGAACTGATCCAGGCCCAATGCTTGCTTAATCTGCTCTTCGAGAGGCCGGAGTATGGTGGCACGGAATCCGGCTGCCAGTAGCCCGCTGAATTGCTGAGACAGGAGCCGAGCGATGTCGGTACCCTCCGCGCCGTGGGCAGCGAACAGGCCCAGGGGCTGTGCACCGATGATTTGATACAACTGGTCCTCGCTCAGGGAGGGCTCGGACGTTAAGTGTAGATTGATCGGTTCGGGCAGATTGCCGTCAATGTTGATCAGTATGCGCAACTGCTCCAACTGGCGGCCATCTACGAGGGCCGAAGCGATGATTTGTTCAGCCTGGCCCCATATCTCCCCGGACAGCCCCAGCTTAACCGGTGGGCGATACTCGCCGGACATGGGCCCATAGCGGTAAGCAACACCCAGCTCGGTGATGCGTACCGAACCGGCAGGTACGCTAGCCCTCTCGGGCCTGACCTCGATGCGGCCGGTGACAAGCGGCTTTTGGGATGTGCCGGTGGCATGGACGGCGTAGGCAGTAGGCTCCAGAGTAGCGGACAGGCTAGGGATCTTGAGTACGACATTGGGCCCGAGGCCCGCGACAAGATCGAAGCCCAGCGCAGGCTGGTTGGGCCCCCAACCATAGACTGGCCCGCCCGCACCGGCGCCCCCGGCTGGCGGTGCTACGCGGGCATCGTGCAGGACAAGCCGGCCGCCGACAGCAACTGGTTGCTCCGGTTCAGGGTTAGCCAGCGTGATTGAGCCATCCACCAAGCCATCGTAGACCGGAATGTACTTGAAGGCAGCGTCGCTCAAGTCTAGACGGATGTCCGCCTGGTTGTGGGCAAGCTGGGCCGGATCGAAGTTGGCCAAGCGGGCCCAGCCAGCGACTTGCACAGTGCCGGGCCCCAGGGCGCCTTTGATCTCTTCAATGGTCAGCAGATGCGAGGAATCAGCCTGAGAGGCTAGCATAATCCGGCCGGTCAGGTCCTTGACAACCGTCTGGCCGAACAAGCTCTGTTCGGGCGAGTCGAGGTCAACGGACAAGTCAAACTCATTGCCCCAGAATGTACTGAAGTCTCGAAGCCAGGCCTGGCCGGCTACGGTCACTGCAGTCTCGTCCCACTGCATAGTAGCCGTGCGGATGTCCACAATGTTCTGACCTTCCTGCCGGGCAAAGTCAACGTCGATTTGCAGGTTGTCAAAGCCGTGGCTGACGCCCGGCACGGCGAGCCTGGCGTCCGAAAGACGCAGGTAGCCCTGAAGCACCGGATCGTGCAGTTTGCCGGCGATGGTGACTTCACTGTTCACCTGCCCCCGGGCCTTGAACTCACTCCAGATGGTGGCCTCGGCCACTTTGCTTGCTGGGGCCCGGGAGCGGAAGAACTCATCAAGCAGGGGAGGGAAAAAGCTCAAGTCGGTGTTTTCGATCTTGCCGGAAAGCGTGATCTCACCCTGGGGGTCCAGGCCCAGCGGCTCCCAGCGGAAGGGGAGCTTACCACTGGCGACGATCTCCTGCTCGTCGAGCTTGAGGAGCATGATATCAATGTCCAGGCCGTTCTGATCGAGACGCAAAACCGGAATTCTAGCCAGGTCAAAGTGGACACCTTGGAAGGTAGGATTAAAGACGTCCAGACTGCCCATGAGGGCGGGCGAGCGGCTGGGGCCAGTGGCGTCAACAAGCAGGCTCACGGTACCGCCCAAAGATATCGCCTCGGGCAGCCACTGGCGCCATTGAGCGATACTGAAGTTGGTACCGTCGGCGAACAGCGACAGTTCGCCGTCGGGGTCAACTTCTCCCTCAATGGTGAGCAGGCCCTCGCCCTGGGTGACCTCCATGTCTATCTCGCGCACCATAGCCAGCTCACCCTCGACTAGGTCCAGAGTCAACTTGCCGCTGACATCCGGTAGATCCTTGCGGTCGAAGCTAAGCTGCGTAACCTGAGTCTGCACCTGGGCGGTCAGAGCTTCCGGTGAACCCTGGACGTCGAGCAAGAGCTCCACTGCCCCGCGGGTGCGCAGGCTGTAGCTGCGCAGGTCGCGTGAGATGTCCCCACCCCCGTCAGTGGCGACCAGCTTGCTGATAGGGACGGCCAGTCGCAGCAACGCCTCGATGCGCCCGCCAGTCAGCTTCAGCTGTGCTCCTGCCTGCTTCTGCTCCCAGAAGTAGCTCGCACCTGCCTGGATTTCGGCGTCACCGACCCGCAAGGTCGTATCCTGGAGGGAGACCTTGCCCCCTGCCACCACAACTATCGTGTCAATGGCGCTGACCTGTTGGCCGCCGATGACGAGCTGAGGCAAGAGCAGGTGCGCTTTGCCAATGGGGCCATCAGGCGTGGAGCGGATCTGGATAACGGGCAAATCCACACGGCCCTCGATCTGCACATCAGTCTTCTCGGGAGGGACAAATGCCTGCAGGTCGGCATTCTTGACGGAAAGACGGATCGAATACTCCGGCTTAACTGAGGAATCCTGCAAGTACTCCAGCCATTTCTCCACCTGGCCCTCCAGGTCAACGGGGGCTTCGGCCACCATAAGGTGTCCTTCGCTGACGCGTAAGCTGTCTCGATCGGCAGTCACCGCTATACTCGCCTCGGTTATCGGATACGAGCCATACGAGCCGTAAGGAATCCCGACCTGTATGCTAAGGCGCGGGTCATCCACCGTGCCGGCCACCACAGCGGCCACTTCACCTACGCCGCTGACGGGTGGGTTGAGGTCGGCCAGGTCGCTGACCTCCTCAAGCTGGATACCGACGATTCTGATGTCGCCAGCAACGGGCATCTGCTCGAAATCGTCACCCAGGCCCGCCAGCCGACCAGCGGCGCGAAGCGTTGCCGGTCCCCGCGCGGCCAGCAACTCCTCGAGCTGCACTGCCGACCGTTCAAGCTTGAGTTTGCCGAACAGGGCGTCAACGGCGAAATCTCGGCTGCCAGCGTCAAAAGCGACCAGTTGCGCCGTGCCCGCCAGATCGTCCAGTGAGCCGGTCAGACTACCCTGCAGGTAGGCGGTGCCCGTGAGATCGGGCTTGTTGAAATGTCGGCCCCAGGCAGCGATGTCCAGGTCGGCGGCAGTAAGCTGGAGGTCCATCTCCTCGCCGTCGAGACTGACAGCGCCGTGCGCCCAGAGCCGTCCCATGTCACTGCGGAGCTGCACGATGGGCAGATCGATATCTTCACCACACCACTGCACCAGGCCAACTGCCTCTTCCACGACGACATCCTGGAACCGGAGTCCCCTGACGCGGGCGCGGGCGGCTATGGTCGGCTGGTGCGCTGCGACAGAGCCGACCAGCAAGAGATTAGCCTGGCCGGCCAGGTCGGCAGTGTCAAATCCCCGCAGACGCGCCGCCTCCGCCAGTTGCAGGTCGCGGGCAGCGAGGTCGAAATAAACGGTGGGCGGCCCATGCTGGTTGAACTCGGCCAGGGCCTGCCCGACCAGCTCACCGCCGGCCACCTGGGCGCGGACGCCGGAGAGGCGTACCGTGGGGCCGGCCATCTGCACACCCGCGCTGAGGCCGGTGATGGGCAGGTCGTCCACGGTGACCTGCTCGACCTGGAGAGTACTTTCCAGCACCGGCACATCACCGGCGTAGAGTAACTCGGCCTCAAGCCCGGCGACATCGCTGATGCGGACGGTATGAGCAACCGTTTCACTGCCAGAAGGCGTCGAAATAGTCAGAGGAGTGATACTGGCCTGTTGCGCACTGGCGCGCGCCGCAACCGCCTGGTCCACCACGTTGGGGACAGTGGCCTGCAACTCAAACCCGGTGAGCTTTACACGCACGCTCTCGGCCAACGTCGCCTGGAGTTGGCCGGCGGACCGGGCCGCAAGGTCAACCGTCAGATCGGGGACAGGCCCAGCTACCCGGAGATCAGCATCAATCCGACCAGCTTGTTGGAGCACATCGAGCGACTGACGAGTCTGCAGCGGCAGCAGTGTTAGAAGCGAGCCAGACGCCAGATTCCTGACCTGAACCGACAGGTCAACGCCCAGGTGCGCCCAGTCAAAGAGGTTGCCCGTCGCCGTCACCTGAGCTCCATCCCACTGGGCAGTGAGGCTCTCGACGTCGATCCCCTCGGGCGTCACGCTGACGCGGCCAGCGAAGTAAACCGGCTCGCCCAGGTAGGCGATGTGGGCGGTGGCGTCGGATATCTGGGCGCACGCATAGTAATCGAGGCCGCGGTAGGCGTCGCCACTGGTGCCAGACCACAGTGTGAACCGGCCGTGAAGGTGGCCGCTAGTCAGTTGAAAACCGGGGGACTGGACGAACCGGTCATACCACCACGCCGCGTCAACACCGTCGAGTGTGCCGTCCACGGCGAAGATGTTCTTCTCGGTGTCAGCGTTGACATCGAGAATCACCGCGGAGACGCGCTCACCAGGGGAACCGGCCTCCAGGTGTGCCCGGAGCGGACCGAATTGGCTGACCAGCGCCTCCCCCTGCACGTCGGTAAAGCGCATCTCGATCGGCTGGCCGTCGCGGGTGGGGGCGACTTCGTCGCGGTAGTCAATCACACTGTCACGGACGACAATCTGGCCGCGGAAACGCTGCTCGGGTGGCACCACTATCGGCGGTACGGCCGGCGGGAAGATCTGGGTGAGGTTTACCACTCCGCTTTCGTCGCGGACGACGTCGGCGTAGGCCTGCTCCAACTCCACGCGCTGAAGGCAGGCCAGCAGCGCTTTGCCCCGCAGCATGGCAAAGAGGTCATAGTCTAGCCGGATGCGCTCAGCCGCCAGTACGACCCCGTCTTCGAGCTTGCCCTCGGCAGCGATGGCGAAGCTATTTACCACGACGCCGCTGAGCAGGTCGCCCTCGATCTCGCCGACCTGGACCTCCCGCCCGCTGCGCTTCGCCAACTCCTCAGCGATGACCGCACGCACCTGCGCATGCACCCAGTCAGTCCGGCTCGCAAGGTATATGCCGGCAACCGCCAGCAGGGCCAGCGGTACCAGACAGATTAGGAGGGCTCTAACGATGCGCCGCAGCAAGACAATCACTCGCCTGGGTCGAGATAAGCCAGAGAATCACAGCACGCTCGCTGGGCAACAAGCTCGCCACGAACTGGCAACTTGCGCCACCGTCTATTTCGCCACGACTTCCCGGGCGGCCTCCGCCGCGCAGTAGCTGCTGCGCACGAACGGGCCAGAGATGACCTGGGCAATGCCCGCCTCTCGTCCCCACTCCTTATACAGCTCGAACTCCTCGGGAGGGACGTAGCGGCTGACCGGACGGTGCTGGCGGGTAGGCTGGAGGTATTGGCCGACGGTCAGGATGCTCACACCGACTTGGGCTAGGTCAGCCATCGTCGCGCGGATCTCTTCACCGGATTCGCCGAGGCCAACAATGAGACCCGACTTGATGAGCAGTTCTAGAGCCATCTGGTGAGCTGCGGCCAGTACCGCCAGGGAACGGTCATAATCGGCCTGGGGCCGAACTTCAGCCTGAAGGCGGCGGATCGTCTCAACGTTGTGGTTGAAGACCGTCGGGCCGGCCTCGATAACCACAGCGACGGCAGCTAGATTGCCCAAAAAGTCCGGCGTGAGCACCTCGACAGCAGCCGTGGGAAGGCGCTGGTGAACAGCTCGGATGGTATCAGCAAAGTGCCGCGCACCACCGTCGGGCAGGTCATCGCGGGTGACGGAGGTCACAACGACGAAATCGAGGCCCAACTCCCCGGCCATCTCCGCAACGCGCTGGGGTTCCTGCGGGTCAAGCGGCGGGGGTTTCCCGTGGCTTATTGCACAAAAGCGGCAGTTGCGGGTGCAGACCGTGCCCATAATCAGGAAAGTCGCCGTGCCGCACCCGTAGCACTCGCCGATATTGGGGCAGCCCGCCTGCTCACAGACAGTCGCCACATGGTGCGAGCCGAGCAGACGGCGCGTGCTGCTGCTAAGCTGCCGCTTCTTTATCTTCACCCGCAGCCACGGAGGCAAGGGGCCGGGGCCTGGCGGCAGTTCCATCTCGGCTGTGGGGACATCCTGATTCATAAGCTGATCTTACCTATTGCACGGCAAAATGGTCCCAGCCGCCCTGCGGCAGCTCCATAGGGCTGCCGTCACTGGCGAGCACCGTCACCCCTAGGCCTTTGCTCACAGAGCCGATGCGTGTCAACATGACACCAACCTTCTGGGCCTCGGCCACAGCTTGATCAGCGTAGGCTGGCGGGAGAGCCAGGAGCAGTTCGTATTCCTCGCCGCCGGTCAGGGCCCAAGGCACGGGGTCGGCATCAGGCTGCACGGCCGCCTCCGCACAGGCTGGCGAAACCGGCAGGCAAGGCGCCTCGATGGTCAGGGCCACCGCGCTGCGCTCAGCGATGTGCCCGGCATCCTGCACGAGGCCGTCGCTGATATCAATTGCCGCCGGCGGCTCGGGTAATTGCCGCAGAGCTTGCGCCAAGGCGAGTTGAGGAGTTGGCCGTGTGAATCTACTGCGCAGGGCCGCGGGCAGTGCGTCGGCATTCGCTGCCCGCCCGGACTCCAGGAGGTGGAAAGCAGCCGCCGCTCCACCGAGGGTGCCGCTCACCAGCAGGATGTCGTCCGGACGAGCGGTACTGCGCAGCCAGGGGCGGTCCACCTCCCCCACCACAACCACGTCGAGCCATACACCCGCGGGAGTGGCAAAGGTATCGCCGCCGGCGAGGCTCGCATCCCAACTCCTGGCGACATCGTGGAGGCCACGCACCAACTGCTCGCCAAAGGCGGCGTCTTCGCCAGGAGGCAGTCCCACGGAGAGCAAGACAGCGCGGGCTTCGCCGCCCATCGCCGCGATATCACTCAGCGCTGCGCACGCCGCCCGCATGCCGATCTGCTCAGCGGAGAGCCACTCGCGTCGAAAATGCCGGCCTTCAACGAAGGCGTCGGTGGTGACCAGCACATAGCAGTCGCCGCTGGTCTTCAGCACCGCGGCGTCATCACCAATGCCCTCGACCACAGCCCCTTCAGGCTCACCAACCAACTCGGCGACTCTTGCTATGAAGCCAAACTCGCCCAATTTCTCCAGTCGCACCGGCCGCACTCTCAATCAGCGGCTTAAGGAACGGGTAGAGCTTCAGCCTCGGCGCGGTCGGCCGCCAGGGCCGCCGGCGGGGCGTAGCTGGCAGGCACGACCCGGAGCAGAGCCGCCGCCGTGGACTCAGCCCACTTCTCCGCCAGCACTCGGGCACAGGCCGCCCCGGCGTTAACTGCATCTTCGTCGTAGACCGTGATCAGCCGATACGAACCGACATAGACGGTGGGCTGGCCGCGGACGGCACCAACATACACCGGGCCGGTGACACCCTCGGAGGCGATTGCCGTGATCCGGGTGTCAACGATCTCACAACGAGTCGCCAGCGGCAGGCCACCGCCATTGCCCGGTATGACGAAGAACTCCACACTGCCCACTGCCACCATGCCAGTAGCCGCGGACGGCCACCAGCCAACGGTGGGTACATCTTCGTAACTACCATAGATGACGATCTCTTCAGCTTCTTGCGCGCAAACACCGACCACCCCTACAGCCAGGGTCACCACCAGCATCGCGACCATCAGGATACGCATCAGCACGGACCTCCTTGTGAAGTTACTGAGCACTATTCTACACCGGGCACGCCGCCAAAGCGGCGCTGCCGGGCGTTATACTCTACGATGGCTTCGATGAGATGGCCGCCGTCAAAGTCCGGCCAGAGCACGGGCATCACCACGATCTCGGCATAGGCAATCTCCCAGAGGAGGAAATTGCTCACGCGCATCTCTCCGCCCGGACGCAGGAGCAGATCCGGATCGGGCAAGCCCGGGGCGTAGAGACACTCGCGGAGAAGCTGCTCAGTGATGTCCTCAGGAGCGATCTCACCAGCCTGAACCCGGTAGGCCAGAGCACGAGTCGCATCCACGATCTCGGCTCGCCCGCCGTAGTTAATGAGCAGATTGAGCACCATTCCATCCTCGTCAGCAGTGCGCTTCTCCGCCCCCACGAGCATCCGCTGGAGAGACTCCGGCAACTCACAGCACCGTCCCGAGGCAAGGAAGCGGATATCGGCACCGATCAAGTCATCCAGCTCCTCGCACAGAGCATCTTCAATCAGGTGCATCAGGCCGTTGACCTCGTCGCTGGCCCGGCCCCAGTTCTCCGCGCTAAAGGCATACAACGACAGGACCTGGACACCCAGCCCAACGCAGGCTTTGACCACGCTGCGGGTGGCCTTACAGCCTTCGATGTGCCCCTCGAGCCGGCTCAGCCCCCGTTGCTCGGCCCAGCGGCCGTTGCCGTCCATTATTATGGCGATGTGCGCGGGCACACGGCAATCAGCAGGCAACTGCTCTAGTATGTTAGTGGAGGACTGTGCCAGACTTGCGCCCCTCCGGTTAGTCTAACTACCTCTTCAACGAGATCTCACGGGCGACGACTAAGACCACCTGCCCCGGCTCCACCTGGCGCTGCTGGACGACCCGCAGCGGCCCATTAGGCTGGCCGTGCTTGTCGGGCGGCCTGGTCTCCTCAATCTCTACTATTCCCCACTCCGCTTTCGCGAGCAGCTCGCGGGCCCGGGCCAGCGGCTGGCCGAGAGTATCGGGGGCTGCACTCATATCTCCCTGATTTCGGCGATCTTGGCTTCGAGCATCTCGTCAAGCTTGCCGATGAATTCGTCGGTCATCTCCTGGACTTCCTGTTTGCCCCGCCTCACTTCATCCTCCGAGAGGCTATCGTCTTTCTCCATCTTCTCGATGCCGGCGTTGGCATCGCGGCGGATATTACGGATACTCACCCGAGCCTCCTCCGCCATCTTCTGGGCAACTTTGACCAGCTCTTCTCGGCGCTCTTCAGTCAGCGATGGGATGGCCAGGCGAATGACCGTGCCGTCACTGCTGGGCGTCAGGCCAATATCAGAAGTCAGTATGGCCTTTTCAATGGCCGACAGGCTGGACTTATCCCAGGGCTGAATGACGATCAGGCGGGGTTCGGGCACCGAGATCGTAGCAAGCTGGTTGATCGGCAGCTTGGCGCCGTAGTAGTCAACCTTTACGGGATTGAGAACGGTCGGTGAGGCTCGACCGGTGCGGACGCCGCCTAACTGCTCGGCGGCAACTTGCACAGCCAGCTCCATCTCCTGCTTATGCGCAGCGATCAATCTGTCCATCGGATCGTCTCCCCCTTCTCAGACCAGGATTGTCAATCGGCTGACTCAGCGCCCGGCTGCTCGTCGGCAAAAGCTGTTTCACAGTCGGCCACGTAGGTACCGGTCATCTCGCCGTTCAGGGCACGGCGGATGTTGCCGGGGATGGTCAGATTGCAGACGACAATGGGCAACTGATTGTCCATACTCAGGGAGATAGCGGTGGCATCCATCACCTTCAGGCCCTGACTAAGGACATCCAAATAGCTGATGCTGGCATAGAGGCGGGCATCGGCGTGCTCCTGGGGGTCTTTGTCATAGACGCCGTCCACATCGGTGGCCTTGATGACGACGTCCGCGCCGATCTCGGCGGCCCGGAGCACCGCAGCGGTATCAGTAGTGAAGAAGGGGTTACCGGTGCCGCCGGCAAAGATGACTACCCGACCTTTTTCGAGATGGCGAATGGCGCGGCGGCGGATGAAGGGCTCGGCGACCTGGCGCATTTCTACGGCGCTTTGCACCCGCGTCTCCATCCCCAGTCGCTCCAGGGCATCCTGCAGGGCAAGGGAGTTAATAACGGTGGCGACCATGCCAGCGTAGTCGGCGGTGGCGCGGTCCATGCCCTGTTCGGCGGCGGCGTGCCCCCGCCAGATATTGCCGGCGCCCACCACCACCGCTGCCTGGCGGCTGATCACAGCACAGGCGGCGATTTCCTCAGCGATGCTCTGGACTACCGTCCAGTCAATCCCAAAGCCGGCAGGGCCGCTAAACGACTGGCCGCTGAGCTTGAGCAGCGCCCGCTGGAACTGCACACGGGTACGCGAGGTCTGGTTCAATCCAACTCCTCTCCGACCTGGTAGCGGACAAAGCGGCGCACCAGAAGCTTCTCGCCCATCTTGGCTACCAGCTCATTGAGCAAGTCCGCGATGGTGATGCTGTCGTCGCGGATATAGGGCTGATTCATCAGGCAGTGCTGCTCGTAGAACTTCTTCAGGCGACCTTCGACCATCTTCGCGACGATGTGGTCGGGCTTACCCTCCGCCAGGGCCTGCTCAGTCAGGATTTCGCGCTCACGGGTCAAGGCCTCTTCGGGGACATCCTCAGGCGCGACCCAGGTAGGCTGCTGCGCCGCGACCTGCATCGCCACTTCCTTGGCGAAAGTGCCGAATTCCTCAGTGCGCGCCACGAAATCGGTCTCGCAGTTGACCTCCGCCAGGACGCCAATCTTCTCGCCGGCGTGGATGTAGGCATAGACGACGCCTTCGGTGGCTTGCTTGGCGTCGCGCTTGGCGGCGACTTGTATGCCCTTCTTGCGCAGTGTGGCAACAGCCTCGCCCAGATCGCCGTCCGCCTCCTCCAGAGCTGCCTTGCAGTCCATGATGCCGGCGCCGGTCTGTTTACGTAGCTTCTTGACATCTTCAATCGAAACGGCCATCAAGAGATCCTCCTGCTTATGCTGGTCTATTCGTTGGTCTGTGGGCCTACGGCGCTTCTTCCTCGGACTCTTTGTCGTCGGCTGAGAGAATGAACTGCTCTTCAAGCAACTCCTCTTCGTCAACGAACGAGACTGCTGGCTGGTAAGGTATGACCTCTTCCTCGGCGAGGGCCCCAGTTGCCAAAGCCTGCTGCTCGGCAAGCTGGGCTTCATACGCAGCCCGGCCCTCGACTACGGCATCGGCCATTTTGGTGGTAATCAGGCGAATTGCGCGAATGGCGTCATCGTTGCCGGGAATGATGTAATCAATCGCATCCGGGTCGCAATTGGTGTCCACCAGAGCAATTACCGGCAGCCCCAGCTTGCTGGCCTCGGCGACGGCCAGCTCCTCACGACCGACGTCAACCACGAAGACCGCATCGGGCAATTCGGGCATATTGCGAATGCCCCCCAGGCTGATCAGGAGCTTCTCCTTCTCGCGCTGGCGAGAGAGGCCTTCTTTCTTGGTCAGGCGCCGCCACTCCCCTGATTCTTCGGCAGCGATGAGCTCTTCCATATGGCGAACGCGCTGGCGGATAGTCTGGAAGTTGGTGAGCATCCCGCCAAGCCAGCGCTTGTTGACATAGGGCATGCCACAGCGTTCAGCCTGCTCCTCAAAGGTATCCTGGGCCTGACGCTTAGTGCCGGTAAACAGCACTGTGCCGCCCTGCTCCGCGAGGCTGCGGACAAATTGGTAAGCCTCCTCAAGCAGGCGGAGAGTCTGGTGGAGATCAATGATGTAGATGTCGTTACGCGCGTGGTAGATATAGGTCCGCATCTTGGGGTTCCAGCGGCGGGTGGGGTGACCAAAATGAACCCCCGCCTCGAGCAGGTCCTTCATAGTTGCCAAGGCCACGACTTTGCCTCCATTCGTCGGTCCGCCGGAGCGAGGAAAAGACTGGGCGAACCGCACCCGCCGACAGGCCGGGCCACGGCGCTGTCGGGCAGGTTAGTCCTGAGATTCCGCTGAGCATGACGATCAGTACGACAGTATGCAACTACATCCACGCCCTGGCGCCAGCTTGCCACACAGCCTCCTCGCTACAGGCAAACCAGGCAGGCCGCGGCCCTACCGTCAACTCAGCAGGTGCATCACTGTCCACAGAATACCAGAAAAACGGTGCACCGTCAAGTCGCAGGCCCCAATGCCGAGGCAAGGGACGAGCCGAAGCGCGCGAAATTATTTGGGGCCCACACGGAACTTTACTGAGTCTTAGTTTGTTATGTATACTGGTGACTTAGAGGCGCAGTGTGCTGCGGCAGCCAGCCAACGCGCGGCAGCAGTCTATCAGAAGAAGGTGATCCCATGCCGAAGTGGAGTGTAGTAGCCCTGATCTGTTCGATGCTGTTGGTGGTCGTTGTCTTCGCCCAGGAGGCACCCGAGCCGGCTGCAGAGGAGTTGTACGAGCTTATCTATGCCCCCGAGTTTGGCGCCATTGCGACGTACCAGATGAAAGCCGACGTGCTCGATGTGACGCTCCAAGACAGCCCCATGGGCATCACAGCGGAGGGCAGCGCCAAGGTCAATGTGCGGTTCGCGCCGCTGGTGCCAGCAGGCCCGGGTACCAAAGTAACGGTGACGCTGACCCATATTAAAGGAAGCACACCCAGTGAGCAGTACAGCCTGACCGGCTCGCAGGTAGTTACGCTTACCGTGGACGAGCAGGCCCGGGTCGTCGCCCACGAGATTGGGCAGAGGGTGGCGCCCAGCGAGTTGTCGGCAGGGGCCGATGCCCTAACCGCCCTGACCGTCCTCAGCGTCCTGCCTCTGCTGCCGCCCGAGCCAGTGGCGATAGGGGCACAATGGGAGTGGCAAATGGTTGTACACCTGCCCGGCGCCGGGGCAGCCACGCTCAATATAACCAGCCGCCTGGCAAGCTGGTCGCCCGAGCAGATCGTAATCGAATCGAGCAGCCAGGGCACACTCCCCCAGATACAAGCGCTTAACCCGTTGGTGCCCGGCCAGCAGATGACAATGGCTAATGCTCAAGTCATCGTCTCGAAACTCAAGCAGACCTGCGATGCACGGTCGCTGGCGGTGCTGACGGCGGAGGGGGCGGGCAGTGTCAAGTTCGACGGCGTAACCCCGGACTATACCTTGCCCCTTGGCGTGCAGATGAAGTTCAAGCTGACACCGCCGACCAGCGCTGAGCAAGCTCAGTAACCAAGGCGAAGAGGCCCGTGCAGTGGGCCTACACTTTCACATATGATGACGTGGGCAACCGGCTGACGCTGATCACTGATCCCAGTAGTAACCTGACCACCAATACTTACGATAACAACGGGAACCTGACCGTCACCAATGACAACGGCACGGTGACCACCAACACCTGGACTTATGACAACCGGCTGCGGACGGTGACGCTGGCCTCGACGGTGACGAGCGTGGCCCAGGCTGATAGCACGATGAGCGCGCCGTTATCCCCCGTCTTTCCGAGCCCCGAATCCTTCTCATCCTCAGTATCTGTCAACTCACACTGCTTGACTTTACAAAGCTATTTACAGCTATAACGCGCAAACCCTATACACATATCAACACTTTCCCCGGAGTTTTCCACAATGAATGAGGGAATCAACAAGTACACCGGCATCTGGCCCACGCTGATCACGCCGATGCACAACGACGGCAGCATTGACTGGGCCGACTATCGTGAGTTCGTCGAGTGGCAGATTGCGGCGGGAATAGGCGGCTTGTTTGCCAACTGCATCTCCGGCGAGATGTGGCACTTGACCAACGAAGAGCGCCCTAGGTGGACCCCAAGAACTGGACAACAATAATAGGGTACCATAGATAGCATGACCAAGCGAAAGACGTATACGGCAGCCTTCAAAACCAAGGTAGTATTAGAGCTCTTGCGGGAGAAAAACCCGCGGGCGCTAGCAAACATGGGAAGGAGGCCCCTGCTTCTGAAGCCTCCTTCCGTCGCTGCTGAGGGGAAGGGATTATCCACCCCTCAACGAACGGCCACTTATTGCTTGACAATGTATCACCAACCGAAGGACCGCCCCAGCGTCATCTGCTGCTCGACTCCCTCGTCCCACTTGCTGACGATCAGCGTCCCACCGGACAGCTCATACTCCGCCCACCACGACTCCTCGTCGCCCTCGAATACTAACCAGCCGGACCAACAGGAGTGCACGGTGCCCTCTTCGCTGGCTGCGCCAATGAACAGTGAGTACTCCTCGCCGCCGACATCGCCAGACCAATTGCCGGCCAGACCTTCGGCCGGCTCGACCTCTCGCTTCTGCATCCACACCTCTTCGTCCCCGAAATCTAGGATGGCGTAGCCAGCATCCGTCTCAAAACTGGCCTGCCGGTGGGCGGAGGGTAGCTGCCACAGCACGTCGTCCTCCCCCGAGGCCAGCCACTGGCCCTGCTCGAAGCCTACTTCGTAGCCCTCCGCGTAACTACGAACTTCCAGTCTCCCGTCACGTGCCATCCAAACCATCTTGAAGTCACCTGCATCCCAGCTTTCCTCCTGGCCCGGCGCCGGGCGAACTAGCCAGTTCCCCTGCAGCATAATCGGCCCGATGTCCCGCAGCTTCACGTACGTTTCCACACCCTCTCCCCACTGCAGGGCCGCCACCTCCGGAGCATATTCCAGCGTGACGCGCGAGCCACTCAGACTATAGCTGAAGATGATCGGCTCATTCAATGGGGGCGGCGATATCTGGCTGATCTCAACAGAGCAGTTCGTCCAGACTACTGTTCCGCTGCCGTATGCCCCTTCCACGCTTCCCTCCAGCCATTCAAGCCCACTCCCTCCATCCACCCGGATCTGCCCCTGGGGTGAAATGCTCATGGTAACCGGAGTTGCTCCCTCGCCATCTTGTGCAGGCTCGGAGCCTCCATCAGCAAGGAATAACCAGTCACCAACCAGACCGCCGTCAAGACCGGCAACAACCGCGGGTCCACCTCCACCACACCCGCTCATGACTACACTAGCTGATAGTACTACGACCGCAATCCACCACCACTGTCTCGTATTCATAGTGATTACCTCCCCCAATCTAATCATTGACTAAAGCCAGTATACCCAAATCCTCAGGATTTAATCAAGGTCACCTCTGCGTGCTCTCCTTTGCAGCACCAATACATGCCAACTACCCCAACGATTGAGGAGAGATAACCCCCTGGCCACGGATTGCGCTTCGTTCACCGCACCGCAGACTCGGCTCACCTTTCTCCATCGGATGTGAGCCGGCTAGTCTCTATCCTTTATTGCGCGGTCCTCGATGAAGTTGGTCTGTCAAGAGCTCACGAGGAGGGTTGTAAAGCGGACAACGTAGGGAACAATAAAGGGGTTCACAGGCAACCTTGTGGAATGGAACCGGGGCTGGAGCCAACTCAGCTCGGCATGCTCTATAACCGATACTCAACAGAGAACGTTGCAATGGGGTTCGGCTTCAGCTTAGTCGAAGGCCCTCCTGCGCCGCCATCCCCATCGCCAACAATGCCTTTGAACGCGTCATTTACATCTGCGTAGCCACCGGTGTAGGCGAAGCTGGCCGTGCACCGATCACTATCGTAGCTTAGGCCCAACGTCAGTGCCAACAAGTGCAAACGGCCACCAGTAATGTGGGCCTCGGACATTGTCTCCGGATCTTGCCCTATGCCCTCTGACCTGCGCAAACGCCAGTTGCCGGTCAGTTTGCTGCGGTGAGCGCTGGCCGCTGACAACCACGACCAATTCCCTGCTATCGGCCGCTGGTAACTATACCGCAGCGATACAGTAGATACGTCTACGTCGGCGCGGAGGGTATAAACGTCCCCCAGGATACCAGGCAGAAGACCCTCGTAGCCTTGAGCGTAGCCCCCGACACAACTATCGCGCCAGTCCAACTGAAGGTGCTCAACCCAAGAACCGTGGTCTGCCCGCCAGCCGATGCCCACCGACAAGTCCTCAGTGCTTAACCTGATGTCGCCCCGGCCCAGTGCACCCAGCAGGATTGGACCGCTACTGCGGCTGTTGTAGTCATAGCCAGTTAGGAAGTACGTTTCGCTGCCCCGGTGTCGAGCCAAGTAGACCTCTGTGCGTTGCGAGGTGGTCAGCGTGGGGGCAGTATAATGGCTATCATCCCTGGTGACGTAGAGTGAGTGGTGTGGGTCCGACGCGTCGTACTGGACACCCCATTCCCACCGTGGTGTGGCCCACGACAGTCCCACTGTATATGCCCGGGCATCAGAGCACAGTCTCGGCCAGTCAGTTGTGCCGCCGGATAGATCCAGGATCTCCGCAACACTGGCGCCTTGCGCGGTGGCGTTGACTTCCCCCCAGTTGTAGGCAGCGCCGGCTCTCCATCTTCGCTGTGAGGTATAGGCGAGTGCGGCGGCGAACTGGCTGCTGCTGGAGCACAGCGCGTAGGCTTCGTCTTCGAAGTTATACCAGATATCGTCGTCGGTAGTCCGCCGCTGCAGACCTAGCGTCCAGGCAGACTCGTGCGCCGACCTCCCCACAGGCAGTATGTACTGCGCGTCGAGCGCATTACTGCGCCATTCGCCAATGGTCGCGCCCTCGCGCTTTAGGACCAGAGGGGTCTGGGAGCAATAGTCAAGCCGAACTACAGCCCGGTCGGTTTCGGGTAGACTGGTTGGCCGACGCATCTGGGGCTGGCCAGTTATCTGCCCTGGTACATCGCCACCACCATTGGCCAGGGCAGCGGTGTCCGCCCGGAGAAACAAGTCGTATGGGCTCGCTGCTCTGGCCGGTCGCCCCGCACCACTAACCAACACACCACCCAACAGCACAAGCAAGACTCTCCGGGACAACACGAAGAAGTGGCGAAGGAAGCCCTCATGCCTCTGGCCATCAATCATTATCATTACCGACTGACTCCTCTTATTATGGCAGCCACGGATCAGCGCCTATGCAAAACGAGCCATAACACACGGATATTCTATCGTAGCCGCCCTCCACTATGCTCCTAATGGCGTCGGGATCGGGAAACACACCAGAGAACGTATCATCAGGAAGGCTGTCCATGTCGGGTTTGAAATCTCCCGAGTCTGGCGGGTCCTCGACTAGTGGCGGTAATAAATCACGGAAGCTGTAGGACGGATTGTCCCACAATTCTCGTAGATTCAAGGGGACCTGGGTCTCCGTGCCCGCGTTAGCTGGCCACATGCCGTACTCAACTGTCACGTCAACCTGACCGCCCAGCAATTCAGCGACATCCTCAAGATAGGTCTGAAGTTCACCGGGGTCTTCGTCCGCCAGCACCTGATTCACCGCCTCATCACTATCGGCAACTTGCCGCTGTTCGATGGCCTGCCATAGCCGATCAACGCCATCGCGCAGGCAGCCACCCGCCTGCGACCACTCCGGCCCATCAATGTTTGCAAACGGTGCATGCGGTGCATATTCAAGTACGGTGAGAATACCATCGTCATTCACGTCACGCTCAGCCATAGTCAAATCCCAAGCGTACCAACCGTAGTTGGGGTCAACTGAAGATACCATCAACGCTGCGCAGCGAATCAACTGGGTTGTAGCCGCCAATGCGTGGAAATCGGCACCATAGAGACTGCACGGATTGCTGTTGACCTCCAGGGCCAGAAGCCTCGTTGCCGGATCTGCATTATCCGCCACACTGGCCAGCCGTTCGGCACAATTCGCCAGTGGACCCAACAGGTATTCCTTCACCGCAACTCGGCAGACTTGTAGTTGAGGGACACCGGGCGGGGCGTCAGCTGCCGGCCGCACTGGGGCAGCCCCACCGCGCAGCTGAGGGATGCTTTTCAGCGTTGCCACCATCAGTGCATCAGTGACGAAACTGCTGGGGCTTAGTTCCTCGCTAAAGGCCATTGCCGTGACACCTGGCAGGTTCAGCTCCTCGAATATGTCGTAGCCCAGGAAATCACCCGCGTTGTGGATAGCGGCGGCCAGGATAGTCAACGCGAGCCCCAACTGGCAGGCCGAGTCTTCCGGATTGGCGGCCACAAGCTGCACCCACATCTCCAGTTCAGCTTCAAGCGCATCACGATCTTGGGGAGGGCCGTTGCCTTCCCAAGCATCCAGAGCATCCTGACACGTCTGACATCCCACGTCGGGATCTGCGGCCAAGAGCACCGCCATAGCCGGCTCGAGATCAATGTCGGCACCCGGCAAAACTGGGCTACCACCTCCACCCCCACCACAACCCACAATACCGAAAAGCAAGGCCGTGCCAACGACTGTGGCCAGAATTCGCGCACCCATCTGCTTTCCTCCTTATCAAGCTGCCGCCAGCTAGGCTGACGGTATTCGACCAGAATAGAACGGCGAAGGCATAATCCTTCAGGATAGACCTACTACATGTACAAGGAGCATACTGAGGCCAAAGTATATCAGCAACGCAAAGCTATCATTGAGCGTAGTCACCAGCGGGCCGGAGGCCAGCGCCGGGTCAATATTCAGGCGGTTGAAGACAATCGGCGTAATGGTCCCCACCATTGATGCCCAGACAATCGCGCAGACCAGAGCACTGCCGATAATCGGCCCGTAGGCTGTCTGCCCGGTCAGCAGGACGGCGCCCATTCCCGCTAATGCCCCGCAGGCCAGGCCGAGCGCAGCCGCGGTCACAAGCTCCCGTCCCAGCAGCCGATAGACACTCACCTGGCTGCAGGCTGCAGCTCGAATCGCAGTTGCCACCTCTTGCGGATCTTGCGCCCACGGCACCCGCTTGGTCGTACTTTTCACATCAGCCACTGCATTAGCCCTTTGAAGCTCTTTGCCTATATCACAATCTTACTACCACTGCTCGTGGTGCACATTCTCCATCGGCCCAGGTGCTTTGGGATGGGACGGGCCGGCGGGATAGCCGAGGCTGACCAACCCCAACACGCGGATGCCCTCGGGAATACCGCAGACCTCACACACTTGCTCCTCTGTGCTCATGGGATGGCCGGGACTGCCACCCCGGATGCCGATCCAGCAGGTGCCCAAGCCCAGGTCAACAGCCTGGATGAGGGCATTCTCCACCGCGGCGGAGGCGTCTTCGATCCACCAGTGCGGGGAAGCCTGCTCTTCGGCGCAAAAGACCAGTACGACGGGACTCTGCGTGCAGAAGCTGGCCCACTGGTGCACCCGGCTAAGCTGCTGGCGCTTACGCTCATCCCGCACCACCACAATATGCCACGGGCGCGCGTTGTTGGCCGAAGGCGCGTGCAACGCAGCCTCCAGTATGGTCTGCACATCCTGCTCGGAGACTGGGTCGGGCTTATACGATCTGACACTGGCTCGCTTGGCAATTGCTTCTAGCATATCCCTCACCCCCCATTTGGATCATAGACTACTACCCGGCAGGCAAGTCGCCTGTCCTACCGGCCGCAAATTCCTCCTGCGCGGCACGCATTTCGGCGATGCTTTCCATCACCCAGCCGGTGACTTCCTGAAGCTGCCGCTTATTGAGCCTCCTGGCACCGTAGTCGTCGAGCGCAAGGGGCTTTCCGAAACCGACCTGGACAAAGCCCCGGTGCAGGTACCACGCCCCGCGCGGTAGCACGTCGTCGGTACCTGACAGTGCGCAGGGGATTATGGGGACGCCGGCTCGGGAGGCAATCAACGCCGCCCCGACCTTACCCTCCTCGAGCGCACCGTCTTGACTGCGCCCGCCCTCGGGAAAAACTAGCAGCAACTCGCCCGCCTGAAGCAGTCTGATTGCGTGGCGAAACGCAGCAACATCGCTGCTCTCCCGGTCCACCGGGAAGGCGTAACACTTATGAATAATCCAGCCTAAAATCGGTATCTCAAAGAGTTCCTTTTTGGCGAAAGAGTACGCCCGGCGGGACAGGGCGCCACCCACCACCGGCGGGTCCAGATACGAGACGTGATTAGGTGCAATTACCGCCCCGCCCGTCGCCGGCACGTTCTCCTGGCCGACCACCCGCCAGCCACCCATGAGCCGACATAGCAGGGACGTGCCCACGACCACTGCCCGGTAGTGCGGCCAGGTCCAGGAGCGAATCGGCTCGGGTGCCTTGCGCATCACGACTTATCTCCCTCGCTCAGGCTCTGGTTCAGCCAGCCCTCCAGCATTGTCGCGATCTCTTGCGGCGATAGGTCGTCGCTGGCCAGTTCGCGGGCATCGTCGGCCTTGCACAGCGGCGCTACCGCCCGCGAGCTATCGCGCTGGTCACGCTTGATTTGGTCGCGCAGGACTTGCTCATAGTCTTCGATGATGCCCTGCTCCTGCAGTTGCACCCAGCGCCGGCGGGCCCGTTCCCCCGCTGTGGCAGTCAGGAACACCTTCAGGTCAGCCTCGGGCAGAACCACCGTCCCGATATCGCGCCCTTCCATCACCACCCCACCATCTGCCGCCATCCGCCGCTGCGCCGCGACCAGATGCTCACGCACCCTGGGGATAGCTGATACCGGCGAGGACAGGTTGCCAACTTCTGGGCTCCGAATCGCCGCCTCGACATCCTCTCCGTTTACAAACAGATGCTGACCTGCTGCAGTCTGCCGGAACTCAAATTCCAGCTCGTCGGACAGCCTCCCGATTTCGTCCGGATCCTTCTCCACATCCAGCCCGGCCTGCCTTGCCCGGTACGCCACGGCCCGGTACATAGCCCCGCTGTCAATGTAGATATACCCCAGCCGCTGGGCGAGCATCTTGGCGACCGTGCTCTTCCCCGAGCCCGCCGGCCCGTCAATAGCGACAACGCCGCGCATCAAATCCTTCTGTTCATTCATCAGTGGTCACCTCAGCCCCAAGCTCGCCCAGCGAATCCGCAAACCCCGGGAACGACGTCGCAATGCACTCGGCATCCTGTACCGCAGTCTCCCCCGCCGCAACCAAGCCCGCGATCGCTGCCATCATCGCGATGCGGTGGTCCCCGTGGCTATTCACCTTAGCGCTATTCAGATGCACCGGCCCTTCGATCACCAAGCCGTCGGGTAGTTCTTCAATCTGTGCCCCGAAGGCCCGCAGCATCTCGGCGGTCGTCGCCAGGCGATCAGATTCCTTCACGCGCAGTTCGGCGGCGTCCCGGATGACTGTCTGCCCCTTGGCCTGCGTCGCGGCCAGCGCTAGGATCGGGACCTCGTCCAACATCTTGGGTATCTCGTCGCCACCGACCTCTGTGGCCGTAAGCTCACTGGTGCGGACGGTAACATCGCCGCGCTCTTCCCCACCGACCTCGCGCCGGTTGGCAATCTGTATGTCAGCGCCCATCCGCTCCAGGATATCCAGCAGTGCCGCCCGGGTGGGATTAAGCAGCACCTCGCGCACAGTTACCCGTGATTCCGGCACGAGTAAGCCGGCAACCAACAGAAACGCTGCCGAAGATATATCACCGGGTACAGCAATCTCCTGCCCCCGTAACCTCGGCGGGCCGGTGATGCTCACCCGCAAGCCGTCCACGTTCACCTCCGCACCAAACGCGCGTAGCATCCGCTCGGTGTGGTCCCGCGATGGCCCGGGCTCGATCACTACCGTGGTTCCTTGCGCATAAAGACCGGCCAGCAGTATCGCCGACTTGACCTGCGCGCTGGCCATCGGCGTGTGGTAGGTGATTGGCTGGGGCTTACCGCCGTGGACTGTCACCGGCGGTGTGCAGCCCTTGCCCTGGCCGGTGACCTGGATGCCCATTTCTTCCAGGGGCGCTGCCACCCGATCCATCGGCCGACGGCGCAGCGATTCATCGCCAGTCAGCGTCGCCGCGAAATCCTGCCCCGCCAGTACGCCCATCAGTAGTCGCATACCGGTGCCGGAGTTGCCCAGGTCGAGCACTGCACCGGGATCACGCAACTCGCGTAGGCCTACCCCGTGCACAACCATCTCCGGCTCGCCAACCCCATCAATCTCAACGCCCATCGCAGCCAGCGCGCGCGCCGTGTGCAGGCAATCCTCGGCGGCCAAGAACCCGCTGATGCGAGTTTCGCCCTCCGCGAGGGCCCCTAGGATTACAGCCCGGTGCGAGATGGACTTGTCGCCCGGGACAGTCAGTTCCCCACGGAGGATAGCTGCCGGTCCCCGAACTCGTAGAGCGCTCATCAGTCCAGTAACTCCCGCCGGGCGCGACGGGCCTCCTCCAGGAGTCGGTCGAAGGTTTCGGAGTCCAGTTCGCGAAAGGCAGCGCTGAACTGCTCCAATTGCTCTATCATTTTGTCCAGCGCCGCGGCGACGTTGTCCGGATTACTGAGGAAGATATCCCGCCAGACCTCCGGCAGGCCCTCAGCCAGACGGGTGGTGTCCGTAAACCCTGCGCCCAGGAAATTGCCGAGTTCTTTCTGGCCACTTACCAGATGGTGTGTAGTACTGGCCAGTGCCGCTGCGACCAGGTGGGGCAAATGGCTGGTCGCGGCCATCAGCCGGTCGTGATATTCAGCCACTTTCACATCTGGGCGGGCCCCCAGTGCCCGCACAAGCGCCAGCGCACGGTTCAATTCGTCCTGCGTAGTAGTCTCGCCGGGGGTGAGGTAGTACGCTGCACCCTCAAACAGGTCAGCCCGCGCCGCCCGGACGCCGGATTGCTCGGAGCCAGCCATGGGGTGGCCACCGATGAAGGTGACGTGGTCAGGCAGCAGCTCGACAGCGGCCTGCATGACCTCGCGCTTGGTGCTACCTGCGTCAGTGACCAGTGCGCCCGGCTCCAACGAATCACGGATCTGCTGGAAGATGCTACGGATTGCACCCACCGGCACGGCAATGTAGACCAGATCGGCTCCCCGCACCGCCTCGGCGGGATCGGCGGTCACTTCATCCGCCGCGCCCATCGCCAGCGCGGCTTCACGCGTGTCCGCCGAGCGCGCCACACCGATTACCGATTCCACTGCACCCGCCCGCTTGGCCGCCAGCCCAAACGACCCGCCAATAAGACCGATGCCAATTATGGCTGTCCGCTCGAACATCGTAGTCTGCCGCTTCCTCCCGGCGCAGGCGGAGATGGGCGGATGTCCAGGCCCGGCTACGCCAGCCAAGAGTCTTTGCGGAAGGGGTGTGGGGAAAGCCACTTTCTACAGAAAGGGGTTTCCCCGCAAGCCGTTCCTCTCCCCTTACAATTCCCTGCCCAATGCCTGCGCCACCGCCCGCAGATCGGTCATCAGCCGCCGGAAGTGCGCCAGAGTCAGCGACTGCGGGCCGTCGGAGAGCGCCTGGTCCGGATGCGGGTGCACCTCGATTAGCAGGCCATCCGCGCCGGCGGCAATTGCGGCCAGAGCCATCTGCGGCACAAGCCTATGGTCACCCATCGCGTGGCTGGGATCAACGATGACGGGCAGGTGCGTCTCCAGCTTAGCGGCGGCCATCCCGCCTAGATCCATCGTAAAGCGCGTCTCCGTCTCGAAGGTGCGGATGCCCCGCTCGCACATAATCACCCGTAGATTTCCCGACGCCGCGATGTACTCCGCTGCCCGCAGCCAGTCCTGGACTGTCGCCGCAAAGCCCCGCTTGAGCAGCACCGGCTTATCGGTCTGGCCGACCGCGCGCAGCAGGTCGTAGTGCTGCATATTGCGCGCGCCGACCTGCAGGACATCCGCGTCCGCCAGCAGCTCTATCTGCTGGGTATTCATCACCTCGGTGACGATGGGCAGCCCGGTCTCCTCCCGCGCCGCGACCATCAGCTTGAGGCCTTCTTCACCCAGGCCCTGGAAGGAGTACGGCGAGGTCCGCGGCTTATAGACGCCCCCGCGGAGCGCGCAGGCTCCCGCTTCTTTGACCGCACGGGCCGCCTCCAGGATCTGCTGCTCCGATTCCACCGCACAGGGCCCGGCGATTACCCCGATGCGCGGACCGCCGAATTCGACCTCGCCCACCCGCACCGGCGTCGGTTCAGGCTGCGACTCCCGGCTGACCAGCTTATAGGGCTTAAGAATCGGGACAACGCGGTCCACCATTGGAAAGCGTGAGAGCTGCTCAGCGATGCTCTCCTTCTCGCCTTCGGGCGCGCCGACCGCCCCAATCAGCGTCCGCTCCACGCCCCGCGAGATATGCGCGTCGTAGCCCCATTCTTTGAGCTTATCAGAAACGCGCTGAATGTCTTCTTCTGTGGCCTCAGAGGCCATTACGATGATCATCGTTGTTTCTCAGTCCTCCGGACTATTTCACCTGTCAGCATCGTTACTATTGGCCTCTACTATGGCGGATTCTTTCCACCACGGCATATACGCCGGCTGCGAGAATCGCCAGCGGTAGCACAGCCGGGGCCGTATGTGCCACAATCTGCCAGCCATTCAATTCCTTTGCGCTGCCCTCGCCCATCCATTCCAGCAATGTGGTCAATGCGGTACCAATGCCCAGTGCTCCCGAGATAACCAGGATCACACCGATGGCCACTTGAACTGCGGGTCTCAGCTTATGAAAGCTTAGACCAGCTGAGCCGTCCTCGGCTCTTGCCGGATCGTGATTTATGCGTTGGAAATCGATATACGTGCCTCCAGCCTAACTCAGTTCAACACATCTCGCAGCGCTTCAATGAACTTGCGGTTCTGCTCCATCGTCCCGATCGTCACGCGGATGTACGTCGGCAGGCCGAAGATGTCGCCGGTGCGGACTGTCACCCCCTGGCGCATCAGCCCGTCAAAGCACTCCCGTGAATCAAGGCCCACGTCCACGAAGATGAAATTCGCCTGCGTCGGGACGTAGTCCAGCCCCATCTGCTCAAATTGCTCATAGAGGTACTGCTTGCCCTCCTGGACCAGTTGGAAGCTGCGCTGCACTTGGTCAGGATCCTGCAGGCTGGCCAGAGCAGCGACCTGCGAGATGCCGCTGACGTTAAACGGCTCGCGCACCTGCTTCAGCGCCCGGGCCATCTCCGGCGGCGCGATCCCGTAGCCTATACGCAGCCCGGCCAGGCCATACGCCTTCGAGAACGTGCGCAGCAGCACCACTTTGCGGCCTTGGCGCACGTACTCCAGGCAATCCGGGTACTCGAGGTCATCTACATATTCATAATAGGCTTCATCAAAGCCCACGATGACGTGGTCGGGAATCACATCCATAAGCCGGGCGACCTCGTCGGCGGTCACAATCGTCCCGGTGGGATTGTACGGATTGCTGATGAAGACGAGCTTCGTCCGCTCGGTGACTGCCGCCGTCATTGCCTCCAGGTCGTGCGTCAAATCGCGATGCGGGACGGCTACCGCCCGCCCATCCATGATTGCCGTAGTCATCGGGTACAGGGCAAAGGGCGGATCGGAGTAGATAATCTCCTCGCCGGGGTTGACGAAGGCCAGGCCCATCATATGGATGATCTCGTCCGAACCGCGGCCAATGACGATGCCTTCGGGATCCACGTCACACAGCTCCGCCAGCGCCTGGGTCAGGTCACGACAGACCGGGTCGGGATAGAAGTAGACCTCCGCAGCGGCCTCCTGCATCGCCTCAATTGCGCGTGGCGAGGGCCCTAGGGGATTCTCGTTGGAGGCCAGCTTGGTGATCTCCTCCAGCCCCAGCTCCTCCTTGGCTTCCTGAGACGATTTCCCTGGCGAATAGGGCTTGATCTGTTTGACACTTTCGCGAATCAAGTCGGACATGTCGGTCA
The DNA here is from genome assembly GCA_030603495.1 of bacterium. Lineage (GTDB taxonomy): Bacteria > Armatimonadota > Zipacnadia > Zipacnadales > Zipacnadaceae > JALGTD01. The sequence goes on from JAUVXR010000001.1 coordinate 139,440, forward strand.
ACGAACTGGCCTCCTCCATCACTGATAAGCTAGCTATACTTGTAACACAAATCAGCGCCGCTGGCAACCAAACAGTGCCTCTGGCTCACTGGTTATTACCATCCTGCACCGCTTTCCGTTGTGGTCCGTCGCTATCTGGCTCTACCCGTTGTCGTCTGCCTTCTTCTGCTGTTCCCCCATCCACCAGGCGTGCCCGCCGCACACTTTGTGGGCCAAACCGTTCGCGCACCTCATCAACGGCCCGCTCTACCGCTGAAGCCTCGGCACTGTCTTCCGCCAACAGGCGAAGCTGCTCACCAACGTCAAAATTACTGACACCCACTCCCAGTAGCCGCACCTTACGCCCGCCCAGACCCACCGCTGCCAGCAGTGCGCGGGCCGACTCATATATCTGCTTATCCGAGTCGGTTGGCTGCGGCAGTGTTTTGCTGCGCGTGATCGTACGAAAGTCGGCGTAGCGTAGCTTGAGGGTGATGGTGCAGCCCTTCAGTTCCTGAGCACGTAGCCGCCGCCCCACCTGTTCCGAGAGTTGCAGCAGTATTGCCCCGAGAAACACCATGTCATTCGTATCTTCGGCGAAGGTCTCCTCGTGGCTGACTGATTTCCGCTCCCGGCCCGGCTGGACCGCACTTTCGTCAAAGCCCCGCGCCAGCTTGTACAGCTCCTCGCCCTGTTTGCCAAATTGAGCCACGAGCTCCTCCGCCGGACACTGTTGAAGCTGCCCGATTGTCGTGAAGCCGAGCCGCCGCAGCTTGGCCGCCCTAGTCTCCCCCACACCCCAGATCCTCTCCACCGGCAGCGCCGCCAGGAACGTCAACACCTCCTCAGGCTTAACCTCCAGCAGCCCGTCAGGTTTAGCCCCTTCGGAAGCCAGCTTAGCCAGAAACTTATTCGGCGCGATGCCCACAGAGGCGGTTAGTTGGAGCGTTTCCCGGATGCGCCCGCGGATCTGCTCGCCGATGCGCCGTGCACTGCCGAACAGGCCCACCGAGCTCGTCACGTCGAGGAACGCTTCGTCCACTGACAGCGGCTCGATCACGGGTGTATACTCGCGCAGCAGCGCCATTACTTGCGTCGATACCTCACGGTATGTCTCGTGGTTGGGCCGCACGAAGACTACCTGTGGGCAACGGCGGCGCGCCTGTGAACTGGGCATCGCCGAGTGGATGCCGTACGCACGTGCCTCGTAGGAAGCCGCGGCTACTACCCCTCTGCTGTCCGGATCGCCGCCGACTACCACCGGTTTACTCCGCAGGCTGGGATCGTCGCGCTGCTCAATCGCCGCGAAGAACGCGTCCATATCTACATGGATGATCTTCCGCTCCACTTCCGCTGCCCCCCCAACCAATTTCCCGGTATCAGCCCCACGACCACACCCCCTTTGGCCCAAAACCTGCTGTGCCCGATGCACTAACTCCTCATTCGTCGAACGGCAGCCGGGCTTGTATCCGCAAGGTCCTACGACCGCGTTTCAGCCCGCTTGGCGAGCGCTTGCTTCACGGAGCGGTCTGTGATAGAATGTGGACTGGCTATCAGACGCCAAGGAGGTTTCAGAGTTGAGCAGTGGCGCACCGACCAACGGCTTGGACCAGCTCAAGCTCCAGTTAGACCAACTCATTGCTGGTTGTACTAGTGTCCAAGAACGGCAAATCGGGTATGGCAACCTGCGCTGCGAGTCATCCGACTGGCATCGCGCTGAGGAAGAGATTACCAACATCGCCCTCATCTACGAAACTCCCGGGGGCTCTACCTGCCAGATTACCATTGACTACGACCATCGCTCTGGCCAATTCAGTTTTCTGGGAGCGGAACTAGAACGGACCGTTGTTACCTCCGAACCACGTGACGTGATGGCCATGATCGATCAGCACATCCGTGGCATCCCCGAAAAACGGCTCTCATTCCTCCACCAGCAGATTGATGAATGGGTAGGCCAAGGTAAGACCCGCAGCCAGCTTTTTGCCGAACTGAATAAGCTCCTGCAAGAAGAATTCCTGGGCGGACGCATCACCACCACCGAACTCAGGCACGGCATCCAATACGCCATCAACCGCTACGCCGCCGTTACTTAAGCCCTTCAGCGCTCGCCGCTGGCCACAAGGTACTCGCCCTTCTCCTGGCCATGCCCGACCTGCTCCCCTCGCTTCACCCCACCACCACCCCCAACATCACCGCGCCCAGAGTGTTTTCCGCAGATCCTCTCCGACATTCGACATCTCTGACTCCACTAAATGCAAAAGGTGCTTCAGGGTCGCCTCCCCCAAGCACTCTGTAACCTCGCCTACAATACCCAGGCAGACATCCACGCACACTCACGCAACCTCAGCACAGCACGGCACCATATACAGCTATGGCGCGTCCATCAATTCCGAACCATCAATGGTAGAACATATGTCCTACTTCTTACTGTCCATTCGCTGTGTCGCCTTACAGTTCCACCCGCCACCTGGTTACTAGTACTCTCCCGGTGCAATCTCCTGGACGATCCGTCCCAATTCCTCCGGCCCCGCGTAACCAATTATGATCGTCCCCCTATCCTTCCCCTTTGGTCGTATGCTAACCTCCGTCGCCAGGGCTCCCTGCAGGTGCTCCGCTATTGCCCTCAGGTGAGAATCCAGCGCCGCCTCCCGCTCCCGCCGAATCGGCTTCGCTTCTGTTTCTTCCCCTGCAACCGCCTTACGCACCAGTTCCTCCGTCTCTCGCACGGACAGTCCTCCGCGTTCGACTGCCTGCCAGGTCCTTACTAATTCTCCCCGACGATCCACCAGACTCAGTAGCGCTCGCCCGTGGCCCTCGCTAAGTCGCCCTCCCATTAGGCTCATTTGTATCTCCTCAGGCAACTGGAGTAGCCGTAGGGAGTTCGTAATCGCCGAGCGGCTTTTGCCAATTCCCTCCGACAACTCCTCGTGCGTGAAGCCGAATTCATCCACCAATTGCTGGTATGCACGAGCCGTCTCCATGCAATTCAGGTCCTCCCGGTGCAGATTCTCGATCAAGGCCAGTTCCAGTGCCTGGCGGTCATCCACTTCCTGCACTATACACGGTACAGTCTGCAACCCTACTTCCTGAGCTGCTCGCCAGCGCCGCTCACCTAGCACTATCTCGTAACCATCGCCAGCCGGCCGCACTAAGATCGGCTGCAGGATTCCCTGACGGCGGATAGACTCAGCCAGTTCACTGAGCGTCTCCGCATCACATGCCTGCCTAGGCTGGAAAGGATTCGGACTCAGTCGGCTCGGCTCAACCTCAATAACAGCCCGTGTTTGCGGCATCGTACTCTCTGGAATCAGCTCACTCAGCCCACGACCCAGACCTCTCTTACGCATCCTCGAACACCTCCTGATAGAGTCGCCAGTAGGCGCGACTACCGGCGCATAGCTTGTCATACACAACAGCGGGAACCCCGTAAGAGGGCGCTTCCGCCAGTCGTACATTTCGGGGAATGACAGTTTCAAATACTCGGCCCGGGAAGTTATTGCGCACTTCCTCCTCCACATCCTCGGCCAGGTTAGTCCGAGCATCGTACATCGTCAGCACCACGCCGCCAATGCGCAGGCTCGGGTTCAGTTGTGCCTGAACCAGATGAATGACCTCGAGAAGCTGACTGAGTCCCTCCAATGCGTAGTATTCGCACTGGATCGGTATCAGAATCTCCTGCACTGCCGTGAGGCTATTCATCGTGAGCAGACCTAGCGACGGCGCCGTGTCGATGATTATGAGATCGTAACGCTCATACGCCTCCTGCAGCGCCTGACGCAGCTTTGTCTCTCGCGCGATGGCGTTCACCAACACAACCGAGGCCCCAGCCAGGTTAATGGTCGCTGGCACTACTGCCAGGTTGTCTATGGATGTGGGCACCACCACCTCAGGAAACAGCTCGAACGGCTCCATGCTAACGCCGTCCGCGGTCAGCAGATCGTAGATGCACTGATCCAGAGCCCCTCGATCAATGCCGAGGCCGCTGGTAGCGTTGCCCTGCGGGTCAGCATCCACTAATAGAACCTTTTGCCCGCTCATGGCAGCGCACGCGGCTACGTTTACTGCAGTCGTGGTCTTACCGACACCCCCCTTCTGGTTCACCACAGCATAAGTTGCCGCCATCGAACCACCTCCCGTGCAGATACAGTATGATCCATCGTCAAGGGAGCCACTACGTCAACGCTCTGCTGCCCGGCTATACACTGATACCACCAGCCCCCGCACCACAGTCTGGGCAGTTCCCCTTCGGCTCAACCCAAGTACTGGGCATTGAAAGCTGTCGTCGCCCGTCTGGTGCCACGCGGCGATGTAGCCCTCAGACCCCAAGAAAGGATAGGCCAACCCCAAGGCAGTAGCCCCTTCTGCCACCGCTCTAAAGCAGACCAGGTTGTACCTGCCAGCATGTACCGCCTGCACCTCGCGCGCATCGCCTCGGATCACCTGAGCATTCCCGATCCCGACATGTTGAGCAGTCAACTCGAGAAAAGTGGCGGCTTTTGCGCGCCGATCCATCAGAGTAACGGCCAGATGCGGCTGCGTAAGGGCTAGAATGAAGCCCAGCGCCCCGGACCCAGCGCCCAGATCCATTACTCGGTACATCTCCGTGACATCAATCAACTCAAACAAGGCCAGCGTAGGAGCCAACGCTGCTGTGAGAACCGCAGGGATATCCCGGTACCGTGAGAGGCCCAACGCTGGTGCCCTGTCGACCAGCCACTCGGTCAGTACGCCGAGCCGTTCCACCTGGATCGAGGAGAGGACGCAGCCGCGTTCGGCCGAGTATTCGGCGAACTGTTCGACAGTAGCGATTGTCAAACCATCAGATTGTTTCACGTGAAACATCCCGTGTATCTGAGCCTGCTCCTGGCCGAATGTTTCACGTGAAACATTTCTCTACTTGGTCCAAGAACTCCTCTATCACTAATAATACCACAAATCAAGACGAAATACAAGGCAATATCGCAAAATTTAGGTCGGAGGAAGGAAATCATAGCAATTAGCCAGAACCCTACACAAACCTCCTCAACGCCACATCACCCCGTTAGCCAAGCACCCGGGGCACGAAGCGGCCACGCTCGCCCCCCAAAAAAGAGCAGGGAGGAAATCCCCGGCTCCTGCCGAATCTCTTAACAGTTGCCACTAGAAACAATCCGATTATGGCAAGCAATCGCTGCCCACTCTTACTGGAGGTCTCAAAGATGGCCAAGCTCTTCGGACGCGAGTATACCAAAGACGAGCTGCTGCGCAAGGTAGGGACCGTTGACCAACTGGGTGGTATCCGTCAGGTCCTGCTTCACGACGGCAACAGCGCTGGGTGCCGAGCAATCGAGTTTCGTACCGGCACCGGCCTCGCTTTCACCGCTCTAGCTGAGCGGACACTCGACATCGTCAGCGCGAGCTACCAAGGCGCTTCATTGTGCTGGCGGTCGCCATGCGGCGATGTCCATCCCTCCTATTTTGAGCCCCAAGGCCTGGGCTGGCTTCGTACCTTCCCCGGCGGATTACTGATCACATGCGGAATGACGTGGTTCGGAGCCCCCCATGAGGATCCCGAAGGTGGGGTAGAGGCCCACAGCGGCCTAGGCCTGCACGGCCGTATTACCCACATTCCCGCTAAGAATCTATACGTAGATGCCGCATGGGAGGGCGATGACTACGTGATGTGGGCGCAAGGGAAGATGCGCGAGACTATGGTCTTCGGCCCCAATCTCCTGCTAGAGCGGAAGATCTGGACCCGATTGGGTGAGAACCGCATCTGGATTGACGACATAGTCACCAATGAAGCCTTCACCGCACAGGAACATATGTTCATGTACCACTGCAACTTCGGCTTCCCCGTGGTGGACGAACATGGCGAGTACCTGTTCCCCTCGGAAGAAGCCATTCCGCGCACCGAACTAGCCGCCCAGCATGTAGATGACTGGCGGAGCTTCGGCCCTCCCAACCCTGAGCAGGAAGAGCTAGTCTACTACCACCGCCTCCGCGGCGAGGAAGATGGCACGACTTACGTTGCCTTCGTGAATCGCTCCTTCAACGGCGGCGAGGGGTTAGGGATCTACCTGAGGTTCAATCTCAACCAGATGCCCTGGCTCTGCCAGTGGAAGATGCCCGGTGCCCAGACCTATGTCACTGGCATCGAGCCTGCCACTGGGCAGGGCGACGGCCGTCCCAATGAGCGCACAAGCGGCCGAATGGTAACGCTTGAGCCTGGCGAGCAGCGCAATTACCAGCTAGAGATCGGCGTACTGACCGACCAGCGGCAGATAGGGGAGATGGAGGACCGGATCACCGCTCTGGGTTGAGTACCCGGGCGCGCTAGTCTTTACGCGGGCACAGTTGGCAACTAATATGCTGAGGGCGAGTCCGTCGAGGGTATAGACGCACATATGTTCTACTCCGCTTCCGCACCCTTCGCACCAGAAGCAGGCAGATACCTGCCCCATAGGCTGGTCGTCAAGGGGAAGGTTGCCGATGGTGAGTGAACAATATCCAGCAAGCTCCCTGCTCGAATTCTTGTCCTGGTGCGTGCTGAGCACACCAGACAACTAACAGGTCCCCAGCAGGAGAATTACGCCACGTAACGAAAATACACATATGCGAAGGGGCCAGGATGTGCTGCTGGAGACCGACGCCAGCAACAACACGCAGGTGACTTACACCCAGACGCCGGATATATGTGGAAATCTGGTCAGTCAGCGCCGCAGCACGACGACCAAGTGTCGTCACTTCGAGACCCCGGACCCAACATTGGCCAGGCGAAGTTCGCCACGTATCGGGACGGGGATGCTCGTCCTATAGCCTTCGCCATAGTCTCTTACAAGCGGGCTTATGCCAAGCCAGGGCAGAGACACAAGCTGGTTGCAGTTGACAGCCCTGGGGCAATATGATAGACTTAAGTAGCCTCCCAGACGGGAGGCCATCACATTTCAGGAGGTCACTAGCAGGTGGTCACGACAGTAGAACGCGACAAACTGGAAGCGGAAGAACTAGAGGACCGCGTAGTCCGGATTGACCGGACTCGCAAGACGGTAGCGGGAGGGCGGCTTTCCAGTGCGCGCGTTGTCGTCGCCGTAGGCGACAACAAGGGCCGGCTCGGCCTGGGCGTAGGCAAAGCCCGCAATGTGCCCGAGGCCATCGCCAAGGGTATCCGCAAGGCGCGCGAGAATATGATAAGGATCCCCATGGACGGGTATACCATTCCCCACGTCACCCAGGCGAAGGTGGGTGGTGCGGTTATCCTGCTGAAACCGGCCTCACGAGGCACCGGCGTCATCGCCGGTGGTGCCGTCCGCCAGCTTATCGAGATCAGTGGCGTCCGAGACATCCTGACTAAATCGTTGGGCAGCGGTAACGTGATGAACCGCGCCAAGGCCTGTTTCAAGGCCCTCAGCAGCCTGCGCAACCCCCAGGATGTAGCCGAGCTGCGGGGTAAGACGGTCGAGGCGCTCAGAGGTCGCGAGATCATTGACCCGTACGCCGAGGTTGAACAGGAGCCTGAGGAAGCCGAGCAGCTAGAAGAAGTCGCTGCTGAGACTGAAGGCGCGGCAGAGCTGCCGGAGGCTGAGGTAAGCCCGGAGGCAGTTGAGGCTGAAGAGGAGAGCAAAGAGTAGTATCCAGGTGGCAATAGCGCTGCACAGAATTGTCAGGGAAAGCCCGCTTGCCCAATAGGTAGGCGGGTTTTTTGCGTTGGTACAACAGTAGCGGGGCCGACAAATACGACCACCCAACAGTCCCACATCCGTCCGACTGGCGCGAGAAATACGGAGAGATGAGGAAGCGCCTCCTCGTGGAGTATCAGGAAAAACTGCGCAGGTTGCTGGGGAGTGAATAGGCCAGGGCAGACGACCGCTGAGAGGCGCAGAGCACGAGGGTGGCTAGCGGTCGCCCAGGGGCAGTCCGGGCAGTACCTCGCACGACTTCACCCTGCCGCGCTCGTTCACAGTCACTTCCACTAGATCCACACGGACGGGCATATCACGAAGCCGGTAACGCTTGCGGAGCTGCTCAGCCAGTGCTGCCAACTTGCGACGCTTCTTACGGGTGAGGGTTTCGCGGGGCGCTACGGGGGAGTCCTCCTGGCGACTGCGCACCTCCACGATGACCAGCCAGCCGTTATGCTGGGCGACGATATCAATCTCGCCGGTGCGTGTGCGCAGATTCCGCGCCAGGATCCGGTAGCCGCACCGCTGTAGATAGCGCGCCGCAGCATTCTCGGCGCGGGCCCCCATCTGTTGGCGTGAGTCAGCAGCGGGGCGCCACAGTTGCGCCCAGAGCTGGCGCAGCCTACTCAACAATCCTGCATTCTGTGGTCCGTTCATATCGCAGTTGATCGTCACTGGATACTACGGCTGCGCGCAAGTTGCCTCCAGCCAGGTAGTGGTTGCTGCTACGTTACCAGTTTCAAAAGTCTTTGCGGAAGGGGGGCGGGGAAAGCCACTTTCTACAGAAAGGGGTTTCCCCGCAAACGCCGTTCCCAAGCTACTGTGCTAATCGTCCTCCAGCCACGGCATCATGGCGCGGAGCTTCTCGCCGACCTCTTCGATGAGGTGTTGGGACTCCTGGCGCATAACGGCATTGTAGACCGGGCGCCCCGTCTGGTTCTCCAGGCTCCACTCCTTGGCGAAGCTGCCGTCCTGCACTTCGGCCAGCATCTTCCTCATCTCCGCGCGGGTCTCGTCGGTGATAATACGCTTGCCGCGGGTGATATCACCGTAGGTCGCGGTATCAGAGACGCCGCTGCGCATGCCACTAATGCCCTTTTTGTAGATCAGGTCCATAATCAGCTTCAGTTCGTGGAGACACTCGAAGTAGGCGATTTCGGGCTGGTAGCCGGCCTCGACCAGCGTATCGAAACCGGCCTTGATCAGCTCGCTCACCCCACCACACAGCACCGCCTGCTCGCCGAACAGGTCGGTCTCCGTCTCCTCGGCGAAGGTAGTCTCAATGACGCCGGCTTTGGTACCCTTGATCGCCTTGGCGTAGGCCAAGGCTAGTTGCATGGCGTTGCCGGTAGCGTCCTGAAAGATAGCCACCAGCGAGGGCACACCGATGTCGGTAAGGTAGCATTCGCGCACCAGGGCACCTGGGCCCTTGGGCGCAATCATAAAGACGTCCACATCATGGGGGGGGACGATCTGCCCATAGTGGATATTGAAGCCGTGGGAGAAGACCAGGGCATTGCCCGCCACCAGGTTGGGCGCGATGGTGTCCTGGTAGACCTTCGCCTGGACGTGGTCCTGGGTCAGGATCTGGACGATATCGGCGCGGGAGGCGGCCTCCTCGGTGGTCAGTACGTCCCAGCCGTCGGCGACAGCGCGCTCGTAGTTGGGTGTGCCTTCCAGTTCCGCCACCAGGACATTACAGCCGCTGTCGCGCAGGCACAGGGCCTGGGCACCGCCCTGGATGCCATAGCCGACAATGGCTATCGTTTTCCCGTCTAAGTAAGAAATATCCGCATCTTCGTCGTAATACATCTTTGTAGGCATTGGAAATGCTCCTTTCGGGTCTCAGGTGACAATAACAGCGTGCTGCTGCGACAATCCGGGGCATGAAACAACTCAGCCTCTGTCGGACGATTCGCTGCTGCGGCGGAGAATCCTCCCATAAATCACTCCGAGAATTGCCCCGAAGACAGCGAAGAACACCACATTGAGGAACAGGACCGATGGCTTGTGCAGGCCGATGTAGCCGCTCTCGGGCTCCAGGCGTACTGTCCAGCGGTAGTAGCACCACAGCGCATAGAGGATCGGCCCCAGTAACCCGACCGCCCCACCCCGAGTCAGATACCAGCGCATCTCCCCGCGCATACGCCCGAGCCAAGCCCCGACAATCAGCCCCGCGGGCAGAGCCGCTCCAGCAAGGATTCTGATTGCCAGCTCGAACTTAGCCAGGTCAATGAGTTCGTGCATACCACTTTCCCGCTGGGCTTAGGTCGCCTGGCTGCCGCGTACCAGGAGGATCTTGCCGGTGCGCACCAGCTCCTCGATGCCGTAGTCGCTGAGGACCTTGACAAAGGCGTCAATCTTCTCTTCGTCACCGGTGACCTCGACCATCAAAGCATTCTCGCCCACGTCCACGATCTCGCCGCGGAAGATATTGCAGATCTCAATGACCTCGGAACGGCTCTCGCGATCCACCTTGACGCGGCACAGGCATAGTTCCCGCTCGACGGTGGCGTCCTCGGTGTGGTCGAATACCGCAATGACGTCCACCAGCTTCTGGAGCTGCTTGCATATTTGATCGAGGGTCTGGTCATCGCCGCTGACGGTGAGAATCATACGCGAGACCTCGGGATTCTCCGTGATGCTCACTGCCAGGCTGTCAATGTTAAAGCCACGTCGGGCGAAGAGCCCGGAACAGCGTGCCAGTACACCGGGCTTGTTCTCCACCAGAGCCGAGATTGTATGCCTCATCATTACACCCTCTCCGGCTGTAGAATAGACCAGATAGACTGCATTATAGCATAATCCACAGTAGCGCATCAACCGTCCGACAGCAGAACGACAGATTAAGACAGATAACGACAGACAACGGCAGATGACGCCAAACGACCAATTGGCGGATTCTGTGGGGAATTGTGGCGAAGTCTTTACTTTGGTGCACAATTGTGCTATACTGTCAATCACTAGGACGCGGGGTGGAGCAGTCAGGTAGCTCGCAAGGCTCATAACCTTGAGGTCGCGGGTTCGAATCCCGCCCCCGCTACCAAGCATATCGAGCCGGCTGGTCGCCGCCAGCCGGCTTTTGTCCTAACTACACCGACCTTGAGCAAGCCAGAGACAGCGGCAGACTTTTTTCTTCCCTGCCGGGGTGCAGGGAGGATTATTCTTCGTTCGCGGCGCATAGATAATCAACTATGGCGTAGTCAGCCGCAGCAATCACCTGCACGTACCGATGCAGGCCGCGTAGCGCGCATCAGCAGACGAGCTGTACGCAGCAAGTGAGCGGCACAATGAACAGCGAACAGAACGGCGAGGCTCCGTTGTTGGACAAATTCGCCGGTTGCCTGCTGGGCCTAGCATTGGGTGACTGCCTGGGCGCGTCGTGGGAGGGCTATCTGGGAACCGAGGTCGCCGAGGCCTACTACGACGGCCGCTTTGACCCGGTCCATCTGCGGATGAGCGAATGGACCGACGATACCGCAATGGCTGTGGCCACGGCCCAGTCCATCGTGGACACCGGGCGAGTAGACGGACCCGACCTGGCAGCCAAGTACCTAGCGTGGTTTGAAGCCGGCGGCCGGGGTATCGGGCGCGCCACCTACCACTCGATGAAGCGGCTGCAAGCCGGTGTGCCGTGGAATGAAGCCGGCCAGGAGGGCGAATACGCGGCAGGCAACGGCGTGGCGATGCGCATCGCACCGGTCGGTCTGCTGCACAGCCTCGAGCTCTCCGGCCTCGAGGAAGACTGCCACACCTGCGGCATAATAACCCACCGCAACGAAGACGCCATTGCCGGCAGCGTGGCGGTAGCGTATGCCGTGGCCCAAGCTGCAGTCGCTGAGCTGGCCATAGACGCCCTCGCCGTGCAGATGTCCTCGGTGATCAGCCAGCCGCAGATCAGTACTGCTATTCTGCGTGGCGGCGAGCTGGCCGAAGCCGGACAATCCCCCCTCAAAGCAATGAGCGAGCTGGGCCGCGGCGGCAGCATCTACGAGACGCTCCCCTCCGCAGTCTACTGCGTGATGTGCTGGCCAGACGACCCGGTCAAAGGGCTGGTATCGGCGGTGGTCAATGGCGGAGATACCGATACCCGCGCGGCCATAGTCGGCGCGATCTGGGGCGCGCAACTGGGCACTGCGGCATGGCCGAGATACTGGCTGGATGAACTGCCCGGGGCTCAGGGCATCCACGGCATAGCCAAAGACCTGTACGATCTGGTCGTAGGGAAATAGCAGGGCACAGCGGCAGAGACGATCTGTGGCCAAGCTGCTCTTCAGCCAAGAAAAGTCGGCTTTCGCTTCGACTGAGGTCGTCGCTGCCCTCAGCCCCCTGACAAAAGCTCTGAACGCAGACGAAGCCTTCCTCTGCCGGAGTGGGCTATAGCAAGCCTTCCCCTCGATCTCCGAAGTCTTCGTCAGCTACGACACGTAGAATCTCCCCGAAATAGATTCGGTGGAAGTCACCGTCCACATAGAACTGGCTGATGATGGCCGGGTCGAAGTTCTCCGGGATTACATCAGTGTGCTGGACGACCCGGCACTCGTAGACCAGGCCGCATTCACCGATGTGCGGCGACTTGACCATCTCCGACTCGACGACAGTGAAGCCACACTCGGCGAACTTGTCGTGGTCGCGACCAGAGACGGTACCGCAGAACTGAACGGCCTCGGCCTGACGTGGGTAGGGGACGTTGATGGTAAAGTCGCCAGTGGCATCCATGCACTCGAAGGTGTAGCGAGAGTAGCGGACCAGGACGACGAACATAGGGCGGCCCCAGACGATGCCGACAGTGGCCCACCCGATAGCCATCGCGTTGGCCTGGCCCTCTGGGTCGAGTGACACCAGCAGCAGCCCGTCAGGCAGCGCGGCGACAGTCTCGCCAAGGTAGGCGTCGAATTTGACTTCAGTCTTGGGCATAGGAATATCCCCTCTCAATGGCAGGATGTGGTGCGCAGGCTCCCTCGTTATTATTAACCTTCTATACGACAGTGCGCTACCATGCCCGCTTGTGCTCGACGGTGCCGTCAGCGCGGACTAGAATAAGCTCCTTGACCTCGGTCTTCGACAGGCGCAGGCGGTCGGGCTCAAAGGGGTCCGGCTCGTACTCCGTCTCCGACCGGTAAGGGACTACCGCCACTACCGGGTTCGCTGTTGCCGGCGGCTCGTCGGCAAGCTTTACAGTCAGGTCATCCTCTGCACCATTGTCCGCCAGCGCGTACCACGCCGTCGCACCCGCTACTAGTATTACGCAGAGAATTGTAATCGTCAACAGCCAGGATTGTCTGGGCATAGCCGTTCCTCCTATTTCACGAGGTCCTCGCGTGAACTATCGTTGTACCGATTCAGTCGCTACACGTTATATGACACGCACGTGAGCCGATTGTTCCCTATAAGACGAGTGGACAGGAACCCTTCGGCAAGCTCAGGGCAGGCGGCGGGGGAATAGCCGACAACCACCGACACCGATGGCAAACGGCGAGGGCGACAGGCGGGACGCCTGTCGTACCGACTCCTTTGTATACGGACAGGGAGGAGGCAGCCACCTGGATCATGAAGAAACTGACTGCCAGCCTCCATTATTCACGAAGATAAAAGGGATGAGCCTTGGAAAGACGTGCAGGTGCGCCTCAATAGGCATAGACGGCAGTTCACGGTTCGTTGTGAGCAGCGACACGATGCAACAATCAACTGCGTTACGCAACTTTCAAAGTTTTTGCCGGAAGGGTGTGGGAAACCAGCTTTTTTTACCTAAAAAGCGGGTTTCCCACAAGCTGTTCATGAATAATCCGGGCTAGGCGTTACGCAGAAAGCGAGCGGCGGCAAGTGAGATTCCTGCAGATATTCGGTATCGCCTTCATTACCGGCTTCTCCGGCGCGATGATGCCCGGGCCGATGCTGGCGCTGGTGATCGGGCAGACCGCCGTCAGAGGGTTTATGGCCGTCCTGGCGATCGTGCTCGGCCATGCGCTGCTGGAGCTGGCCACGATCCTGCTGCTGATGACGGGGCTGCGCGCAGTGTTGCTCAAGCGGCGGGTGCGCGGCGTTATCGGGCTGATTGGCGGCGCGGTGCTGATATGGATGGGTGCCGATATGGTGCGCCAGGCAACCACATTGACCCTGGACGTGCAGGCAACCGGGATAGCCCTCGGCTGGGGACGTCTCATCATCGCCGGCGCCGCCGTCTGCGTCATTAACCCCTACTTCGTCGGCTGGTGGGCGACCGTTGGTGCCGGCGGACTGGCCCATGTCGCGCCCCGCAGCTTCGGCGAATATGTCACCTTCTACATCGGCCACGAGCTTTCCGACCTGACCTGGTATTCAGCAGTAGGCTTCGTTATCGTAAGCAGTCAGCTCATCCTGCAAGATGTCGTTTACCAGGCGCTGGTCTTTGCCTGCGGGATAATCATCCTGGCGCTGGCCGCGTGGTTTGTGTTTGTGGGTATGAAGTTTTCCTTTGCGAAGGGAAAGCAGATCCTCGGCGATTCTAGAGACGGTGGATAGGACGCAGGATAACCGCAGACAGAGACTCACAGCAGGAGACAAGCGGGGATGCCCAGGCCTCCGTTAATTGCTACTCGCCCGGCTCCACAGCTGGCAGCGCCCGCCACCAGCTTGACAACGCAACCCCCAGCAGTAAGAAGAAGCCCACCATTACCTTGAAATAAGCGAAGACCTGGGCCATGAGGTCGGGTAGTTCGTGCAGCGGGACGCCCCAGGCCATCGCCAGGAGGACGGGATAGAATCTCATCGCCACTTCACGGGCGACCATGGAGATAACCATAAGCACTACTCCCACCAACACCGCCATCCACACCCCGTGAGCGGCACCCGCGATCACCGTGCGTAAGGGAAGCTGCTGCTGATTTGCCATCGGTTCTCACTCCTCAGTCTGTCAAGTCCTTACCCGAGGCTGTCATGCCCAGTCGCTGCACAGTGCCATAGGAGCCAAATACGGGCTCTGGGTGCCCAAATAGCGATTAGCACCGATTCAGTGCCCAGAGTTTTCCCCCGAGTTTTCCACAAATTAAGCCAGGCCAGGCCTTGTTTCCGCCCCTTTTCCACGGACTTGTCCACCAAATGGCTGGAGCGGTGTTGACTACGTATATTCTAAAACGCATACCCAGACAGACGCGATATAGCGCTGTTTGGGGCGCGTAGACCGACCTATGCCAGGAATTCGCCCAGGACGTCGGGGTCGCCGTTGTGCCAGCGCGCAATTACTTGGTAAGCCTGCTCAGTGAGGGCGAGCAGCTCCGCTCTGGCCCATGGGTCAATATGAGCCAGAAGCTCCGCGGCCTGATGAGAGGGCTTGTCATTGAGCCGCATAACGCCGGCGATACCCAGAGATAGGGCTCGCGGCTGGCCGCCTTGTTGGAGCACAAACTCGGCCGCTCCGCTGAGCCGACCGTCTTCCGGGCTAATCATCCGCATAGTGTTGCGCGTGCCGCGATCCACGGTGTCACCGAAGAGCTCACTGGTGATACGCCCGTACAGGTCCGCGATAAAGTCGTCGTGGTCAGCCGGCGTGAAGACCTGCGAGTGAGCGCTGAGCAGTGCACCACCGACTTCCTCCCACATCGCCCGGCGGCCGGCAGCATCAATGTCAAGATCCTGGCGACACTCGTACATGTAGGTATGCCCAGCGAGCTTGCCCAGCACAGCGAGCAGCGCGTGGGTGCCGTTGTGAGCAAACAGCTTACGGTGATCCCACACTTCGAAGGCCGGGCCCGGTAACAGTCTCAGGCCCGCGAACTCGCGCACAGGTGGTGCAACGGTGCGCGCATCAGCGGGAAGAAGATCGTAGGATTCAGCGACGATCACTATCTCCAGCTCCGGCGCAACCGGCGAGAGATCGCGCTCCCGCACAGTAAGTCGCTGGCACATCCGGGCCACAACGGTATTGGTAAAGGCGAACTTGCCCGCCAGCAACCCGGCCTCCGCCAGCGCCTGCCGGGTGGTCTCACCGAGTGCAGCGGCGGCGTTGTGGTGGTTCTCACAGCACAGCACGTTCAGCGGCTCCTGGGCAAAATCCGTCGTTTCGGCAGCCGCCGCCAGCAACTTGCCCAGCGCCGCAAAGGCGCCCGCTCCTGCCGCCGTGAACACCAGGTCAGCCTCGGCCAGGGCCGCAGACAGTTGCTGCTCAGCGCCCGCCTCCGACAGGTCTATAGCCCGCACTGGACTGACCCGGACCTGCTGGATCTGCTTGTCGACTTTGTTGAAGATGTAGCTATGCTGCACGTTGAGGGCACCGACGAGGTCACTGTCAATGTCGGCAAAGGTGATCTCCCCTCCCGAGATGGTGAGCAACTCGCCCAGGAAGCCCAACCCCACCCCGCCAGCGCCAAAGATTACAGCCCGCACCGCGCACCTCCTCACAACAATTAACTCACGATGATGGTGATTAGTACTGCTGACCAGTCATTTCGCTTGTGGGGCACTAGAGTCCTGCCCCAAGATAGCAGAGCCCAGAAGACAACAACAGTCGCCGACAGCCAGCTCACCCGAGGGCCCTCGCCGTGCGCGAGCGGGGCAAGGAGTCGGCAGACGCGGATACGCTGCATATGCAGTTGACTCGCGCGAGGCTTTTTGCTACGATCTAGGGAGAATGAGTGACGGTGACACGACAGACCGCGTGCTGGTATTGAACCAGAACTATGAGCCGCTGAACATCTGCCGGTGGCAGCGGGCCGTCAGCCTGTTGTATCTGAATAAGGCGATAGTGGTGGAAAATGACTCGCAGGCTTTGCACTCGCCCACGGTGACGATGCGCATGCCCTCGGTGGTGCGCCTGGTGCGGTACATCAAGCGGCCGCTGCCCAAGATGAAGCTGTCGCGCCAGAGCCTGATGGAACGTGACGAGTACACCTGCCAGTACTGCGGCAATAAGAGCAAGCATCTAACCGTAGATCATATCGTTCCGCGCGAGCGCGGCGGGCGGCATACATGGACAAACCTGGTGGCCTGCTGCGTAGACTGCAACGTCCGCAAGGGCAACCGCACCGCCCGCGAGGCGGAGATGAAGCTGCTGAAGAATCCCCAGCGCCCCCGCTTCATTCCTTACCTCAGCTTCGCTACAATGCGCCAGGCATTGAACAACAGAGTCTGGCGCGACTACCTCGAGCCCTTTGCCCCGCATCTGGTCCCCGATTAGCCAGTGGCTATTTGTCCATTCATGCGAGGAGTGTCCAATATGAGCTATGAGCACGGCATGGCAGCACTTAACCTGGAAATGACAGATTGTGTTCCCCGTACGGAATACTCCGCCCACCAGCACTGGGACCTAGTGCAGGCGGTCACCGGTATCGAAGTCTCCTACGAGAGTACGCCGGAAATCCAAACTCAGGCCTCGGCCGCATTCCTCAAAGCCTGGGACTACGATTATATGTGGAGCACTACCATACATGGCGGGCATCTGGGAGAAACGCGCACCACTATGGGCCATGCGGTTTACGCCCAGGGCGGCGTTGATTTCTCCGATGACATCGGCTCGTTCTTTGACAGTCCCGAAGAAGTGTTGGCCTTCGACCCACTGGAAAAGCTCCTCCGATATTCTGACGAAGAGATACTGGCCCTCTACGAAAACAGTTACACGAATCAGTGCGAGACGTGGCCGGATTGTGTCAACTCACCGGGCGTTTACGTGACGATGGTCTCGGGTTTAATCGATCTCTTTGGCTGGGATCTACTGCTCACAGCGATGGGAATGGACCCCGTGGCCTTTGGCGAGCTGGCCAACCGTTACTCGCGGTATATCCAGCAGTTCTTCGACGTGCTGGCAGAATCTAGGAGCCCGGTCGTAATGATTCACGACGATATCGTCTGGACCTCCGGAGCCATATGCCGACCCGACTGGTACCGGCAGTACGTGTTCCCCAATATCAAGCGGCAAGTCGCCCCGCTGCGCGAAGCTGGTAAGATCATTCTCTTTACTTCCGATGGCAATTATACTGAGTTTATTGATGATATCGCCGACTGCGGCGTCAGCGGCTTTGTTATGGAACCTACCACTGATATGCAGTATATCGCCGACAAGTACGGTAAGACCCATTCTTTCGTGGGCAACGCCGATACTAGGATACTGCTGAGCGGCACGAAGGATGAAGTCCGCGCCGAGGTGCAGCGCTGTATGGATATCGGCAAGCAGTATCCCGGCTTCTTTATGGCCGTCGGCAACCAAATTCCGTCGAATACCCCCGTGGAAAACGCTCTGTACTATGACGAGGTCTATCGGGAACTCGGCCAGCGCTGAAGCGAGGGCAATATAACGCCAGCACGGGAGGAATTTCTCCCAAGGCAAGGAACTCGCAGGCAGATAGAGAAGTTAGCTTCGATTGCCAAGCCAATATAATCTCCGTAAGGGGAGGACTTACTAATGACCCAACAACTTCCAGACACACGCGGCAATACTGAATGGTTCGTGCACGATCGCTTTGGCATGTTTATCCACTGGGGCATCTACGCGTCCGCGGCACGGCACGAGTGGGTGAAGAATCGGGAGGAGATAAGTGATGCGGACTACCAGAAGTACTTCGACCACTTCGACCCGGATCTGTATGATCCGGCGCAGTGGGCCCGATTGGCCAAGCAGGCCGGGATGAAATACTTCGTCATCACCACCAAGCACCACGACGGCTTCTGCCTATGGGATAGCCAGCTTACCGACTACAAGGCTACCAACACGCCGGCAGGCCGCGACCTGATTGCGCCGATGGTGGAGGCGTTTCGGGCCGAGGGGCTGAAAGTCGGCTTCTACCACTCGCTGATTGACTGGCACCATCCCGAATTCCCCATTGATGGCGTCCATCCGCAGCGCAACGATGAAGAGTTCCTGAAGGCGAACCAGGACCGCGACATCACCAAGTACGCCGAGTACCTGCACGGGCAGGTGCGCGAGTTGCTCACTAACTATGGGCAGATTGACCTGCTGTTCTTCGACTTTTCCTACTCGGGCCGCGGAGGTGAGGGCCTCCTGTCCCACGGCAAGGGCAAAGACGACTGGCAGTCGGAGAAGCTGATCGCCCTGGTGCGCGAGCTACAGCCCGGCATCGTTGTCAACGACCGCACCGAGATTCCCCAGGACTACGTCACGCCCGAGCAAGTCCAGCCTGAAGGCCAGGTGCTCGCGGATGGCAAGCCGGTCATCTGGGAAGCTTGCCAGACCTTCAGCGGGAGCTGGGGCTACTTCCGCGACGAGTTCACCTGGAAGTCACCCGAGATGCTTGTCCAGATGTTGATAGACGGCGCCTCGAAGGGCGGCAACTTGATACTCAACGTGGGGCCAAACGCCCGCGGCGAAATCGAACCTCGAGCCGTGGAGAGACTCCAAGCAATGGGCGAGTGGTTACGCCTGCATGAGCGCTCAATCTACGGCTGCGGTCCGAGCGAATTCGCGGCGCCATCCGACTGCCGCTACACGCAGAACGGTAACCGGCTCTATCTACATCTGTTTGCCTGGCCCTTCAAGCACGTGCGACTGAAGGGGCTAGCCGGGAAAGTCCAGTATGCCCAACTGCTCAGCGACGCCTCGGAGATCCAGTTCCGCGCAGGCGGAGAGGTAGGTCATCATCTGGGTCCAGCAGCTTCTGATGTCGTTGTATTGGACCTACCCGTGGTCAAGCCGCCGGTGACTGTGCCGGTGATTGAGTTGTTCCTGAAGTAGTTGCGCCAGGGCGGATGTGCTGCGCACATTCGCCCCTACATTAGTTGGTTTTCAAGGGCTTCGGCCAGATTCTCGCTGGTGCAGCGGGCCAGCAGTCCAGGCAGGACGCTTGGCCTGCCCCCATTTGTGGTACCACCTGCTATGTTACTCCGTGAAGCCCTCACCGGACAGCTCTCCGCGAAAATCAGGATCGAGCGGGCAGCCAGCCTGGGGCAGGCCGCCGATCCCGGCCAGAAAGCTCTCCCGGACACGGCTGCGCCACTGTTCAAACTCCGCCACGGTCGCGATCTCATCCTTGCGCACCTCGCCGCGAGCAAAGGCCTGTTCGTTGCGCTGATACAGGTGCATCTGGAGTTGAATCTCAACGTCATACCAGCCATCCAAGTAAGCTCCGAACGTGTTCACGCCGGTAAGCCTCCTTCGGCAACGGGTCGCCACTTGTTCATAATCCGGTGCTGACTACGGCACAAAAAGGTATACCTTGACATACGCATCCCAGACCGGGCGGCGCACCAGCCGGCTCCGCCAGAGCCGTTCAGCGGGAGTAAGCCTCACAGAATCAAACACCTGCCAGTCGCTGGCTTTTGCGCTGAGCACCGCGCGGATTTCCCGGGTCATCCGCCGGGGCAGCTCCGCGCCGCGGTCGCGGGTCACCAGCCAGAGGCGCTGGCCGCTGGCAGGGAAGTCCTGGACAGGCTTCATATCCGCCAGCCCAACGGGCAGGAAGTACTCGGTAATCGTGGCGTCGTCAGCCCAGTAGCGCTTGAAGGCGCCCTCGTAACATTCGATAACCAGGTCGCCGGGCTGCCATCGAGAGCGAATGCTGGCGACGACCTCCGGCCAGGGGACGTTGTAGGCGGGATTGAGAAACTGGCGTCCGGCGAAGTAATTGCTGAGACCATAGATATTGCCGAGGAAGATTAATCCAACCAGGATCGGCGCGACCGCCCGCCAGCGAATGATGGAGGTGCCGTGGGCCACCAGTATGTAGGCAAAGGGCAGGGCGAATAGGGCTACGCTGGTCACCCGAATGATCGGCTCACTGCGCGCCAGGGTGCTAAAGACCAGCGCGACGGCGAGGATCGCCACCGGCCAGGTCCAGGCCTTAAGCCACGCGGCGGAGTGCCGCCCACGCACAGCGCCGATGAATCCAGCCAGCATCAAGGCGGCTCCAGCCACGAAGACCGGTACGGTGAGGTAGAAGCGCCACGGGTCAGTGTTCTCGCCGACAATGGCTGCGTAGACCGGCAGGCCCAGCTTGAGGGCTATCGCATATAGACTGCCCTGGAGGTGAGCCGCCTCTTTGATTCCCGAGACTGCCGCAGCTGACCAAATAAGCTTGAGAAACAACGGATATGAGGCAACCAGCGCCACCACAGCAGCAACCAGCCAGCGCAGCAGGCCGGCAGGTTGCTGGCGCCAGGCAGCGCAGAGCAGAAACAGGTAGCCGGGGACCAGCAGCATCGCCGGCACATAGTTGGTCCAGAGCAGGGCGGCAGCAGCCAAGCCCAGCAGGACATAGTGCCACCAGCGCCCGCGCTCTGCGGCCAGGAGCATCAGGTAGGCCACGAGCAGAAAGACCGCAAGCGTCATCGAAAAGTAGCGAGCGGTGCGCAGATAAAGCAGGCCGAGCGGCGAGAGGACAAAGAGCCACAGTGCCAGCAGATCTCGGGGCGGAGCCAGCAGACGACTGGCTATTAGCCAGACCAGGACCACCGCGAGCAGCGCCCACGGCACGGAGAAGGCCCGCAGGGCAACATCACCGGGGCCCATGAGATAGCGCCAGTGCAGCAACAGCCAGTAGTAACCAGGAGGGTGGAAGGCGTCATAGTGGATATACTGAGGCGCGCTGACGTGGCCGGCGGTGATGCTCTCATCGAGCCAAAAACTCGGATAGTCCAGGCGCAGCAACATCAGCGCAGCGAAGACCGTAAAGGCCAGCGCCACGCCGCTGACGCGGAAGGTGCGGCTGTGCCAGAATCGGGCAGATTGTGAGGTCGCCTGAGTCATCGGTGAGCTAGTCAAGCTGCTTGAGTCGGGTAGCAATGTCGCGATATTCTTGATTGGCTGAGTCGAGGCGCTGGGCCTGGGCTATGGCCTCGTGCGCCTGGTTTAGTTGACCTAGCTGGCTACAGGCGACGGCGAGTTTAGCATGAGCATCAGCGAAATTGGAGGCCAGGCAGATGACCTCCTCGAATTGCTCGCGGGCCGGCGCCGGCTGGCCGTGATAGAGGTAGGCCAGGCCCAGGGCGTAATGGGCGCTATCGTCATCGGGATGCTGAGCAATCTGCTGGCGGTAGTCGTGGATGAGCTGCTTGACAGTCTCCGAACGCATCGGCTCGTCGGCGCGCGAGAGGCGGGCGCCGCAAGCTCGGCAGAATCTGTCGGAGCTGTCAACTTCGGCGCTGCAATTGGGACAGTGGAGCATGGCCGGCTCCCCCGGGCGGACCGGGCAGGCCCTCAGCTCAGGATTCGGTCCGGCTTTCTACAGACCGGTCGGAGACGAGTAGTTCCCCCGCTTCGGATTTCCTGAGCACCACGTGTTTACGCCACTGTCTACTGGTTTCAGGAAAGTCAGTACGATAGTGAGCACCCCGACTTTCGGTACGATGCAAAGCAGCGATAGCCATCAGTAGAGCGGCCTGGCCCATATTGGCAGCCTCAAGTTCGCCCAACGTGGCCTGGCTACGCAACTCAATCTGCTCCGCCCACTGCTGGAGCTGCGCCTGGGCCTGGGCTAGCCCGTCGCCAGTACGGATAATGCCAACTTGCTCCCACATCAAATCCGCGATGCGCTCCTTCAGTGGGGCCGGTGCAGCATATACCCCCACTTGCTCATGCGCGGCGGCCTGCCGCTCCTCAGCCGGAGCGAGCAGTTCGATCTGGGCCATCGCCGCCGCCGAGCGCTTGCCAAAGACCAGGCCGTCGAGCAAAGAGTTGGAGGCCAGGCGGTTAGCGCCGTGTACGCCATAGGTGGCGCACTCCCCACAGGCGAAAAGCCGGGGAATATTGGTGCGACCGTGCAGGTCGGTGGCAATGCCGCCCATCATATAGTGGGCCACAGGTGTGACAGGAACCGGCTCGTCTTCGGGATGAAAGCCGCGCTCGTGCAGCTCCTCGATAATGCCAGGGAAGCGCTGCCGCATCCGCGCGGTCCCCAGAGGCGTGAAATCGAGGTAGGCGTGGTCGCTGTGGGCAGACACCATCTCGGTATAGACCGCCCGGGCCACGACGTCGCGCGGGGCTAGCTCTTCTTGCGGATGGTAACGGCTCATAAACGGCTGGGCCTGGGGATTAAGCAGTCGCGCACCCTCGCCGCGCACTGCTTCCGAGATGAGGAACTTCGGATACCCCGCCGCCGCCAGGGCGGTAGGATGGAACTGGACAAACTCCAGGTCCTGGAGGGCGGCACCGGCGCGGAAGGCTATGCCGATGCCGTCGGCGGTGGCGACCGGCGGGTTAGTCGAATAGCGGTAGAGACTGCCCACTCCACCGGTGGCGATCAGCGTCGCGTCAGCGATAAAGCGTACCAGCCGACCTTCGCTAAGGTTAACGGATTGAACGCCGACGCATTCGCCGCCGATGATCAGCAGCTCCGCAGCGGCGGTCGTTTCATAGATCTCAACTTCCGGCTCGTGCCGCACCGCTTCGTAAGCGGTGCGCTCGACCTCCTCGCCGGTAGCATCACCGTGAGCATGGACGATGCGGTTGGTGGCATGAGCCGCTTCCATTCCGTAGGCAAGATGACCGTTCTCGCGGTCAAAAACAGCCCCGTAGCTGATGAGTTCGCGGACGACCCCCGGGCCTTCCTGAGTAAGAATTGCTACCGCCGGCTCATCACATAGGCCAGCCCCGGCTCGCAGGGTGTCCTGCTCGTGGAGCTCGGGACTGTCCGTCGGGGGCAGGGAGACAGCGATGCCGCCTTGGGCATACTGGGTGCTACTCTCCCGGACATTGCTCTTGGTGATGACGGCAATCGGACCGTGCCCGGCCAAGTGCAGCGCCGTCCATAATCCGGCGATGCCCGAGCCGATGATGGCGTAGCGGCACCGAATAGTCTCTATCTTAGCGGCAGACGTATCCGTTGGGTTCAACTACTTGCCTCGATGGCTATTGGAGGAGTTTTTGGCGTTCGCCACTCACACAGACCGGACGCCCAAACAATAGCCCGAGCATCCGTCTGGAATGTACCACCTACTCGCCCGTAGTATAGCACAACTTGTGCCGCGTGGCGAGAGGTATAGAGCCGAGATTCGCGGGGCCATAGCTATTCAACACTGGGCACGGCCAACGGTGCACCAACCACGCTAGGCCGGTCGCGGCTCCCCTGACGAATAGTATGTTCGATTCCAGTCCCCGTCAGCCGCGAACTCATCTCGAGCACCGCCTCGGCGGAGTTATAGCGGACCTGGGCGCCGGTGATATTGGCTACCGCCCATAGCGGTATGCGCGGCGCATCCTTGAACAGCACCGGAGGAATACGCAGCAGGACCTGCTCGCCATCTTTTTCGGCGCGTTGGCTGTCCAGGTAAAGCGTCAGTGTGCCGCGTAGGCCGGAAATCGTCACCACCCGACGCTCCTGATCCCACTCATAAGAGGCGCCCAGCCGCTCGACGATCGGCTCCAGCGGGAGCAGCAGTTGCCCGTCGCCGATGAGCAAGGGATGCGCCGGCTCAATCGGCTCACCGTCAACGATCACACGCATCTCCTGGGCGGCCGGCATCAGATGAATGTGATCCGCGCCCAAGTCTAGATAGACCTCCCCC
This sequence comes from bacterium, assembly GCA_030603495.1. Classification (GTDB taxonomy): domain Bacteria; phylum Armatimonadota; class Zipacnadia; order Zipacnadales; family Zipacnadaceae; genus JALGTD01. The sequence continues at coordinate 163,505 of JAUVXR010000001.1, forward strand.
GTGAAGACGGGCACGAGGCCGAACAGCTCGGACATAGTCACCAGCCGGTAGCCCTTCTTCTGCAGGGCAGGAACCAGTCGGCGCACCGCGTTGACAGTGCCCGCCCGGTTGGCCGGACCGTCGTGGAAAAGGACAACCGCTCCGGAGTGGGCGCGCCCGACCACCCGCTGATAGATCACCTCACTGCCCGGTCGGCGCCAGTCCCGGGGGTCAACCGACCACATCGCTACGTGGCAGCCAGCCGCCTCTATAAGCTGTTCGACGGTGGCATTCCTAGCGCCATAAGGAGGACGGATCCACCGCAACAATACCGAGTCACCTGCAACGGAATGAATGAGCTTCTGGCAGCGCGCGATATCCTCGGCTACAGCCGCGCTGGAGAGCTGCGTGTAGTTGGCATGGGCCCAACTGTGAATGCCTACCTCGTGGCCCTCCTGGAGCATTCGGCGGACGAGATCCGGATGTCTCTTAACATAGATGCCCAGCACGAAGAAAGTGGCCCGCGCATTGTTCTTTGCCAGAATGTCCAGCAGTTGCGGCGTGTGGGTGGGATGCGGGCCGTCATCGAAGGTCAGTGCAATAGCCTTGATGGAGGTGGGGCGCTGCCTGGATATCACCACCGGCCTAATCTGGGCAATCTCAATCGTGCCCACCCGGCCGCTGATCGCCCCGCGCTGCACGCGCCGCAGCCCCCGGAAGGCCTCAATACCCTCAGCCCAGACGGTAGGCCGCAGATCGGGACCGACCGGCTGGCAGGGAAGAAGCTCGACCTTCTCCTGGACCGGCTCGGTGAGATCACTCCCCGGCAAGACCGTCACGACGTCGCCGGGGGCTAGGACCGTATCGGGCGAAACGCTCACGCCGTCGCGGATGACGGTGCCCGCTTCGCCGCCGCCGCTCTTGATTACCGCGCCCCTCACGTCCAGCAGGTTGCCCGGCGCCATCGAGATGCCCACGACCTCAGCGCAGTCGGCGGCGGTCCTGACCTGGCTCAGGCTGACCTTCTCGCCGTTGACCAGGACGTAAGACGCACTCGCAGCGAGCGCAATGTAGACGGCAAGCACAGCCAGTAGCATCACGGCGGCGCTGACCCGCCGCGACCAGTGACCCGAGCCGGTTGAGGCTGGAATCGGGATCATCGCACTGCCCGTTCGGCAATCGTTGTGCCCAGGAAGTGTACCTTTCGCTAGGACAGGGCAACGACCTGCCAGGATGCCAGCAACTGGAGACGAGGAGGATAACAAGCTAGCCCTGGCGAATTAGAGGCTAGAGCCGCAATCTGCGCCAAGGAGGCCAAAGAATGATTCGAACCGGAGAATGGATATCGGAAGCTTGGGAACTGTTTAAGCAGGATTGGCTGATGCACGTGGTGGTGATGTTAATCCTGTGGGCGGCCAACAGTGCGACCGCGGGGATCCTGTATGGGCCGTTGCTGTGTGGGTATTACTATATGATCCTCAAGAAGGTCCAGGACCCCACAGTTAGTATTGAACTGGGCGATATTGGCAAAGGCTTCGAGGTATTCGTTAATGCCCTGGTGGCTTGTCTGCTGGTGGGGATATTCACAAGCGTTGGCACCATTGCCTGTTTCGTCGGCGCGATAGTGGTCGCGGCGCTGCTTGTCTTTGTCTTCCCCCTGATTATGGACCGGCGCATGGACTTCTGGCCGGCCATTCAGGCGAGTTTCGATAAAACCAAGGGAAACTGGCTGGGCTGGTCGGTGTTTATGCTGCTCCTAGGCCTGCTGTATCTGGCAGGAGCGATCGTCTGCGGCGTGGGTGTGCTGGTTACCGGCCCAATTGCCGTCATCGCCACTGCGCTGGCCTACCGGGATAACTTTGGGCGGGCGGGCGCGGAAACGACCGCGAGCAGCTTTGCAGCACCAAGCTCGCCCCCGGCGCCTGAGCCGCCCGCTACGCCATCGGTACCCGAGCCGCCGTCACCGGGATAGTCAGTCGCTCAAGCAGGGAGGGCGGTAAGCCCTAGGGCACAATCAGATTAAGCGCCGCGGGTACTACTTCCGCTGTCACCGGTGTTTGTCCACCAACATCGCCGTCGGCCTGCCAGTAGGCTGGCGGCGCGGCGTTTACTGTCATCCGGGTGCCCTGGGTGACGGTGACAAACGGACTGGCGCTGATATCAACGCCGAACAAAAAGTTATCGCCAGCCACCGAAATAAGCTGCCGCGTGCTGCAGCGATGGAAGATGATGAAATCGAGCTGGGCGTCATCAGCCGCCGCTTCCGGAGCCACTCTTACCCGCCAGGTGAAGATTGGCAGATTGCAGACCAGCACAGCCCACAACGGCTCGTCAAGCGCCAGGTCCTGCTCACCACTGGTTATCTCCACCCGACAGTGGGGCAGCTTGTAGCTGAAGGTGGTGCGGAAGAACTGCCGGATAAAGGCGATCTTGCCCAGGTGGCGCTTCCAGGCATCGTGGAGTTCATAGGCTACCTGAGCGTCGAGCCCCACCCCCGCCATCGTCAGGAAGTGGCGGCCATTTATCCGACCCAGGTCCACGCGCGTGGTCTTTCCGTGAACGATCAGGTCCATAGCGGAGGCAATATCACCGACGCGCAGACCGAGGTTAGAACCGGCGGCGTTGCCCGTGCCCAGCGGCACAATGCCGAGAGCGACATCTGACCCAACCAGGCCCTGCGCCACCACGTTGATGGTGCCGTCCCCGCCCACAGCAATAACCTGATCGTAGCCACGGTCAGCAGCGCTGCGGGCCAGGAGAGTAGCTTCCCCCGGGCTGTCGGCTACCCGCAACTCATAGCCACCGACTGGCCCGAGCTTGGCGTCAGCGATCTGAGTCAGGCGAACGGCGTGGGTCTGCCGGGCCCGCGGATTGTAGATTATGAGACGGCGCATCGGGGACTCCGAGGAGTCTCAACTCCCCAGCAGCAGGGTCAGATACAGCCAGGCAGCAGGCATGACAAATAGTACTCCGTCGAAGCGGTCGAGCATCCCGCCATGCGGTCCGAAAATGTTGCCGAAATCGTCAATCCCTATAGCACGTTTAATGGTGGACTCAGCCGCATCGCCAAGCTGCGCGATAACGCCGATAAGCACGCCCAGTGGCAGGCTGTAGGTCACCGGCAACTTGAGCCACCAGCCCAGGAGGATGGTCAAAGCAGCACAGCCCAGGAAGCCAGCCGTCGCCCCCTCTAGAGTTTTGTTGGGACTGAGCCGGGGCGAGAGTTGATGTCGGCCCCACGCCGAGCCGACCACGAAGGCGAAGGTGTCTAGCGTCCAGACCGGAACGATGACCAGCAGGAGCGCGCCGGTATTGCTCGCAAAGGCTCCACTATTAGTCCCCAGGACACCAGGCAAGTCAAATTGGGCCAGCCGCAAGAAGAAGCTCATCAGTAGGCCGATGTAAACGATGCCAAAGACGGTAGTAGCTGAATTGAGGACACCGCGCTCGTAAGTACTAGCGCCGAACTGGCCTAGCATCGTGCAGATGGCGCCGGCCGCCAGCACCATGACGACGGCAAGATCGCGCTGCTCGGGTGGAGTAAAAGCAGTGACCGCGAGTAACGCCAAGGCAGTCAGATACCCCACCAGTACAGCCGGGCAGATCGTGAGCCTCAAAACCCCCGAATAGTACTCACCCAGAGCAATAAGTGTGATTGCCGCCACCATTATCAACAGTGGCCAACCACCCAAGTAAGCACAGAGCACGAGTATGGGCATCCCCACAACCACCAGCTTCGCTCGGGCCAGCAACTCTTGTACCACTGCCAATTTGCCATCACCTCGGCCGATAACGTACTGAAACGCCGCTACTCAGTGCCTACTATATAACGCCTGCTCTTTCGAGGCAAGTCCTCGTCAAGCGTGGGGGGGGTAGCTATGCTGGCCAGGTAGGGAGGAATGTCGCACGGGCGGCGCGAATAGCAGACTGCCTGTTAGCGCAAACATATCAGTCAGGAGCCGTCCACCGGTGGCAGACACAGTGGAAGTAGAATTGATCGTGATCGGCGCGGGGGTGGCGGGATGCACCGCGGCGCTGTATGCCAAGCGCTATGGCCTAGACGTAGTCATTCTCGATAAGGGCCCGCCCGGCGGGCAGCTTATGACCGTTTCGCTAGTGGAGAACTATCCGGGCTTCCCGGACGGCATCACTGGCGTGGAACTGGGGCAGCGGGTGCGCCAGCAGGTCGAGAACCACGGCGTGGAGATAGTTGCGCGCGAGGCAACCAGCATTGAGCCGTATGAGGATGGTCGGTGGCTGGTGCACAGTGCCGACGGCGATTACCTTGCCATTGCAATTATCATCGCCACAGGAGTTTTTCCGCGCAGCCTGAACGCACCCGGCGAGAAGGAGCTGCGCGGGTCAGGAGTCTCGTACTGCGCGACCTGTGACGGCTTCCTGTATCGCGGTGAAGTGGTGGCAGTAGTCGGTGGAGGTAATACAGCGGTCGAAGAGGCACTGTACCTAGCTGATATCTGCAAGAAGGTCTATCTCATACACCGGCGCGACCGTCTGCGTGCGGACCCACACATCAGCCGGCAGGCTATCGAACGTGAGAATATCGAGATTATCTGGAACTCAGCGGTGGACGAGATTGCGGGGCAGACAGAGGTCGAAAGCCTACGCCTTCACGACACGCAAACTGGACAAGAGCGCCTGCTGTCAGTCACTGGGGTCTTCATCGCGATCGGGACGATAGCACATACTGACTGGCTGGTCGGGCTAGTGGAACTGGCCGACGGCTTCATCAACACTGATATACACATGCAGACCAACCAGCCGGGCATCTTCGCCGCTGGCGATATCCGCAATACCCCGCTGCGCCAGGTGGCTACCGCCATCGGCGACGCGGCCATCGCTGGCTACTCAGCATACCAGTACGTATCCCGGCACCGGGGTCAAGAATATGGCGACTACCCAGAGCCAGGGCCAGCCGCAGCAGAGCAGCCCTGAGCAGGCGCTGACCTGGCGAGTGTGGCTGCCCCGCAGGCGCCCGTTGCTCAGTGCAGGCGTGGCCCTTTTCATTGTAGCTCTTACTGTTGCGACAGCTCTGCTCAGTGACAGCCCGTTCTATCCAGTGCTGGTTCTGATTGTGCTGAGCGCAGCGGTGTCGGGCCATTACGTACCCTTCCGGTTTACACTCGATTCCGAGGGAGTCACAGTGGCGAGCATGTGGGGGCGGCGCACGAAGCCCTGGGACAAGCTGAAGACCTACTGGCCCAGCGGTGATGACTGCGTCACCGTCAGCCCCTCAGTTCACCGCGGGCCACTGACCGCAGCCCGGGACATCTATCTGTACTCCGGGGATAATCGCGCCGAAGTCCTACAATACCTGACCTGGTACCTATCGCCGGCGAAGAAGAGCAGCTAAGCATGGTCACAGAGGTCCGCGACAACCACAAGACCCAGCAGCGCAAGGTCCTGGCCAGGGTGCTCAGGTTCATAATACAGCGGCGGATGACGGCGCCGACCCTGTTTGTGTTGGAGAGTGCCAAGCCGCTCAGCTTCCTGGCGGCGCAGTCGCTGATCGTCTTCGAACCAATTGTTCGCACAATCCTACCCCTCAATGACTACGAGGTTTTCACCGCCGCAATCGAGGACCGCGACAACATCGAATGGATGATCCGGCAGCTCGAGGCAGTCGAAGAGAAGCAAGCCCAACGCCGTCGGACAGGCAAGCAGCAAAGCAATGAATCTTGAGGATATAGGCGTCATCCTGGCCACCGATTGTGGCTCGACCACGACCAAGGCGATTCTGATCGTTCGCGAGGGCGACGCGTATCGCCTGCAGGTGCGCGGCGAGGCGCCCACCACTGTGGAGGCGCCCTTTGAGGACGTCACCATCGGAGTACGCAATGCCATCGCCGAGGTGGAAGAGCTCTCCGGCCGACGCCTGGTGGACCCAGATGGAAGGCTGATTCGCCCAGCGACCGAAACCAAGGGTGCAGATGTCTACGTCTCCACCAGTTCCGCAGGGGGCGGCTTGCAGGTGGCGGTGGTGGGGCTGGTGCGACGGATGACGGCGGAGAGCGCGCAACGGGCAGCACTGGGCGCCGGGGCGATCGTGATGGACGCGCTTGCACTGGATGACGGGCGCCTGGCCCATCAGCGTATAGAGCGCCTGCGCCAACTGCGGCCGGATATGATCCTGATATCCGGGGGAGTTGACGGGGGCGAGGAGCGGCGGGTGGTGGAGATGGCCGAGCTAGTGGCCGCGGCCAAGCCCCGGGCGCGACTGGGAGCCAAGTTCAAGCTCCCGGTAATCTACGCCGGCAACGTGGCGGCCCGCCCCCGTATTCAGGAGGCTCTGGGCGAGGCCACCGCCCTGACGACAGTCGATAACCTCCGCCCGACTCTTGAGCAAGAGAACCTGGGCCCGGCCCGGACTGAGATCCAGGAAGAGTTCCTGCAGCACGTGATGTCGCAGGCCCCGGGCTACAGTGAGCTAATGGCCTGGGTGGATGCCGATATCATGCCGACGCCAGCCGCCGTCGGCGAAATCATCCAGAGAATCGCCCGCGACGAGGGTATCAACATCGTGGGCGTAGATATTGGTGGCGCGACCACCGATGTCTTCAGCGTCTTTGACGGGACCTTCAACCGGACAGTGAGCGCGAACCTGGGGATGAGCTACTCGATAGCCAACGTAGTGGCCGCAAGCGGCCTCGACAATGTGCTGCGGTGGCTTGAGCGCGAGATTGACGCCAGTAAGCTGGATAACCGCATCCGTAACAAGATGATCCGGCCGACGACTGTGCCTCAGTGGCTCGAGGGGCTGAAGCTCGAACAGGCGATCGCGCGCGAGGCGTTGCGCCTGGCCTTCGCGCAGCACAAGCTGCTGGCCACCGGCCTCAAGGGCATCCAGCAGGAGCGGGATATCGCGCAGGCCTTCGACCAGACGCGCGCTGGCGAGGAGACGCTGGTGGATATGATGAGCCTGGATCTGCTGGTCGGCTCGGGCGGGGCACTCAGCCACGCCCCGCGGCGGGTGCAGGCAGCCATGATGCTGATTGATGCTTTCCAGCCAGAGGGCACCACCCGGCTGGCGGTGGACAGCATCTTTATGATGCCCCAACTCGGGGTGCTGGCTCAAGTCCACCCCGAGGCGGCGCGCCAGGTCTTCCTGCGCGACTGCCTGGTGAGGCTGGGCACCTGTATCGCGCCCGTTGGCCAAAGCCGGGCCGGCAGCCCATGTATATCGCTGACCTTCGCCGACACCGGCGAACGCCTTGACGTCGCCGCCGGGGAACTGATGCGCGTCGGGCTGACCGAGGACACAGTACGCGAGGTGATCATTGATCCGATCCGCCGATATGACATCGGTGCCGGTCGAGGGCGAGCGATAAGAACCCAGATCGAAGGTGGCGCAGCCGGGCTCATAATTGACACTCGCGGCCGACCGCTGCAACTGCCTGAAGACCCCGCGCAGCGTCGTGAAACAGCAGTTGCATGGGCGCAGGCCGTGGACCTTTACCCGGACTCATAAGTCACGATAGCAATGGCACAGGCATATACGCCGGGATTAACCGTAACTGACTCGATCACGATCCGCAAGGAGCGGCGGCTGCCGCTGCCCGGGCGAGTGCTGGTGTCAGTGGGCCAAGCAGTGTCCGCCGAGGACGTGGTTGCGGCTACGGAACTGCCCGGCAATGTGCACACAGTCAACGTCGCGCACGACCTGAACGTCAATGGGGAAGAAGTGCCCCGACTCATGCTGAAGGCGGAAGGCGATCCGGTCGAAGCGCAGGAGCCGATTGCTGAGTACAAGGCACTCTGGGGTATCTTCCACGCCGTCTCGCGAAGCCCGGCAGCCGGGACGATCGAGAACATCAGCCCCGTCACCGGCCAGGTGCTGGTGCGCGGCCCAGCGTTACCTGTCGAGTTGACGGCGTACATAGATGGCACGATAGTGCAGATTCTGGGCGACGAGGGCGTGATGGTGGAGTGCGGCGGAGCGCTGCTACAGGGCATCCTAGGCATTGGCGGCGAAGCCCACGGCGAACTAGCGCTCATCGCCGAAAGCCCCGACCAGCGTCTCACCGCCGAGCACATCGCCAAAGACTGTGCGGGACAAGTGCTGGTAGGCGGCTCGCTGGTAAGCCTGGAGGCGCTGGAGCACGCGCGTGAGGCCGGAGCAGTAGGCGTAATCGTCGGGGGCATTGACGCGGCCGTCCTGGACGAACTAATCGGTGAGCGCCTGGGAGTTGCCATTACCGGCCACGAGGAGGTCGGCCTGACGCTGATCATCACTGAGGGTTTCGGTGAATTGCCCATGGCCCAGCGGTCCTTTGAGCTGCTGAAGGCACATGCAGGCCAACAGGCGTCGCTCAACGGCGCCACCCAGATTCGGGCCGGGGTGATCCGGCCGGAAGTGATCATCCCTCATCCCAGCAGCGCAGAGGTGCCGCCGGAGCCGATCATAGCAGAGCTGAAAGTGGGCAGTTCCGTGCGGCTGATCCGCGACCCCTACTTTGGCATACTGGGTACGATCACGGCACTGCCCGAAGATCTGCAGGAAATCGAGACCGAGTCATTGGTGCGCGTGGTCCACGTCCGCAGCGACGATGGGGATGAACTCACCATCCCCCGCGCCAATATCGAGTTGATTCAACAATGATGACCGGCGGGCTGCGACAAACAGGCCTGACACTGGTTCTTGGGGCGCTGGTAGCATGCACGCTGGGTATCCCTGCCTGCGCGCAGGAGACAGCGCCACAAAGTTTCCTAGCGCCGACACAGGTGAGAGTTCAGGACGACGAGGCCGATAAGTCCGGCACGCGGCTGCAGGTCGAATGGACAATGCCCACGGGCGCCGAGCGCGTGGACGAATTTGTGCTCGAAGGATACCGCATATACGCAGCCGAGGCGGGCGAAGAGTTGGTGCCGTTTGAGGTCGTTGAAGGTGCCGGGACAACCGAGACAGTAGTGCGGGACCTGTGGCCAGGTAAAGAGTACGAGATCCAGTTAAGCGCGGTCTACCTGCCGGAAGGACAGAAGTGGGCGACTGACCTCAAAGACCCCACGAAGGTCATCACTCCGGGGGCCGTAGAGACGCTGTCTGCGTCGGTCGGTCCCTACCAACCGGCAGCCGCCTGGTACGATTCTGCCAAGAGCAACGTGCTGCTTGTTGCCCTCCTCTATTCGATGATCGTTCTTCTGTGTTTCCACTTCGCTCGTCGCCGCGAGACGTACATTCGCCCCATCGCCGGTCTGGAGGCAGTCAACGATGCCATCGGCCGGGCCACCGAGATGGGCCGCCCTATGCTGTTCGTGTCAGGACTGAGCGGAATAGGCGACATTGCCACTATTGCCTCTATGCTCATCTTAGGCCACATAGCGCGGCGGGCTGCTGCATACGAAACGCCAATTATCGTGCCCTGCAACGACGCCCTCGTGATGACGGCCGAGCGGGAGATAGTGCATCAGGCCTACATCGAGGCGGGCAAACCGGACGCGTACGAACCGCAGAACATCTTCTACATCACTGACAGCCAGTTTGGCTACACATCGGCGGTGGACGGGATAATGGTACGGGAGAAGCCAGCGGCCAACTTCTTCATGGGCTATTTCTTCGCCGAGGCGCTGATCCTGGCAGAGACTGGTAATATGACCGGAGCCATCCAGATCGCTGGCACCGACGCTGATACTCAGCTCCCCTTCTTTATCACGGCGTGCGACTACACGCTGATGGGCGAGGAGCTGTATGCGGCCAGCGCCTATCTGTCACGCAATCCCCTCCTGATGGCCCAGCTCAAGGGACAGGACTACGGAAAGGTCCTGCTGGTAGCCGGACTGCTGGTCGGAGTGACTTTGGCTACATTGGCTATCTTTGTTGCCGAGCTGCAGCCGTGGTTCGAGAAGCTTCTCGCGTGGCTGCAGATCTGAACAGCGGGTCGGCAAGGCCCAGTTGATAAAAGCAGACAACTATGCGCCTACAGATACCTATTGCAATCGGTTTTGTGGCGGGGATGTTTATGTTCGTCCAGTTCTTCATCCCCCACCAGATGATCAAAGCCAGCTTTGAGGACGCGTTGGACTGGGCTATCATCATCGGGGCCTTTGCGCTGGTGCTGGGGTTGGGGAGCCTGTTTCGCACCCATATTGACAAGATTCGCCACCGCCGGGAAGGTTTCAGCTATAGCTTCGTTACGCTGATCAGCTTTGCAGTAATGTTCTTCTTCGGCATCTTCTATAAGACGGCCCCGCATACGACCTTTGATTGGCTGTTCATGAACGTGCAGGTGCCGTTGGAGGCAACCATGTTTTCCCTGCTGGCCTTTTTCATTGCCTCGGCGGCCTATCGGACCTTCCGGGCCCGCAGCGTGGAGGCCACGCTGCTGCTGTCGGTGGCCATAATAGTGATGCTGGGACGGGTGCCGATAAGCGACAAGATCCCCTACCTGAACCTGCACGAGATCACCGAGTGGCTCATGATGGTGCCGACGGTGGCGGCCAAGCGGGGTATTCTACTCGGCGTGGCATTGGGGGCGGTCGCCACCTCCCTGCGCATTATCCTGGGCCTGGAGCGTTCACACCTGGGCGGAGGAGGCGGCGGCTAGTCGCAGGTGCAGCCGGGAGCAACTGCTATGTGGGAGAAGCTACTCTACTTCGATCGGCGCATTATTTTCGTCCTGATAGGACTGGTGGTCATCATCCCGTTCCTGACGGGGTGGATGGTTCCCCATGGTCAGATTACGCCGTCCACTCAGAATCTATATAACGAGATCGAGAGCCTGGAGCCGGGCACCCCGGTGATGCTGGTCTTCGACTACGGCCCCTCGGGCATGCCCGAGCTCCACCCGATGGCAACGGCGCTGACCCACCATATTCTATCCCGCGACCTGCGTCTGCTGGGCGTAGCGATAGTGGTGACGGGGCCTTCCATGTGTCAGGACGTTGTAGCGCCCCTAGCGGAGGAACTGCACAAAGTCGAGGGAGTTGACTGGGTGAATCTGGGCTGGAAGCCCGGCGGAGTGGTACCGATTACGCAGATGGGCGAGAACATAAAGCGCACCTATCCCAGCGATTTCCAGGGCCGCCCCACCAATGAGCTGGAGGTTATGGCGGGCATTCGCGACTACCAGGACATTGGCCTGATCATAGACCTGGCCTCGGGCAACGCGCCCGGGGCCTGGATCGCCTACGCCCACGATCCCTACAAAGTCAAACTGGCCACCGGGGTAACCGGGGTAATGGCCATAGACTACTACGTCTACCTGCAAACTGGGCAGCTATGCGGCTTGCTTAACGGCCTCAGAGGCGCTGCGGAGTATGAACAGCTGATTGGGAAGAAGGGCTTTGGGTTCCTCGGTATGTCTTCCCAGTCGGTCGCACATCTGGTCATCATATTCTTTGTCATCATCGGCAATATCGGATACTTCACCGTGAGACGTAGTCGCCAGCGATCGGAATAAGCCATGCCTGGAGCTGCTGGTGGGATAAATGCAATCTGGGGAATCTCGACCGAGGTCATCGGCATCTGGCTGGCCGCGCTGCTGACCCTGGCCATCTACAGCTTCCTGTACGGGGACAATCCGGTGTATAAGGTGGCCGAGCATGTCTTCGTGGGTGTCTCGGCGGCTTACGGGGCAGCTCTTACCTACCACCTGGCGATCATACCCAAACTATACAACCCCCTCTTCCGGCCGGATTTGGTGCCGGACGCTGACGAGCCCCAGTATATCCTGATCATCCCCGGTCTCCTCGGCCTGCTCATCTTCAGCCGGTTCATTCCCCGCTACGACTGGCTTTCGCGTTGGCCCATCGCCTTCATTATGGGCCTGTATGCAGGCTTGAGTATACCGCGAGTGATCCAGACTAACATTCTCAAGCAGATGCAGGCCACGATTGCGCCACTGCTGCCGGTTGACGCGGGCGGAGAATACCTGCTTTTCTCGGGCTTTGAGAACTTGCTGCTGGTGGTGGGGGTCGTCTGCACGCTGGCCTACTTCTACTTCTCGCTGCCGCATCGCGGGGTGATGGGCGGCATGTCACGCGTGGGGATATGGTTCCTGATGATCGGCTTTGGCGCGGGCTTTGGCAACACGGTGATGGCCCGCATCTCGCTGCTTATCGGCCGCATTCAGTTCATGCTCTATGACTGGCTGCCGACGATCGGCATTCACCTCGGCAGCGGGCCCGGTGTGGGCTGACGTGCACCTTACCCGGTAGAAGCGACATTCGTCTGGCCTGAGCTTGCCGTAGGCCCTGAGCCTGTCGAAGGGTGTCGCGATCACACCATGAGGCGTCCGTAGGGGCGAATGTTGCGACTTGTGGTGAGCTTGCCGAACTGCAGCAACATCCGCCTGCTTTTGCTACGCGGGGCCGGCATCGTGGGGGCGGATGTTTCGCGCAGAGCGCTCAACATTCGCCCCTACAGTACGAAGGAAGTGCTGGTTAGCACTCCAGCTTCTGTGACAGAATCATGCCGCAGTAGATGACCCGGAAGCCCGCCGCCTCATAGGCGCGAATCGCCGCGATGTTATTCTGGTCGGTGGCCACCTCGATGTACTCGCAGCGCTGCTCGCGAAACCAGTGTATGGCCCGCTCGATCAGCTTCGTCCCAATGCCCTGGTGATGGAAGTCGGGGTCCACGGCCAGCGAGCGCAGTATACCCCAGCGCATCCCAAACTCTGCGGAGCGAGCGTGGTCTATGTTAACGACGATATATCCACTCACCTCGCCGTCGCGACGAGCCACGAACACAGCAAGATCGTCGGGCGGGCGGGCCATCCGACGGGCGTAGCTGAGCGCCTCATTACGGTAGTGTAGCTCGACCCGGTCACGGGGAAGCGTGTAGTCAATGCCGTGGCGGGTAAAGCGGCCGAAGGCGCGGGGCGCGATCTCGGCCATACGCTCCTCGTCGCCCTGCCGATAGTCGTCAATCTCGACAGCCATGGGTTGACCTCCTATGTCGCGGGTGCGTGCAATCAGTCAGGGCCGATCTCTTCAGCAACCAGCCGCTGGTAAGCCTCGCGCAGCCGCCGGGTGAGTGGGCCGACATCTCCGGGGCCGATGGCGCACCCCTCGAAGAGGGTCAACGGCATTATTTCCATGATGCTGCCTGTCAGAAAGGCTTCCGCGGCCCCCTGGAGTTGATACAGTTCCACAGGCCCTTCGGAAAACGGAACCCCTTGGGCAGCACACAACTCCAGTACGCAGGCACGGGTGATGCCGGGCAGGACCCCGGCACTCGCCGGAGGCGTGAGCACGCGGCTGTCGCCCTCAACGAGGAATAGATTACTGGCCGAGGCCTCAGCCAGTTGCCCAGAAGTATTCAAGAAGATCGCCTCGTCCACCCCGACCCGTTGAGCCTCAGCACGGGCGAGGATGTTACCCAAGTAGTTCACCGTCTTGATGTTGGACAACGGCGAATACTCGTTCCGCCGGGAGCTGGCCAGAACCGTGGACATTCCCGTCTCATAAAGCTGCTCAGGGTAGCCCGATAGTGGCCGGACCCAGACGGTGACCGACGGAGTGGAGGCGTCCAGTTCAGAAGGGGCGCCGCCCACGCCACGGGTCACGGTCAGACGAACGTATGCCTCCGACAGGCCGCTGGCCACCAGAGGCGTCTGCACAGCCTCCCGCAGCTCCTCAGTAGTCATGGGCAAGCGCATGTGGAGCTGCTCGGCGCCAGCCGTCAGTCGCGCCAGGTGAGCGTCAAGCCGAAAGATCTGTCCCAAATAGGCGCGCATTGTCTCAAAGAGGCCGTCGCCGTACAGCCGGGCGCGGTCGAGGCAACTACATACGGCCTCGTCCGGGGCAAGCAACTGTCCGTCGTGCCAGATCAGCTCAGTCATTGGCTTTGGGCTCCCTGATAAGCCAGGAAATTGCGCAGCAGGTCGTGGCCGAATTGAGTCAGGATGGCCTCAGGATGGAACTGCACGCCCTCGACGGGGCAATCACGGAACCCGCGGTGGCGCAGGCCCATGACCTCGCCCCAGTCGGTGTGGGCGGTGATCTCCAGGCAGTCCGGCAAAGCCTGCGGATCAACGACCAGCGAATGATAGCGCGTGGCGCGGAAGGGACTGGGCAGATCGCGCAACACGCCGAAGCCAGTGTGGTGGACCATCGAGGTCTTTCCGTGCATGATCCGCGGTGCGCGGACGACATTGCCCCCAAAGACGTGGCCGATGCACTGGTGCCCCAGGCAGACACCGAGAATGGGGACCTTGCCGGCGAACTCCATGATCACCTCATTGCTGATGCCTGCCTCCAGTGGCGTGCCCGGACCAGGTGAGATGATGAGGTGCGAAGGCCCCAACTTGCGAATACCGGCGCAGTCAATGGCGTCGTTACGAAAGACCACCGGCTCGTGCCCCAGCTCGCCGATGTACTGGTAGAGGTTATAGACGAAGGAATCGTAGTTGTCTATCAGCAGCACCAATTCTATCATACCCCCGAGCCCTTGACTGGGGCTCGCCAGAGCGCTTCCCCCAGTGCCCGGCCCTTGTCGAGGGTCTCCTGGTACTCGGCCGCGGGATCGGAGTCGGCGACGATGCCCCCGCCCACCTGGTAGTAGGCATTGCCGTTGGCGACGAGGATAGTACGGATGACAATGCTAAGCTGCATATGCCCGTCGAAGCCCAGGTAGCCGATGTTGCCCGTGTAGACGCTGCGCTGAGTCGGCTCCAGTTCGTCAATGATCTCCATCGAGCGGACCTTGGGCGCTCCGGTAATCGAGCCGCCGGGGAAGACGGCGCGCATCAGGTCAATATTGTCGCGACCGTTCGCCAGCTTCCCGGTGACCGTTGCCACCAGGTGATGCACCGTCGGGTAGCTCTCCAGCACTACCAGATCGGGGACGCGAACAGTGCCGAAATCGCACACACGCCCCAGATCATTGCGTTCCAGGTCTACAATCATTACCAGCTCAGCATTATCCTTTTCGCTATTCAGCAGCTGTTCAGCTAGTTGGCGGTCCTCTTCAGGCGTCTGACCGCGCCGGCGAGTGCCTTTGATCGGCCGGGTTTCCACATAGCCGTCGGTGACTTCCAGGAACTTCTCCGGCGATGCGCTCACCACCTGGCCGGTGCCAAAGTCGAGGTAGCCAGCAAAGGGCGCCGGATTGATCTCCCGCAGACGCAGGTACAACTCCCAGGCCGGAATCTCGAGCGGTGCCTGAAAGCGTTGGGAGAGGTTGACCTGGAAGATGTCCCCGGCGGCGATGTACTCCTTGGCGCGTGCCACCGCTGCCAGGTACTCGTCACGAGTGAAGTTGCTCTGCGGCTGACACCGGGCGGCGGGCTGGACCGAAGTCGCCGGCTGCGGCGAAGCCGCCTCAATGCGGCACAGCAGTTGCTCAACGCGCGCCTCGGCACGCCTTCGGCGGATCGGACCAGCCGGCGCTGGCAGGCCCGTGCTCAGCAGATAACCGCGCTGGCTGGCCTCGTCGTAGGCGTAGATGACATCGTAAAGGGCCATATAGAGGTCGGGAATGCCGATGTCGTCAACTGCCGTGCGGGGCAGCCGTTCGAGGAAGTGGCACAGGTCGTAGCCAAAATAGCCGACGGCACCTCCCCAAAAGGGCACCGGAGCTTCGGTGCAGGCCAGCTCGTAGCAACACAGGAGTTTCTGGAGCACCGCGAAGGAATCGCCTTGCTCAACTGAAGTCGTGTCACCATCAGCAATCGTGATTTGCGGGCCCTTACTGGTAACTACCAGAAATGGATCGCAGCCCGCGTAGGAGTACCGGCCGTACCGGTCCATCACCATCGCGCTGTCTATCAGGAAGGGGTGCTCGCCCTGCAGCAGCGCTCCGCAAGCGACGAAGGCGGGCGGCGCGTCAGGAACCTCCGCAACGAGCAAGTTACCCGACCAAGTTGTAGTGCAGGAAGATGGCATTGAGCTATTAGGGGTACCCGGGGTCAGCGCGTGAAGCGAATCTGTAGAATGTCGCCGTCTTGGACTACGTAATCGCGTCCCTCCACGCGCATGACGCCGGCATCGCGGCAGGCAGCTATCGAGCCGTACT
The DNA here is from genome assembly GCA_030603495.1 of bacterium. Taxonomy (GTDB): domain Bacteria; phylum Armatimonadota; class Zipacnadia; order Zipacnadales; family Zipacnadaceae; genus JALGTD01. The sequence goes on from JAUVXR010000001.1 coordinate 179,457, forward strand.
CATCCAGAGCCGCAAAGGGGACGACTTCGGCGCGTACAAAGCCGGCCTGCATATCACTGTGGACTTTGCCAGCAGCCTCAGGAGCCGTAGCCCCACCCGATATCGTCCAGGAATGAACCTCGTTCTCATTGACGGTGAAAAATGTGATGACGTCCAGCAGGTCGTAGGCAGCGCGAATGAACCGCTCACGGCCCGGCTTGTCCAGATCGAAGTCAGCGAGGAATTCGGCCTGCTCGTCAGCCGGCAACTGGGCGATTTCTGCCTCCAGCTCGGCGCACAGGGCAATCTGGCCCAGTCCTTGCTCGTCAGCGAACTGCCGCGACTCACCGGCAACCGTACCCTCCAGATCGCCCTCGGCCACATTGAAGACCGCCAGCAGCGGCTTCATCGTCAGCAGCGAGAAACCGCGCAGGAGCTTGTCTTCCTCCAGAGTGAACTGCTCGTGCAGCAGACGTTGGCCGCCAGAGAGTACCTCGCGGCAACGACAGAGCACCTTCTGTTCCCACTGCTCGTGCGTCTCCAAGCTGCCCCGCTTTCTCTCGAGGCGTGCCAGCCGGCGTTCGACAATGGCCAAGTCGGTCAAGGACATCTCCAGTAGCACCGTCTCCAGGTCGCTCTTGGGGTCGAGTGGCTCTCCGCGGTGGTCCAACTCACCGAAGCACTGCACGACGATGGCGAAGCCATCCGCATCGCCTGCTACCTTCACAAGTTCGAGCTCCTCCGCAGCCCGACCGTCGCCGCTGCGCAGCGCCAGCAGGTCCACAAAGGTAGTTTCCGGCTGCACCATCCGCTGGGGCCGGCACAGCTCGAAGATGCGCTCGGTACGCTCATCAGGCACCTCCACCACCGCCGCCTGGGAACCGGGGCCGTGGTGGTCAACCTCCTGCCCGCTGAGTATGCGGAAGCACGTCGTTTTGCCACTCCCGGGTAGTCCGACTATCCCAATCTTCATCCCATCACCTGCCTCGTGCAGGTCTGTAATTCGCCCTCGGTGGCCTGTCTACCTGCCTAGGGACGAAAAGTGGTGCCTAACAGCAGCACCACGCACAGGCTGGGAGCCGGTGCCACCGACTGTCTATGCATCAACGGAGCCAATGATGGCTTCGAGGGCCTGCCGGCAGACCGGCCCGGATCGCAGGAGACGAGGTGGAGAGCAGGTTAGGTCAAGCACCGTCGAAGGTAGGCCTCCGGGACAGAGGCCATCGTCAATAAGCATCTCTATTTGGCCGCCGAGGGCAGCAAGCACCTGCTCCGGAGTGGTAGTCTCTGGCGCACCAGACAGATTGGCACTCGTGACTGCGACGGGGAAGTCCGCCTGGCGCAAGATGCAGCGGGTCAGCTCGTGATCGGGCACGCGTAGGCCCACCGTGGACCTATCAGCAGTAGCCAGATCAGAGATGCGAGATGATTTGCACAAGACAATGGTGAGCGGCCCCGGCCAGAAACGGTCCGCCAGCTCAGAGACGCAAGACGGGACATCAACTGCAACCTGGGCAATATCACCGGCATCGGCGATCAGGATAGGGATGGGGATATCCGCAGGCCGCTGCTTTGCGGCGAAGATGCGACGGAGGGCCGAATCCAGCATGACATTAGCAGCCAGTCCGTAAACGGTATCGGTCGGCAAAGCCACCAGACCGCCCTGAGCCAGAATCGCCACGGCCCGCGTGGTGACTTCATCTGTCCGAAACTCGCGTACATCAACAACCTCCGTTATGATGCGATGCTCGCTCATATTATCGCCAGCACGACGCGCTCGATATGGGCCAAGTCTGGGATGACCTGGAGCTGACCCGACGGAAACTGCCGGCGAATAATGCTAGCGACTGCTTCGGCCTGGCCTTGACCAACTTCCAGCACCAGCAGGCACAATCGGGGCAGTGCTGAGCACTGGGGGAGCAGGTGGCGATAGAAGTCAAGTCCGTCCCCACCACCATCAAGGGCGATTCGTGGCTCGAACTGGCTTATCTCCGGCTGGAGCTGGTCAAGCTGCGCAGTCTCAACATAGGGCGGATTGGCGACTACGACTTCAACTTCACCGGCCACGCCGCTACTGTCCAGTGGCTCAAGATACTGCCCGGGCGGTAGCAGCGTAACGCGAGCGGCGAGACCCTGTCTCTGGACGTTCTCCCGAGCCAGCGCCAGCGCCTCCGCCGATACATCAGTGGCGTAGACTCTCGCGTTGGGGAGCGCGCAGGCAAGCGCCACCGCAATTATTCCGGTGCCGGTGCCCAAGTCGGCGATGACCGGACGAACCTCGAGCGTACGGATCGCGTCCCTTGCCGCCGCCACCAGCGTCTCGGTTTCCGGCCGCGGTACCATCGCGCGCTTGTCGCACTTGAACGGGAGCCCATAGAACTCGATCTCGCCGAGGACATACTGAAGCGGCTCGCGCTTCATCCTGCGCTTGAGCCGCTGGGTGAACAACCGTTCGGCGGTGGGCGTGACCGGCTCATTGCGCACGAGGGGGATCTTGTTGAGTTCAATGTTGAGCGTACTGGCCAGGAGGCTACTGGTGTCGAAGTCGGGGCTGTCCACACCGGCAGCAGCCAGTTGCTGCGCCCCCCGGACAACCAGTTCGGCGATAGTGATCGGCGTCATCTTCAAGCCTCGGCGGCTTCGTCGCCACTAGACTCGACGCCCGCCAGCCGCTGCTTTTGCTCGTGCTCCTGAAGGGCTGCTACAAGCTCGTCAATTTCCCCGTCCAGGATCGCGGCAAGGTTATGCAGAGTCAGACCGATGCGATGGTCGGTCAAACGGTCCTGGGGGAAGTTGTAGGTGCGAATCTTCTCACTACGGTCGCCACTTTTGACCTGCTCGCGGCGCTGGGTAGCCAGCTCTTGCTCCTGGCGCTGCCGCTCCTGTTCGTAGAGCTTGCTGCGCAACACTCGCAGGGCCCGCTCGCGATTCTGGAGCTGGGAGCGCTGGTCGGAACAGGAGGCGGTGATGCCGGTGGGCAGATGGCTCACACGCACGGCAGTCTCGTTCTTCTGCATATGCTGGCCGCCGGGGCCACCGGCTCGAAAGACGTCAATCTTCAGGTCGGCCGGGTTCAGCTCAATGTCAATATCCTCCGCCTCAGGCAAGACCGCGACAGTCGCGGCGGAAGTATGGATACGACCCTGCGATTCGGTTTCGGGGACACGCTGGACGCGGTGCACCCCGCTCTCGTGCTTGAGAGCGCCGTATACTCCTGAACCGGCCACAGCGAAGACGATCTCTTTGAAGCCGCCCCGGTCCGATGGGCCCTGCTCGAGCACCTCCATCTTCCAACCCTGGCGCTCAGCAAAACGCCGGTACATGTCAAACAGGTCACCAGCGAACAGCCCGGCCTCGTCACCGCCGGTGCCCGCCCGGATCTCGACTATAACGCTCTTGCGGTCGAGCGGGTCCTTGGGGATTAGAGCCACCAGCAGCTCCTGATGCAGCTCCGCCATACGGCTAGCCGCCGCTTCGGACTCAGCCTGGAAAAACTCGCGCATCTCTTCGTCGGTGCTTTCCTCCAGGAGCGCGCGCGCCTCCTCGGCATCGGCAGCCACTTGACAGTACTCGCGGTACACCTCCACCACACGCCCCAGCTCAGCATAACGCTGAGACAGCTCGCGAAAGAGGCTCTGGTTAGCGATAACCTCAGGATCGCTGAGCTGGCGCTCCACCTGCTCGAACTCTTCAACCATCTTCTCAAATACTGCCCGCCATTCCATCTTCCGATTCCTCCTCAGCAACGGGTTGTAAATCAGCGTCAACCTGCCGGGGCAGAGGCCAGTCCGCAGGCAGGGAGACATCGGGCGCCAGCGCTGCCAATGCGTAAAGGGTTGTCTGAATCTGCTGTTCATCAGGCTGACGCGTGGTTAGTTTCTGGAGCAGCAGACCCGGCCACGACAGCACCTTCGCCAGCCCAGAATCGCGGCGCTTGCCAGCGACGCGCAGAATCTCGTAGGCTAGCGCGGCAATCGGTGGCAGCACGGCCAGACGCAACAGCAAGCGCAGCCACAGCTCTGGCCAGCCCAGAAACGAATTGACGATAATCTTTACGACAATCACCAGCAGAAGGAAGGCGGTGCCACAGCGCGGGTGCAGGGGACTGAATCCGGCACAGCTTGCCACGGTAACCGGTCCGCCGGCTTCGTGGCAGTTGATGGTGGCATGTTCCGCGCCATGATACTCGAAGACCCGCCGCACATACGGCATCCGAGAGATACCCAGGATATAGGCGACAATCATCACTAGTCGCGCCAGGCCCTCGACGAGGTTCTTGCCGATGGTGCTCAGCGCCTCAGAGCCGGGCAGCAGGTCCACCACCCAGGCGGGCAGCAATACAAATAGCCCCAGGCCCAGGGCTACTGACACCACCATCGTCAGCGTCATCAGAACCCTACTCAGCACACTGGGCCGTTCGTCACTGGCTTGCGGGGCGGCGGACCTCTCCTGCTCTTCCTGCATAGCTACGTTGGCGGAGAACTGCAGCGCCTTAAGTCCGAGCGACAGCGACTCGTACAGCCCGTAATTTCCGCGGATCAGCGGCCAGCGCAGCCAACTGCCCTCCCGGGCGTACCCAGCCAGCGGCTCACGCAGCAGAATGATCTGCCCGTCCTGCCGCCGGACAGCCACGGCATAGTCATCCTTGCCACGCAGCATGACCCCCTCAATGACAGCCTGACCGCCGTAATGGTGATCGTCTTTCTCCGCTATCATCTGTCCCAACATCCCGGGCAGCAGCAAACCCAGGCCGACATCGCCCGGGCTTGAAGGTGAGAAGCTATTCGGTTGCAGCTACTGTTCTTCGCTGCTACTCGCCTCTTCCGCTGATTCTTCCTGACCGTAGCGATCCTGCAACCCGTAGCGGCGGATGAACTGTTCCACGCGGCCCTCGGCATCCACGATCTTCTGCTGGCCAGTGAAGAAGGGATGGCACTTGCTGCAGATCTCCACGCGAATCTCGGGCTTGGTCGCGTGGGTAGCAAAGCTCTCGCCGCAGGCACAGGTGACCTGGCATTCCACATATTGGGGATGGATTTCTGGTTTCATTGGCTCTCATTCACTCCCGGGCGTAAAAACACCCGTCAAGTCCTCGACCGACTGAGCTATTATAGCACAGACCGCACCAACCGGCAACCGTCCGTAGGCAGTTCCCGAACCGCTCAGTTGTTAGCGCTCGCACGACTATGATATAATCAGGGCATGCGAACGATGGAGGGACCGCAATGTACGAGCTAAGCGTCGAGCTTGAGTTCTCCGCAGCGCATCACCTGCGCGACTACCCGGGCAAGTGCTCCCGCCTGCACGGGCATAACTACCGCGTTGAGGTCAGCGTAGCCAGTGCCGAACTGGACGAAAACGGTATGCTACTCGATTTCGGTCGCTTGAAGGAGTTATGCTGGGAAGCGATCGCTCAACTTGACCACAGTCTGCTCAACGACCACCCGTTCTTCCAGCAGGAGAACCCGACTAGCGAGAATATCGCCCGGTACATCTATGGGCAGATTACCCAGATGCTCGCCCATATGCCGGTAGCAGTGGCATCGGTACGGGTCTGGGAGTCGGCCACCTCGTCGGCAACTTACACGGAGGGCTAAGGTGCATGCGGTCACGCTGCTATCCGGAGGACTGGACTCGGTGGTCGCTACCGCAGCGGCCTGCCAAGAGCATGAGGTGGCGCTAGCGCTGACCTGCGATTACGGTCAGCGTGCCGCCCGACGGGAGATCGCCACCGCCCAACAAGTAGCCCAGGCGCTGGGCGTTGAACACACGGTTATCGCCCTGCCGTGGCTGGCGGAGATCACGCGAAGTGGGTTAGTTGCCGGCGCCGACGACATTCCCCGGCCAAGCCCGGCAGCCCTCGACAATCCCGCAGTCGCACAAGCGGTGGCAGAGGCCGTCTGGGTGCCCAACCGCAATGGCCTGTTCATCAACATCGCCGCGGCCTACTGCGAGGCGCTCGGCTGCGCGGGGATCGTCACCGGCTTCAACGCCGAGGAAGCCGCTGTTTTCCCGGATAACAGTCCCGAGTTTGTGCAAGCGGCTGAGGCAGGCTTGGCCTATTCCACGCGGGGCGGACTGCACGTGATTGCTCCGACTCTCAACCTGACCAAGCGCGAAATCGTCGAGCTGGGCTATAAGCTCGGCGCACCACTGCATCTGATCTGGAGCTGCTACCACGGTGGGGAAGAGCACTGCTGGAGCTGCCCATCGTGCCTACGACTCGAACGCGCCCTGGAGCAGACGGGGCGCTGGGAGCAGTGGCAGGAGCAGCGCAGTGGCACCACCGAGGGATAGAGATTAGCCATGCTCTACAACAGGAGCTAATCATGGCGGCGCCAAGCAGCACAAACCGACCCAGTGTACTGTTCGTATTCTCCTAACATCTGTTCAGGAGAGCATCAGGATGAAACTTCGCCAGAATATGCTTGACGCACTGCAATTTCGCAACGAGGGCCCCTTTGTGCCGACGTGCGAGTTGGCCTTTGCCCAACTGGAGAAGTTTTACGAGGACCCCAACCCACCGAGTCTGGACGAAATCGCCGAGGCGAGCGGCAAGAAGCGCAAGCGCCTGCTACGCCATTATTGCCGCAACATAGCCGAGGCCCTCGAACGCCTGGAGCATGGGCAGATCTGCACCTGGTCCGGGCATGACCTATGCTTGGAAATCAGCGAGATGCTGGCGGAGGTCGCCGCTGATCGCTTTGCCGTAGCTATCCCCATTGACAGGACCCTGCGCATCCCCGACGGCGAGGAACTCGCCAGCCTATGTTACCGCATTGCCGACGAACCCGATGTCGTTCTATCCGAGCGGGAGGCAGATCTGGAGGAGGCCATTGCCCAAGCCAGGATGGCTGCCGATTACGGTGTCGAGATCATCTGGATGACTGCTGATTACTGCTTCAACCAAGGCCCGTTCCTCTCGCCGGAGATGTTCGCCAGATTTGTTACGCCTTTCCTGCAACGCCAGACCGCCGCATTCAAGGATATGGGTTTCATCACGATCAAGCACACCGACGGCGATATCATGCCGATTCTCGACCAGATCTTCTCGACTAGACCCCACGCCCTGCACTCGATTGACGCCCAGGCTGGGGTGGATATCGCCGAGGTGCACCGGCGGGCTGAACCCCTGGGGATATGCCTGATCGGCAACGTGGAGCACCAGTACTTGGAAACAGGTACGGAAGACGATCTGCGTCGGAGTTGCGAATATTGCCTGGAGCACGGCGGCGCGGGCAAGGCTGGCTACGTCTACTCGACCAGCAATGCGATCAACCAGTACAGCCGCATGGACCGCTACCTGCTGATGCAGCAGATCCGTCACGAGAAGATGCGGGAGTTAGGTTACCAGGGGCCGAAGTATCTCGATTAGATGCTACCCAACATCTCACCAGGCCTTGACTACCACTGAATCGGCCGTGCGCTATGCACTCTTCGCCAGTCTGTAGGGACGAATGTTGAGCGTTGTCTGTGAAACATCCGTCCGCACACACAGCGAGGGAAAAACCGCATGTGGTTCTGCAGCAAGCTTACCGCAAAATCGCCCTCGCCGTGAACGCTTGAACGTCACCCTCAGTAACTAGCTAATTGTCATAGACCGCTTCCCCAAGTTGCTAGGCTACCACATCTACCTCTACCTCTGCCGCTGTAGTCCTTGGTAAGGCTACCCGGCAGATCACCAATTGCACGGTTGACAAAGCCAGTTAATTGTGTTATCTTAGCAGTCTGCCAATGAGAGTGCTAAGGTGCTGCTACGCTCTACGCAGCCTTTGTTTGAAGGGAGGTAAGTTGCAGTGGCTCTGAAGATACTCGGTGACCGAGTTATGATCAAAGTGGACGAACCAGAAACCAGCGAAGGAGGCATCCACCTGCCCGAATCGGCCCAGGAGAAGCCCCAGCGCGGCAAGGTGGTCGCCGTCGGCGAGGGGCGGCGGCTGGACGACGGGACGCTGGTGCCCCCGGATGTCAAAGAAGGCGACAAGGTGATCTTCTCCAAGTACGGCGGCACGGAGATTACCGACGAAGGTGAAGAGTACACAATTCTAGACAGCAGCCAGATCTACGCGAAGCTCTAGAGATGCCCGGTCAGCCCCGACGGACCGAGCATCGCATTAAGAAAACCAAGAGGAGGCGAGTTGTAGGCTATGCCTGCGAAACAGATACTATTTGACGAGGCCGCCCGTCGGGCCCTGGAGGCCGGCGCTAACGTCGTCGCCAATGCAGTAAAAGTGACGCTGGGGCCCGCCGGCCGCAACGTGTTGCTGGAGAAGAGCTTCGGCTCACCCATTATCACCAAGGACGGCGTGACCGTGGCTAAGGAAATTGACCTGGCCGACAACGCCGAGAACACCGGGGCGCAACTGCTTATCGAGGTGGCCTCGCAGACCAATGACGTGGCCGGCGATGGCACGACCACGGCAACAGTTCTGGCCCAGCATATGCTCAGCAAGGGGCTGAAGTCCGTGGCCGCTGGAGCCAATCCTATGTTTGTCAAACACGGTATGGATAAAGCCGTGGCCGCAGTTGTGGAAGCCCTGCGCGACCGGGCCATCGAGGTCAAGACTGCCGACGAGATGAGGGATGTAGCCGCGATCGCGGGCAACGATCCGCAGATTGGTGAACTGGTTGCAGAGGCAATGCAGGAAGTGGGCAAAGACGGGGTGATAACCGTGGAGGAGTCGCGGGGCATGGAAACCACCCTGGAGCTGGTCGAGGGCATGCAGTTCGACAAGGGCTACCTCAGCCCGTACATGATCACCGAGAGAGAAACCATGTCGGCGGTGTTGGAGGAGCCATATATCCTCCTGTTCGAGAAGAAGATCAGCGCCTTGAATGACATGATTCCGCTGCTGGAGAAGATCGTGCAGTCCGGCAAGCCACTAGTGGTCATCGCTGAAGACGTCGAGGGCGAGGCCCTGGCCACGCTGGTCGTCAACAAGCTGCGCGGAGCTCTTAACGCCGTGGCTGTGAAGGCCCCTGGCTTTGGCGAACGGCGCAAGGACAGCCTGGAGGACATAGCTATCCTCACCGGCGGGACCTTCTTGTCCGAGGACCTGGGCGTGAAGCTGGAGAGCGTCACGCTCGACATGCTGGGGACCGCCGCCAAGGTGGTCATTACCGCTGACGACACGACCATCATTGAGGGCGCCGGCAGCGCCGACGCCATCAAGGGCCGCATTCAGCAACTGCGCCGCCTGATCGAGGAGACCGACTCCAACTACGACCGGGAAAAGCTGGAGGAGCGACTGGCCAAGCTCGCCGGCGGCGTGGCGGTCATCAACGTGGGCGCAGCGACTGAAACCGAGCTCAAAGAGAAGCAACACCGCTTCGAAGACGCCCTGTCGGCCACGCGGGCGGCTGTCGAAGAGGGCATTCTGCCCGGCGGCGGCGCCGCGCTGGTCCGCGCCATCCCGGTACTGGACGACATCGAGCTGGATGATGAGGACGAGCAGATCGGCGTCAACATCGTCCGGGAAGCGCTCGAGGCCCCCACGCGGCAGCTAGCCAGCAACGCTGGCTTCGAGGGCGCCGTGGTCGTCAAGCGCGTGGCCAAGAATGATGACCACAACAGCGGCTTCAATGTCCTGACCGGCGAGTACGAGGACATGGTCAAGGCCGGCATCGTTGACCCCTTGATGGTCACCCGCGCTGCCCTGGAAAACGCGGCCAGCATCGCCGGGATGATCCTCACTACCGAGACCGTCCTGGCTGACCTCGAGACCGAAGAGCCACCTGCTATGCCTGGCGGCGGTGGCATGCCCGGCGGCATGCCCGGCGGCGGTATGCCGATGATGTAGGGCACGCTCAACTAGAGTCAACACTCAACTGGTACCCCGAGCAGAGGCCATCGGCCTCTGCTCTTCTTTTTGGAGCACAGTTCAGTTCCCGGACGGCGGAGCGGGCGTGAGGATGAGTCGCCCATCCGGGCCCAGCACGATCCGCGTCCAGTGCCGCCGGCGCACCGACCACAGCCACAGAGGCAACAGAAAGAGCATATCCGTGGGCCGAAATCCGCTCGCAACCCCCAGAGCCAGCGCGGCAGGCCAGACGGCAGCGCGGTCGTCGGTGAGCATCCGCCAGCACAGGTAACCGACCAGAGCCGCGAAGAAGCCCGAGACAGCGTAGGTGTCACCGTGTGTGGCGTAGACCCAGGCCAACGGACTGAAGATGGTCAGCGCCGCAGTCACCACCGCTCCCCGCTTACCCGCCAGGCGATCACCCCACCAGGTCAGCAGCGCAGCGGTCAGCCCTGCGGCGAGCAGGCTGAGTGCAACCAAGGCCGCATAAGGTGGCAAGCCCCAGCAGGTGCAGCAGCTTGGCGCTGTGGACGTAGAGGAAGTATCCCGGGGGATGGGGCTGGTGCAAGGTGATATCGTAGCGCAGTATGCCCAGCACGTACTGGACGCTGTCCCAGCTCAGGGGCAGGCGCGTACGAAAGGGCCAGCGCAGCGCGATGGCCGCTATCCCTGCCACCACCGCCCACAGCTTTGTCCCCGCCGACAGTCCTACCCCACCGAACGAAGGCTCTGGCCTCGCACTTCGTTCCAGATTGTCCAACTCGTTCCCTACGCCACTCATAAGAGCAGAACCTGACGCTCCGCGTTCTACACTGCGTATCAAACCACAACTATGCTTCGCTGCTAGAACGGCCCAGATCTTTTCTCGGTGCGAATCCCCGTACTCCAGCAGAGGAGAGCTTGAATTGATCGAGATAGCAAGGCGTGCTGTCAGGATAGCGAACTCTCAAGAAACGAGGTTTAGACGAGCTATCCATTAGGTATACTATAGCCGAAGCCGAAGGAAATTCGAGAGACCCTTGACAATTGGTGCCAATTATGCTATAGTCCTAAGTTACATCTCAGCTTTAGATAGCCACAATGTAAAGATAAGCTGGCCGATCTAAAGATAACACAGAGCGGGTGTAGTCGGGGAAGCAACTGGAGACACAGCCATGGACCAGATCATACAGCAAGCTTTAGCGGAGCACGGTGCCTTGATGGTAATCCAGTATGTCCTGATGATTCCGCTGGTTGCTACTGCAGTACTGGCGGGCTGGCGGGCGATGGGCAACGTGTTGCGGTAGGCGTCAACTGCTATTAACTGCTCGGCAGACTCGAGGGTTCGGAAATCGGCCGGAGAGTACGCCAGCAAGTAATTAGCAACACTAATCCCTAAAGAAAGGGGGGAGATAAAGTGGACAAGATCAAGGCTCTGTATCACGACGAGGATGGTGTTACCACGGTGGAGTACGCGTTGCTGCTTGCTGTTCTGATCGTAGGCGCGGTCACGATCTGGACCGCCCTCAAGGGCAGCATCGAGGGTGCCGTCGATGCCGCTGGGACTGAACTGGCCAGCCCGACTGAACCCGGTGTGTAGTCAGTAACGTGTGCAACTAACTCTCACCATCCCCACACGATCGCGGGTCGCACGACCACCGGAGAATACGATGCTCGCCGCCAACATCCGAACAACTCGGAGCAGCATAATCAGCGGCTCAGACCCGAACCGACAACAGATGCCGTCGGAGACCAAACAACTGAACATCGCATCGGGTCACGAGCACATTCTCTGCCGCAGCCCGCATTCGCGTATCTCGCAAATGTTCGGCTGTCGAAAAACCTGGCGAAGGGGGGAACTGGTCTACAACTCATCCTGCGAGAGTGGGCAACAGGCGATTAGGATCGTCCAACCAGTTCCCTCTGCTATTATCAAACTGAATAACTTAGAATAACTCAATAGAGGATCGCGGCTCAAGGCCGATGCGAAGCATAGGGGCAACCCTTCGCAAACTACTGACGGACGAACGAGCCGTAACCAGCGTCGAATACGCTGTGTTGCTGTGCGGCTTGATACTGGGCGCTGCCGCCATCTGGACGAGCCTGCAGGCGAGTATGCAAGCATCGGTAGCCAATGCTCAAGCGGATCTGGATGCCGCGCCCACCTTGTAGCAATTGCCCGGCGAGTCGGCAAGTAGCAAATCGGCCCAGACGATTTCGCGGCTACCACAGTGGGGTATAGTAGCGGAAGAGTTGGTCAACAATGAGAATTTGGTGCCAGCGATTCATAACTGACGAGGACGGTGTAACCACCGTCGAGTACGCGCTTCTGCTGTCGGCAATAGCTGTGGGCTTGACTGTCACGTGGCACTCTTTGGGCGACAGTATGGTGAAGGTGGTGGGGGACACAAACGAGGTCCTCGACCCGGCGCCACAGGCACTATCTTGCGCAAGAGCAGAAGCATATCAATGACTGCAATGTTGAACCAACTATGGCAAGATGAATCAGCGGGGGATAGCAGTGGGCAAACTGGCCGATAACTTGCCTGTCGTGGATCAATGGAGATAACGAATAACGATGCTAACGACGATTCTGACAGGCCTGACCTTACTGGTGGTGACGGTTGCGGTCTACACCGACGTCCGCTGGGGCAAGATACTCAATGCCCTGACCATGCCGGGGATCGTGGTGGGCCTGTTACTTAATTCAATCCGGGACGGTACGGGCGGTTTGCTGCTGAGCCTAGCCGGAATCGGTCTGGGGCTGGGTTTGTTTGTGCTAAGCTCTTTCCTCGGCCGAATAATAGGCGGCGGCGACATCAAGTTACTGATGGCTATAGGCGCTCTGCAGGGCCCGTCGTTTCTGCTGTGGGCCCTATTCTATGCGGCCATCATTGGCGGCGTCCTGGCCATCGCTATCGCCCTGCAACATGGCATACTGATGCATAAGCTCAAAGCCCTATTCGCCGGTCTCTATTTGCGGATGACTTGCAAGGTGCCCATGGACATCGAAGAGAGCTCAGCAAGCAGCCCGCGTCTGCCGTATGCCATTGCCATCAGTTTCGGCGTAGTGGCGGCCATGCTCATACCACACGTGCCGTGAGGGAGTTGGAGGTGCATTAAGAATGAGACAAGTCAGCGCAACGGACAAGAAGATAGTCCTTAAAGTGCAGCGACCGATTAGCGTTGGAAGTATTTCGGTGGAGATGTGCCTAGTCGCTCCAGTACTTCTGGTGCTGCTGTTCGGGATCATCGAGTTCGGCTTGATATTCAAAGACACTGCGATACTCAAGCAGTCAGCTCGAGAGGGAGCCAGAACTGCGGCAGTCGGAGCCACCACTGCTGAGATCACAGACCAGGTGATCGCGAGTGCGGTTACCATAAGCCAAGAGAACCTTGACATCGAGCTAAAGTATCGGGTCTACGCAGCGGGCTGGCCGGCCTGGGACACGGCGGCTGTGCTGGGCGATATGGGCAGCGGTGGGGATATCCAGAACAACGCTCCTGAAGGCGCCCAGATCAGGGTGCAAGTTACCTACCCCCACCACCTGATCAGTGGCCGGCTGTTTTCGCAGTTGGCGGATGACCCGGAGAGCCAGACCATGACTCTGGTGACGTCAGCGACGATGCGCAGGGAGTGACACGAGCCAGTCGGCAGGTAGTGACACCGGGCATGGCCAAGCAGGCCTTTCGGTGGCCACTACCAGCCATTGGCGACGGCCTCCGCGGGCCCACCTAGAGCTGGTGGCGATAGCATCACCTGGGCCTAAGCGCTTCAGAGAGCACCTTTTCTGGGCAAAGACGGGAGATTTTGGGCAAGTCCACCTGACAGCCAAAACGGCCCACAGCGGCCAATAGCAGCACCATACGGGCCAATTGCACCGACTACGCGGGCACCGGTGTCGCGTCTATTGTGCCCCAGGGCTTCCCTTTTTCTGGCATAGTGTGGTATAATTATGGTACTAGAGGTGGTATCGTCACACTACCGCGCGAAAAGGAGAAACGAGTTACTAGTAAACCAACAGAATAGGGAAGGGGCGCTTCGAAGATGAGAATGACCCGGCGCTCGGCGGTCCTTATCGCCGTAGTATGCGCAGCGCTGGCAGCGTTGCTGACATTAGTCTTTCTCAGCAGGCTGCAGCAGAAGATGAAGCCCACCGACACAGTAGTGAGGAAAGTACAAGTAATCACGCCCATCCAAGACATTGAGCCTGACACCCCCATCCAGGCCAATATGTTGGTCTCCAAGGAGATGCCAGAAGAGGAGGCGCCAGCCGGTGCGGCCAAGAGCATTGTTCAGCTCAGTGGCCAGCTGAGTCTCGTGGCTCTATCGCAGGGCGAGCCGATTCGGCTCGACCAGGTCCAGTCCCTGGTCGGCGCGGGACTTTCCTATGTTGTCCCCGACGGCATGAGGGCAGTTACTGTAGCCCTTAACCCTGTTCCCATTGTTGGTGTAGCCGGCTTCCCCAACCCAGGGGACCGGGTGGACGTTATTGCCACCTTTAACCTCAATCACCTCACCGTAACCCGGACCATCCTCCAGAATGTCCAGTTGCTAGCCCTGGGCGAGACCGCCGTGATCGGCCAGAAAGCCAAGGCGGCGGAGGCTGAAGAAGGCGAGGTCAAGGCGGAGCCCGAAGCTCAAACCAACGCTACCTTCGCCGTTACCCCCGACCAAGCCCAGAGGCTCGTACTGGCCGATGCTCGCGGTAAGCTACGGTTGGCACTTCGCCCCAAGTGGGAAGACCAGTTTATAGCCCTAGAGGCAACCAGCAGTACCGACGTGATCGGTGCAGAGTACGAGGAGTTGGCGGCTGCTGAGGTAGCGCCGGCTGCCGCCCCAGCTCCGTTGCCGCCCGATTTGGCGAGGGCGCCGTCAGCACCTACGGTCGAGGTGATCCGCGGTCCCAATCGAGAGACGGTAGTAGTTGGCGGCCCAAGCAGCTCATCAGCACAGGGGGGTGCTAGGTAATGACCCGTTCATCAGCCCCGGCAGAACACAACTTGATGCCAGGACGATACCGCAGGCTGACTCTCATCGGATTGGCGCTGGTGCTGGGCATGGTGGTGGCTGTGAGCGCGGGAGCGGCACAGAGCCGCAGCCTGATCCTCCAGGAAGGCACCAGCCGCATACTCCACTTTGATCGGATGGCGCGTGTGGCAGTGATCGAGCCGAGTGTTGCCGACGTGGTCGTCACCACGGTTAACGAGCTGCTGGTGTACGGCAAGAAGGTCGGTAGTACCCAGATCTACATCTGGGATAAGCGTGGGCGGCACGAGTATAACGTCTCGGTTACAGCGGCGGCCTATGCGCAGCAACTAGCCGTCGAACTCGAACAGGTGCTTGGGCCACAGTTCTACTATGAGGTGATTAATGGCCGGGCCCTGCTGGTGGACGGCATAGTTGGGAGCGCTGCAGAGTTGGCCCGAGCCACCACGATCATCGAAGGACTGGCCAGGGAAGCCGAGATCATCAACCTCATCACCCTTGAGGATGCCAATCTCACGCCCGCCCAGCGCAAAGCGAAGGCCCTACAGAAACTCCTGGGGGATCAATTCAACTATGTTGCGTGGGATGATAGAACCGTGCTGATTACCGGTAGAAGCACCAGCTACGCGGAACTCGACCGGATCGAGGAGATCGCCCGGGCGGCGAGCAGCGCCGAGGTCAAGATCAGCAACCTGGTCACGGTAGATCCCAGCCAGGCCCGCCTGCCAGTCGAGGAGATCGTGACTGCTATCGGGCCCGATTATACGGTCTGGGCTATGCGCGGGAAGACCGTCGTGGTCGAGGGGGAGGCGCGCAACGAACCGGCCAAGCACCGCGTTGACCAGATCCTGAGTACCTTCGACGATCTCGAGATGATTAACCTAGTCACGGTGAGCGATATGCCCGAGGTGCCACTGGGTGCACAGCGTGACCTGCTCCAGTCGGCCTTGGGCGACCAGCTTCAGGTCAGTGTGGTCGAAGGCAAGGCCTTGTTGGTGGAGGGGCTAGTCACCGACGACGCAGGAGCAGCCAAGATCAACAAGATCATGGACCTGTTTAGACCAAAAACCAAGGTAGTGGACCTGACTTCGGTCGCCGATCCCGGGCGACGGCAGGTACTCGCCCGCGTCAGGGTTATCGAAGTGGACCGTGGCGCTATGGAGAAGCTGGGCATCAACTGGGGTCAGATCAGCGCCGGCCAGTTCCTGGATCAGCCCTTCTTATTCGGAGTCGAGGGGCCCGACCCCAACAACCTCTACCGGATTGGAGCCCAGGTGGATGCGCTGATAAGCGACGATCTAGCCCGGATCCTCTCGGAGCCTAACCTGCTGGTAAATGATTCCGAGGAGGCCTCAATGATCGTCGGCGGGGAGATACCGATTCCGGTACCACAGACCGCTGGTGGAGTGTCCAACGTCACCATCGTCTACAAGCCATACGGTGTCGAACTGAAGATCAAGCCCCAGATTCTCCCGGGTGGCGAGCAGATAGAGTTAGCGGTGCATCCGAAAGTATCGGCGCTGGACTATGCCAACGCTGTGACCATTATCGGTTTCAACATCCCGGCCTTGCGCACTCGGGAAGCCAATACAACGGTGACCATCCGTAGTGGGCAGACTCTGATCATCGGGGGTTTGGTACAGCGCACCCAGTCGGAGAACATCAGCAAGATACCGGTGCTGGGCGACCTGCCGATTATCGGGCAGCTATTCAGACACAAGGAGTTCCAGGAGGGGCGCACTGAACTGGTTATTCTGGTCACTCCCGAAATAATGGAGGGGGGCCCCAGCGGAATCCCCGGGGCTACCGAACCCGAGGTGGTCAACCCAGAAGCGACCCTGTGAGCCGATGACAAGCATACTGATCTCGGAAAACACGCCGGGCGAAGCCGACCAGATAGCCCAGAAACTAGCTGGCAGTGACGATATTCAGGTGGTCGGCTACGCCCGTGATGGCCTGGAGACCGCGCAGATGGCCGCACAGCTCCGCCCTGATGTGGCCTTGATCCATACGGGACTGGCGGGCATGGACGGGTTTCAAGCCTGCCAGATGGCGGCGATGGCAACTGCGGAAACAGCTTGCGTGCTGCTCGCTCCCCCAGGCGAAGACAACGAAGACACCTGGCGCAGGGCGATGCGAGCGGGCGCGCGCGCTTTGCTTTCAACCGAGGTCAGCGCGGATGACCTTCTCTCTGTGGTACAAGAGGTCGGAGCTGTTAGGGAGCGCAAGGACCAGCGCGAGTATCAGTTGGTCACCGATCCCAGCAAGATGCCGGTAACCATCGCCATTACCGGCGCCAAGGGGGGTATCGGCAAGACCACGATAGCCACGAACATGGCCATCTGCCTCCAGCAGAAGTTTCCTGGCCAAGTGGTACTGGTGGACTTTGTGGGACAGTACGGTGACGTGCCCCTGCTGTTGGATATGCGCCCGCAAGGCGGGCTGGGCGAACTAATGCTGCACGATGAACCGGATGCGGACCTGGTGCAATCGCAGCTAGTGCAACACAAGTCGGGCCTATGGATACTGGCGGCACCGGATGCCGCCGAAATAAGCCAGGTGGAAGCCAATATCAACCCGGCGTACGTCGCCAAGCTGATCAGCATCCTGCGCAGTCAGTATCGGTTCGTGGTCTTTGACGCGCCGCCGCTGGTCGGCAGCGTCAGCTCCTACCTCTTTTCACGCTGCAACTTCGTGATCGTGGTCACTTACCTATTGGACCTCTCGGCCATTCGCGACACCGGCGCCCTCATCGAGGGCCTAAACGGGAGCCAAATGCCCAGCGAGCACATCAAGCTGGTGGTCAACCGCTACAGCCAGCGTAATCCTTTTTCGATTGCCGACTTACAGCAGACGGTGAAACACGAGATCGACGCCCACATACCCGAAGACGGGGCGACCGTGACCTCGGCGATCAACGAGGGGATTCCGGTAGTCCTCAAGTCACCGGGATCGTCGGTGGCCAAGGCGATTAAGAACCTGTGCGATTCGCTGGTCGCTGAGCTACCCAAGTAGGGATCTATCGGATCAATGACAGGCCACCGCACTTCGACACAGAGCTAACACAAGCGATAGCAAACATAGCAGACAAGCTGGTGAACTGATGAGAATTGACGCGGTTGCCGATGTCTATGAAGTAGAGACCGAAGAACAGCAAACGGAGCTGGAAGAACTCAAGAGCACGGTGCACCGCCGGCTGCTTAGCGATACGGAATTCTCGGTGCTCCAGCGGATGACGCGTGAACAGCTCGCCGAGCGCATCCGGTATCTCACCGAACAGGCTGCCGTTGACTTCGGCCTTACGCTCTCCTCACGCAGTCGAGCCACCGTCGAGCAGGAAGTGATCTATGAGGTCCTCGGGTACGGCCCTATTCAAACGCTGATCGACGACCCCGAGATAACCGAAATAATGGTCAACGGCCCTCATCAGGTCTTCATTGAACGCGCGGGTAAGCTGGCATTGACCAACCGCAGGTTCGCCGACGATGGGCACGTCATGCGCATCATCGAGAAGATCATCGCCCCGCTGGGCCGGCGGCTGGACGAAAGTATGCCGCTGGTAGACGCCCGGCTCCCCGACGGTTCTCGGGTCAACGCCATCATCCCGCCACTGGCGGTTAACGGCCCCACAATTACCATTCGGAAGTTCTCAGCCGACCCGTATACCCCCGATGACTTGGTCAACTTCGGCACACTGTCGCCGACGATGAGTGAGTTTTTGGAGGCCTGTGTCCGTGCCCGGGTGAACATCCTGGTATCAGGCGGAACGGGCAGCGGTAAGACCACCACACTAAACGTACTCTCCTCGTTCATCCCAGACGGTGAGCGGATTGTTACTATCGAAGACGCTGCCGAACTCCAGCTCCAGCAAGACCACATAATAACCCTGGAGAGCCGGCCGCCTAATGCGGAAGGCAAGGGCGAAATCACCATCCGCACCCTGGTAAGAAACTCGCTGCGGATGCGCCCGGACCGAATCGTAGTAGGGGAGGTGCGCGGCGCCGAGGCCCTAGATATGCTCCAGGCAATGAACACCGGCCACGATGGGTCAATGAGCACACTGCACGCCAACTCGGCACGTGATGCCCTGGCCCGGCTCGAAACGATGATTATGATGGCGGGAATGGACTTGCCCAGCACGGCCATCCGTGAGCAGATCGCGGCAGCGCTCCACCTGATAGTGCACCAGAGCCGCCTCCGGGACGGTTCGCGGCGCATCACCTGGATCACCGAGGTGCAGCGGATGGAAGGCGAAGGGATAGTCCTCCAAGACATTTATGTCTTCCAGCGGCACGGTGTGGACAGCGACGGCAAAGTCATCGGCGAACACACCGCAACCGGGGTGCGGCCTTTGTTCATGGACATATTGGAGGCAGAGGGCTACGAACTGCCTGCGGACGTCTTCGCTCCGGCCACCTAGCCAGCGGACGGGAGGTTCTGAGCTATGGATGCAATACTGATACCTGGAGTGATAGTACTGCTGGCCTTGGCCGCAGGTGCCGTAGTATACCTGGTGAGGGGAGCACCGGCACGGGAGCAACAGCGGTTGGCGGCGCTGTCCGGTGGCGCAGTGCGAGATGCCGCGTCCGTGCAGAAGGTGCAATGGCGAGGTACAGCAGACCGCGCTCCGTTTATTACCCTGCTACTGCGTCGGACTTCGATATGGGACGCACTGCAATTGGAGATCTTGCAGGCGGGCTGGCTGCTGCGGCCGTCCGAGTTGGTAGCGATCATCGCCGGGGCCGGGTTAGTCGGCGCTGCGGTAGGCCTGGGCGCCACCCAACGATGGGCTATGATTCTGTTTGGCCTGGCAATCGGGAGCGCAATTCCATGGATAGCATTGAAGCTACGCCAGTCGGCTCGGGCCAAGGCGCTTAGTGCCCAGATTCCCGACGCGATGGATATGCTCGCTTCGTCACTACGAGCCGGTTTCGCTTTTATGCGCGGGCTACAGCTCATCGCTAGCCAGATGCATCCACCCATTTCCGAGGAAGTCCGGCGAGTGGTCGAAGAGGTCCAGTTCGGCACCTCAATGCCAGATGCTCTGGACAATCTCGTCCGCCGGACGCAGGACTACGACCTGGAGCTGGTGATCGCCGCAGTTCAGACTCAATTGGAGATAGGTGGGAACCTGGCGGAGATACTGGACAACATCGGTGACATGATCCGCGAGCGGGTTAAGCTGGCCGGCGAGATCGCTGCGGCGACCGCCGAAGGCCGTATGTCCGCCGGCATCCTCCTGGCCCTGCCGTTTGGCGTTGCCTTTATGATGAATGTCGTCAACCCTGGCTATATGGACCCGTTGTTTACGCCCGGCCTAGGTCATATCCTGCTGGCGCTCGGCGGCGGACTGATGCTGCTGGGCTCCCTGACGATCAAGAAGCTGATCACAATCGACATCTAGCCTCCATACGACTGAGCTTGCCACTCATCCGGTGAGTGAGGAGCGACTTATGTCAGGCATCTTCGTAGTAATTGGCTTACTGGTGTTTGCTGCCATCGCGGCCCTGGTGGTAGGATTTGCCACCGAGAGCAGTGCCGTACGCATTACCGAACGCGTCGAGAAGGTGCAGCGGGCCGTCGTGGTCATTCGAGGCACGCAACTGGATGCCGAGTTGTCCAAGTCAATCACTGACCGGCTCATCATACCGGCGCTGCTTCGGCTCCGCAACCGTATCGCGGAGTTGGCGCCCTCGCAAGCACGCAATGCTGCCCGGCTGAAGCTGGATCGAGCAGGCAGCCCCGCCTCCTTGACAGTCAACAGCTTCCTGTTCGTACGCCTCGTGTCGGGGCTGGTCGGCTTCGGCGCCGCAGTGATCCTATTCCTGCTATGGCACCAGCTCGTGCTGTACAAACTGGCGGTTGCCGGACTCATAGCACTAGTGGGGGCACTCGGACCAGACTACCTCCTGGATGCCAAGATCCGGGCTCGGCAGAACATAATCCGCAAAGCTCTCCCCGATGTCATTGACCTGCTGGTGGTCAGCGCCGAGGCCGGCACTGGTCTGGACGGGGCGCTGGCGGTGGTAATCAAGCGCAAGGCGGGACCCTTAGTGGATGAATTCAACCGGGTGCTCACCGAAATGCGGCTGGGAAAAAGCCGCCAGCAGGCATGGGAAGATATGGCGACCCGAGTTGACCTGGACGAGCTGAGGATGCTGGTAGCAGCCTTGCGTCAAGCCGAGCAACTCGGCGTCAGCATCGCCAAAACTCTGCGGACACAGGCAGACTCACTGCGCACGCAGCGCAGCCTCCGTGTCCGACAGATTGCCGCGAGTCTATCAATCAAGATGTTGTTTCCCCTAATCTTCTGCATTCTCCCCGCTCTGTTCATCGCGGTGCTCGGCCCAGCTCTGATGGTACTGCTGCCCGCAATGAAGGACTTGGGCGGGGGTGGCTAAGCAAGCAGCACTCTAGAGGTATGAGAGCACTCCCCAGGGCAGACCGGAGCGGCGACGACGGTAGGTGGGCACGACGATGAGAATTCTAGTCGCCTGTGCGCAACAGCAGGAAGCCGAGGAGATCGTAGCTGAAGTCCACCGACGCGCGCCGGGGTGGCAGGCGACTGACTGTTCGTCTGCTGCGCAATTCGAGCGGCTGGTGGTGAAGCGGCAGTATGAGGTCGTGGTGCTGGACCTGGATCTCCTGGAGGGCGCCGGTCTACGGGTACTGGAGCGGCTTGCGGGCCTGGCTGCTGATACCTACTTCATTGTCGTGGTCCCCCCAGGCAGCCAACTGTTGGGAGCTCGTGCCCTCGGCGCCGGGGCCGACTATCACCTGGTACGGCATGACCGGTGGCTGAACGAACTACTGCTGGTCGCCGAGCACGCTGAGCGAATTGTCAGCCAGCTCCGGCAAGGACACCGCACCGCCGAATTTGCCTGTCGCATCGTCGAGCTGGGCACCACCATTGCTACAGACAAGGAGCTGCCCAGACTGCTCGAAGGGGTCGGCCTGGCGGCCATCAGCATAACCGACGCGGTCTGTTGCTGGATAGGAGTCCTGGACCCCGAAGGCAGGCAATTCCAGCAGCGTTATGCCTTCGGGGACGAAGCAACTGCTGCTTGGGAGACTCAGGCCCAGGATGTGGCCTGGCGAGCCGTGCACAGCGATGAGCTATTGGTGGCCCAGCTTGACAGCCCCGAGGGCTGCCCTTATCGCACGGTAGCTGTGCCAGTCACGACCGGTGGTGCAGAGCCAGTGGGAGCAGTGGTCCTGGTTACTCCTCGGGCTGAGCCGCTCACGGAGCTGCACCGTAATGCTCTGCAATGCCTGGCCGCGCTCGCAGCCATAATCTTGCAGAATGAGCGGCTCCACCACCTCGCCCAGCAACGCGCCCAACAGATGGAGGCCGCAGCCACCCAGGCCGGGGAAGAGGAGGCACGGGCACGTACTCTGCTCAGTGCCGCCGTAGCGGTAACCGAGACCGGGGAGGCGGCGGAGGTCCTCAACAAGATTGCGACCAACGCTGTCACCGAAATCGATTTCAGCCAGGTGTGCATCTACCTAGCCGACCGGGATCACGGCATCCTCCAGGGCAGCATCCAGGTAGGAGCCGACGGCACAGCACTGGACATATCTGACCGCAGCTTTCCCTTGAAGCAGGGCGACAACTTGCTGGCTGATGCTGCCCTCGGGGATGCCCCCTACGCAACATACTCGGCCTCGCAGATCCGCGAGGCTGAGACCTCGGCCGCAGGCGACAACTACCCCAGATTGCTCGTTCCCCTGCGCACGCACGGCAAGCTGATGGGCGTAATGATCGCCGATAACCGGGAGAGCGGGGAGCCGATATCCGCCCAGCAGACTCGCCTGCTCCGCCCGCTGGCCGGGATGGCCTCGGTGGCACTTGAGCGGATTGAGGTAGATAAGCTACGCGAGCTCTTTGTCTCAAGCATCTCCCATGAGTTGCGGGCGCCCCTATCCTCGATGCAGGCGAACAACGAACTGGTGCTGGACGAGGAGGTCGGACCGCTCAACCAACAACAGCGCATGTATCTGTCCCGCATAGACTCTGCCGCCCAACATATCCGGCGTATCCTGGACGACCTCACCGACTGGTCATACCTGCAAGCAGGCAAGATGTCAGTCCACAAACAACCCGTAGACGTGCGGGAAACGATCCGGCATGCGACCGAGACACTGCAAACACAGGCCAACCAGGCACAAGTTGAGCTCCTGCTCGCCCTGCCTGAGCACAGCCTCCAGGTGGTCACTGATACGCGGCGGCTTGAGCAAATTATTATAAACCTGGTAGACAATGCAGTAAAATTTAATTATCATAGAGGACAAGTGGAGGTGTCCGCCGAAGTAGAAAACCAAGAGGTAGTGATCAGAGTGGCGGATACCGGCCCGGGCATACCGCTGGGGCTTCAGGACCACATCTTCGAAGCCTTCAACCGGGGCAGTGACGAGATCAGCCGGGCAGTGGAGGGAGTCGGTCTGGGCCTGGCCATCGCTACGCACATGAGCAAATTGCTGGGGGGCCGTATCAGCGTAGAGAGCCAGCTGGACCACGGTAGCACCTTTGCCCTCCATCTGCCGGCGGCCAGCGACAATGAATAACCAAGGCGGCGACCATGACACAGCGGACAATACTGATAATCGAAGACGACAGCGAGTTGGCCGAGGTCATCAGCCATAAGCTGCAAAACGCAGGCTTCGCAACGGTGGTCACCACCAGCGGCCTGGAAGGTGTACAGTTGGTGGAGAGCGAGCAGCCGGATCTGATTCTCCTGGATCTGGCCCTGCCTGACATTGATGGCATTGACATCCTGCGTCACCTGCGCCAGCGCTCGGCGGTGCCGATAGTGATCGTCAGTGGCCGGACCGAGGAAGCCGAACGAGTGGTGGGCTTGGAGCTGGGGGCCGATGACTACATAGCCAAGCCGTTTAGCCTCAACGAACTCGTCGCCCGGGTCCGCGTTATTCTGCGCCGGGCCGAAGGCAGCCTGGTCGAGGTCCCCCTGCCGGGCACGCTGCGGGCCGAACCCGCCGAGGAACCAGCCGCTGACGAACCGGAAGAACTGTCGGCCCTGGACATCGAGATGAGTATTGCCGCCCGCCGGGCCTGGGTGGAGGGAGAAGAGGTATCACTGACGCCGACTGAGTTCATCATCCTCCAGACGCTGCTGGAAAACCAGGGCAAGGTCATCAGCCACGAAGCGCTGCTGGAGGCAGCCTGGGGCCCAGAGGAAGATGACACCCACCTGGTCGAAGTACATATGGTTAATCTGCGCGCCAAGATCGAAGCCGATCCTAAAAGCCCGCAGCGGGTCAAGACAGTACGAGGCTTCGGCTACCGCCTGGGCTAACCACTCTCTAGCAGTCTCCGGAACTCCTCTTCCGTAAGTATCGTAACGCCCAACTCCTGTGCCCGCGTGTATTTGGATCCGGGCTCGGCGCCAGCCACTACGAAGTCAGTACGCTTGCTCACCGAGGAGGTCACGCGCCCACCCCGCTGCTGGACTTGAGCCGTTGCTTCGCTGCGACTGAACTTTTCCAGACTGCCGGTGAACATAAAAGCCTTCCCGGCCAGGGTACCAGAACTCGTTTCTTCCTTCTCAAATTGCACACCCCTGGCCAGGAGACTCTGAACAATCCGCCGGTTACGCTGCTCGCCGAAGAACCGGCGCACGCTGGCGGCTATCTCCGGACCAACGCCATCAATTCCGACCAGCTCGTCATCCGAGGCTTGCCGGATGGCCTCCAGGGAGCCTAAATTATCCGCCAGCAGCCCAGCGACGTGCACACCGACGTGGGGTATGCCCAGGCTGTAGACGAATCGCTCCAGAGTCGTTTGCTTGCTGGCTTCGATCGCCGCCAGAAGGTTCTGGGCCGACTTCTCCGCCATCCGCTCCAGGCCCACGAGCTTATCAGTCGTCAGCTCATAAATGTCCGGCAAGTGCTGAACCAGGCCTGAGCTGACGAGCTGCGCAACCAGCTTCTCGCCGAGGCCCTCGATGTCCATCGCCCCGCGCGAGGCAAAGTGCTCGATGCGCCCCTCAATCTGGGCGGGGCAGTCAATGTTAGGACAGCGGACGATCGGGTCGCCCTCTGTGCGGAGAACCGCTGTGCCGCAGACTGGGCAGTGGTCGGGAAGGTGGAACCTCTTCTCCTTGCCGGTGCGCTTCTCGGTGATAACCTTGACGACCTGAGGGATCACGTCGCCGGCCCGCTCAATGATGACTGTGTCCCCGATGCGAATGTCTTTGCGATCAATCTCATCCTGGTTGTGCAAGCTCGCCCGGCGGACGATGACGCCGCTGACCTCCACCGGCTCCAATATGGCGACCGGCGTAAGTACCCCGGTGCGTCCCACACTGACGATGATGTCGCTGAGCTGGGTCGTTTCCTGACGCGCCGGGAACTTGTAGGCGACCGCCCAGCGCGGGCTGCGCGTGCGCACCCCCATCTGGTCATGCGCGGCAAACTCGTTAACCTTAAACACAACCCCGTCTATCTCGTAAGGCAACTCGTCGCGCTGCATAGCGAGCCGCTCATAGAACTCCAGACACTCCTCGATATCCCGGCACAGCACATTGCGCTCATCCACCCGAAACCCCCACCGCGGCAGCGCGTGGATGACCTCCTCTTCACTGGCAAACTCGTATCCGGTCACAGCCCCGATGCCGTACACGTAGATATTCAGCGGGCGCGCAGCAGTGATGTTCGAATCGAGCTGGCGCACCGAACCGGCAGCAGCGTTGCGCGGATTGGCGAAGAGTGGGTCGTCTGCCTCCTCGCGGCGGCGGTTCAGCTCGCGGAACTCGGCCAGGGGAATGTAAATCTCGCCCCGGACCTCCAACAGCTCAGGCATCGGTAAGCCCTCGTCAGCAAGCAGCCGCAACGGCACTGCACCGATGGTGCGGATATTGTCGGTAATGTCTTCCCCAGTCACGCCGTCGCCCCGGGTAGCCGCAACGGTCAGCAGACCATTCTCATAGACAAGGCTCACCGCCAGCCCATCGTACTTGGGCTCGCCGACGAACGTAACGCTCTCCCCCACCTCTGTCACGACCGTCTCAGCAAAGTGCCGGAACTGCTCCTCAGTGTCGATGCTTTGCAGACTGAGCATTGGCGTGCGGTGCAGGACAGTACCCAGCTCCTCACGCGGGGGCGCACCCACCCGCTGCGTAGGTGAATCGGGGGTAACCAGGTCGGGGAACTGCGCCTCCAACTCCTCCAACCGCCGGAACATGCGGTCGTACTCGGCGTCAGAAACGACCGGCTCGTCGAGGACGTAATAACGATAGTTGTGGTAGCGCAGATCTTGGCGGAGCCCTTGTATCTCTTTGCGCGCTTCGTTCTTGCCCACGTCGCTCCCTCCGCACGTCACTGGGCAGTGTCGCCTGACGCCCGCCCCGGTGCCTTCAAGCGGCGATGCAAACAGCCAATGCGCAAAATGTCCAGGCCCATATTGAGCCCATCGCGCAGCATTCTTACCTTGCTCTCGGGATCGTTGGTCCAGTGCACCGGTAACTGTACGATCTCGTAGCCTAGCCGCCGGGCCAGGTAAAGCACCTCGACATCGAAGGCCCAGCCCGAGAGCGTCTGGCGCGGGAAGATTTCCCGAGCCGCGGCGTGCGTGAAGAACTTAAACCCACACTGAGAATCCCAGATGCCGGGGAGCACGACGGCACGCACAAACCAGCCAAACAACTTGCCTGCTCGCTCGCGCGACCACGGTTGGTGGCGGTCAATCTGCGCTTCGGGCATCCCCCGCGAGCCGATGACCACATCAGCGCCAGCCCCTAGCGCCTCGCGTACTCGGTCCAGCTCCCCAATCGGCGTGGACATATCGGCATCCACAAAGCCGACATACCTGCCCCGGGCCACGAGCATGCCCCGCCGTACCGAATAACCCTTCCCCTCGTTTGTCTCATTGACCAGCACCTCCACCGGCATCCCCGCCGTATCGGTGGCGCGAGCCAACGGCCCGGTCGCATCGTTGCTCCCGTCATCCACCACAATTATCTCTCCGGCTAGACCCCGCGACCGGAAATAACCGGCTACCGCGCGTAGAGCTTTCTGGATAGCGCGGGCCTCATTATAGGCCGGGATGACTACAGATATTTCGGGCTCGGGTGCGTTTGAACTCAACTGTCAGCATTCCTTGGTGGGTTCACGCCAGAATAGAGAAGCGCTCGTAATCAACCGCGCCTTGAACCAGCCGGTCGGCAGATACAAGATCTTATGTTTTTGCGTTGTGCTTCTTCCTCATGCGGGCAGGATATCGGCCCGCTTCCGTGAACAATATGGTAGTATTGACAGTGACTAGTTTCCTTGACCAGGGCAATCTGACCTCCCTTAGTCAGCAGAGCGATAATGCAGCCGGTGCATACAGAGAACTGGCGGATTCATCTATTTGTCAGCCCCGGGCACCGAGTTGACGTGCCTGGTTGCGTGCAGGTCATAATGAGCCTGACCGGGAACTATCGGTGGCCGGAACCTCTGCGCCAAGCCCGCCACCTCGCTCGGCAACTGCATGCCGAACAGGACGAGGGTCGCCAAGCATGTCGCTAATCATTCTGGCCAACGATTTCCCCCCTAGCACCGGCGGGATTCAGCGCTACCTCTGCGAACTGGCCGCCGCACTACACCGGCGCGGCGAGGAGCTACTGGTGATTGCTCCCGACCAGCCCGGTGCTCAGGATTTCGATACAGCCAGCCCGCTGCCCATTGTACGCGTACCGGCGGGCAGCCGCCTCCAGACGGCCTGGGCACTAGCCAAAGCGGCGGCCCAGGCCATCCGCAAACAACACCCGGATAACCCAGTGCGGGCGATTGTCGCCGGTAACTGGTGGCCGGACGGCCTGGCTGCGTGGCTGGTGCAGCGGCGCACCGGCACGCCTTATGTGGTGATGGGCTACGGCCGCGAGATGATCCAGACCGGCGCCAACCTCGCCAAGTGGCTGACGCAGAACTTGATCATTCGCGGGGCCGCCTGCGGGCTGGCCATCAGCCACTACTCCGCCCAGCGGCTGCAGCGCCGAGGGCTAAAAGCGGACCGCGTCGCCGTGATATACGGCGGGGTGGACACCGATGCGCTCGCCGCAGACCATAACGAGGTCGAACAGATGCGGTCTGCGCTTAGTCAAAGCGGTGAGCCACTGCTGCTGACCGTGGGCAGGCTGGTGCAACGCAAGGGCCACAGCCAGGTTATCGCTGCCCTGCCCAACGTCATAGAGCAGCTCGGCCCGGTGAGATATCTCATCGCCGGCACAGGCCCGGAAGAGCAGCGTCTGCGGCGGCTTGCTGACCAGTACGGCGTCGCCGCGCTAGTCGAGTTCCTGGGGCATGTTGACGACAACAGACTAGCCGCGCTGTATCAGGCGGCGGACCTCTTCATTATGCCCAGCCGCGACCTCTACGGCCAGCCTATCGAAGGGCTGGGGCTGGTTTACCTGGAGGCGAACCTATGCGGGCTGCCGGTAATCGGCAGTGACACCGGCGGGATCGCCGATGCTATCGCCGACGGCGAGACCGGTCTACTCGTCAATCCCGAGGAGCCCAGGGAGATCGCCGCCGCAATAGCTCGGCTACTGTCTGACCCAGACTGGGCTGAGCAACTCGGCGCAGCGGGCCGGGGGCGGGTGCTGCGCGATTTCACCTGGGACCGGGTGGCCGAGCGCTTCCAGACCGCGCTGGCAAAATGGGGCCTGGCCAATTGGTGGCCCCCGGAGGCAGCATAGTGTCAGGCAGTGGCCAACGCAAGCGCATAGCCTACATAGACCACGCCGTGGATATCGGCGGCGCAGAAAACAGCCTGGTGGAGCTGATCAGTCGCCTGGACCAGAGCCGCTTCACTGCGGTCCTGCTCCACACCGTCGGAGCCAAGTGGCTGGACCGTCCCGAGCTCAGCGACATCGAAAAGATAGCGGTCTTTCAGCCAATATCGCTGCTGGAGAAAAGAAGAAACGAAGTGGCGGCGCGGCGCTGGCCGCTGATCTGGAATGCCCTTACGACGATGCGGCCGGCCTGGCTCTTGAATCGGGCATTGCGGCGGGCGAAGATTGATCTGGTACACACTAACTCGCTCAAAGCTCATTTCATCGGGGGTCTGGCGGCGCGGCTGGCCCATCGGCCGCTGGTGTGGCACGTGCGGGACCTGCTCGGCGAAGATGAAGGCCTGGGCCTGCTGCGCCGAGCGGCCCGCATGCTCCAACCGCACGTCATCGCTATCTCCCAGGCTGTAGCCAGACAATTCACCGGCCTGCCTGTCGAGGTGGCCGTCATCCCCAACGGCATACCTCTAGACAAGTTCACCCCCGGCCCCGCACCGCCAAAGCTACACGCCGAGTTGGGACTCGCCCCGTATGACCAGGTTGTTGCGGTGGTCGGCCGCCTGACGCCCTGGAAGGGACATATGAACCTGCTGGAAGCAGTCAGTATGCTGACTGAGTCGTGCCCCTCGCTCAAAGTGGTGGTGGTCGGCGAGGTAGCGTTCTGGGAGCCAGAATATGAGCAGCAGCTCAAGCAGCGAGCATCCCAACTAGGCCTGGACGAGCGGGTGGTCTGGGCGGGCTTCCGCAGCGACGTCGCCGATATTCTGCGGCTGTGCGACGTATTCGTGCTGCCTTCGGTCAATGAGCCGTTCGGGCGGGCAATAATCGAGGCGATGGCGGTGGGCCGAGCAGTGGTCGCGACAGCATCGGGCGGCGTACCAGAAATAGTAGTTGACGGCGAGACCGGCTTGCTCGTACCCGCCGAAGACCCTCATGCACTGGCCCAGGCGATGGCCGCACTGCTGGCGGATCCCCAGAAGGCACAGCAGATGGGGGAGAAGGGGCGGGCGCGCGCCTGCAAGCACTTCAGCGCGGATCGGGTGGCCAAGCAGGTGCAGGAAGTATACGCGCACAGGCTGGGCACGTGAAGACGCCCTGACTCAGTTAACCCCCGGCAAGAGCAGCAGCTCTGCCCAAACATGGGGAGTGTGTGCTAGTGCCTACGCAGGAAGGCGGGGATATCAATATCGTCCTCGTCGTAAGTGGGCAGCTCTTCCTGGAAGGGTGACTCTCCGGCAGCAGTGGGCGCTTCGGTGTCGCCCGCTTCTTCAGTGCCACTCAGACGCCGCCGCACCGTCGGCCGGCGCGCTTCGTCGAAGCCAGTAGCCACCACCGTCACGCGCAAGCTACCCTCCATTTGCTCGTCAATCACTGCACCCAGGTTCATATCCGCGTTGTCACCCTCGCCCTGCGCTGCCTCCTGGATGAGCCGTGCAGTCTCGTGTACTTCTTTCAGCGACAAATCGGGCCCCCCCGTGATGTTGACCAGCAGAGCCCGAGCCCCCTCGATGTTAGTCTCCAGCAGCGGGCTGGCAATAGCCATATTGGCGGCTTCCACGCCGCGGTCATCTCCGCTAGCCTCGCCGATGCTCATCATCGCGGTGCCCGCACCCTTCATAACTGAGCGAACGTCGGCAAAGTCAAGATTGATCAGGCCAGGCACAACAATGACTTCACTAATACCACGCACGCCCTGGTGCAGTATCGTATCGGCGAGGGCGAAGGCCTCCTGCAAGGTCAGCTCGGCATCGGTAAGCTCAAGCAGGCGATCGTTGGGGATGACGATGAGGGCATCCACCTGTTCCTTGAGCCGCTTAATGCCTTCCTCGCCCGCTTCCGAACGGCGGCGGCCCTCAACCGCAAATGGCTTGGTGACGATGCCAACCGTCAGGGCATCGAGTTCGCGAGCAATCTCGGCGATCACCGGGCTGGCCCCCGTGCCGGTGCCGCCACCCATTCCCGCAGTGATGAAGACCATGTCCGATTCGTCGAGGCTCATCAGGATATCTTGCCGACTTTCCTCAGCGGCCTGACGCCCGACATCTGGATTGCCCCCCGTGCCCAGCCCGCCGGTCAGCTTCTCACCAACCTGAAGCTTCTTGTCCGCCGCGGACAGGTCGAGGACCTGCAGATCCGTATTGACGGCGATGTACTCAACGCCCATTACTCCTGCCTCGATCATCCGGTCCACGGCGTTGGAGCCACCGCCACCCACTCCGATTACTCGGATCTTGGCATACTCTTCCACGCTGCTCAGCATAGTCACCGGCCCCTCCCTCAGGGAAGTTGCTCTGAAGAATGCTCGCAAGACGGGCGAATGTTGGGATTATATATTGCCGTTCCTGACCTGTCAAGGACGCACTCCGCTGGCACTTCTCAGCCACATTCGTCCGACAATCATACGACCAGGTCCCGCCGCAACACCTAGCTTGGCTAGCTACCTTCCTGTCTTCCTTCGGCGTCGGGGCCGTAGATTCCTTCCCCTTCTTCTTCCTGCTGGCAAGTTTTTTTCTACTCGCCTGCGCGGGCCTCTTCCGGCGTTTCAGGTCTCGTGCAGACGCACACCTCGGCCGGACGCAGGAGCCGGTCGCGCAGCTTGTACCCAGGCCGAAATTCCTCGACAATCTGGCCAGCACTTATGGCTTCATCCTCGATCAGCCTGCGCTCGATAGCTTCGTGCCATTGCGGATCAAACTGCTGCCCGACGGTCTCGAGACGCGTCAGGCCAAATTGCTCGAGCGCCTCGCCGAGCTGGCGGTATATCATCTTTACACCGGCCAGAACCTCCTGCGGCGACTGTTGCCCACCGTCGGCTGATTGCAGAGCCAGTTCCAAATGATCCAGTATCGGTAGCAGGACACTGATGAGCTGCTCGTGAGCGTATTGCATCTGCTGCGCCTGCTGCTCGACCACCCGTTGCCGGTAGTTGCGCAGTTCGGCGGCGGCCCGCAGGTAGCGGTCCTCCGCCTCCGCAAGCCCACCTTCCAACTCGGTGATGCGGGCGTGAAGGTCCTCCCGGGAGGGGCCTTCAGCTATTTCGTCGGTGTTGTCATCGTCAAACACTCAGTTTGCCTCCAGTTTGCGTCAGTCCGGCCAGCAAATGACCAGGCCAGAACGACTGGCCGGCCTGGTAATGCCAACGCGGCACTTAGTTGTGCTGCGCCGCAGCCGATGGTGAGAAGTGCTGAGCCTAGCCGGATTCGGATCGTGCCAGGACCTGGCCGACCTGCCGGGCTACACAGTCCACCGTCGAGATCACCTCACGGTATCTCATCCGCATCGGCCCGAGCACGCCCACAATACCCCGACAGTTGCTCGGCCCGGCGAAGCTGGACATCACCGAACTACACTGCTCCAGGCGGGCAATAGCGTGTTCCGAACCGATTACCACGCTGACCTCGGCACCCTCGTCAGCCATACAGAGCAGTTCGCACAGCGCCTGGTGCTCGCCGAGAGTCTCCACCAGCTCCCGCAAACGGGGCAGTTCCTGAAACTCCGGCTGCTGCAAGATGTAAGCGGCCCCGTCTATATAGATGCGACCGCCGGCGCGGGCCCACAACTGCCGATGCACCGCGCGCAGTAAATCAGCGGAAATCCCCAACCCGCGCGCCCCACCACCAGTGTCTTCACGCGGTGCTCGGGCGGATAGGCCTGCGGCGAGCTGATCCTTTATGACTCCGCCAAGCTGCTCGACCTGCTCGGCAGTGATACTCTCGGCTGACCGAACCACAAACTCCTGCCCCTGGCCATCGGCATAAATACACATGATCCGGACAGTATGAGCGCTGACCGAGCGGGCCTGGATATCAACCAACTGGTCTTGCTCGCTACCCGGCTCGAGTGCTACCGCGGGATGTTTGACGATATCGGCAAGCAGTTTGGTGCTCATGCGCAGGATCTTGTCAGGATCCAGCTCGACCCGTCGGTACTGGCTGTGAATCCAACTCACCTTGTCAATGGACAGATCTTCCCGCCCCTCCAGGTGATTGACATGGAAGCGATATGCCTTCTGAGAGGGCACTCGACCCGCGGAGGTATGGGGCTGGTGCAAGTAGCCCATACGGTCCAACTCCGCCATCTCGTTGCGAATCGTCGCCGAACTGACCGCCAGTCCATAACGTCTGGCCAAGGCCTTGGACCCCACCGGGCAGGTAGTCCTGATGTGCTCACGAACCACGGCGGCGAGGACTTGCCGCTGGCGCTCGCTTAGCTCTTCACCGGCCTCTACTGCCTGCGTTCTGTCACGAGTCATCAAACCGCCGACCTCCAATCATCCATACCCTCTCCAGATAACAGAATACCAAGCTCCCCGCTGACTGTCAAGACTCCGGTTGGGTCGCGGCCCAGGCTGACAAGCAGGTGAGACACCCTTTGCCGCAGAACATGCCCCGTGAGATGACCATTGGTGAGTTTCAACAGCTAATCGAGCGGACCTACTACGACAAGGACAGCAGCCGCGGCCTGGCGCCCAGTTTTATGTGGTTCATTGAGGAGGTCGGCGAGCTGGCGCAGGCTCTGCGCAGCGGCGACCGCAACGAGCTTGCTGATGAGTTCAGCGACGTACTAGCCTGGTTGGCCACGATGGCCTCCATCAGTGGCATTGATCTGGAAGACGCTGCACAGAAGTATGCCTGCGGCTGCCCGAAATGCGGCGAGATGCCGTGCACGTGTCCCGAGCCGGGCGGACATCAGTCGGAATCATCGGCCTCGTGTTGACAAAGCGCCGTCCACTCACAGCTTGCGCACGGCGCTGCCTCTGAAGTTTCCGGCCACTGGCGACTGGATTCTAGTGCGACAAGCACAGCCAGGGCCCGGTCGAGCTGATCTGCCTGGCGGGCTAGCAGTGCTTCTTCCAGCGGCACATCTTCGAGCCCGTCCCCCCTGACATGGACCAGCACCGGCTGCCAGTCGCGCCCAGGCTCCGACTCGGCGGCGAGCGCGTGCTGGTATATGAACATCTGCAATGCATAGTCTTCTATCTCGGCCCCGCCCAGGTGCCGGTTAGTCTTAAAATCGGCAAACTGGCCCTGTTCTGCCAGGACCAGGTCCACCTTGCCACTGACAGCTACGGTTAGCTCACCAACTCGGCGGACCAGGTGCACTGGCCGTTCCACTTCGTGGCCAGGCACGACAAGTTGCGCCCACGGACTGGCCGAGAACGCTTCGATCAGCTTGCGCAACCTGTCTAGGTCATCTGCACCAGCCTCGGCCAGCGCGGTCTCTCCCAGCTCCCGGATGTAGTCGTCATTCGGCGGGCATCCCTGGCGGTAGTATGCCGCGACGTACTGGTGGAAGCAGGTGCCGATTGCTATCTCAGTCGTAGGACCAGTCTCTTCCAGGACCCGCTCCGGCCGCCACTTCTGGGTAATCCACCAGCGCCGCGGGCAGACCAAGACGTCCCGCAGTGCGCTGAAACTGGTATGTATAACCGCAGGCTGGTGGGGACGCTCGACTCGCGGGGGCAGCAGTGTCGGCAGAAGTGGCGCGGCCTGAGCGGGGCCTGGTCCGAGGG
Organism: bacterium; assembly: GCA_030603495.1. Taxonomy (GTDB): domain Bacteria; phylum Armatimonadota; class Zipacnadia; order Zipacnadales; family Zipacnadaceae; genus JALGTD01. Next base: position 213,504 of record JAUVXR010000001.1, read on the forward strand.
TGACAAGCTTAGCTAGTTCATCACCTGATTCTTCAATCGCACCGACCAGGTCCTCCCCCCAGGGAATCTGTGCATCTTTCTTTGTGCCGGCCGCGTAGGTTACACACAGTAGGTGCTTAGCCCGGGTCAGCGCGACGTACCAGAGGCGCTCCTCCTCCTGCATTTCCTCCTCGCTGCCGCTAAACAGCTTCCGGACAATGGTTTTGGCCGAGGCCTCGCCATCCACATTGAGGCTCGCCAGCCCCCACGTATCGTCGTACGCGCAGCCGGGGGAAGGATTCCTTGTCGGGTCCCAGGCCATCACAAAGACAGCGGGGAAGCCCAGGCCCTTGGCGCAGTGGATGGTCATGACCTGCACAGCGTTCTGGGCGGGCAGGTCGGGAGCAGACAGTGCCAGGCCGCTTTCCGCTTCGTACAGATCTACTGCCTGCACCAGCGAGGCCAGGTCAGCCTGGCCGCCCTCGCCGCCCAGTTCCCCGATAATCGCCTCGAAGGTCGCCTTGACCGCTACGGCCGCTGCCCGCTCAGCCGGGGTCATTCCTGATTCAGAAATGCTTCCCAGCATCATCTCGAAGACAGTGCGGGCAGGATACATCAGACTGGCCCGCCGCAGCCGCTGAATCAAGCCGTACAGCTCCCGCAGTCGGTCAATCGGTAGCTCATCACGCTCTGCCGACGCACGCCAGTCATCGCGCCCTTCCGCCAACTCCGCCACAGCGCTGATGATAGCCCTATCCTTGGGCCGCCGGCGCATCTTGGTCGCGGCTTCTGCCTCCTCGTCTGATGCGCTACCTTGACTTGGTAGGAGCGACATTCCTGTCGCGATGCCCGGTTCCCGCCCACACGGTATACTGACGAGCAGAAACAACTGGCGGTCATTGAGACAGAGCGGTGGTCGGCTCAGCAGCCGCACAAGCGAGTTGTCATCGCAGGGATCATTGACCACCCGCATCAGCGCCAGCAGGTCGCAGGCCAGGGGATGATCGAAGAAGCCTATCCCGCCCTGAGCCTGGTAGGGAATCCTACGTTCTTCCAGAGCGCTCTTGAGATAGCGGAAACCGTGGCGCTTGCGCATCAGCACGCAGATATCGCCGTATTCAAACTGCCCCTGCTCGCCAACAAGGCACTGGATCTTCTCAGCGATATAGGCGGCCTCGTGGCGGTGGGTATGGCGCATTTCCTCACCCTCTTGGGCGGTGAACGGCGCGACCTTGATGATCGTGCCCGGCTCCGGCTTGGGACTGACCAGCGCCGGGTCATCAGGTCGAGTGCGCAGGGCCGCCCGGTTGGCCACCTCGGTGAGCCGCTCATCCATACGATAGGTTGTGCTCAACGGCCGGCAAATCTCGCTAGCGCCCACATTGTCTCCCAGTTGGAACGGCAGCAGCTTGTCGAGGTTCCCCGGCTTCGCATCCCGCCAGCCGTAGATGGACTGCTTCTGGTCACCCACGACCATCAGGCGGTGGTAGCTGCTGATCTCCCGAAGCTTGCCGTCCCCTTGCACCTGCAGCCGCATTGGCTGCGCTAGCGCCTGGAGCATCGCCATCTGGGCGGGGGAGGTGTCCTGGAACTCGTCCACCAGGATGTATTCGAACTTGCGGCTGTAGCGCTCGCGCAAATCACTCCGCTCAGTTAACAGCCTCTGTGCCATCATTATCTGGTCGTCGAAATCAATGCTGTCCGCCTCCGCCAACTGCTGCTGATAGATCTCGTAGGCCGCTGCTGCGGCAGCAATAATCGCGCGTTCGGTCTCTTGCGCACGCTCGAAGGACCCCGTCACATCAGGGCGCCGTTCGTACCTTACTAGATCACGGTAGTAGAGCTTCTTGAAGTCGTTGACATGGTTCCGCTTGGCCTCGGAGACTGAGCGGAGTTGGACACCAGGCAGGCCAGCACGGAACCGTTCCCCAGCCACATTGGGAATGTCATCGGTATCTGCCAGACCCCAAGCATCTTCTGGAGATAGCATAGCCTCCCAGAATCTATCACTCAACTCCTGGGCCTGCTGGCGGAACTCGTCCGGCTCCAGCCCATAACTCTTGGCATAGCTGATGAGTCTAACCAGCACGTCACGCAATTGGTCGGGCGTGGCCAAGCCCAGCTGGGCCAGCCGGTCGGTTCGCAGGGCCGTAAGTTGAGCGTAATCGCCAGCAAAGATACCCTCAGCAAGGCGGTCCCGGGCAACCTGCTGGCGCATCTCGGTGAGAAGCTGCGGCTCGGGCGAGAGGCCCACCCGGTAGCTGGACTCGCGCAGCAGACGCGCGGCGAAGCTGTGGAAAGTATGCACCCATAGATCGCCGATCGCAGCAATGCCGTTGAGCCGCAGCAGCCGCTTGATGCGCATCTTCATCTCGGCGGCGGCGTTGTTGGTGAAAGTTAGCGTCAGTATGCGCTCAGGCGCGGTAACTTGCCCGCTGACGACCAGCCAGGCAAAGCGGTGGGCCAGCACGAAGGTCTTGCCCGACCCAGCACCAGCCACGACCTTTAGAGGAATGTCAAGGCGCGGCTCCTCGATAATGGCCTTCTGTTCTTCACTTGGCTGCTGTTCGTACTGCATCATCCGCTGGGGTCGGCCTCCGTGCAGATCAGCACGTACGGGCAAGCACCAATTCGCGGGGTGCAGCCCTCCCTGGGCGGATGCCCCTCGAACCCAGGACACTGCTTGATTTCCCGCGCTTTGTCAGCCAGAAAGCCAGCGATCTGCTGTAACTCGCCGGCGCTGAAGTTCTCATCCTTAGGCTCGGCATCGTCGGCAACTAGCTCTATGCAGGAACGCTTACAGGGTGGGCTGATATCTGGCTTCAGACTCTGGAGACATACTCGCACCACCGGGCGACCGTCAATCATTGCCCAGGCCAGCGCGTAGATCGGGAGTTGATAGTCTTTGCGGAATGGCTCCTTGGCCTTGTCAGTTTCACGGTAGCAGAAGCTACGGCGCAGCGCGGCCGGTGCCTCGACTTTGCCGCTCTTGTAGTCAATCACCTCAACAGCATCACCTACGCCCACCACCTGATCAATACGACCTCGGAATCGATGAACCTGTCCACTGTCGTCAGTCAGCTCGATGTCAAACCACTGCTCGCTGGCAAGCGACTCTTCCCGGAAGAACTCAGTTCCAGCATAGACTTCCAGGGCCCGGCGGGCCCGCCCGTAGTGGACGCGGCGCGAATAGTCAGACTGGAACTCCTGCGCGTACTGGGCGAACTTCTCGCCGAGCAGCTCAACGGCCCGTTCGGCAGTTCGCTCAGCTCCGGGGAGCTGGTTAAGCTCAGCCATAACTGCGTGAAGGACTCCACCGTAAACCATTGCCTCGGACTCCTCACCAGCCAGTCCCATGAGCTTCTCGAAGAAGAATCGCCGTGGACAGTGTAAGTAGGTATTAATGGAACTCGCGCTCAGCGGCCAGTCGGGCGCCAGCTCGGCCAGAATCGGCTCTTGGCTGATTGCTGGGCACACCAGACGGTCCTCTTCGGACTCGGTAGTATCCCCCGCCGGCAGTGGACGGCGGGCACAGGGGGTAACCGGACAACCCTCGTGGCTGGCACGCCCACCTGGCTTCTGTTCCACTAACCCCCAAAAGACGCACTCAAAGCCCGCCCGGCCCTGTTCTTCAGCCAGTCCCAGAGCGAAGTCCTCGGGCAACGCTGAGATCAGGAACTCTGACGGACCGACCTCGCCGCCCTCGTCCTCGACGTGGCAACTAAGAATAAGCCGGTGACGAGCGCGGCTGATAGCTGTGTGGAACAGCCGGGCCTCCTCGGCGAGCGCCTCGCTGGCCGCTTCGCCGAAGCCTGCGAACGTCAGCGTAGCGGTGGGTATACCCAGATGCGCCCGGGCCCGCTCGCGTAGTGCCCGGACCGTCTCCTGAGGCAGCAGCCGCGAGACAACCAGCGGCGCCGGGAAAAGACCCTCGCTCAGCCCAAGCAGATAGACGACGTCAAACTCCAGGCCACGCGCATCGTGGGCAATCACGACCCGCACCCCCCTGCTGTCTCCAGGCACTGGCGGGACCGCATTCATCTCCACAACGCCACGGGTCTGCGCCAGGGACAGGCCTTTTCCCGTCACCTCCACCAAGGCCTCCTGGGTATTCGCCAAGCTGTTGAGCAAATAGAGCAACCCAGCCACGGCTGAAGGCGCATTCTCAGCCATCTGGCCCCAGAGACCGGTCTCGCGCAGCACCAGCCTTATTGCATCAACCGGCTTGTCTGCGGCGATTGCCTGAGCCTCTCGCACCACCTCCACCCAAAGATTCAAGGGGCCGACAGAGCATTCGACATCCTGAAGCAGCATGGACCGACGGGCGCGTTGGCCGTGCCGATACACTTCGGCAATGGCCAGCTCATCAGCACCAGCGAGGCTGGCCAGCCGGCACAGCGCCAGGTTGGCCCGCTCCGTTTCTTGCTCACGGACTGCCACAGGATAGGTGTCCTGCTCCTGGGCGCAGACCAGCAGATCAATGACGTCGCCAGCCAAACTGCGGGCGGCCCAGTTGCCTTCGGCCACCTCCTGTCCGGCCACGGGAATTTCGCGCAGGGCCAGATGCTCACGGGCCGCCTCCGCCTGGCGGTGATTGCGTACGATGACGGCAATCTCATCCGCCGCACAATCGCCTTCGTCGAGGAGCTCGATGATCTCGTCCCCCACGCCGACCAGCTCCTCACTGAACGTCCGATAGACCCGGACAGCGACCTGGCCAGGGCTATGACCCTCCGCGAGCGGAGCACTCAGCGCCCAATCCTGGGTAAACTGGCGGGCGACGTGGGCCAACTCCGGGGCCATCCGACCTCGTTGATCCACCGACAACTGCGTGCGAGTTAGCTCGCGGTCGGGCAGCAGCGATTCCAACAACACTGCCGGGTCCTCCACAGCCCCGCGAAAGCGGTATATCGCCTGCGCCGGTTCGTAAGCACCGGCCATGCGCGTGCCTGGACCACACAGCGCGGCCAGTAGCTCTATCTGGAGGCAAGTCGCGTCCTGGAGGTCATCAGCGATGATCAGATCGTAGCGCTGGTGCCAGCGTGCGGCCAACCCCTGGTCTGTCAGCGCCAGCAGCGCCAGCCAGACGATGCCGCGCAAATCGTAAACCTGCGCCTGGCGCAACCACTCCTGGTAGCGCTCGTAGATATCAGCCAGGTCGCCCAGAGCAGGCGCGTGGGACAAGCCCGGGATGACCTTCTCCCGGAAGGTCTTTGTGTCTATCTTGCAGCGCTTGAGCTCCGCAATGAAGTCGGCGACATCATCACGGAAGCGAGGGCTACGGCGCACCTGCTCGGCCTGGTAGTAGCGTGCGCCTGACGTTGTCTCCCGAATGACCTCGCCGACCAGCAGCCGCTCGGGCAGCGGGCCGATCACACCACGGCCTGGGTGGCCCACGTTCTCCTGCAGAATCCGCTGGGCCAAATCCTCGTACGTTTCAACGACCGGAATTACTGTTCGGCCCGCACTGACACTGCGCTGAGCGAAATAGTCCCTCTGGCGCTGCTGGGCCGCTCGGTCCAGCGCGAGCCATAGGACCCGCGCCGGCGCAAGGCCACCTGTCTCGATAGCCTCCGCCACAATCCGCGCCAGGTACGTGGTCTTACCCGAGCCGGGGCCCGCTTTGATTAGTTCAGTCGTCGGCTCAACAGCCATATTGGCGTGCCGTCACCTGCTATCAGTCGGTTGCTGATTACCACGACCGTCGCTGCGTGCCGGCTTCACTGCGTTCAACCGGCCCCTCCGAACTACGGCCAGCTTACCAGTACTGACCACGGCCAATCTTCCCAACGTTGGCATAGACCCTCACGCACAGGATTGTCCAAGACATACTGTATCATAGCCCGCACGTTTTCCTCCTCACGCGCATGCCTATCCCAATAACTACGCTGCCAGGCGAAATGAGCATGTCCCAAACGATGAGCTTGGCGGCTGATTTCACTTTTCAACGTGGCAATAAACGGTTGAAAACCGCTATCTCTACTATCCATCGAGCACACAACGTGCATATGGTCTGGCATCACACAATACGCATGCAAGGAGAGCCTGAAACGAACGGCCCGCTCGTGCAGCACTCTTACGACCATTGGCGCCAGGTCAGGAACAAGTAAGCTCTGCCCCTTTTTCGCGGCAATAGTGACAAAGACTGGTGAGCGATCAGTCCTGTAAACTGCCTCAGGTAGTCTAAATGGATGTCTTCGGTTAGGTAGCATGCACATGGCACAGACCGGCTTCACTACGTTCAACCGGCGCCTCCCGGAGGGGCCTGTCGAGCAGACCGAGTAGCACGAGGTCTGCGAGGCTGGCCCGCCCTACCACAAGCCCTAGAGCACGGGCCGGCTTCACTGCGTTCAACCGGCCCCTCCCGGAGGGGTCTGTCGAGTGGGCCGACTATCACGAGGCCCGCCCTACGTAACTTCTCTGCCCATCTCTCCACTCCTGCCCCGGGAGAGGTGAAGGACTCGTGATCATTTCGGCGAAAATACGCTCACCCCCAGCAACCACTGTTGATCAGAGGGAGACACTATGAACAGTTCGGACATAAGTATAAAGCAAATCGAGGTGGCCTTCGAGCCGTTCATCGCCCGCACGCCGCTCAAGTTTGGTGCCGTTGTTATGGACGCGCTACACTTCTGCCGGGTCAAAGCGACTGTCGAGAACGAGGATGGGCAGGTCGCGGACGGTTGGGGCGGGATATTCGTGGCTGATTTCTGGGCCTGGCCTACCTTTGAACTCACCCACGAGCAGAAGCAGGCAGCCATGACGGATGTGATACAGCGCTATGCCGACATGGTGACTGCATACCCCGGGCCGGCACATCCGATTGATATCTTCCTGGACCTGGAAGAAGACCTGCGCGCGATGAATGAACAAGTCTGCGCGGAGCACGAGCTGATGCCCGCACAACCGTTCCTGGGCGGGCTGGTCTGTGCCTCGCCGATAGACGCGGCGCTTCACGACGCCTTCGGCAATGTTAATGGCATTGACTGCTACGACGGCTACGGCCCGGAGTTTATGAGCGACCTGAGCAAGTACCTTGGTCCTGAGTTCCGGGGCAGGTATATCCCGGACTACATCCGCAGCGAGTACATGCCCGAGGTGCCGATCTTCCACCTGGTCGGCGGACTGGACAAGCTCACCGAAGCGGAGAAGGATGACTCCGATCCCGACGACGGCAAGCCGGTCAGCCTGGATGAGTGGATCCGCGCTGAGGGCATGTACTGCCTGAAGGTGAAGCTGCGCGGTAACGACCTCGACTGGGACGTAGACCGTACGCTGGCCGTGTACAGGATCGGGCGCGAAGAGTTGCCCAAGCTTGATATCGAAGAGATGCACTTGACCGCCGACACCAACGAGCAGTGCGAAACCCCGGAATACATCATCGAGATGCTCCACAGGATAAGGGAGCAATCGGAAGATTGCTTCGAGCGGATTCTGTACATCGAGCAGCCCACCGAGCGCGAGCTGACCGCGCACCGCCACGACATGCGCGAGTTGTCCCAGCTCAAGCCGGTGATCGTGGACGAGAGCCTCACCGACCTGGAGAGTTTCGAGCTGGCGATGGAGCTAGGCTGGTCGGGCGTAGCGCTCAAGACCTGCAAAGGCCACTCGTCCAATATGATCTTCGCCGCGAAAGCCCGGGAGTTAGGCATCCCCTATGCGCTCCAGGACCTGACCAACCCCAGTCTGTCGCTGATCCACTCGGTGGGCATGGGCGCACGCCTGTACACGATAATGGGCGTGGAGGCCAACAGCCGGCAGTTCTTCCCCGATGCCACCACCGAAGCCGAGCAGCGGGTACATTCCGACATCTTCAACGTCCGCCGAGGCGTGGCGGATACCGCCAGCCTGCAGGGCACCGGCCTGGGCTACCAGATGGACAAGTTGCTGGGCTCCTAGCCGGACGATCTCCGGTCCTACTCCGCGGGTGACTTGCCAGGATAGTCCGACTTACGGTATCATTTGGAATGTATCCACTGGTAACGAAAGAGGTATCCCACAGGAATGGCTGTCATCGAGTTTCTCGTCCTGCTGTTGATAATAGCGGGCGCTGCGATATTGCTCAGCCTCGGCGCAGAGATACTGGCCGAGCGCTACGGTGCCAACTTCACGGGCAGCATCGTCCTGGGCCTGATTACCACTATGCCCGAGTATATGTTCGTCATTTGGGCCGTGATTAAGGGCCAATACCACATGGCTGTCGGGTCGGCGGTGGGGGCGTGCGTGATCCTGGTCACCCTTGGCTACGGTCTGGTGCTTATCGTCGCCACCACTCGGCTGAGCCGCAAACCAGTGCGGGTGGTTGAACTTTCGCGCACGACTGCCATTGACGCCTGGTATCTGGGCGGCACAGCCATCGTCGCCCTTCTGCTGGCCTGGGAGGGTAACGGGCTAGACATCAAAGACGGTATTATCCTTATGCTGCTGTTCGGCGGGTATATGTACCAGTTGGCACGTCACGCACGCGAATTCTCAAAAACGGTAGAGACCGCGCCCCCCCGTCAGCAGATGGTCAAAGCGGCCCTGTTCCTCTTGGCCGGTGCTGTAATCATATTTCTCCTGACCGAGCGATTCGTGGACTCAATGCTGGAGATAGCCCACCTGGCCGGGATAAGCCCGTTTGCGGTGGCCCTCATCCTGAGCCCCCTGGCCTCCGAGATGCCCGAGAAGCTAACGGCCTACTTCACCGTTCACCGGGACGGAAAACTAGCGGAGATCTCGGTGTGCAATTTCCTGGGCTCCAAGGTCAATCACAACAGCCTGCTGCTGGCGATGCTGCCCTTTGTGGCGTACCGATGGCACGGGATGACTAATGTGCCCAACATTATCACGATTCCCTTTATACTAATGACAGTGATTACTTTCTTTGCCGTGGCCAACCTGGCGCGGCGGCGGCTGACCTTCAAACACGGGGTGATGTTCGCCACCGCATATCTGCTACTAATTGGGGCTGCGTACTTTGTGGCGGATCCCACTATGTTTCCCGGCCACTGAGGAGCGGGCACATTTTCTTGCTGTAGTTGAATGGAGGGGAGCAATACCGTGCTCGATCGAAGGATAATTCGGGAAGAACCACAGAAAGTGCGCGAAGCGCTAGACAAGCGCGGCTGCGACTTCGATCTTGATGCCCTGATCGAGCTGGAGGCACGGCGGCGCGATCTGCTTCAGGCCGTTGAAGCGCAGAGGGCCCAAAGGAACCAGATCTCGGAGCAGGTCGCACAGACCGTGCGGGAGGGCGGCGATGCTGAGCCGCTTAAGCAGCGCTCCATCGAGATAGGCCGGCAGCTTGCCGCCAACGAGCAGGAGCTGGCGGAGGTCGAGGGACGTTTCGACCAAATGATGGCCGAGCTGCCCAATATCCCCCTGGATGAGGTGCCGGTCGGCGAGTCTGAGCAGGACAACGTGGTGATGTACGAGGTGGGCGAGCCGCCGAAGTTTGATTATACTCCCCGGCCCCATTGGGAAATCGGCGAGCAGCTCGGCATCCTGGACTTTGACGGTGCCACGCGCATGGCCGGTGCCCGGTTCGTGACCGATGTCGGCGCGGGAGCAACGCTGGAACGAGCGCTAATCAACTTTATGCTCGACACTCACACTCGCAAACACGGCTACACCGAGGTATTTCCCCCATATCTGGCTAACGAGCGCTCTCTTTTCGGCACCGCCAACTTGCCCAAGTTCGAAGATGACCTGTTCAAGACAACCGACGGCTATTATCTGATACCCACCGCCGAGGTCCCACTGACCAACATGCACCAGGGCGAGATTCTCGAGGGCGATGATCTCCCCATCTACTACACCGCCTACACAGCCTGCTTCCGGCGCGAGGCGGGGGCAGCAGGTAAAGATACCCGAGGGATGGTCCGGGTCCACCAGTTTCATAAAGTAGAACTGATGAAATTCGTCAAGCCAGGGCAGAGTTCCGAGGAGCTAGAAAAGCTGGTCAAAGACGCCGAAGTGATACTGCAGGCGCTGGAGTTGCCCTACCGGCGCGTCCATCTATGCACCGGCGATATGGGCTTCCAGCCTCGCCAGACCTTTGATCTCGAAGTCTATTGCGCGGGGATGGACCGCTGGCTGGAGATTTCCTCGTGCAGCCAGTATGGCGACTTCCAGGCGCGCCGCTGCAATACCCGCTATCGCCCCCAGCCACAGGCCAAGCCCGAGTTCATTCACACTATGAACGGCTCAGGTGTAGCTGCGGGCCGCACATTGCTGGCCATCCTGGAAAACTACCAGCAGGAGGGCGGAACTGTAGTGATCCCCGAGGTATTGCGCCCCTACATGGGCGGATTGGCCGAAATCCTCCCCCGATCCCTGCTGTCGTAACAGCGGCATCTCATCCGCCGTAGCTGTAGCGAAGGCGGATCCTGCCGCGACTTCACCAAGCCAGCGAGCAGCCTCCCACAATACCAGAGAACAGTGGACAAGACGTCGTTGTCTGTCGTTACCTGCCTCCATCTGCCGTTGTCTGCCCCTATCTGGTGTTGTCTGCCGTATTGCGGCAGGGGAACCTGGCCGGGCCGGCGAAAGTCTCATATGCTACAAGAACAGCACGCCCGTGTTCGGGAGTTGAACAGCAATGTATCAGGCAGCGGTATTTGCCGTGATCCTGTTTGTCAATGGCGTACAGATCCCCATGTCGGCCCCGGCAGTAGTCGAGGGTGAGACTACCTGGATACCGCTCCGAGCCGTCTTCGAGGAACTGGGCTGGGAGATAAAGTGGGATGACGCCACCAAGTCAATCAATATCACCGCGCCGGATCAACCGGAAATCCGCATCCAGATCGACAACTCCAAGGTGAGAATCGGCACCCGACTGGACGATTTTGCCGCCGCTCCCCGGCGCCGCGACGGCGTGACCTATATTCCCGCGAGCCTGCTCAAGGTCATACCGGGAGTGCAACTGCGGTGGGACAATGAGAAGAAAGCCCTGCATATTGACGCTGTGCCCACCGGGCGTCCTGTCGCCGTGACCATCGGCGAACTGGTCGCCAATCCGCCTGGTTGGCTGAACAAGACAGTGACCCTCACCGGAGAGTACACCGGCTGGCAGGGCGACCCCTTTAGCCCCACCACCAGCCAGGGCCCGCCCGTGACGCGCAGTGATTGGACCGTCCGCGACGCTACCGGGTCCATATACTGCACCGGCGGCTGCGATACCCGCGGCGAACGCCCCATATCACTGATGCCCTATGAAGACTACGGGCGGCGCATCACCCTGACCGGTGCGGCCCGCCTGGCCGTGGACGGCTACCCGTACCTCGAGCCGACCGCAATCGCGCCGGTAAGCGGCCTGGCCGGCTTGACCTGCTTCGTGAGTACCGACCGCCGCCAGTACCAGCCCGCCGATACGCTCGTCATAGAGATGACCGTGGCCAACCCCTTCGCGGAGACAGTAATGCTCCAGTTCACATCCGGTCAGACCTATGACTTCATCATTCGCGACGCGAAGGGCAACAAGGTCTGGCAATGGTCGGACGGCAAGGTCTTCACAATGGCCTTAACATCCCGCGAACTGAAAGCGGGAGAAAGCTACCGGGTCTCGGCCCAGTGGACCGTGCCGACAGGTGATAAGGCACTTGCCCCGGGGCGATACCGTGTCTACGGCATTGTCAATGCCGACGTTTCAGCCTACCCCCATACCATCGCGATTGCGGCACAAGACTAGCCACATATGAGCAAAGAACTCGCGGAGTGATGCCAGTGGCTGGGCCGAAAGGCATAGAGAAGTCAGTCTTAGTCTACCTCATCCTGGCGGGAGTGGTACTCGGTGGCCTGGCCGGCTGGACAGTCCGGGCTAACCGACTTCGCTCCCCCCTAGAGTTGCCCCCAACTGAACTGATTGACGCCGCTACGGCTGACAAAGAGCAGACGCTCGGGCATCCCCTCGTCTTCACTACCGAGGACACCCCGCCGGCGGCCACACCCGACCTACTCTCCGCCGAGGCCCCACAGATCTACTGCTTTTACCGCTTCCCCGACCTCCCGCCGGACGCCCAGGTGACTGCACACTGGTGGCACAACGGAGCAGAGCTTGGCCCTATCGAGAGGACCCCGCCCGACCAGCCCGAACTGGTGCGCGGGCGGCAAGATATGCAAGATATCCCAGAGGTGCCGGAGGGAGCAAAGGAACCATCAGAGCGCGAGGAGCATCTGCCGCACCTAGTCCTCCGGCCGCCAGGCGAGGCTGAGGCGTTCGCGCCAGGCATTTACGAAGTAGAACTACGCGGCCTCGGCCAGGAGCTGGGGCGGGGCTCGTTTGCAGTGGCGGAGGGCGCGGAGGAGATTCTGGCTGCCCAGCCCTCGGAAATGGGGCAGACGCGGATCATCAACTGCCTCACCGCCCGCCGCTTAAGCGCCAAGGGCGAACCCGAGCAACCCCAGAAGACCTTCCGCGGCACCGACAAGGTCTTCGTGGCCTTTACCTACATCAACGGCACAGCGGGCGGGGTCTTCCGCGTCGAGTGGTACTGTCAAGAGCAACTCATTGAACAGGCCACCCAGGAGCTTGAGATCAAGGGCGGGGCCGGGCGGGGATCCGCCTGGCTCAAGGCGGCAGAGCAGCGTCTTCCCGCCGGCGAGTACCGGGTGGCAATATTCCTGCAGGGAGTATCACAACCGCTGGCGCAGGCCCGATTCACAGTGCAGGACTAGGACGACGGAGAACGGCTGAGGACACGTCCAGGGAACACCCGTGGCCTTGCCTGTGCCGGCGCAGGACTGTATAATTCCCCTGTAATGTGCATCCTGGCTATCGGCGCACGACTCAAGGAGGGAGCCTGAAATGAGTGAGAACGATCAGGGCCAGCAGTTCGAGCAGGGCGCGCAGCCCCCGGCCACGCCCCCCGGTCCGCCGACCCCACCCCCGCCCACCGCTCCCATACCCCCGCCGGTAGCGGCGAATACCTCGGGTACCGGCGGCCCCGTCCCCGAGGAAATCAAGGGCTGGAACTGGGGCGCATTCTGGCTCAACTGGATCTGGGGGATCGGCAACAACGTCTGGATTGCGTTGCTGGCCTTCTGTCTGCCGCTGATTTGGCACATCGTCCTGGGCGTCAAGGGCAACGAGTGGGCCTGGCAGCACCGCCAGTTCGACAGCGTCGAGCAGTTCAAACAGACCCAGGCCGTGTGGTCCAAGTGGGGCTGGATAATCGGCCTTGCGATAGTCGCATTTTGGGCTCTGGGGATGATCATACAGTAATGGTTGGTGCGTGGGCGGCACTATCTTCCAGAGACAGCGACCAGCCCGGCCCATACCCGATTGAATCGTAGCCACAAAGCGAAGATGAACCAAGCCTTCACCGACCCTTCCCTAGTCTGCCGGCGAAGACTGTTTGCTCCGGGCAGGCCACGGGCGCATAGTAGGCGCTGCTCCCGCCGCCTTCAGGCCTGTTCCGGCACCAGGTAATCTGCTATTGCCTGCCCCAGCACCTGGTAGCCCTCGGGGGTAAAGTGGACGCCGTCGGGCGCCAGGAGCGCTTCGGGATCGTTATCCATCACTGCACGGTACAGGTCTATTGACTCCACGCCCCTCTCCGCCATCACGGCATCGGCGATCTCATTGTACGCGATGACATCCTCGTTCCCCCGCCCGAACGCCTTGACCGCCTGGTGGCGCTTGTCAATCACTGGTGTCGTCCGCGCCCAGATCAGCCGTGGCAAGTAGGCCAGCCCCTGCAACCGCGCCACGATGTCCCGCAGATTCGCCTCGTATTGATCCGCCGGTGTGGCCAGCTTGTCCTCCTCCCGCGCGACATCGTGCAGCCCACAATTGAGCAAAACCACGTCCGGGTCATATCCCGCCAGCCAGTCGTCCAGACTCTCGACGATGCGCGTGGAGGGCCCGGCATTCGCCGGGCAGTGCATTACTGCATACGTCTCAGCGAGTGACTCTACCAAGACCACAAGAAGATAGCCCAGCGAGATCGAGTCGCCGATAGAGTAGAGCATCTTATACTTACGCATGGCTGACTTCGCCTCCCCGTGGCTCCCCGTCCAACTCCAGCGCGATCACCGAGATGTGCGGATCAGGGGGCGCTTCCGGCAGCGCCGGAAAGATGACCCGATCGCCCTCCTGGACGAACTCAAGCTCCTCCCCAGTGGTCAGCAGCCGGGCATTTTGCACCGTGTTATCCAGCTCGCTGAAAGCCCACTGCTGCCCCGGCCACAGCAGCATATGCAGATACAGCGTATTCCCCTGGGCGGTAGCGCCGCCGTTGACGAAAGTGCCGTGGCTGCCATACTTGCAGCGCTGCGCTCCGTAAATCGCCTCGCCGTGCCGCGCCAGCCACCGGCCCATCTCGCGCAGGATCTCCTGCTGCGGCTCGGGGATAGCACCGTCGGCCCTCGGCGAGATGTTCAGCACCAGATTGCCACCCCCGCCAGCGATGTGCACCAAGTCCAGCAGCAGTCGCGTGGGCGGCTTGTAGTACTGCTCGTTGCAGTAGAAGCCCCAGCGGTGGCCGACAACCAGGCAGCTTTCCCACATCCGGCCTTCCTCGAAAGCCTCGATTGTCTGCTCCGGCGTATCGAAATCGGCAGGCAGCAAGCCACGATTGTTAATCAGACAGTCCGGCTGGAGCTCGCGGATCATCTTTGCCAGTTTCTCCGCTCGCCAACAGGCCGCACATCCCGGGCCACCGCCGTCAAACCACATCACGTCAAGCGGCCCGTAGTTGCTGCACAGCTCGCGGACCTGCCCGTGGACATACTCGATAAACCCGGGCCACTCGTCCGACTCCGGCCCCGCCTGCCAGCCGGGATGATGCCAGTCCGCCAGCGAGTAGTACAAGCCCGCGCGCATTCCCCCCGCCCGTGCTGCCTCAACGTACTCAGCGATCAGGTCGCGTTTGGCCGCGCTTCTTGGCGCAGTGAAGTCTGACAAGTCGCTGTCATACAGACAGTAACCGTCGTGGTGACGCGCGGTCAGCACCATATACCGCATCCCTGCCTCCTGGGCCAGACTCACCCAGTCTCTCGGATCCCAGTCATCGGGCGCGAACTGGTCGGCGTACCGGCGATACTCCTCGAAGGGCATTTTCTCGTCGTGCAGCATCCACTCAGCGTGCGCCGGCACGGAGTATATCCCCCAGTGGATAAACATCCCAAACTTCGCTTCGTTGAACCAACTGGCATCCGGTGGCATATTTCGGTCCTCCTCAGGTGATAGGCGTTCCGTGTATCATTCCACCATCCGCCGGATTCTCCTTCGCGGCATGAGTAGACTATTGACCGCCGCAACCTTGACCTGGTGCCTCTTGACTCGTACTACCCTCGGCGGATAATCTTTACGCAAGTGATGAGGGACTATCGCCGATAGCAAGGAGAGCGGCCCAATTGGCACAGCAGCTATTTGAGGCACTGCGCAACCTGTCTCCGGAGTGGGTCGTTGTTATTCTTTCCGCCGCGCCCATCAGCGAGGTGCGCGGCGGCATTCCGGCAGGAATGATTATGGGTATGCCGCTGGCCCATATCCTGCCGCTGGCAATAATCAGCAACGTGGTCTCGGTCATCCCTGTGGTCCTGGGCTTCAACTGGGCCGCCGAACGACTGGCGGACAAGCCACTTCTAGGAGGGTTGATCACCCACCTAATTCAGCGGGCCCGCTCCAAAGAAGCAATGGTCGAAAAACATGGTGTGTGGGCGGTCACGCTGTTCGTCGCCATCCCGCTGCCGGTGACCGGCGCTTGGACTGGCAGCGTAGTCGCGGCGGTCTTCGGCATGCGCTTTGAGCGGGTGCTTTTCTGCCTGACCATCGGTGTAATGATCGCCTCGGCGATTGTCACCTTGCTGATGCTCGGCGGCACCGAGATCTTCAGCGCAATCTCTGGCACCCCGTGACGCACCAACGGCAGGCCGCAGCCGACCGTTGGGCATTGACTGGCGAAGGCGGGCTGTGGTATATTTGCCCACAGTGAAAGGTCCCACACGTTCGGAGCGACGCGGAAAAGATCGTAGTGCGCTGTCGCCAGGACGGTACGTCCTGAGCACTGGTTCGCGGAACCTTCCTTTCGTGGGAAGGCCACACCCTGTTTGAGGGACAGGCGCGGACCTCGCGGACTGGTGAAAGGAGCATGCCAGAATAGATGTCTGTGCTGCAAAGTGCTTGGGAACTGCTCAGCCACATAAAGCCGCGTGATGTTGTAGACATCGTGCTGGTGGCCATGCTCGTGTACTACCTGGCTCGCTTGTTCCGCCGCACGCGGGCCACATCCCTGGTCAACGGTCTGGTGGTCGTGTTCCTCGTGGTCCTGCTTTCTACCGGCCTGCCTACCCTCAACTGGCTACTGCGCGGGTTGACCGTTGCTGGTGTGTTGGCACTGGTTGTGATCTTCGGCCCGGAGCTACGCCTGGCCCTGGAACGGCTGGGGCGCGGCGGCCTCTTCAGCAGCGCCCTGAGCCCGATGGGCACTCAGAGGCAGCAGTCTGCAGTAAACCAGGTCGTAGACGCCGCCTACCGCCTCTCGGAAGAAGGCTACGGAGGCCTCATCGTCCTGGAGCGACAAAGCGGCCTGATGGATATCATCCGCACCGGCAAGACCCTTAACTCCCGGCTCTCCGTGGAATTGCTGCTCACCATATTCTACCCGGGCACGCCGTTGCACGACGGCGCAGTGGTCATCCGCGAGGACGAGATCGTCGCTGCCGCGTGCGCCCTGCCGCATTCAGAGAGCCCCGGCCTCTCGACCAGTACGGGCATGCGCCACCGCGCTGCTCTGGGGCTCGCCGAGCGTACCGACGCCGTCTGTGTAGTCGTTTCCGAGGAAACAGGCGCTGTTTCAATCGCGGTCAACGGGGCCTTATCACCGCGCATCGAGCGTCCCCAGCTTACCGAACGTCTCATGGCGCTGTTCGAGGCCGAGCAGGAGCAGTTCGGCTTCTTCTTCTGGCGCAAGTAGTATCAAGCCGGCCGCGGGTACGAGATATGAGGAATGTGGCGCGAAAAATCGCCGAAGCCATCGAGAACGAGTGGCCACTCAAGATTCTTTCCCTGGCCCTGGCCCTCGTACTGTGGGGATATGTCATCACCACAACAAACGCTCCCACCCAGGAGCAGAGAACGCTGGCAGTGGAAGTGGTCAATACTCCAGGGAGACTGATCCCTACCACCATCCAGCCGGGCGAGGTCGAGGTGACCTTCCAGGGGCGCCGCCGGTCCCTGGCCGCGGCTGACCTGAGCGAGGTTACCGTCATCGCCGACCTCACCGACCTGAACGACGAACAGATCGGTGAGCACCGTATCCCACTGCAGACCCGGCCACTGCCAACTGGCATAAGCGCGGTCCTGAGCAAACCGATGGCCCGCATAACGCTCGACCAAAAGGGCTCCACCGAGCGACCCGTGGAAGTTGAGCTTTTGGGAAAACAAGCACCAGGATTCCAGATGGGCGCCCCCCGCGCCAGTCCTACCCAAATAGCCATCGAGGGGGCCAACAGCGCCCTGCGTGAGGTGGCGCGGGTGGTGGCGGTAGTAGACGTCTCCGGCTTCAACTCTACCGTGCAGAAGAAGATTACCCCAGAACTACGTGACGAACGGAACGTGCCGATAACCGGCCTGCAGACAGGGCCAGCTACGGTCGAGGTCACTGTGCCCATCACCAAGCTGGCGACCAAGACCGTCCCCATCATACCCCGACTAAGCGATCCGCCCGGCGGCTACCAGATAGAGTCAGTGCAGACCAGTCCGAGTACAGTCACCATAGCTGGAGACGAGAGCACTATCGAGGAGATCGAATCGGTCAACACAGCCCACATCAACATCAGCAACTTGCAGGGCAAGGCGACGTTCACGCCCAACCTGGTCTTCGATGCCGACGTGAGATCAATGGGGGTGAGCGCAGCGACAGTCACAGTTACCACCAAGCGCGTGGCGCTGCCACCACCATCGGAGCAGCCCGAGCCGGAAGAAGGTGAGCCGGGTACGGATTCATCTGGATCTGCGCCACCGGCCTTGTCGCCAGACACTGACACGGAAACACCTACCGACGAAGCCCCGCTGGCTGATGATACCGAGGACGCTGCCGGGGCGGACGAGACTGGATAGGCACGTTCAGTAAACGGTTACTGCTCGCCAAGCAATCGCTGCAGGCGCTCGTAGTTGAACTTTGTTGCGGGAAACTCGGGCGTCTCCTCGTACATCTCCTCCCACTGTTTAAAGCTGGCCTCAAGCTGCCCGAGTCGCTCCAGAGCATGAGCATACACCCGCCACCCGACCCCCTTTGCTCCCAACTCGACGGCTTTACGCAGATAAGGCAGCGCCAATTTATACTTCTTGAGGTTGAAGTAGTGCCAGCCGAGGTAGTAGTGGCTCAGGGGATTGTCCGGCAATATCTGAATGGCGCGGTGGTAAGTGCCGATCGCTTCGGTGTTGTAGCCCAGGCTCCACTGCAGCCAGGCAACGTCGCTGTAGGTTTCGACCAGGTCCGGATCCATCAGCAGGATAACCTCCAGGCAGCGGATGCACTGGCTGTAGTCTCCCCAATGCCACCACCAGTCCGACTCGGCTTTAAGAGCTCCGATCACTGCCTGCCAGATTGCGGAGGCTTCGCCGGTCGAAACCGAGGCCTCCTCCTTGTCGGCCGCCGGCGGGAGCACCGGCGCAGGCTCGGCCAGGGCTGCCGCTATCGTACGGTTGATGAAATCGGGCTGCCCGGGCTGCATGGCCTGGAGCGCATGGCGAGCCGAGTCCGAGTTCAGCCGACTCAGGCCCAGCACTGCGTAGTAGCGAATCCAGGTCGGCTCGCCAATCAGCGCCGCCTCGGCAGCCTTCTGCCCGCGCTGATCACCCAGACATGCCAGCGCGATGCCGGCCTGTATGCGCACATCGCGGCAGCCGTCACGAGTGGCCTGAACCAACGGCGCGCAGGCGGACAGATGCCCGATCTGACCGAGGAGAAATGCCGCCCGCTGGCGCTGCTCCGTGTCGCCCTCGCTGAGCAAACTGGTTAGCACTGGGACCATCTCGCTGTGCCCCCACATAACCGGCAGGGGGGCCCATTCCGGACGATCCGTCCGCATTGCCAGCTCTTCTAGCTCCGGCGCATGGATGCCAGCTATTCCGAAATCGGGAGCTTCTTCCGACGCAGCACTGTCGGCCTCCGGGGCTGCGCCCGCAGACCGTACCAGTAGCACAAGCAGGCAAGCCGTGACAATAATTCGGGGCATATCCTGCACTCCTCACTGGCCCCGCGGCCTAGTTAACCGTCAGGGTGAAGTTGATGTTCTCTAATACTCTTCCGCCGCCGAGAAGTTCGACCTCCCGGCCGATGGTATGGTCGCCATAAGTGACTTCAATACGGTAGTCCCCTGGCGGCACGAACAAGTAGTAGTAGCCGTCGGTGTCAGTGGTATCTTGACCGAGCACAACGCCACGGTCAAGTTCCAAAGCCGTCACCACCGCGCCCGAGTTGTCGGGAGCGCCCAGCAAGGTGACCCGTCCAGTGATGGTGTAGGGGTCACCCGGAGGCTGTGGCGAGAACTCGGTGAGCAGAATCCGGAGGGGCTCGATTCCAGGCAGCACGTTTATGACCGTGTAGTAGTCATCGTAGCCCTCCGCACTGGCCAGCACCGGCTGCTCACCGACACCAACACCGGACACCGAAAAGCTCCCGTCGAGCTCGCTTACGACCGGGAGCTGGTCACCGATCTGTACGGTAGCCCCTGCCACCACCGCCTCCGTGCGTATCTCGAGCACCTGTCCGCTGACGGTGATCGTAGATTCCCCGCTGAACAGCGCAAAGTTGAGCCGATCGTTTTCGCCGACCGAGTCGGCCACGACGGTGAGAGCGGCTGCGTCTTCGAGATAGCCCACAGCCTGACAGGCCACCTCAACCGAACCGGCGGGGATGCCCCCCACAACATAGAAACCGCCCTGATCGGTGAAGCCCTTGACCAACACCGTATCCGAGGCCGGCACCACCGTCCCTTCAAAGCTGACTAGCGCGTTGATGAGCGGCTGACCGGTATCCACATCGGTGACCGTACCCGCCACAGTGCCAGTAGTATCGGGGTCTGCCGGTGTCATCGGCACACTGGCTGTAGTGTAGCTGAACTCATTGAGGGTCAGCGTCTGGGAGGCGGTGACGTACCCCGGAGCAGTAGCGGTGAGCGGCTGCTGGGGCGGGCTTGCCGAGCCCAGCGGCACACCCTCGAGTATGACCCAGTTGTCCTGCAGATTCGTTTGGCCCCGCACCCCACCGACTACCACATCCGCCGGCACATCAAGGAATTCCTCGCTGCCCTCGATAAGACACTCGACGATGACCGTTGTGGTTACCTGCTCACCGGTCCCCTCGGTGCTCACCCCCCCGCAGCCAGCCAGGTGCGCAACTGCCGCAAGGCAGCCAACAAGCCCCAATATTGCGAGCAGATTCGACTTGACAAAACCTCTCTTGACCATAAAGCCCTTACCGAAACGAGCAGGTGATCTGTTCTACATCGGTGGAAAGACAAGCCGCGCGCCCTCTGCGGTGAGGCACCGTACCCAATAACCGGCGAAGGGCTGAAGCGTCTGAGCCAGCACGTATCCGCTCTGCTGGCTGTACCCGTACACCCCCGCCTGCATCCAGCCCCGCGTTACTGCTTCGCTGAAACTGACCGCCCCGGCGGTGCCGACCTCCACTTGCAGGTCGGCCAACGCTACCGGCTCGAGCCGGGGGCTGCCGATCATATTCCAGCCCAGGTCCACCGCCACCCCACAGCTTCTGTCCTCCTCGGGTATTACGCCTTGCAGGGCAACGGTGACGTCATCGAGCAGGCGTATCCAGAAGCCGCGACCGGGCGCAAACGGCGCGATATCCGGCCAGATCTCGTAGCGGCCACGGGGCGGCCGGCTCGGGTCCCAGCGGGCAAGCAGTAGATCGCTACTCGGTATTCCCAAGATCTGAGCGGCGTCAGCTTCCTCGTAGGTCATCGGCAGCGTAGTCATTAGCAGCCCGCTGGCGCCGGCGTAGAAGGTATGACCGACGGCAGACTGCCCGCCGCCCTCCAGGAAAATCACATACGAATCCCAGCCGACATTCACCCAGCGAGTAAAGCTATCCCCCTGCGGGTTGGTCGTAGTCACCTCAAGCTGGGCCGGCGTAAGGCGTGCGCCACTTATGCACGCGCCGAACACGGCGCGCTCCGCCGAGATACCAGACTGGGCGAAGCCGCCGGTTACGTCAATGGTTGCCTCCGGGCCGCCGCGGAGGCCGCCGTACAGGTCATTCTCGCCGGGATCATACCCGCGTACGGCGTACGGAAAGGGATACTCCCGGCGCAGGCCGTTGAGGTCAATCTGAACGGTTATCTGCTGAGGGCCACCCACGTTGTAGAAGGTGGGGATCAGGTAGCCCTCTCCGGCGCTAGGGCCGCTGCTGGCCACATCAATAACGTAGCCCTCCTCGGCGTACAAGCTCAGCGTACGGCTGTAGTTCCAGTAGATGCAGCGGCCCTGGCCGCCACGCGGCGACTCGTCCCCGCTACTGTCGGTGCTGTAGTGCTCCGCAATAAGCGCCACTGACTGCACCAGCGGGATATTCCAGGTGTAAAGCTTGCTGCCCGTGCGGATGCTGGTATCCAGCACGTACTGGCGTTCGTACCAGTCGTAGAAGTTCATACCTTCGACCGTGCCGATGGCCGAGGTCGCAATATCCTTAAGACCAGGAATATCCCCCGGTAAGCCCTCATAGAAGCTCTGATAGTAGATCTGGTTGAAGTTGGCGAAGAACTGGGGGTCCTCGATATAGCACTTATACCAGGCGGCGCGGGCCATGGCCACGCGCCAGACCAGCATGCCGGCAAAGCCCGAGGCGGGGTAGAAGGTGCTGTTGCCTAGCTCAGGCTGGTTCTCCGCCTCGTAGACCGACAGACAGTAGAACGGGCCCGGAACAACCGGATCGTAGCCCGGGGCCACCCCGGGACTGATCTGGACTGCCGTGGCCGCCGCCCCGATGAAGCCTTGCTCCCAGGCATCGTAGAAGAAGGCCACATCGTCGTGGAAAGCGTTGAGCACCAACATCATCAGGACGAAGGTGTCCTCGACGTAATTGCCGGACAGCGGCGCGAGATGGATCTCGTTGGCAGTCGCGTCGTATATCCCGCCCTGGATCTCCGCCAGGGAGTCGTCGCGAATCACCGTCACCGTGATGTCAAACGCCGGCGGCCCGTAGATCATCCGCGCCTTGGGCATTGCGCCGTCCAGGTACCCCTGCAGCGCCGCCTCCTCGGTCTCGGTGAAGCCCTGGAATTGAAAGGTAATATCGTTGGCCGGATCGCCCAGACCGGTGCCGCCTTGCATGGCCCGAACCAGGTCAGGTAGCTGCACCTGGCCCTCGCGGATGTGGTAAGCCGTGCGCGGGAAGCGCAGCCGCGCCGCCGGGCTCTTCAGCCCCAAGCCCTGCAATAGCTGCATAGTGCGCTCCGCACGCTGCAATGAAGCCGGGCTGTGCTGCGCAGCAGCCACCTGGCTGACTACCGCCTGGACAGATGCCAAGCCCGGCGGAGGCGCCGGCACCAGAATCGCCCCGACCGGTCCGTCCGCCCGGGTCGCAAAGGGCGTGTTATCAGTATTCCCGAACTGCGTGCCAGCAGCCGGGTTGGCGGTCACGGCACAGGCCATCACCGCAAGTCCCAGCATAGCCAAACGAAATCTGTTGTTATTCATTTGCCAGATCACCACTGCGGGAAGCCACTGGAGTAGTCCTGGTGGGAGCTGCCCTGCCGACCCCGCTCCGAGCCGCCGTAGCTCGACCAGTCCTGGCCGAAGCCAGCCTGGTAGCCGCCGAAGGTGCCGCGCCGCTGTCCGGTATCCATCGTCGCGCTGGGCCCCCTGAACCCAGCTCTACCCATGCCGCTGGCGAAGCTGCTCTCCAGCCCCAGCATGAAGGTATGAGCGTTGTAGTCTTGACTTTGGGCGACAACTCCGGTGTATCCGATAAAAGGCGAACTGGGCTCGCCGGCCCGATGCCCAATGAAACGGTAGCTAAAGGTTAAGTCGCTCTGCCCCATATCATAGGTCACACCCAAATCGGCGGTCTGCTTGCGGAACGCCGCGTAGCCGCTATCAAAATCGGAAAACCCCGCCCGTCCGGTCAGAGTTGCCTTATCACCGAGCCGGTAGTGGAGTTGCCCGGACAAGTCAGTCAAGTCAGTAGCAGTCTGATAATATCGCTCGTGACCGCCGATCAAGACATAAGAGGGGCTGTTACCCGACATCCGGTTTACCGACAGATCAAGGCCCCAAGGTCTGTCCTTGGGTTGATAGTCCACACCGAAGATGACAGACTGGCTGGTCACTGCCCCTCGCCCTTCTTCGAAGAACCGAAGAACGTCATCGCTGAAGTTGGTGGTCAACCTTATTTCGTCGGTGGCGCGCCACGTCATCGCCATGTTCTGGTACTTCTGGTCGCTGTCAGCTAGATAGCCACTGCCGCCACCGCTAAGATAGTTGCGCTGCCCGATGCTCAGCATCAGGGACAGTCTCCTGGTGGGCTGGTAGGTCGCGCTGAGGTTGGTAGTGGTATCTTCGTAGTGCGGGACCTCGTCGTCCTCGTCATCCTGCGCCGGCCACATCCTGCCAGCAGTCGGACCAAGCTCACCGTCCACTGCCCCGGCAATCGGCCCGGGGAAGCCGCCACCCCCGCCGTAGCCACTGCCCGGAAAGTCCCCGTAGAAGCCGCTGGTGACCCGGCCGTGCGACTTCGAGGCGCTGCGGTCCACGGTGAAGCTCAACTTCTGCGACGGTGACCAGCTACCACGTAGACGGACGTAGTCCGACTCGGAGCGATTGTCCTCACCACCCACGGCCGCAGACCGGTTGCTGCCCACCTGAGCATGCAGATTGAGTGAAGATGAAGGATCGTACCGCAGCACAAGCCTCTGTTCACGGGTCGCGCTGCCGAGCACCGCGTCCGTTTCTGCGGTACCTTGATTGCGCTGCTCGGTGTCTGACAGCGAGAGGTCCGCCCGCAGTTTGCTGCCAAAGCCGTGAGACAGGTCTAGGGAGGTCCGCACGTAGTTGCTGTTGCTTTGCGTACCGCCGGCGTTGGACATCGTCTCGCGGCTCAGTGTCGCCGTCGGCCAACTGGGGAAGCGCAGCTCGACCGCCACGTCCGTACGCTTGGTCCCGACATCTCGCACCGGTGTAGTCTGCAACGGCCGCACACCTTCGGCCTGAAGCGGATAGTAGCCGGTGTTGAACCCGGTGCCACCACTGTACCCACTGTAGCCAAACGAGTATCCCTGAGTGCTATCCATATCCTCCAGATGGCTGCGTATGCTGACATACCGGCCCGGCCGCCAGCCCAAATTGAGTTTGAGCCCCTTATCATTGCGGCGAAAACCGGTGGAGTCTATGTAGGTGAACTGCGGTGCGACGTCCCGATAAGTGGCCAACAGGTCATACGTAGGCTGCTGGTAGCTGACAATTGTCTGGAGAGCGCGGCCGGAGTTGCCCTGACTGTCGCTCTGGGCAAAAGCGGTCCGCAACCATAGGTTCTTACTTGCTTCGTAGCTGAGATCCAGACCGCTCACCTGCGCATCACCCGAAAGAGCGGTCTCGCCTAGTTCGTAGTAGTACTGAATGTGCACCAGGGAGGTCGGCGGGACCGCCAATCGGAAGATAACCCGGCCGATCTGCCGGTAAGCGTCGTAGTCTACACCCTCCAGCATCTGCACGTTGTCCACAAAGACTTCCAGCGCCTCAGTGATTGTCTGCGCCTGGCCCTGGTAGATGACCTCGGCGCCGTCAGCAATGATGGGCCGGAAATTGGTGTCGAACGGCCCCGTGCTGCCCGAACCGTAGTAGACATCTTCCTGGTAGGCGACCGTGTCGCCCTGGCCCGCCTCGGGACGGTCCTGCTCCAGCCACGTGACCCCAACCACCAGCTTGCCAGCTTTCAGGGGCATCTGAACGCGTGCGCCGGTGAGGATGCCGGCATTGCCGAAATACCCCGACGACTGGTAGCTCACAGAAATGGTCGAGGTGCTGGGGATGACCTTGCCCGGGCCCTCTACCGGCACGAACCACAACTCGCCGGTCTGGTAGTTGAGGCTGTAGTCCACACCCCGCTCCTGGACCTGCTCATCCACCTTGACTGCTTCGCTGCCGTCAATGATGGGCGTGTAGCTGAGAAAATACGGCCCGGGGGTATCGTTGCCGGACAAAGTTTCGTTGCGCGTGTAGCCCTTCGTCTCCGAAGTAAAGGCACGGAGCAGGCCGTCACCGGGCAGTTTCTGGTCAAGCTGCCAGCCCTTCAGGCTCTTGGCGAAGCTGGCAAATTCGTTGTTGCGCATGCTGATGTTGAGATCGCCGAAGTACAGCGCAGTATCGTGGCCCACATAGCCCACCAGCCAACGGGAGTAGCTGGCGCCGTAGCCCGAGAACGAAAGATCGCTCTGGAAGCCGAGCTCCTTCCAGATCGGCCCTTCGACTCTCAGACTGGTCTGCCGCTGCAGTGTCCCGGTGTCCCAGCGCTGACTCTCAAAGACTGCGGCAGCCCCTTCGATACCGTGCTCTTGCAGGGTCAGCGTGTTGTGACCCGATATCTGGACGCCCTGGAACAGCCCCCACCTGTCGGAGAGGCGATCAAGGCTCTCTAGTGGATTGCCGCAGGCCTGACCTGCTGCTGCCAACAGTCCAACAGCCGCCAGCAGCACAGACAGCCGCCGTATCATACCGTGCGCCGTCGTTGCTTCACTTCCTCAAATCAGCTTGGAATCACAGGTCTAGGTTTGACGCCGTTACCAGGTGATTTGTTCCCGCGCAGAGGTTCTGCGCGCCAGATACCACACTGCACGCGCCACTATTGAGCAACCAGTAAGCGCCTCTCAGCCATCTTGACAGCCCCGAAGGGTTGCGGTAGTATGAAGCTGAACTAGGGTGCCGAAGTGGTGGAATTGGTAGACACGCTGTCCTCAGGAGGCAGTGGGCTTCGGCCTGTGCCGGTTCGAATCCGGCCTTCGGCACCACCGGCCAACAGCCCCGCGGCAGCATCTCTGCCGCCATTATTGCTCTCTACTTTTCCGGGCCGATGGTCACCACGGTGATCAGATCGGGGTTAGACTGGCCGAGGAAGTACTCTGCGCAGGCGGCCTGGAGGTAGTTACGGGCTGCCTCAGGCTCCGCTGGCTCAAGGCCTACTTCTCGACGCTTTGCGGTCAATATGTCCAGTCCTACCGTATCCAGAGCCACCGGGTCTGAGGACAGAAGCAAGCCGGCATATTCCCAGCGGGGGCTGGGATTGGCAGCAGTGGGCGCCGCGTAGTACGGATGAAGAGCAAGCAGAAAGTGGAAGATGACCTTCTGCCGGACCAACGGCTGCGCGGCGACTGAGGCCAGTTGCCGCGGTTCCGAGACGACCTGTTTGACATCCGCCGGTGGCACACAGGACAGATGATTGTGGATCGCACCGGTCATACCCAACTGCGCATGAGGGTGCAGATAGGCTAGGTTGATGACCTTGTCGCACATATCAGCGAGGATCCGGGTCAGGCTGTGGCGATAGCCCACCGACGCCGCCCCGTAGCACTTCACTCCTGGGCGGTCGTGACGCAGCGAGAAGCCGGCAGCAAACAAATCCCGTTCATCTCCCGAGAATATCAGGATATTGTCAGTCCTGACACCCACCAGGACCAATTGCTCGATAATCGCCTCGACCACAATGATTGGGATAGGCGGCTCCTGGACATCAATCATCAGACCAACGCGGTCGTTGGGGCTAAAGTACTGCCGCCAGAAGTCCTCGGGCTCCTGCTCACCGGACCACGCCGTAACCGCACGGCTAAGCAACGTAGTGACCACCTCGTAGTCTATTTTGCCCTCGGGGTAGATAAACTTGGGGGTCAGCGGTGAATCGGGCAGGTAAACGTGATCGCCCCGGGCCAGGCCCACTGTCGCCGGACCAGGTATCCGGCCCGGATCGGTCCAGCCAACGCCGAGACTCGCCACCAGCAGGGCCACCCCCACCAGCGCCCAAGCCAGCAGGCCGCGAGCAACTCTGTCCATTAGCGATGCTGTCTCGTGTTTACCTATGGACATAATCACACAGATATGGACACCCCCGCAGCCCCATAGTTTCAGCCCGCCCCGCCAACCTCTGGCGCACCGGCCATGAACCTGCAGTCCCAAAGTAAAGCCCCCCGCCATCCCGGCAGGGGACTTTATCGTTTGGCGAGCACTCGGCCAGTCACAGCCGAGCAGTCGCTGGCTGATGTCGTTCTGTCCTCGCTGCCCGCTGGCTACTTGAAGGAGCGGGAGAATGTAGCGACGATCTCGTCGTCCACAGCAGGCTGCTCAGATTCTGCCCAGGCCAAGTCCAGTTTCCACGTACCACCGTCATACCCAAGGCCAGCGGTAAGTTCATCGCCGCCAATGAGGCCGGCACGCACCGCCCACTCATTGGGCGCAACATACTCCACGCCGAGATTATACGTACTGTCAATCTCGTC
Organism: bacterium; assembly: GCA_030603495.1. Classification (GTDB taxonomy): domain Bacteria; phylum Armatimonadota; class Zipacnadia; order Zipacnadales; family Zipacnadaceae; genus JALGTD01. Next base: position 240,915 of record JAUVXR010000001.1, read on the forward strand.
GCTCACGTCCCACCAGTCGGCTACCAGCAGCACATCCTCACGCAGACACCGGGCCAGCGGCACCGCTATGCCCAGGTTGAAGAACGGGCCATTGTTGGTCTCGTCGGTTAAGTCCTGCAGGTGAAGCCCGAGCCTGACCGGTTCATAGCTTGCGTCCTCTTGAGGAACCTCGTACAGCAGTCCGGCGTGCAAGAGAGTGTCGCTGCCACCGCCACTGCCGAGGTTCTGCACACCGAGGCCCCAGCTCCAGTTTGCGCCCTGCTGCACACCGAATCCAACCGACCATTCATCAGCTCCCATGGTGTCCGCCCAGTAGGCACCAAGACCATAGCCATTCTGGCTGTTGCCACCCGCCAAATGTAACGCCTTGTAGTCCAGATCGCCGCTGACTTCCAGAGAGCCAGCCACCTGCCAATCCCACGGGTGAGCCCAAGGATCGTACTGTGGGTGCGCGGCAGCCGGGAGCGCAATATCCAGAGAGGCCAGGTTGGCCGGATTAAACTGCAGCGCTCCGGCATCGTCTGCCACGGCAATCCCGGTCATGCCCATGCCCAGGTAACGGGCCGTCTGGGCGAAGGCGACCGTGCTAGCCAGCAACAGCGCTACTGCGGCTACTACCAACGATATCGGTTTCATCTGTTTCTTCCCCCCATGCAGCGAATTGTGCGGCACAATGGACTCCGACCTGTGGCGACGACTCAGAATATGCTCAGCCCGGCTTTGTCCCAGTCGTCCAAGAAGCGCGCAAGTCCGACGTCAGTCAGGACGTGGTGGAAGCACTGTTCCAGCGCCTGGAAGGGTATCGTAGCGACATCCGCGCCGATCAGGGCCGCCTGAACAAAGTGCTGGGTGTGGCGCAGGCTGGAGGCGATTATCTGGCTGTGCAGGTAGTCGTAGTTATCCAGAATCTGCCTGATCTGGGCGACCAACTCCATCCCGTCATGGCCGATATCATCGAGCCGCCCGACAAACGGCGAGATGTAGGTAGCTCCAGCCTTCGCCGCCAACACCGCCTGGGCCGGTGAGAAGCACAACGTGCAGTTGACCCGGATACCCTCCTGGCACAGGACAGTTATCGCCCTAATACCCTCGGGAATCAGCGGGATCTTCACGACGACATTGGACGCCCACGAAGAGACCTCCCGGGCCTCGGTCAGCATTTCTTCGGCATCGGTGGCGACCACTTCTGCGCTCACCGGCCGGTCGCCCATAATATCACAGATCTCCTCAACTATCTCCCGGAACGGCCGCTTCTCGCGACCCGCCAGCGTAGGGTTGGTGGTTATCCCGTCCAGTATACCCCAGCCGTCAGCCGTACGAATGTCGTCAGCATTAGCAGTATCTAAGAAGATCTTCATGTTGGTTTCCTCCTGTGCGTGGCGAAGCGGCGCGAGCTATGCAACGGCCTCAACCGCCTGCACCTCGGGAAGCTCCTCTTTCAGGATGGCCTCGATACCCATCTTGAGTGTCTGCTGGGCCATGGGGCAGCCCTGGCAAGCACCCTGGAGGCGGACGCTAACCACCCCCTCATCGCTCACTTCCACCAGTTCCACATCACCGCCGTGCGCTTGCAGGTTAGGTCGCAGTTTGTCCAAAACCTCTTCGACTTGTTCTTTAAGCATTGGCTCGCTCGTTCCTCCAAACACGCCCTCACGGGCACTAGTATGCTACCCATCTGGATAGATTGTAGGAAACTATCCTGGCAGTGTCAACCCCAGCAGGCTTGCCGATAGTACGCCATCCGCCCACTGCTGGCCCTCATCCCCTACTCGTCCTCTGGCACCTCCACCTCGGTGCGCTCCCCGTCTTCCAGCGGTCGGAACATCTCGCGGGCTAGCGCGCGGACCGGGCCGGGCGACCTCTTGACCATTAGCACTGAGCACTTCGCCTGCTTGGCAACAGTCTGCGTGACTGAGCCGAACATCAACTGCTGCACCGCCGACTCGCGCGCTGAGCCGAGCACCAACAGATCAAACTGCTCGGAACGGCGCACCAGCTCAGCGGCCGGTGACTGCGCCTCCCAGATGGTGATCGGTAGGCGCTTACTGGAATCCTCCGGCTCAATGTAGTGCTGCTTGATTACGTCACTGATCGGTTCCCCGGGCTGAAGAATGTGGGCGTAGGTGACCTCGGCACCCAGGAAGTCCGCAAAAGCCTGCGCCGCTTCAAGTACCAGCGGATTCTCCGGACTGCCCGTCACTCCCGCCATGATCCGCTTGATCTCCCGAATCGGCGCAATCGCCCTGAGCACCGCCAGATCGCACTTAGCCTGGCGGATCGCGGGATCGAGCGTCGTCCCCATTACCCGGCGCGATTCGGCCGTCCACCCCCGCCAACCCAGCACCAGCATGTCAACCTCGTCGTCTTCGATAGTGTTGATGATCGCCTGGTGGACCCGATGTCCCACCCGGGCCACTGTGCGAATGGACACCCCGAGCTCCTGCCCAAGATCTCGGGCCGCCTCCAGAATCCGTTCCGCAGAGCCCAGAAAGCGTATGCCCTCTTCAACGGGTAGAATATCAGGTACGGTAATGACGTTCAGCGCGGTGATATCACCGTCGAGCCGATCAGCCAAAGCCGCACCGGTCAGCAACAGATTCTCCATATGTTCAGGATTGGCCACTGGCACCAGCACCTGATAGGTTTCGAAGTCCGGTGGCACTCGCTCAAAGACCACGGGTGCGGCTCGCTCCTTCTCCTTCTTCTTCTGGGGGGCCAGGTACAGATAATACAGAGCAACACCCAGCCCGATCCAACCGAGTGCAAAGGCCCAGGCAATCCAACTGAACTGGAACATATTGATGGCCAGGAAAAACTGGGTGGCGATCCCGACAATGGGTATGTAAGGCATCAGCGGGACCATGAAGCCGCGCTTGAGGTCGGGTCGCCGTCGCCGCATCGTGATAACCGCCACGTTCACCTGAAGAAACAGGATGAGGAACATGATGTTGGCAGCACTGGCCACATCGTGAAGGGGCAGGGCCAGGGCCATCAGGGTGACTATACCCGCCGAAGTGATAATGGCGATATGGGGCGTGCGCCGCTTGGGGTGCACATGGCTCATCGCCCTGAGCAACTCCCGGTTGCGCGCCATTGAAAACGAGACCCGCGACGACGAGTAGATCGTAGCGTTAAGTGCCGAGCTGGTCGAGAGCAGCCCGCCGATGATCCATAGCAACCCACCGATTGCCGGGCCGCCCAGCATTATCATTCGGGCGGCCTTCACCAGTCCGACCGGGCCCTCGGCACCCAGCCATTGCCAGTTCGTGGCAAGATCATGGGCACCCGGATTAATCCCGCCCAGGGCAGCGACCACGATCAGGCAATATATTGGCACAACGATCGCCACCGCCAGGAACACCGCCCGGGGCAGGTTGCGGCGGGGGCTCTTAACCTCCTCCCCACACTGGGTGATGATCTCATAGCCCTGAAAGGCGATGAAGGTGAGTCCCATCGCCGTCACCACACTGCCGGATCCCCGAGGCATAAAGGGCGTGAACGACCCCTGCCAGTCCGGCCGCAGGAACATATAGTAAAGCCCGGAAACAATGAACACGCCGAGCAGCACGATCTTGCCCAGCGTGATGAGGACCGCGATCTTGCCGGTCTCCGACGCGCCGCGGAAGTTGATGTAGGTGAAGACTGCTATCACCGCAACCCCCAGGATCTTATGCAGCCACTCCTGGACAAACAGCTCGGGTGGCAGGCCAATGGTGACTCCCATTTTCTCAGTAAGGTGCAGCAGCAGCTCTCCGAAGTAGACACCGAAGCCTAGTGCGTACAGGCTGCACGCTGTCGCGTGGGCAAACCACAACATCCAGCCCGCCAGGAAGCCGTTCGGCCCAGGCAGCGCCTCCCGTACCCACAAGTACCCGCCACCAGCCCCCGGGAAGGCCGAACCCAGTTCGGCATAGGAGGCAGCGGTAATCAGCGTGATGAGACCGTTGAGGGCGAAGGCCAGAATTAGAGCCGGACCGGCTACACCCGCGGCGATGGGCATGAGCACGAAGATGCCGGCGCCAATCATCCCGCCGACGCCGATCATCGTGATATCCAGCAGCCCCATATCCCGGCTGAGGGACACCTCTTGTCGTGCTGCCTCCGGCTGGACAGCCATAAAACAAACCTTCCTAACGTCTGAGGGGAGAGATTCGACTATGCTACTTTGATCGCCCCATATTGTACAATTCTGGCCGAGCTAACGCAAGGGTGCACAACTCCACCGGCACGCGCCGCATACGTACTCGTTCGGGAGGAAATTCGGGCAAAAGCGCGAAGAAACCCTCTCACAGTACCCACATTTTTCATATCACGCAACGCCCGTCGCACGGAGGCTCGATGATGTGCAAGACGACAGCCGCAGTACCTGGCCGGAGCGACTGAGCTATGTCCGCAGAGACTGACAAACGGCTGGCGCAGATTGCCCTGATGTGGCACGGCCGCATTGGGCCGGCGGGCTTCCGCCGATTAATCGGGCACTTTGGTGACACTTCGGCTATCCTCGGTGCCTCCGAGCAGGAACTCGCCCTGCCCAGTGTGCGCCTCGACGCTGAGCAGATCGCGGCAATATCCAGCCTGGGCGACAGGCTGGCCGAGGTCGAAGAGCAGCTCGACGGGCTTGACGACCAGAACATCCACGTCGTCTGCGACTTTGAGCCCGACTACCCCGAGATTCTTCAGGATATCCCCAACCCACCACCGGTACTGTGCATCGCCGGCCGTATTCTGCCTATTGACGACCCAGCGGTAGCCATCGTCGGCACGCGCAGTCCCAGCCAGGAGGGCTACCAGATGGCCCACGATGTGGCGGCGGCGTTGGTCGAGCACAAGATCACCGTCGTCAGCGGCCTGGCACTGGGCTGCGATACCGCCGCGCACCATGGCGCGTTGGCTGGGGGCGGCCGCACCATTGCTGTGCTAGGCTCGGGAATCCTGGTCGTCCACCCGCGCACCAACCTCGACCTGGCCCGTCAGATCGCCGAGCATGGCGCAGTTATCTCCGAGCAGTCACCTACCGCCGATCCCGCCGTGGGTCGGCTCATGGCCCGCAACCGCCTCCAGAGCGGATTGTCCCGCGCGGTCATCGCCATTGAAGCGGGAGAATCCGGCGGGACAATGAAGACGGTGGAACGGGCCCGGCGCCAGGGCCGGCTCGTGTGCACAATAAAATGGCTGGAAATGGGGGAAAAGCGCGCCGGGCCTGCCCAGCTTCTGGCGGAAGGCGCTGAGCCGATTGACGGCCCGGAGCAGATCGCGGCCTTCGTGAGGGCACTGTACTTCCACCGCGAGCAGATGCGCTGCGATCACGCCGAGAAATCTCAACAGCAACTCTTTGCCGAGGAATAAGCGCGTGCAGCGCAGGCAGGTGGAACCGGTCCCTCCAAACCTGTTTGGCATGAATACACCATCTGCCGGTAATTGGCTATGCGGCTGTCTCTGCTTCGTCTGCCGGCAAAGCCAGCAGGACTAGTGCTGAGAGGATCATTATTGTTCCACTGATCACGAAGGGCCCGCTGTACCAGTGCTCAAATACCGCTCCGGCTATCAATGGGCCCACTATCCAACCCAGAGAAGCCACGGCAAAAACCTTACTTACGTCACGCCCTCGTGTGGCGGGACGCGAGTACCTCTGGATAAGTTTGCTCTGGATGGGAATCCATACTCCGGCACCGAACAGGTCATGGGTAAGCCAAACTACAGCTGCAGGCAGGAAGCTGGGCATCAGACCGGAGAGGGCCAGTGCTATTCCTTCGAGTATCACAAACGTTACATAGATCTGCTTGAGATGCCGCTTGACCACCGACCCTACGAACAACATGGGAAGGCCCAAAGTGAGGCGGTGAATCATAAGGATGGTTCCAACACCGGCAGGAGAGACACCAAACTGTCTGGACCAGAAGAGTTGCATTACGAAACAGTGACTGACCGCCAGGCCCGCGGTGAAAACGAAAGCCGAAGCAGCCAACACGAGAAGAGGCCGAGGTAGATCCAGCGCAAAGATACCTGGCAGCGACTCCCCAGTAGACTGACGGGTCTTGCCGGCTCGCTGGCGGTATCCGGCCAGGAACATCACAGCAGCAGCAAACAGGACGAAGGCCGAAAGCGCGAAAGCACCGGTGTAAGCTCGGCTGACCAAGAGCCAACCAGCTCCGAACACACCGGCAGCCGCGGCGATGGCCTCCAGGCCCCGTACTTTGCCCATCCGGTCCAGATATCGCCAACGCTCCTCATCGTGCAGAGCAAGCTGGTACATGCTGTCAAAGACAGTGCTGCCCGCATCGCGCAGACTCTTCAGCACCATCTGCATCCAGAAGATCGGCGCGTAAGGCGTCAAGCCACTGACCGCAGAGGTCACTAGTAGAGAGGCAGCGTAGAGACTCTTGCGGCCCACACGGTCCGAAAGCTCTCCGGCATAGACCCGGACGATAAACACAAACATAGCCCCAGCCGCATAGATCACACCCAGCCGCTGCATCGAGATGCCATGTTCATCCAGGAAGTATGGCAGGACAAACTCATAGATCCCCAAACCCAGTCCAAACATCAACGACCCAGCTACGAGAAACGCATAATTGCGGTTCATTATCTATCCTCAAAGTGCCTCTTCGCAACGCAGCGGCGGGCACAGAGCAAAAGCTGGCTGACAGTGCTCAATCAGGTTGAGGGTCGGCGCGAGACGGTGATGGCAGGTGCTGACTCCTGGTTGCCTACTGGACAGACGTGCTCGCACTGCCCACAGCCGACACACTTATCCAGCCGCATGAATGGACGCAGTTGCCCCTCGTGCATCTCGGCCACGACCGCCTGATACGGACAATGTTCTACGCAGACCAAGCACAGCCGGTACTCCTCGCCGCGTTGCCACGGTAAGCAAGTGTCGGGATTGATGGTGGCCAACCCCAGCTTGATATCGTTCTTCTCCTCGATGGTGTGGAGCCGCAGTGCCCCGGTGGGACAAACCCGGCTGCATACATTGCACTCCTGCTCGCAGAAGCCAATCTGCGGGATGAGCACCGGCGTGAAGACTCCGTCCCACCCCGCCTGGCCCAGCGCCGGCTGCAGCCCGCCGGTGGGGCAGGCTCGCATACAGTTGCCGCAGCGCACGCACAGGTCGCGGAACTCCTGCTCACTCATGCGCCGGAGAAGGCCGCTGGGTGGGCGGATGATTGCCCCCGGAGGCCGAATGAGCTTGGGATGAACTTCCAGCCGGTGCAGACCCAACCTCACTGCCACGCCGTAGGTCGCCCCCACACCCAGCGCAGCCATGAACGCCCGGCGGCTGGCGTGCGTAGCGCCGTCCGCACCTCCCGACATAGCCGCGTGAAGGCCGATGCCCATTGTACCCGGCCGCGGGCAGGCCACACAGTCGTAGCACAATATGCACTCAGGTGTGTGAGTCTTCGCGCAATCATCAGCGGAGATAACGCCCATCTTGCAGGCGGTCGCGCAGAACCCACAACTCGTGCACTGCTCAGATACACGCCGCTTCCACAGGCCGAAGCGCCCGACAAAGGCCAGCAGTGCCCCCAGTGGGCAGAAGGTCCGGCACCACATCCGCCGGGCAAAGAAGCTCATCCCCAGCACCGCCAGGAACATCAGGCCGACAGCCACCTCAAGATGAAAGTGGCGCACAACAACCGGGTAAAGATACAGGTCGAGCCGGCGCAGGATCGGTTCAGCGTGAATCACAAGCAAGTTATACGCGCCGAGGCTCAGCGGGTAGACGACCGTAGCGCTGGTGCGCGTGAGCAGAGGGATCGGGTCAAGCAGCCAGGCAATCTGTGTACCGAACAGCGCCGCCACCAGGACCGCGGCCAGGACGTAGTATTTCCACGGGGGACGGACATACCTGGGGCGCTGGCCACCACGGTGGCGGAAAAACAGCGTGTCGGAGATATCAATACAGGTACCCAGGGGGCATATCCATCCACAGAAAAAACGCCCGAAGACGACGGTCAGCGCCAGCAGCACCAGTCCTGGCAGAACATACGTCAGGACAATAGGCCCGTGCGCCAACAGAGTCGTTAGGACGACCAGCGGATCCGTACGCAGGAACACCGGGGATGGTATCTGCCCGTCGGGCACCCAGCGCGACTGGTGAAGAAGCCACCCGAAGGCCAATAGCGCCGACAGTTGGACTATCCGCCGAGTCCATCTGACATGCATATCTCAATAAGCCGTTGCTTGCCTGTGATAGGTTAGTAGATGAGAGCTACTGACCGGTCGAGCCGAACCCGCCTGTACCCCGCGTGCTCTCGGGCAGCTCTGTGACTGCCTGCCACCGCGCGCGGCTGACAGGGGCGATGATCAGTTGGGCAATGCGATCTCCGTGATGTATCACAAACGGCTTCTCACCCAGATTGATAAGAATGATCTTGACCGTGCCCCGGTAGTCGGCATCAATAGTTCCCGGCGAATTGAGCACCGTCACCCCAGCGTTGATCGCCAGCCCGCTGCGCGGCCGCACCTGCGCCTCAAAGCCTGGCGGCAGCGCGATGCGCAGTCCCGTGCTCACCAAAGCCCGCTGCCCGGGCTCGATTACGATCTGCCCACCCTCGCAGTCGCTCAGAGCCGCCCGCAGGTCCATGCCCACCGATTGCTCGGTCTCGTACGCGGGCAGGGGTAGGTCTTCAGCTTCCGCCATTACCTGTACGGCAACGGTGACCGACGCAACGCTCGGCTTTGACTGGCTTGCTTCGTCTTGGTGGAAACTCATCGGCGCTATTATAGCAGACGGCTGTGCGCCAGGCAACGTTCGCCAGATTCCTGCCGACTCCGCCCTCCGGCCTACAGATTCTCGTGAAGACTGTAACGGGGAATCGTGACCGATATTGACACCTTTCCTGCGCTGGGGTATAATGATAAAGAGGAAAGTTAACATAACCAAACGGCATCGGACCCCGAAACGATTGTCTACCGTAATGCCGTAATACTGTAATAGCCCGCAACAGACACAACGAATCGCTTGACGTGTCAGATATTGATTGCTCGCTCTCGAGCTGAACGAGAAGTTCCCGATAGAGGGGCACAGCGAAATGCCCAGGGAGATTCTCCTGCGAATGCGACTTACTAACCATATGGTGTACGACTGCGCGCCCCAGGACGAAGTGAGTGGCGTTCACTCGGACAACCCGGAGGTGGCGGCGGAGTTTTCGTTGGAGCCGCCCCACGAAGATCGGCTCGAGAGCGCTAGCAAAGAGACTAACGAGCAGGAATCTGACCAGGACGCTACGGAGGATTGAGCAGGAGAGTCATTTTCTCTGCATTCTGACCACGGCAGGCGATCGGCGGGCCCTACTTGAGGGCAGAAGCAGCGCGTGAAAGCCGAAATCGTCGCCATCGGGACCGAGTTACTCTTAGGCGAGATAGACGACACTAACGCCACCTATATATCCCGGGAGCTTACCACCATCGGGATGGACGTTTACCTGCGCCACACCGTGGACGACGATCTGGGTCGCATCGTCCAGGTGTTGGGGGCAGCGATGCGGCGCAGCGATGTGGTCGTCATCTGCGGCGGACTGGGCCCGACCCCTGACGATCTCACCCGCGAGGCCATCGCCCAAGTCACCAATCGTGCCTTGCAGAGCGTGGTCGGCGCCGAGGACCAGCTCCGCCAGTTCTTCGCCCAGCGTCACCGGACGGTGACCGAGAATAACCTTAAGCAGTGCCAGGTGCCCCGCGGCGGCCGGCTCCTGGATAACCCGGTTGGCACCGCACCGGGAATCCTCGTGGAGCACGAAGGCTGCACGCTTGTTGCCGTCCCCGGCCCGCCCCCAGAGATGCGCGAGATGATGAGCAACCACGTGATGCCGTTCCTGCGCAGCAAGCTCGAGGAGCGAGGCGATGTGCCCTTGTTCACCCGCTCGCTGCGCCTGGCCGATATCGGCGAATCGGAAGCGGCCAATGAACTGGCGGACATTCTGGACCAGGCAACCGATCCAGCCGTGGCTCTGTACGCCTCGCCCGGGGAAGTGCGTATCCGCATCGCGACCAAGGCCGCATCTGAAGCGGAGGCCAATAAGAAGCTGGGCCAGATTGAGCAGATTATCCGCCAGCGACTCGTCGAGCATGTCTACAGCGTGGACGAGGAGACAATGGAGGTGGCGATTGGCCAGGCCCTGAGGGCGGCGGGGGCAACACTGGCAGTCGCGGAAAGTTGCACCGGCGGGCTGATTGCCAGCCGTATCACTGATGTGCCGGGCAGCTCGCGCTACTTCCTTAACGGATATGTCACCTATAATAACGAATCCAAGCAGCGGCTGCTCGGTGTGCCCGCCGCGATCCTGGAGCAGCACGGCGCGGTCAGCAAAGAATGTGCGCAAACAATGGCTGAAGGCGCACGCAAGGACAGCGGCGCCGGCTATGCTGTGGCGGTGACGGGCATTGCTGGGCCGGACGGTGGGACTCCTGAGAAGCCAGTCGGCCGGGCCTATATCGCCGTGGCCGACGAGCGGGGGACGATCTGTGAGCAGTTTGACTGGCCGGGTACACGTACCCAGTTCAAGCAGCGCGTCTCGCAGATGGCGCTCAACCTAGTCAGAAAGCGGGTGCTGGGCCTTGCCTGAGACGCTGCGGCTGTTCTTTGCTGTGCCTCTGCCGGACGAGCTGCGGACGGCAGCCTGCGAGCTGCAACAGGAGTGCGCCTGCCCAGACGTCAAGATTGGCTGGACCAGGCCCCAGAATATGCACTTCACGCTGAAGTTCCTGGGGGATATACCCGCGGACCGGGTGGCGAAGCTGGTGGAAGTGGCCGCAGAAGTCGCTCAGTTGCGCCCGGCCCACCGTGTTACCGTAGGGACGGTGGGCGCGTTTCCCAACAAGCGGCGGCCCCGGGTGATATGGATTGGCTGCACCGATGGCGCGGACGAACTCGGGCAGCTGGGTACAGATCTGGACTGGGCGCTGGCACAGGCCAAGCTCAGCCAGCGGGAAAAGCGCGATTTCGTGCCGCATCTGACCCTGGGGAGGGTTCGCGGGGGGCGTGACTTCAGCGAGCTCAATACAGCGCTGGACCGGCTGGCCGACCGCACGGTCGGCGAGATGGTAGTGGATCACTTCACACTGATGCGCAGCGACCTGCAGGCGGGACAGCCGCCAGTGTATACCGAGCTGGGCCGGCTTGAACTGGGTGCAGAGTGCCGAGGCCAGAGCCAACAAGGGCGGGAAGGCGCAATTTGCCAGAAGGGATGCGATGACAATGGCAGACGAGAAGAGCAGCAAGAAGGATAAGGCTCTCGATCTGGCGGTGAGCCAGATCCGCAAGCAGTTTGGCGAGGGCGCGGTGATGCGATTGGGTGAAGAGCCCACGGACCTGGCCATTGCTGCCATCCCCACCGGGGCCCTGTCCCTGGACATCGCCCTGGGTGTGGGCGGGCTACCCTGTGGCCGGACTGTCGAGATATACGGTGCGGAGGGTTCGGGGAAGACCACGCTGGCGCTGCAGGTCGTGGCCGAGGCCCAGAAGCGGGGCGGGACCGGCGCATTTATTGACGCCGAGCACGCCTTCTCCCGCGAGTATGCCCAGAACCTGGGTGTGGACCTGGACGAACTGCTCGTCTCGCAACCCGATTTCGGCGAGCAGGCCCTCGAGATATGTGACACGCTCATCCGCAGCGGGGCGCTGGATGTGGTAGTGATAGACTCAGTGGCGGCACTGGTGCCACGCGCGGAGCTCGAGGGGGAGATGGGCGACGCGCATGTCGGGCTGCAGGCGCGACTGATGAGCCAGGCGCTGCGCAAGATCACCGGGTCGGTGGCCCAGAGCAACACCCTGGTCATTTTCATCAACCAGATTCGCGAAAAGATCGGGGTGATGTTTGGCAATCCCGAGACCACGCCGGGGGGCCGAGCGCTGAAATTCTGGTCTTCGGTGCGCCTGCAACTGAGCCCGCGCGCGGGCATCAAACGGGGCAGTGAATCAATCGGCCGGCGCATCAATGTGCGGGTGGTCAAGAACAAGGTCGCCCCGCCATTCAAGCACTGCGAAGTTGACCTGATCTACGGCCAAGGCATATCCCAGGCCGGCTGCATTCTGGACGAGGCCCTGGAGCTCAACTTGGTGGAGCAGTCAGGAAGCTGGTTCAGCTACAATGACGAGAGTATCGGCCAGGGCCGGGATAATGCCGTGCAATTCTTCGATGAGCACGAAGACATCCGCACGGCACTGGCGGACAAGATCCGCCAGGCCCACGGTCTAAGCCCGACCACTCCAGAGGCCGCCAGCGAACCAGCGCCCGAGGAGGACCAGCCATAGCACAGCGAGCGGCCCGTGAGGGAGCGATTGGGCAGTGGACAAGACGCCGCGAATCACTGCGATTAAGCCGCAGAAACGTAACTCGCATCGGTATGCGATATTCGTCAACGACGAGTTTGCCACCGGCGTAAGCGAGGAGGTGATACTCAAACTACGGCTGCGGCGCGGCGAGCCAGTAACGGCCGAGCGGCTCGCGCAGATCATAGCCGTGGAACAGGACAGCCAGGCACGGCGGGCAGCTCTGAACCTGCTTGAGTACCGAGCCCGAACCCGACGCGAACTGGCCCAACGGCTGCGCAAAAAGGGTCTGCCGGATGAGTCAATTGAGCGCGTCATCGCAGATCTCGAGGCCAGCGGGCTCGTTGATGACGAACAGTTCGCCCAGCAGATGACCAAAAGCCTGATCCGCAGCAGGAACCTGAGCCATAGAGCAATATTGAGCAAGCTGCGGCAGGCGGGGGTGGACTCGGATACGGCGCAGGCAGTGGTCGAACAGGAGCTGGGCGACTACGATGAGCACAGCCGCGCCGAGCAGGCCGCAGCCCAGCAGATGCGGCACCTGAGCCGACTCGACCAGACTACGCAGCGTCGCCGTCTGTACGGCTACTTGCAGCGCCGCGGGTTCCCGCATTATGTGATCGCTCAGGTTGTCCAACAGTTCCTGGATAATGACCAGTAACTAGGCAGAGGAAGTGCGCGGCGGTCAGGCTGACTGGGTACGTACTGCGACTGTACAGCCGGCAGACTGCTGCAAGCAGCACAGGTAGCACTCGGACCTAATCAACAAGATCGGAGGTGCTCCAGATGAACCTGGAGACCCTTTCACATATGCTGTACGAAAACACTATGGCAGTGCTCATCACCGGCTTCATAGCCCTGGTTTTGTTCCTGTTTCTCCTGCAGCGGGTGGTGCGCGTGCGGCAACTGCTCAAGCAGGTCAAAGCGGATGCGGCACAGCAAGTGGCAGAAGCACACAAGCAGCTCGAAACGGAGCGGCGAGCGCTGGAAGTAGCGGCCAAAGAGCAGATACTCCAGACCCGGCAGAAGATCGAACAGGAGTTGGCAGAGCAGCGCAGCGAGGCAGAAAAGACCAGACGCCGCCTGGAGCAGCGAGAGGATACTCTCGACAAGCGCCAGGTGGAGTTGGACCAACTCAGCAAGGATATAGCCGCGGGCCAAGAGCAACTCGCCCAGCAGCGGGAGCAACTCGAGGATGCCATCGGGGAGCAGATCGAAGAACTCGAGCGGATCGGGACGCTAAGCCGCGGCGAGGCGCGCCAGGAACTGCTGCGCCAGGTGAATGATGAGCTGCGGCAAGAACGGCTCCAGTTGATCCAGCGTAGTCAGCAGCAGGCTGAGGAACAAGCTGAACGGACTGCCCGTAACACCATCGCTCAGGCGATTCAGCGCTGCGCAGTTGACCACACCACCGAAACCACCGTATCGGTGGTACAGTTGACCAATGACGATATGAAAGGACGGATAATCGGGCGCGAAGGCCGCAACATTCGGCACTTTGAGGAGCTGACCGGAGTTGACCTGATCGTGGATGATACGCCGGAGGCAGTAGTGCTCAGCGCCTTTGACCCGGTGCGGCGGGAGGTGGCCCGAATTGCGCTGGAGCATCTGATCCAAGACGGGCGAATTCATCCCGGACGCATCGAAGAGATGCTGGAAAAGGCCCGTCAGACGATCGAAGGCCGCATCCGGGAGGCCGGAGAGGCCACCTCACTGGAAACCGGTGTCACCGGCCTACATCCGGAGATTATTCGGTTGCTGGGCAAACTGCAGTTCCGTACCAGCTTCGGACAGAACGTCCTGCGCCACTCAGTCGAGGTCTCGCACCTGGCTGGTGCCATGGCCGGAGAAATCGGAGCCCGGGTGCCCCTAGCACGTCGCGCCGGATTGCTCCACGACCTGGGTAAAGCTGTTGACTTCGAGCGCGAAGGCACCCACGCCCAGATCGGTGCGGAGATCACCCGTACCCACGGCGAACACGAGGATGTCGTGCACGCCGTCGCGGCCCACCACGGTGAAGTTGATCTGGAATCAATCGAGGCTGCCCTAGTCCAGGCCGCCGACGCTATTTCTGCCTCGCGCCCGGGAGCACGCCGCGAGACGCTGGAGAACTACCTCAAACGGCTGGAGAGTCTGGAGAGCATCGGTATGGGGTTCGAGGGTGTGAAGAAGGTCTACGCCATCCACGCCGGACGGGAGATTCGCGTCCTGGTCAAGCCCGAGGAGATTGATGACCTGGTGGCCTACGAACTGGCCCGCAATATGGCCAGCCGGATTGAGCAGGAGATGGACTATCCCGGCGAGATTAGGGTCACGGTCATCCGGGAGACACGGGCTGTTGAGTACGCTAAATAGCATAACCATCAGCTATCCGGACGGACAGCGGGGGGCAATTTCGGCCAGGAGAAGGCAATTTGAACATACTTTTTATCGGTGATGTCGTCGGCCGGGCCGGTCGGCGGACGGTGGCCGAGGCCCTGCCCACTCTGACGCAGAAACATAGCGTTGACTTCGTCATCGTCAACGCGGAAAACGCTGCAGGCGGGTACGGGCTGACGCCGCAAACGAGTCTTGAGCTGCTGAGGGCAGACGTGGACTGTCTGACCTCGGGCAACCACATCTGGGCGCAGCGGGAGGTCTACGAACTCCTGCGACAGGACAGACGCATCCTGCGGCCGGCAAATTATCCACCAGACGCGCCGGGCGGCGGTGCCCAGATCTATCGGACCTCCGCAGGGAGCTCAGTGGGGGTGATCAATCTATTAGGGCGCGTCTTCATGGACCCAGTGGACTGCCCCTTTCGCCGTGCCCAGGAAGAAATTGAACAGATGGCCGGGCACGCCGACCTGATAGTCGTGGATTTCCATGCCGAAGCCACCTCCGAGAAGCAGGCTATGGGCTACTTCCTCGACGGCCAGGTAAGTGCAGTGGTCGGGACGCACACCCACGTACAGACCAGTGACGAGCGGATATTAGAAGGGGGCACAGCGTACATCACCGACTGCGGGATGACCGGGCCCAGCGATACGGTTATCGGCGTGGAGAAGCAGATCGTCGTGGAGACCTTCCTTACCCGCTTGCCACAGCGCTTTGTGGTGCCCAAAAGCGGGCCTTGTGTAATATCGGGCGTAGTGATACAATGCAACTGCCAAAATGGATTAGCTCAGGCCATAACGAGGATAAGCCTGTCCTATCCGGACTTGCCAAGTGGCTATACCTGAGGACAACTCATCGAAACCGCCTATTCCCAGCAATCTTTCGCCGAGGTAGTACAGATAATACCGCTTGCCAGCCCATCGTGAACAGCAATCTTAGTACAAATATCCGCCCTTACCGCCGCCAGTGGGGCAAAACGCAGCGAGAGACAGCGAAAAAGGGGGAGTAGCGGTGACTGTTCTCAGGATAGGGTCCAAGTCCGATCCCAACAAGGTCGCCGGCGCACTGGCCGGTACCATCCGGGAAGAGAACCGTTGCGAGATGCAGACGATCGGGGCAGGCGCCCTCAACCAGGCAGTCAAGGCTTTGGCTATCGCGCGCGGCTTCCTAGCTCCTTCTGGGATAGATATAGTCTGCTATCCAGCCTTCGTAGACGTAGACATTGATGGTAATGAGCGTACAGCTATCAAGCTATTCGTCGAGCCCCGCGAGCGCTGAGTATGATCGCCCAGCCAACGACCAGCCCGCCAGCCAATATGACTATGCTCCGGTTTCCCGGGTGGAGACGGGGCTTTTCGGTTAACGCCCCCAAGAGCAGCACCAAGCGGGCTACCAGCGGCGGGAGCTTGGCCCGGCCATTGCTGGTACACTAAGGGTCTCAGTCGCTAACGCGCACGCCAAGAACCCCGGAGGGTAAAGCGATGAGAGTAGATATGACCTGGCAGCAGCGCGCGCCACGGTTCGTCATCTATCTACTGCTGGCCCTGGCTCTGATATTTGTGTACCTGGTATTCATGGCCGGGCAGTTCAAGGGCCTCAGCGATGAAAATGCCATGGATTACGGCCAAATCGGCCGGAACCTGGCCCAGGGCGAAGGCTTTACCACCAACTTCATCAAGCCGCTCAGCCTCACGCGGGACCTGAGTTTAGACCGCCACCCCGACCTTACTTATCCCCCCATCCATCCCTGGCTGATCTCAGTGGTCATGCGCACGATAGGGATGCATGGTCGGGCTGTGGCGATAGCCAGCGGCATTCCCTTCCTGCTTAGCGTACCGCTCATCTTCATATTCGCGCTCTGGATCTTTGATAGCCGCGTAGCCTGGCTCACAGTGGCCCTGTATGTCACCAACGTTGGCATACTTCGCTACAGCATCTCCGGACTCGAGGTCCCCTTGATAGCCCTCTGGGTCACCGGGCTGTTCATGATACTGTACCAGTATGCTCAACGTCGCCAGTACCGGCCACCGCTAGCGGCGGCAGCGGGCGTGGTGGTGGCCCTGATCTATCTGACCAAGTATCTGTGGGCTGTCGTGCTCATACCCGTCCTGATATACCTCTACTACGTTTCTGAGCGTCGCCAACGCGGTCAGGCCCTGCTAATCTTAATGGTCGCCTTCGTCATAGTGATAGCCCCATGGTGCTGCCGGATGTACAATGTCAGTGGCAACCCCTTCTTTACCTGGCGCTGGTATGAAGCCACCATGGCCACGCGGACCAACCCCGGAATGACCTTGTATCGGTCGTTTCCTGAGGCGCTCACTCCCCTACTCACTTATGCCCTGCACTACCCAATGGAGATGTACGAGAAATTCCGCACTGGTGTGGGCACCTTGTACGGGGTCTTACCGGCAGTTGGCGGGCATTACGTAACAGCCTTTTTCCTTGTCGCTATCCTGGTACCCCTGGGCACCCGGAACTTCGAGAGGCTCAGATACTTGCTGTATGGGATGTTCGTGCTGGTGTTGCTGGCCTTGGTAGTGGTTATGGCTGCTCCCCGGCTGCTGTACCCTTTCGCGCCGTTCATCACTCTGATTGCCGCCGGATTCTTCTACCGCATACTCCTGCCCCTCATCCAGAACATGGGAGCTCGCGAGCAGAGGCGCTACACAGCCGTGGCCGTGGGCGCATTGCTGCTGCTGCAAGTCGCTCCCCTACTGTTAGCCCTGAGTGCCCGCCCGCCCGCGGGGGAACCGGTCCAGCAGCAGGTCAAGACGGCGACGCGCGAGGCCAAGGAGTTGGGCGGCGAGCCGGTCATCACCGATGTCCCCTGGCTGGTAGCCTGGCACAATGATATGGTCGCCATCTGGCTGCCCAAGACACCCCAGGACCTGATGCGGATCCAGGCCAAGATCGGCCAAGTCCCCTGGCTGCTGTTGACACCCGCAGTGTCCCGCAACGAAGTCACCGAGCGCACTCAGCCGTGGTCGCAGCTATGGCGGGAGGCGATAGTCAGGGATGTACAGCCTTATCATGGGTTCGTCGTCCAGGAACGGTTAAGTGGCGGCTTGTGGGTGCTGTTCCGCAAGATACCGTTGGCTCCTGCCGAGCCGACACTAACAGAAAGTGCACCAGTGCCTAACTTGCCCGAATCGGAAAGCTGATGGCACAGAGCCCGGAGAGCAATTTGGTCGCGAAATGCTACCGGTGCGACACGCCCATCACCGAGGGGACCAAGGCCTGTCCCAACTGTGGACGCAACCAGTTTCGCACCTGCTACTGCGGCGCAGATATTCCAGTGACAGCACGGACCTGCCCCGACTGCGGCGCGGACTGGTCGGGCAGTTACCGGCTCCGGCGCCAAGCCAGGTCTCGGCAACTGGATTGGAAGCGGATGGCAAAGTTTGCGGTCGCCGGGAGCCTGCTCGCCCTGGTAACCGCTGGCGTGCTCAATGCCATCATCACCGGGCTGGCGCGCCACAGTCTACCCAGCGGCCAAGAAATCCCCGCCTCCGTCATCCAGAGACTAGGGCTGGCCCTTAACTCGGTTTGGATGACCTTGGAAACCATGGGGCACCGCCTGGCTGAGATAGGCGGCGGGCTGGGTACTGTTACGGTGGTGTTGGTGGCCGGTGCCGGGCTTGGCGCCCTGGCGTACCTGGCTCGGGAAGGTTTCTTGCGGCTACGCCGCCAGCACAGACATCCAGTTAAGCGCAGGCGCAGTTCTCGACAGTCTGGTTCATCGAGCCAGCGATGAGCACTCCGGTGATTGAGCGAACCCACCAACCCCGGCGCGAACCGCACGATGGTGGCACAGTCTCGGTGCCTCAGTTGATCGCGCTAGCCGTAGCGGTGCTACTTGCCTACGGCCACTTCCTCCTCTGGATGGTAGACTGGTGGTGGAGAAGCCAGTACTATGGCCACGGATTTCTGATCCCGATCATCAGTGGCTACCTGATCTGGCGCCAGCGGGAAAGCCTGCGCAAGCTACCCAGAGAACATTTTAGTCCGGGGCTGACAATCATCATTGCCTCGTTACTCGTGCACCTGGGTGCCACCCTTGGCGATATTCACTTTCTTTCCGGCTTTGCCCTGGTGGGCACCATATTTGGTCTGGTCGTATGGATCGGTGGTCGGCAGTGGGGCTGGGCCCTGGCGTTTCCCACAGGCTTCCTCCTGTTTATGGTGCCCCTGGACCGGCTTCTGGTAGATCAGCTTGCCCAGCCACTGCAGGTGTTCTCCGCACGGATGGCAGGGGGCGTTGTCGCCGCCATCGGCACTGACGTGATTATCGAGGGCACACTCATTCACACACCAATCTACACCTTCGAAGTGGCCATACCGTGCAGCGGTCTGAAATCAACCATCGCCATGACGGCGCTGGCGGCGCTGTTCGCATATTTGGTGGTGGCGCCACCGTGGAAAAGGCTATTCCTGTTTGCCGCTGCCTTCCCCGTGGCGCTGCTGGCTAATGCGGCGCGCATCTTTGCCACCGTAGTCCTGGGCACAACGCTCAGCCCAGCACTAGCCGAAGGCTTCTTCCATAGTATCTCCGGAATCCTGGTCTTCCTGTTGGGTCTATCCGGTCTGTTCGGTGTCGGGAGGTTGCTGGGGTGTCTGCAATTACGCGACGATATGTAGCGGCGCTGGTAGCAATGGTCGTCACTGCCGCCGCGGTCGAGGGCATCCACACGATCAGTGAGGCGCCTGCCGCCTATGAGCCCCGTTTCGAACAGCTATCCCTGGGGATCGCCGATTACAAGGGCGAGGAACTGGAGGTGGATGAAAGCATCTTCCATTTCCTCGGTGCAGACGCAATGATCGAACGGCTTTACAGCGGTGCGGACGGTTGGGTGAGTGTGACACTGATCTACGGGGCGCATTGGCGTAACGTGCACTCGCCCACCGGCTGTTACCCGGCCCAGGGCTGGCTGATCGTCACCGATGAACCTATCGAGGTGCCTGGCCCCGCTAACTCTCCCACCGAAGGCCCCATCCAAGCTCGGCTGCTGCGAGTGACGAAGAACGAGGAGCAGCGGCTGGCCATGTTCGCCTTCTGCCACCCGGGCGGGACCACCTCAGACTGGACCTGGCAGGCCGTGAAGGTAATGTTCGGCCAGCTCTTCACTCAGCGGGGTGCAGGGGGTGTCATCATTATCCTCAACACCGCGCCAACGCCCAGCCCGGCTGCCGGTGCAGAGCGCATGAAGCAGTTCCTAGCCGAGATCTACCCCTATGCGGTCGGGTTCTGGTATGAAGAACCGGCCACCGGACGGTCAGAAGTCAGGCATGACCCGGTCCTGAGCACGATGGAACACTGAGACCACGCTGTTCTCATACACCTGCACCCATCCCGTCTCGCCGACCAGCTCCCCCAGCGCCTCTTTGGGCAGATCCGCCGCCCAGGTTGGTAGGGGCAGATGTCGCGGAATCATCAGCGTGTTGACTCCGTAATGGGCGATGACTTGCCGAATCCGGCCGGCACGATCAAAGGGAATCTGTACCACGGGACAGCTGCTGTAGTAGCGGACCAGGTATGGATAGTGGGACATTACCACGGTATCCGGGGGGAGATTCGAGCCTAGCCAGTGGGCCGCAGCGATGTGCGGCTGCAAGCCCAAGTGCGGTGAGCCGGAGTCGAGGCGCCACCAGCCATAGCCGCCTACCCCCAAGCCCGCCACCAGCACCGTCACCACGAGCAACCCCGCGGTCGCTTGCCGGAGCGAGCCAAGAACCTGCTGAGAGATCGTCAGTCCCCCCGCTGCCGCGCTCAGCATAATCACCGGCACTATCGGCAGTAGTAGCCGAGGGTAGGGCACCCACAGGACGGCAAGCCCGGCGACGAATAATCCCAGGAAGACCCATAGCCGCCGTGCTCGCCGATGATATTGCGGTATCACGACCAGGAGTGAAGGAAGCACAAAGAACAGACCAATTCCCCCGAACAGCTCACGCCCGGCGCGACCCAGCTCGCGGAAGCTCCTCCCCGCACTGCCCAGGACTCCGCTCGTTCGCAGCCACTTATCCAACGACGGCAATGTCTCGCCCCAGTAGACATGCATCAGCGCCCGGCCGGAGTCATCCGTGCCGATGTGGCCGGCGGTGCAGAGATTGGTCGAGTAGAAGGGCTGGCCGAAGAGGCGGTAGTTACGCACCAGCATCGGGGCAGCGAAAACCAGAGCTATGCCTACGAAGGCGGCCAGCCAGCCCAGCCGTCTCCACACAGGGAGACGTGAAGCATCGAGCCAGAAGAAGACCGCCAACGGCAGCACCAGAAACAGCGCGGCAGGCTTGACGGTGTAGGCCAGGCCCAACGTGGCCCCGGACGCGACTATCAGGCCGGGCCGGTTCCAGGCCGCAACCAGCAGCAATAGAGCCAGAAGGGTCAGATCAATAAAGAGCACGTCGGCGCCGGCGCTCAGTGATTCCTTGAGCCAGTGTGGCCAGGCCAGAAACAGCACTGCAGCAGCGAAACAGACCGGAGGGGCGAGCAGCAGTCGGCGGGCCAGTGCATATACCAACAGAGGGCCGGCCAGCAGGCCCAGGAGCAGGTTGGGCAGCGTCGCAGCGAAGGGAGTCTCACCCAGCAGCCTCATACTTGCCGCCAGAACCAGCGACCACGCCGAGGCTCGGCGGTCCTCGGGATGCAGCACTTCGGGGTACTGACGGTAGAAGTTACCAACGACCTCACTGCTCAGGCCCCGCCCCGTGAGCACATTGCGCGCTACCTCGACGTAGTTGGCCGCATCGTAGGGCTCTATATAGGGATTAAGCCAGGCAACGGTCATACCAGCCGCCAGCGCCACGCCGCAGACCGCAAGCAGGATGCGCAGGTACAACCGATATGCCGCCTGAGCACTGACTTTTTTTGTCACAGGGCTCCCTGTCCGTCGCTCTCCTCTAGCCAAGACGCCTCCGTATCGCAAATAGCTTTCCCGCATAGAAGGAGGTTAGTCGTGGACAGCGGATAGCCCTTCCCTTGGCCCACCTCAGCCCGGCGATGTCGGGATGGGACAGATGACCCAGAGCGGTATGAACCGCTCACCGCTAATTATCCCAACATCGAGGGGATGATGCTTGACGATTTCTCTAAGCTCATCCGCCAGCGCGACTGCAAGCAGTGCCCAGCAGATCGGATGATTGTCACTGCCGTTCAGTAAACCACCTATTCTTTCCCGCATTCAGAGCTTGTGAACCTGACTCGTCGGCTAGTGTGCTGTACTATTGGAGATAGATGATAAGCCGAAGCCTATCTTTCCCCGAAGCGGAAGGCATGCAGCTTCGCCCCGAACTGCAGCTCGAAGCGCAGCCGTATCGGCTGGCCCGCCAGCGCTGAGACATCCGACTCACCTCTGCGCCAGGTGACCACCCGGTCAACCGTATTGGCTGTATGTACCCGATCGCAGTCGTCCAGCGTGTAGCCCTCGATGGGAGTGCCGTCGGCATCCTGAATCTCCACTCGCGCCAGGCCCAGCGCCGAAGTCTCGATGTTAAGATGCAGCGCCTCACCCTCAAATTGCACCGGGCAGGTGGTGAACTTCCCACCGGTGTAATCCGCCTCCACCGCCGTGAAGCGGTCCTTCAGCAGCACCACCCGGCTCAGGGTAGGCGTACGCTGAACACCTTTAAAGTCCCCGTGCAGGGCGTCATAGCCGATGTAGTACATCCAGATCTCGTCACCATGGCTGAACATGCCCGCACACATGTACACGCGCTTGGAGTCGAAACTACCTTCGGGCCCCAGGGGAATCCAGGGCTTGCGCTCGTATCTGTGCCAGTTAGTCCCATCACGGCTGGCCGCCAGAGCTATGTCGAGGGTACCAGCATTCAGCGAGCCTACTGAATGACGCCCGTAACCTGATAGGTCATCAGCCAAATACCAGTCTTCGTAGTGCAAATAGCGGGAATTGAACAGGTAGTAGGCGTCCTCGGCATAAGGATACTGCACTACCTCGGGCATGTAAACATCCATCACGGACACGCCTCCGAACTGCGGGTCCTTCTCGTCAAATTCAAAGACCACCTCGGGCATAGGGAAGCTGGACAGATCGTCAGTGACCGACCGCCCAATGGTCCGCATAAAATACGTGTCCTCCTGTCCTAACCTCTTTGCCCATCCGGCAAAGTAGTCCCGCCGTTCCGGCGGAGCCGGATAGGCCTTGTTGACCCGCACATACGCCACATACTTGTCAAGCCGCGTGTCATAGAAGCACTTGTTGTGGCTGTCCATGCCCCGGGGATACAACGCTCCCCCCGGAAAGATCCCCTGGTGCATAAGCTCCCACTTGGCGCCGTCGCTCGAAACGCTGATCTTGTTCCTCAATCCATCGAACAGCTTGTATCGCTCCTCGGGCGGGGCAGTAGGATCCACAAAAGGCAACCGGTCTCCGTTGTACAGACCCAGCAGATCGTCGGGCTCCGGCGCCGTCCCCGGGGCGACCCGCCGCCAGTTAACACCATCCTTGGTCAAAGCGTGGAATCCCCGGAAGGTGCCGTCAACTGGAAAAATCGTCACATACGTATGCAGCCAGCCACTCAGACACTGCTCATAGGTCTTGCGCGGTGGGCATAGCACGATGCGACAGCCCTCAGTTGAGTCCATGTAGCGCCCGTCAATGAAAACCTGGTTGCGATCGCCAATGTCCACGATCTCGCCTCCTTGCTGCGCAATTCCAGTGTCCGTGCAACTGACGATGAGCAGGCCCATCATTAGCCACAGAAACATGCACGCCGTCATGCGCTCGCCTACGAAGCTAACCGTCTTCATCATGCTTTCCTCCCTCTTTAGACTGTTGCAAAGGTCGCTAGGTACTTGCTCTCTGAGATCTCCCGCGTGGGTCTTGAGCCATTATGCGATTGCTGGCTCGCTCGCCTAGTTGCTCCCACGCCAGCCGCGTATGTGCAAGATGCAGGGGTTTTGTGGGCTCCTGACAGGATCCTCACCGCGAACCGGGCAGTTATCACGTCCTGACGACGCGCATCCTGATAGAGGTTGACCGAATAATCGACACCACAGCCTGCCAGTACCACCAGCAGGTGGACAAGTAAGCTGCCCGCCCTATCGTGCCAATTACCAGGCGGGCAAGTTATCCCACCTTCGGCACAGGCGGCTGGGCCGGTCGCTGGAACATCGCCCCCACCCACAGAACCACACAGATGAAAAGCAGGGGAAGGTCGCCGATACGGTGGTAGATGGACAGCCCGGCCAGCGGGTAGATCTTGTGGTGTACGATGCCGCCCACTCCCGCCGGCGCCTGCATCAGTGGCTGCCCGTAGGGATTGATGACAGCCGAAGGCCCCATAGTGGCGGCGCGCACCACAAACCGCCGGCTTTCCACCGCCCGCACCGGCGCAGTGACTGCATGCTGGCCCAGTTCAAAGCTCCCGGCCGCCCAGGAGTCGCTGGTGATAAAGATGAGGAACTGCGCCCCTTCGCGACATAGCTCCCGGGTCGGCTCAGCGAGCGTTGCCTCCCAGCAGATGATGGTGCCCAACCGCCAGTCAGCGAATTCCATCACATTACGCTCTCGACCTGGTGAGATGTTGTAGGAGCGGACTGGGTACCGCTTGACCAGGGCGTTGAGCGGACCTAAGTTGGGCACATATTCGCCGAACAGCACCAGGTCACCCTTGCGGTAGCTATCCACCCATTCGCCCTCGGGGTTGAACAGGTAAGCGGTGTTATACAGTCGGCCGTCTTTGCCCTCTTCCAGCGCCCCCATCAGTAGATGGGCTCGAGCATCGCGTGCGGACTGCTGGACATCCTCCAGATAGAAGGGGCGGCGATTGAGCACGACCGGAATAGCGGTCTCCGGCCAGACCACCAGGTCTGCTTTGAGCTCGCGGGAGAATTCGCCGGTTCCATAAGTATAGACGAGCCGGCATTGGTCGGCATCGTCTTCGGTGGGCGGCTGCTGGACCGCCACATTACCCTGGACCACGAGCGGATGGCAGCTCCTGGCTGCCTTAATATCCTTGACTCGCGGAGGCACAAAAGTAGCAGTCTGGACGACGGTTGCGCCACCCAGTATCACGGCAAGAACGACGGCGTAGCCCCCGAAAACTGGCTTAGCCAGCGAGGCACGGCGCTGCCTAGTGCTTGAGTCATAGGGGTGGAGTCTAAGCTGCAAGAGCATCTCCGCCAGCAGGCCATTGGCGAAGACCACCGTCATAGTCACCGCTCCCGCGCCCAAGACACTAGCGATCTGGAGCACCGACAGTATCTGATGTTGGCTATAGGCTAGGTCTCCGAAGGTGAGCGAAAGCGGACCGATGTGACCGCGCAGGTATTCGATCAGCGTCCAGGCCGCCGCCGCTCCCGCTGCCCGCAGGAGCAGGCGCTTCACCGGTCGCAGGTAGACCATCAACCAGCCAAACAACCCGAAGAACATCCCCTGAAACAGCGCCAGCAAAATCAGAGGGAAGATACCGTATCGCGCGATGTACGAGAAGAACAGCCCGAAGAAGACGGTCCCGTAGATCAGCCCGGTCAGGCCGCCTTGCCAGGGTAGGCGAGCCGCGCCCAGCGCGTAGAGCAGCGGGATCAGAGCAAACCAAGCTAATGGCCCTAAGTCGATAGGTGGGAAGCTGAGAAAGACCAGCACTGCCGAGAGCAGTGCGCCTAAGACCATTAGCGTCCAGGGGGCCGAAACGTTACTCTTCGAGCCAGCAGACGGATTCGGGGCGAATTGTACTGGGGTCATAATCGTAGCAGCTGCCGGCCGGGTCTTTACATCGGTCAGATGGGCGCTGGCGCAGGCTCCTCGAGTGAGACATCCCCCGTGGCCAACTTGTCCAGGAAGCGCTCCATCCGCCGCAGCGCCTCTTGGAGCTGCTCGAGGCTGGTGGCGTAAGTACAACGCAAGTAGCCACGGCCACTTTCGCCAAAGGCCTCCCCCGGCACCGCTGCTACTCCTTCCTCAAGTAGTAGGGCACGTGCGAATTCCTTCGAAGTCAGACCAGTATGCTCTATGCGAGGAAACGCATAAAAGGCGCCCTTGGGTTCCCGACAGGGCAACCCAATGTCATTCAAGCCCTTCACCAAGACCCGACGGCGCTGGTCGTACTCAGAGATCATGGCCCTCATCTCATCCTCACAACTCCGCAGCGCCTCGATCGCCCCGACCTGAGCGATCGTAGACGCACACAACGCAGTGTAGCCGTGCATTCGCACCATTGCTTCGATGATCGCCTCCGGAGCGCAGGCATAACCCAGACGCCATCCCGTCATGGCGTAGGCCTTGGAGAAGCCGTTGAGCAGCACCGTCCGCTCTTGCATCTGGGGCAGCGAGGCAAAGCAGGTATGTGTACCCTCGTAGGTCAGGTGAGCGTAGATCTCGTCGGAGATGACCAGCAGGTCATGTTCGACGGCGATACTGGCAATCTCAGCCAAATCATCTCGCGCCATCACCGCACCGGTAGGATTATTGGGGTAACTGATCAGGAGCGCGCGGGTGCGATCGGTTAGCGCCGCACGCAGGGCGTCGGGGCGAAGCTTGAAGTCATCTTGCTCGCACGTGGCGATGATGACAGGCTCCCCGCCAGCAAAGGTCACACAGGGGACATACGAGACGTAACACGGCTGCGGGACGATGACCTGGTCGCCGGGGTCCAGCACTGTACGCATCACGAGGTCCATCGCCTCGCTGACGCCAGCAGTTATCAGGATCTGCGCGGCAGGATTGTACTCAACTTGATAGCGCGACCAGATATCCCCGGCAATGGCCGCGCGCAACTCGGGGAGCCCGTGATTGCTGGTATACGAGGTCATCCCCCGGCCGAGCGCCTCAACGACCGCATCACATATCTTCCAGGGAGTGGGGAAGTCCGGCTCACCGACACCCAAGCTGATGACCTCGTCGTGGGCCATAACGAGGTCAAAGAACTCCCGGATGCCCGAAAACGGGACCGCGCGCATCCGCTGGGCTACGAACCGCTGGCCGGACATCAGGGGGTCACCGCCAGCCGGTGGTTGCCGGGTTCCTCCGTGACGATTTCGCCTTCCATTTTGTAGGTCTTGAGCACGAAGGAGGTGGCGGTGTCGCGCACCCCGGGCGCCGGGGCCAACTTCTCCGCGACGAGGCGGGCGATCTCGCGGAAGTCTTCGCCCTCGACTACGACCATCAAATCGGCCATCCCCGACATCAAGTAGACCGAGTGAACCTCGTCAAAGCGGCTGATGTAGGCGGCGATCTTATCGAACCCGCTGCCGTGCTCCGGACTAGCCTGAACCGCGATGAATGCGTAGATCTTCTCCGCCTCGCCCTTTTCCCAGTTTATCAGGGCACTATAATGCAACAGAATGCCCTGCTCTTGGGCCTCCCGGAGAGACTGCTCCACCTCGGCCGCCGCTATACCCAGGCGCGTGGCGATTTCCTCGACCGGAACGGGCCCTTCGCGTTCAACAATCTCTAGAACCTGGCGCATCGGTCGTCTCCTTAGAATCTCGTCGGAGTGTAAGTTAGCCGCCTAGAAGCGGCGCCGGCCGCCGTCGCGACGTTTCTTGCGGCGCTCGCGGCGCGTCTGACGCTTCTCCTCCTGAGCTTCCTGCTTGGCTCGCGCGATCGCTTGCTCGGCACTGACCCCGGCTGAACCGGCCTCCTCGAGCGGCGCCGCGGCAGTCGCCTCCGCAGTCACGGCGGGGGCATGAGCGGGCCGGCGCTGTGACTGCTCCCGGCGAATCCCAGCGCGCTCCCATAGTACCACTATGGGGCTGGCGATGAATATCGAGGAGTACGCCCCGCTGGCGATGCCCACAATCAACGCCAACGAGAACGAATGGATGGCGGGGCCGCCAAAGAAGAACAGAGCAATCAGCGCGAACAGCGTGGTCATCGTGGTGTTTACTGAGCGGGTCATGGTCTGGAGCAAGCTGGTATTGACGATGTCGGCAAACCTACTGCCCCGGTACACACGCATATTCTCGCGAATACGGTCGAAGATAACTACTGAGTCGTTGATTGAATAACCGATGATGGTCAGGAGGGCCGCCACAAACTCGCTGTTTAGCTCCATACGCAACAGCGCCATCACTCCGATGACGATTAGCACATCATGAATCAGGGCGGCAACCCCGGCCACTCCGAAGCGGAACTCATAGCGGATGCCGACGTAGATCAGGATGAGAATCGAGCCAAGGCTCAGGGCCAGCAGCGCGGTGTTGCGTAGGTGTTTGCCGACTATCGGCCCGACCATGTCGCGCCCCAGTAAACTGAGCTTCCCCGCGCGCCCCCCAAACTGCTCCTGGAGTGCCGCGCTGATCTGCTTGTCCTGCTCAGCCGCTTGCTTCTCATCCAGTGTGCCGGTGCGAATGAACAGCTGATCGCCACCCGACACCTGGATCTGAGCGTTGCCCAGACCGTACTGCTCCAGCAGCGGTCGAGTCTGGGCAATGATCTGACCCTCGGAACTTCCCTCGCCAATCAACGACCGCTCGAACTGGTACTTGAGCAGGCTGCCACCGGTGAAGTCTATGCCCCAGTTTATACCCTGGGCAAGCATACTGACCAGACCGGCGACTATGATGATCAGCGAGATACTAAACCATAGCTTGGTGCGGCCAACAATGTCCCAGTTGCTCCGACGGAAGAAGTCCAACGATACGAACCTCCCGGGCTATCTGCCAACTGCCAGATTGATTAATCTTTGCGCGGTGAGACGCCGTACAGCGCCATATTCTGCCCCAGGGAGCTACGCCCGGTGATCGTCACCAGCCACCGTGTCACGGTCACCGCAGTAAACAGTGAAGCACAGATGCCCAGGAACAGCACCACCGCGAAGCTCTTAATGAGGCTAGTGCCCAAGAAATACAATACAGCCGTCACAATCAAGGTGGTTACATTCGCATCCAGGATCGCGGTCCACGCCCGGTCGAACCCCGCCTCTACCGCCGACCGCATTGTCCGCCCTGACCACAACTCCTCTTTCAGCCGCTCAAAAATGATCACATTCGCGTCCACCGCAAAGCCAATCGAAAGGATCAGTCCGGCGACGCCCGGCAGGGTCATAGTCGCGCCGGCCACAACCAGCACCGCCAGGAGCAGCAGTACGTACAGGACCAGCGCAATCCCCGCCAGTATCCCCGGCAACCGGTAGAAGCCGATCACAAACAGGATGACACACCCGAAGGCTATCCCGCCGGCGATCAGGCTACGGTGGATGGTATCCTGGCCCAGCGTGGCACTAACGGTGCGATTCTCGGCGATCTCCAGCGGCACGGGCAGAGCACCGGCATTGAGCAGTAGGGCCAGGTCGCCGGCCTCGCCGGCTGCGAAATTGCCCTCGATCTGCCCGCGACCGCCGCTGATCGCGCTGCGGATCACCGGCGCCATCTGGCACTCTTTGTCCAGCACGATAGCCATTCTCTTGTCCACATGCCGCCGGGTGAATTCGTAGAAGGTGGTTTTCTTGGGATCGCGTAGCTCAAAGCTAACCACGAAATCCAGAGTCGCCCCGGGCACCACCCGGGCATTGCTCTTCAAGTCCGCGCCGGTAAAGCCCAGCTCCGCTTCGTTGTAGACCTGCTCCCACGGCACGAGGTTGCCGGTGGCTGTGTCACTCCACTCCCGGTACTCATCAGCAGCTTCACCGGTCTGGGAAAGCGTATATCGGACAGGAATCACGCGGAACTCGAGCTGGGCAGTGCTCTTGAGAATATCCATGACGTGCTCGGGGTCTTTGACCCCGGGCAGCTCGATGATAATCTGGTCCGCGCCTTGCTGCTGGATGATCGGCTCGCGGATATGGCCCATCTGATAAAGCCGGCGGTCTACGATATTCTTCACTTTCTCGGCTGTCTTAGTCTCGATGAAAACGGTTTCCAGTTCCCGGTCTTCGATCTCTACACCGGGGTAGTTGCCCTGCAGAAAGTCAGCGACTATCTTCTGGTGTTTCTCAGCCGTATCTTTGTCATTGGCCCGGGTGCGGACCACCAGCAGATGGGGCGCCGGCACCTCGACCTCCACTTCCTCGGCAGCAAGGCCGCTGTGTACCAGCACCGCCCGGACCTTTTCTACCAGGCTGGCCTCGGTTTCCGGCGGCTGGTATACGGGAGGACTTTCGGCAGTCCCAGCCGTCTCGGCGTCCTCTTCGGCCTCCTTCTGCTTCCTCTTGACCAGCGGCTTATCTTCCGGCGCATCAAAGTGCATAGTAGCCTGAGGCAGACAGCGCAGCACAACGTGCGCGCCGCCCTGGAGGTCCAGACCAAGCTTGATCTGCGGCCGAGGCGAATAAATCGCCAGAGACTCAAATGGCTGCCAGATCGGTTGCTCCTGCCGGTCGGCGGACGGCCTCTGCGGCCCGCTGACGCCTGCGAACTTCTGCTGAAGCACGCTGGTGACCACCTGCTTGTGTTGCTCGACGACTTCAGCAGTTACCGCAGTCGTCTCAATATCCACGGTGGAGTTGTCAAGCAGCACCACCCCGTCCGTCATGGTAGTGACGCCGGCGTCTTCGAGCAGCTGCTCGATTTCCGCGGCCTTGGCCTCCCGGTCTTCCGCGTCGGCCACCAGCGGCTGGGCAAACTCGTAGCGGAAGGTGCTCTCCACCACGCCGCGCGCAACCGGACGGCGCACCGGTTTGAAAGCAAACAAGAAGCTGACAATGAATAGCATAACGATGGTGATGATCCAGAATTTGTGCCGAGCTGGCATCCTTCAGATCCCTTTCATCTATCAAGGGCACCGCCAGCGACGGTGGCACCCTCGGCCAGGCGATGATGCGCACGATGCCGGGACACTATGCCCCGGCCCCGCTACACATAGAGCCAGGCTTATATCGTCAACAGTAGAATCACGCCTGCAATGCGAAGCCCACTGAGCTTCTTGCCAGCATTATAGGCTTGTCGCGCTAACCTGTCAAGATTCCCGGGCTGGTCCCGCGCTCACTACCGGGACGATGAATGGCCTTTGACCGCAGGCGGTGTAAGAGGTATAATAGGCCCACTCAGAGAAGGCGGTGGGCCAGCGACGCAACCCCCGCCAGTTGACGCACTCGCAGGTACGCTATAATGGCCGAACATATCTTGCTGGTGGACGACAACGAAGACTTTCTGAAGGCAGGACGCGAGTTTCTGGCCAGCCAGGGCTATGACGTCAGCATAGCGGCCAACGGCGAAGAGGCCCTGGAGGCGGTGGACGCTCAGCGCCCCGACATCATCCTGATGGACGTGATGATGCCCCGGATGGATGGATGGGAGACCTTGCAAGCTCTACAAGCCGATGAGCACACCGCAAATATCCCGGTACTTATGCTGACGGCGGTGCGCGGCTCCGATGCAGTCAAAAAGAGTTTTGACCGCGGTAGCGTATGGTACTATGCCAAACCGATCACCGACTACCACGACCTGCTGCTCGTCATCCGCCGCATCCTCGACCAGAAGCTCGAGGCCCAACCGGAAGAATAGGCCGAGCTAGCCGAACTTGTAGGCTACGCCGAACCCGCCTCGGGGATATTCCCACTCGAAGTTGTCGTACGGGCAGACTATCCGGCACGTCCCGCACTCCAGGCAGTTCTCGTAGGCAATCTCTAAGTGCTGCTCGTCCTCCAGCCAGCGGTAAACCTCCGCCGGACATTTGGAGATGCAGGGCTTGCGCTCACAGCCAATACACGTTTCCGGCTCGATCACTTCCAGATGGGAGTGCTCCTCATCCACCTCGTACTTGACCAGGTAGAGCTTGTCGTCGAGCCCCCTGTTGGCATGAGGCTTCATAATAACAACGGGCTTATCGCTCATACGAATGACAATCCTCCCTCGACAGCATCCCAGGCCATCTCCCAGGGCTTACGCCGCCGCAGCGCTTCCTTGATGATCGCCCACTGCTTCTCCCGCTTGGTCTTATCGTCCACCGTCAGCATCTCCTCGAAGGCATACGCCGCCAGCGCTGGGTAGACGCTCAGCACCGGATGTCGTTCCATAAAGCCAGTCGCGCGCCGATACTTGCGCATGTCCGCTATTGTCGTCGATTCCTCCTCCAGTCGCTGGCGGTAGTGACCCAGCGTCCGCTCAGAGAAATCGCCTTTGTTGTGGGCATCAATGGCCGTCTCGGCGGCGGCCTTACCCGAGAGGATGGCGTGATTGCTGCCCTCGCGATGCATGCCATTGACGAACTGCGCCGCGTCCCCGACAATCATCACCCCGTGCCCGAACAGCGCCGGCATCTGATTATAACCGCCCTCCGGGATAAGATGAGCCATATACTCGGCCGGTTCGGCACCCTCAACCAGCGGAGCGATCGCCGGGTGCTGTTTGAGCTCCTGGAGCAAATCATGGGGAGTATCGGGCAGCTCAGCGAATTCCGATAGCAGCACCCCCAACCCCAGCGACAGCGAGTTGTGGTTGGTATACAGGAACGCCGTGCCCAGCATGCTCTGGGTCGGCGCGCCGTACATCTCAATCGTCGCACCCTCGCCCTCGCCCAGTCCGAAGCGCTCCTGAATGATCTCGGGCTCCAGACGCAGGACCTCTTTGACCGTCACCGCCGCATCATTCGACTTCAGGTCCTCTTGCATACCCAACGCCTGCGTCAACTGGGGGTTGACACCCTCGGCCAGAATCACCACCGGGGCGTAGACCTCACCGTCCGGGCGACCCGTGCGCACGCCGATGACCCGCCCCTCGGCGCTGAGCACCTCGTCCACCTTCGTCTCGTTGATTACCAGCGCGCCGGCAGCCTGGGCCTGCTCGGCGAAATACTGGTCTATCTTCACCCGCAGCACCGTGAAGCAGTTGGGTACACCCTCGGCGAAATGGGGGCTGCGATAGCCCATCTTGATGACCGAGTCTTCGGTCATAATCCACTGGTTCTGCTCGATCACGCAGCGCTCGACCGGGGCTTCTTTCCAGAACTCAGGGAATACCTCGGCCGTCGGCCGCGTGTAGAGCACCCCGCCCATGACGTTTTTGGTGCCGGGTTTGCGCCCGCGTTCGATGATGATCGTATCGAGGCCCGCGCGCGCGCAGACCGTCCCCGCCGCCAACCCCGCCGGGCCCCCACCTACCACAATCACATCGAACTCGAGCCTGTCCGGCACCGCCGTTTCCGCAGCACCAACTTCCGCGACTTGCATTTCCGTCATTACCGATGTCTCCTCAACTACTTCGGTACGACAGGCGTCTCGCCTGTCGGCCATTATCTCATTCCGTAGGAGCGACATTCCTGCCGCGACTCCGGCATCTCCCCATGCATTCGGGGCTTTTGCATCCTCCTCTGCGTCTACTTCAGTGCCACAGGCTCCCAGCCTGTGTGCCGTTGCCGTCTGTAGGGGCGAATGTTGCGCCAGCAACATCCACCCGCCGTTCTCCCAATATTGTGGGAGCGCTGAGGCGGGACAGGCGAGACGCCTGTCCTACCGAGGCTAGTCCCCATCCCCCAGCAACTTCTCCTTGAGATTGCCTTCCTTGGCCTGCTTTATTAGCTCGGGGACGACCTCATACAGGTCGCCAACGATGCCGTAGTCGGCGATCTGGAAGATATTGGCCTCCGGATCGCTGTTGATGGCGATGATGGTATCAGCCGTCTGCATCCCGACGCGGTGCTGAATAGCGCCAGAAATACCTGCGGCGATGTATAGTCGCGGTCGCACGGTGTAGCCAGTCTGCCCCACCTGATAGTCGTGCGAGATCCAGCCAGCGTCCACCGTCGCCCGTGATGCACCCATCACCCCGCCTAGCGCCTCGGCCAACTCCTTCATCAGCTCAAACCCCTTGGGACTGCCCAGTCCCCGCCCGCCGGCACAGATGATCTCGGCGTATTGCAGGTTCGGCTTATCCAGGTCGGCATCGGGCCGGAAGTCCTCAACAGCCACACCGATATCCTCTTCGCTGACCTCCAGTGTCTCGCGGACAATCTCCACCTGACGAGTCTCGTCCGGTGCCAGCGCCTCCATCACCCGCGGGCGCACGGTGGACATCTGCGGGCGATGCTCCTTGCACAGGATCGTCGCCATAATGTTGCCGCCAAAGGCCGGGCGCGTCTGGCGCAGCAGCCTGGCCTGCTCGTCAATTACCAGACCGGTGCAATCCGCGGTCAAGCCGGTGTGCAAATCGGTGGCAATCGCCCCCGCCAGGTCCCGCCCCAACGTGGTCGCCCCAATCAGCACAATCTCCGGTTCATACTTACGAACGAGCTTTAGGCACCCTTCGGCAAACGGATGCGTGCGGTACTGACCCAGCAGCGGATCGTCAATCACGTAAGCTTTATCCGCCCCGTAGTGCCCGGTGGCAACTGCAACATCGTCCACGTCTTCCCCCAGCACCATCGCCGCCAGCTCGCAGCCCAACGCATCGGCCAACTCGCGGCCCTTGCCCAGAAGCTCCCAACTGACCGGGTGCACATCCCCGTCGCTCTGCTCAATGTAGATCCACACTCCCTGGTCTTTCGCAAACGCTACCGGCACTGCACTGACCAACTCGGTCAGACCGGCTTCCACCTCGGGAGCGACTTCTTCAGCAGACTGGGGTGGCGCCGCTGCCTCGGCCTCTTCTTCACCCTCGAAAAACAGGCAGTCGGTCGGACAGACCTCGACACACTGGCCGCAGCCCGTGCATAGCTCGTAGTCAATCACCGGCACGTCGCCTTCAAGGCAAATAGCATCAACCGGGCATTCGCCTTCGCAGACGCCACATGCAATGCACTTACCCGCGTTCATCTCTAATTTGCGTTTAGATTTCGCCATCAGACCTCACTTCTCTGCTGTGCCCGCCTCGACACGTTGTATTAGTTTATCCACCAACTCTTGAACGGCAGCCGCGGGATCATCGCGCCCACCGGCGATGATCTCTCCTGCTTCGGGTTGCGGTGGCGCGAAGATTTCCGAGACCGTGGTAGGCGAGCCGTTGAGGCCCAGAAATTGCTCCTCGACCTCCAGGTCGCCTGTGGTCCAGACCTCCGGCTCGTAGCGGGCTGCCTGAATCATGTTCGGCAGCGGCGCATATTCCAGTTCATTGATCTCTTCAACAACCGTAACCACCGCCGGCAGCCGGGCCTTGACAACCTCAACGCCATCCTCCAGCCGGCGCTCGACGGTGATTGTGCCCGCTTCCAGGTCAACGTCCGGAATGCCGATAGCATAGGTAATCTGCGGCCAGCCCAGCCGCCGCGCTATCCCCGGACCGACCTGGGCGGTATCGCCGTCAATCGCCTGCTTGCCACACAGCACCAGGTCCATTCCCTGCTCGTCGGCAATCCGCTGCAGCGCAGCAGTCAGCGCATAGCTGGTCGCCCAGGTATCGGCGCCGGCAAAGGCCCGATCCGACAGCAGAATCCCCCGATCCACCCCCATGCTCACGCATTTCCTGATCGCCTCAATCGCCTGGGGCGGGCCCATTGACAGCACCGTCAGATGGGCACCGTACTTCGCTTTCAAGTGCTGCGCCGCCTG
>JAUVXR010000034.1 GCA_030603495.1 bacterium
TGACCGCCCTGATAGGTGGTCAGCAGCAGATAAGGACGCGACATCTGAACTAATCTGAAGCTGAAATCCTAAGTCTCTTAACTCCGTTTCTGCGACGAAACCGTCTGCTGGCAATCATCGAAGGCTTTCTCAACGGTCTCAGGCTAAGCAAAATCGTTTCCGCCGAAGAGGCTGCGGCCCGAATCCCTGATCGGGCGACTATCGGCTGTGGTGGATTCGTAGGCGCCGGCCATCCGGAGGCATTAACAGCAGCCCTTGAGCAGCGCTTCCTAGCCGAGGGACACCCGCGTGACCTGACTATTGTCTATGCCGCCGGGCAGGGCGACGGTAAGGGACGGGGTATTGACCACCTCGCCCACGAGGGCCTCGTAAAGCGAATCATCGGAGGCCACTGGGGACTGTGCCCGGGGCTGGGTGTGCTTGCGGTCGAAGGAAAAGTAGAGGCGTATAACTGGCCCCAGGGCGTTGTCTCACACCTTTTCCGTGAGATCGCTGCCGGCCGGCCCGGGCTTATTACCCACATCGGCCTCAAGACATTCGTTGACCCGCGCAACGACGGTGGAAAGCTCAACGGCAAGGCTACCGAGGACCTCGTGGAGCTTATTGAATTGCGTGGCAAGGAGTGGCTCTTCTACCACGCGTTCCCCATTGACGTGGCCCTCGTGCGGGGCACAACTGCCGACGAGCGCGGGAATGTCAGCATGGAGCACGAAGCGCTGTTTGGTGAAATGCTGGCCATCGCGCAGGCGGCGCGAAACAGCGGCGGCCTAGTCATAGCCCAGGTCCAACGCGTGGCTGCCGCTGGCACCCTGCATCCACACGATGTGATAATTCCTGGCATTCTGGTGGGCGCCGTTGTTGTAGCGCCGCCGGAACAGCATCAGCAAACCTTCAGCGAAGACTACAATCCCGCCTATTGCGGCGATGTCAAAGTGCCCATCGGCAACATACCGCCGTTGCCGATGGACGAACGCAAAATCATTGCGCGCCGCGCTGCTCTCGAATTGTCTAGTGACGCTGTAGTCAATCTGGGTATCGGTATGCCCGAGGGCGTGGCCGCCGTTGCCAACGAGGAGGGCATCGCCGAGCGTCTGACCCAGACCGTAGAGGCCGGGCCGATTGGGGGAGTTCCGGCAGGCGGTCTCTCATTTGGGGCTTCCGCCAACCCCGAAGCAGTGGTTGACCAGCCGGCACAGTTCGATTTCTATGACGGCGGTGGCCTTGAAGTGGCTTTTCTCGGTATGGCGCAAGTTGATGCCAGGGGGAACGTCAATGTCAGCAAATTCGGCCCCCGGATTGCAGGCTGTGGCGGCTTCATCAATATCACCCAGACGGCCAGGAAGGTTATCTTCTGCGGCACCTTCACGGCCGGGGGTCTCCAGATAGATGTCGCCGATGCTACGCTCACAATCGTCCAGGAGGGCAAACATCGAAAGTTCATTGAAGCAGTCGAGCACGTAACCTTCTCCGGCGAGTATGCAAACGAGAAAGGGCAGCAGGTGCTGTACGTTACGGAGCGTGCTGTATTTGAACTGGGAGACGGAAAGCTTGTGTTGACTGAAGTGGCGCCGGGTATTGACATAGAAGAGCAGCTTCTGGCTCAAATGGACTTCCGCCCCGAGATCGCGGCCACCGTAAGCAATATGGATGCCCGTGTGTTCGGCACTGGCCTGATGGGCCTGGCGGTGAAGAGCTGACATTCTTGCCGCCCGGTGTCAGGATCCACTAGGCCCCCAAGTCAGGGACGAGGGGGCAGCTTTTGTACCCACGCGTAGAGGGCCTCGGTGGGTTCCTCATCCAATGGCGTGGTCTCCAGCCGCACTCGCCGCCTTCCACCTCAGTGTTCTATCATGCGGCACACCCACCTGACACAACTGGTCTTCTAGGCGGCAGCAGAACGCGGCCGGTGTCGCGACGTGGCACTGAGTAATCGCCCTTTTAACACTCCTGAGGATACAGAAGCGCAGGGAAGGTACCTTCCTGCTTCAGGAAGACATATTCCCGTGCCGCGGCACATCCCGCTCAATAGTTTTCGAGATGCGGAACGCCCAGTAATCTGGATTATTCAAGATTGAGCCGGTCGGCTTGAGCACGCGGTGCAGCTCGATCAGCCGAATCGCCATCATCACCAGGTACGCCATCATATCGTTGCTGCCCAGGAACTGCCGCAGCGCGTCCAGCAGCGCCCCGATTTTGCCCCCGCCGGTGACCACCTCCTGGTAGGCCGCCTGCGTGGATAGGTCCCAGTGCCAGGTATCTTCAAACGCGGCGACCTGCGCCGCCGACGCCGTCCCATTCTTCTCTTTGAACAGCACGCTATAGGTAGCTTTGGAGTTAAACGGCGGGTCCAGGTAGATGAGGTCCACACTCTCCTCGCCCACGTGGTCCCGCAGAATCTCCAAATTATCCCCAAAATATAGCTTGTTCTGCCAGTCAGTCGCCATGCGGTCTTCCTCTTGCCACTTAACCCGACCCTGCGCCTATTCGCCCGGGTGTAACTTCCCGTTCGGGTTTCGCGGCCAGAACTCCTTCCACTCATCCCCTCTGCGAGGCCGCGCGCGTTCCCAGCCGCCGCCCCATTTCCCGGCCTTCGTTTTGGGGTGTTGTACCATGACGTTGCTACTCCATTTCAAGTACCCGGGGCCCCACCAAACCAGCCCCAGTGCATGCTTATCGTCCCAGTCCTTGTCACAAACATCGGACGGCGGTTTCGGCATCAACATGAATCTCGACTCGTCTCCCCGCACCTGCCACTCGCGCCACGTGCCAATTTCTTTCTTCTCCAACTTCTCTATCTCATCAGGTGTTGTCGCCATGCACCGCAGGTAACGCACGCACTCGCAGGCTGACCTCATACGGCCCGTTTGCTCACCTGGCGCGGCAGGAGACCCGCCCATCCATTTTGCGCACAGCCTTACATTCGCCGCGGTGTTGTCCCCCTGGTTGGTGACCTGTATGACAAACCACTTCTCGTCAAGGAGTTCCCAACCTTCCTCGCTCGGCTTCTCCCCGTCCTTGTCCTTATCGTATTCTTCTAGGAATTCCTTCACTGTCATAGGGTCATTCACCAGTACGCCTGCACGCCCCAACAGCGTCGCCTCAACATGTTCCTCGCCCGCATCGGCGGCTCTTTTCGCCTCCCACGCGTACCACACCACAAACCCCGCTGTGACGGCCAGGACCAATGTCTGCACACCAAGCACTATTGTCTGCGCTGCGTTGGTCCCTCTACCAGTGTGCCAGAGCAACAATCCCGCCCCTCCCACAACTAACAGCCCCGCTGTAATGCCCAATACTAATGACTTGCCCCCTAACGTCGAGTTCGGCTCCCACGGGCGCTTGCTGTTAATAATCCAGCAAATCACCGCCAACAGCCCAATCGCCACCAGGACGGGCCACCCTATCACCGCCCACAAAATGGTTGCCTCACGATCCAAGTTCAGTGCTCCCAGCGCCACAAGCCCGCCTAGGAACATGAGCAATACCCCGACGAGGAAGACCAGAGCTACGACATACCATTCCCATATGCGCTTCACGTTCACAACACCTCCTCGCCCCCAGTCTACGCCTGAGCGCCGGTTGCTGTCAATCGCCCCGCTTGTCCTGAGGTTCTCGAAGGGCCCGCTCCAAACCCCATCGGGACAAGAATGTCCCTCCTACCCAGGGTTAAAGAAAACGATGGTAGGAGCGGCATTCCTGCCGCGATTATGTTGCCTCTGATCGGGACAAGAATGTCCCTCCTACCGGTGTGGGGGAGAGGTCGGGGCAAGGGTGCCCCTCCCACACAGAGGAAGGACCTGATTCACCAATGGCCCTCTCACACAGAGGAATGGCCTGATTCACCAAAGCCCCCTACAGAACAAGAATCTGATTCGCCAAGAGTTGTGGGAGGGGCACCCTTGCCCCGACGCTGTTGAAGTAGCCTGCCGCAGGGCCGATTGCTGTCAATCGCCCCGCCCCTCATTACGCCTCAAGAAAGCACCGGGGAAATCCCCGAGGGTATCCGTTCGGAGCAAGGCACCCCTGTCTGGCACAAGCCACAGCCAGAGGATTCGCCGCCGGGGATTCCGTACAATTTCTCAATGCGTGCACGTATGCTCCTGCTGAACTCCTGGCAGCGCGCCTTGTCGTGAGCACCTCTATCTCTCCTGATGGCTGCCGCGGGACAGCGGGAGGCACACGCCCGGCACGAGCCATCCTGGAAGAAAGAACAATACCCCCGCCGCTTAGGACGTGTGACTCTTGCCGCCTGCAGTTTGAGGCGCGCCACGACACTGCCACATCTCATCGCAACTCCTCGCCGGGAGATGAGGCCGCCCGACAGGCCGAAGGCCCCCAGCCCGGCCGCGTAGGCCGCGTGTCGCTCCGACCAGGTGGACGCCAGGCCAATCTGCTCATCCGTCAGTGTTGTGAAGCCCGGACCGAGGACGGGTGCAATGGCTTCGAAGCCGGCGCCAGTTAGCTCAGCAGCCACGTAGGCGCGCAACAGGTCATTGTATACCTCGCCGTCGCGGCGGCCGTGCGCCCAGTACTCAGATGGCCCGTCAGTCTGCGTGGCGTTACTGCTGACGATCGTGTGGGTGAATGGCAGAATCCACGAGATGACCGTCAGATCATTGCCCCCGACGGTATTGCCGGTTGTCTCCCGGAATAACTCTGCCGGTGTGGGGTGAAACTCGCCGATGATAGCCTTGTATTGCACCCAAAGCGGATCGGCGCCCGATACGAACCCCACCAGCGGCTCGTCATAGATGCAGAGCGAGGGCGCAATGCGCAGGCGATTCTGATGACTACTGGAGACGTGCGCGCGGATAAGACTGCCCACCCACTCCTTTGTGCTGTTGTGCATGTGCGCCAACACCTCCTCGCCCCGAGTCTACGCCTGAGCGCCGGTTGCTGTCAATCGCCCCGCCCCGGCCCCTGACCACCCGTAGGGGCGCTGCTTGCCGCGCCCGCCCCAGACCCCATCGGGGCAAGGGTGCCCCTCCTACCGGTGTGGGGGAGAGGTCGGGGCAAGGGTGCCCCTCCTACCGGCACTCTCCTCGCTCCCTTTACTTTTGAAAGTTTTTGCCGGCTTGTCCGCCGTAGCTGCACTTGTATAGCGAAGGCGAGAAGGGGTGCGGGGAACCGGCTTTTTTCAAAAAGCGGGTTCCCTGCAAAGCTGTCCTCCTCTCGGCTATTCTGCCCGCGCCGCGGCTCTCTGGACAAACCGGCAACGAACCAGTATACCAAATGATGAAGACTGCAAGCCCGCGGGCTTGAGACTGTAAGGAGGTGCACCCATGAAAGTCAAAGAGGGCGACGTGCTAGTCTGCCAGTGCGGAGATTGCGAGCTGGAGGTGACGGTTACCAAGGTCTGTGGCCCGGTCTCGTGCGGATGCGAACCCGCCTGCTGCGACATAGAGGCGAGTTGCTGCGACGAGCCTCTGGTCGTCAAGGCCAAGGGCTGTTGCTGCAGCTGAACGCTCTCCCGGTCACGTATTGTCTCACCGCTCGTGTGGCGAGTAGCGACGGTGTCGCTACCGGCGACGGCCTGGGGGCTGCTGCGGTCGGCTTAGGCCGCGATATCCGACATATTGAGCAGGCCGTTCTCGCGCAGGATTTCGAGAATATCCACGGCGACCCGTAGCGCCGCCAGCGCGTCCTTATCCTCGAGCTGCACAAAGAAGGCGTGCCGGGCGCTCCATTGAGTCATAGACTCGAGCGCGTCGCCCATTTGGGGCGTCACATACAAATTGGCGCGCTCGATCTCTTCGCGGTCGCCGGGGCACTCAATAAGAATGTGGGCTGCGCCGGGCTGACTATTACCAATACTAATCCGTGCGTCCATCATTAGACCTCCCACCTGTTTCGTTGATTGGCTCACGGCTCACTACCGGTGAGTTCACACTGTCCATATCACGGTAGGCCATACTGCGCCGGAGTCCCGATGTATGGTATCGGCTGCGCCTGTCGGCGTCAAGAGCTCGCGGCGGGCGCAGGTTGAGTCCTCGCAGGGCCCGTTGCCCTATCCGTTACAACATATACCTACTCAAGTCCTGGTCTTCGACGACGTCCTGGAGCTGCTTCTGGACGTAGTCGGCGTCAATGGGTATCTTCTGCTCGCCGATCTCGGGCGCTTCGAAGGAAAGTTCTTCCAGCAGCCGCTCCATGAGGGTATAGAGCCGGCGGGCGCCGATGTTCTCGGTCTGCTCGTTGACCAGTTGCGCCAGCCGCGCCAGCTCGGTGATAGCGTCCTCGCCGAAGGTCAGCTCGATGCCCTCGGTGGCCAGCAGCGCGATGTACTGCTTGACCAGGGAGTTATCGGGCTCGACGAGGATGCGCGCGAAGTCCTCCTGGGTGAGGCTATCCAGCTCTACGCGCAGGGGGATGCGGCCCTGCAGTTCGGGGATCAGATCGGAGGGCTTGGAGATGTGGAAGGCCCCCGCGCAGATGAACAGGATATGGTCAGTATTTACCGGCCCGTACTTGGTCATCACCGTGCAGCCCTCGATGATCGGTAGGATGTCGCGCTGGACACCCTCGCGCGAGACGTCCGGGCCGTGACCGGTGGTTTCCCGCCCGGCGACCTTGTCAAGCTCGTCAACGAAGACGATGCCGTTCTCCTCGGTCGCCTCCAGCGCGCGCCGCCCTACCTCCTGGCCGTCAATGAGCTTGTCGGCCTCCTGGTAGGTCAGGACGCGGCGGGCCTCGGCGACGGTAGTGCGCTTGGTGGACTTGCGCGCGGGGAAGAGGTTCCCGAGCATATTCTGCATGTCCATCCCCATCTCTTCCATCCCCGCGGCGCTGAATATCTGCATGCTCTGCATCATCGGCTCCTCCACCTCGACCTCAATCTCCTGATCCTCCAGCTCACCGGCCGCCAGGCGCTGGCGGGTGAAGTTGCGCACGCGCTCTTCCTGGCGGGCCATCTGCTCGCGGCGGTCTCGCTCGGCCGCCATCTGCTCGGGGGTGGGCGTCGGCTCGGTTGCGCCAAGCATGGCCGCCAGCGGCGGCGCCGCTTGGCTTTTCTCCACCCCGGCCAGGATATTCACCAATCGCTCGTTAGCCCGGCGCTCTGCCTCCTCTTCAACTGCCGCGAAGGCCTCGTCTTCGGCCATGCGGTAGGCGATTTCCATCAGGTCGCGGATGATTGCCTCCACGTCACGGCCCACGTAGCCGACCTCGGTGAACTTAGTCGCCTCGACCTTGATAAAGGGAGAGTTGGCCAAATTAGCCAGTCGCCGGGCGATCTCGGTCTTGCCCACGCCGGTCGGGCCGATCATCAGGATGTTCTTGGGGATGACCTCGTCACGGAGTTCTTCATCCTCCAGCGCGCGGCGGCGGGCGCGGTTGCGCAGGGCGATAGCCACCGACCGCTTCGCATCATCCTGGCCGATTATGTAGCGGTCGAGCTGCTCAACAATTTCCCTGGGTGTCAGATCATCTATTATCACTTAGCTCACAACCTCCACGGTGATATCTTCATTGGTATAGACGCAGATGCCGGCGGCAATGGTCACCGCTTCTTCGGCAATTTCAGCAGCCGGCTTATCGGTATACTTGAGCAGGGCCTCTGCGGCAGCCTGGGCATACCCGCCGCCGCTGCCGATGCCTACCACGTCGCCGTCGGGCACGAGCACGTCGCCGGTCCCCGAAACCAGCATCAGGTTGTCCTTATCGGCGACGATCATCAGGGCCTGGAGCTGGCGCAGGGCGCGGTCGGTGCGCCACTGCTTGGCCAGCTCGACCACGGCACGCTGGAGGTTGCCGCTGTACTTGTCAAGCTGGCCCTCCAGGCGCTCGAACAGCGCCAGCGCATCCGCCGCCGCCCCCGCGTAGCCGACCAGCACCTGGTCGTCACGCATCTTGCGCAGCTTCACCGCACTGGACTTGAAGATAGTATCTTCAATGCTAACCTGCCCATCGGCAGCCAGCGCCGTCTCGCCATCCCGGCGCACCGCGATGACCGTAGTTGAGCGAATTCTCATAACAAAACACCTCGTTGGTATTGTGAGCAATCCTTGGTGAAAAGTCCAGCCACCGTTGACTATTTCTCCGTGCCGGGACTTGATACCTGCCTGGAGCAAACTGTGCTGCTGTAGATGATATGCCTATCGCACGTAAACTTGACCGGTCGAGAAGACCTGTGATAGGATGTAAAAGTGGAAGGGAATTGCCGGCTGGAGCGCAGTAACACCAATCAAAGAGGGAGGGCAGAACGATGAATATCCGCTGGTACCATGTGGTAATCATACTCATAGCAGCGAGGGCGCTGACAGCAGGATATCGGTCCTTCAGGAAGGTGGAGCCCGGCTATCTTCCCCCGCCCGAAACAGCGGCGCTTAAGGAGCCTGGCAGACCGTTGCAGTTGGAGCTTGATGCCTGGCCCCCGGCAGAGCCTGTGGGAAAAGCCGCGACAGACTGGGTAGTGGGAGCTTGGGAACTCTACGCAATAAGCCACACCCATGCCGGCCCGAAGATATATGATCTGAGCCAGGGAGAGGGTTGTGCGGCGGAGATTCGGTTTAATGCGAACGGCACCTGGTCGGGGTCCTGGCGTTCTCCCGGTGATAGATATGCTGGCTCGGGGACATGGGTTGTGCACGGAGACAGATACAGCCTCACGGGACTGCCGGAGCCGGTGACGATATTTCGACAAGAAAAGGACCTGTACGAGATAGTGGACGACGGCCAGGGGAACCAGGCGTGGCTATGGTACTGGCCCGTCGCCTCGCCGCTTGATATCAGAGACCCAATTGTAGGAACTTGGCAGCTTTGGAGAATCTCTGACACCTACGACGGCCCCAAGGACCCTGTAAGGCCGGGGGCAGGGACCACTTTTCGTTTTGACGCCGACGGGACCTGGTCCCTTAAAGGCAAATTCCCAGGTGGCGGCATGACTGACTCAGGCACGTGGACTGCCCACGGAGAGAGATACATGCTCATAGACCCGGCAGGAGTACATGTGCCGCCAGTATTCAGAGAGGGAGATACACTGTACCAACTAATGGGCGAGTCCGGCGGCCTCCGGCTATATGCCTGGTTCCGCAAGCAGTGAGGGCCGTAGATGGGAGCTGACCGTCAAGCAGGCGACGCAGGAGCAGAACCTTTCGTCCAATGCGACGAGGGGCAGTAGCGATCCGGCAAATCTTGAACTGGAGGAATTCCAATGGCCGAGAAGATAGAATACGACGGAATCGACCGTAAGCGCACCAGGGTAGACGAAGACAATCCCAAGCTTGTAAACCTGTATCTCATACTAAAGCCAATCCCGGCGGACGACTGGGTATTGGTCTTTACGCGTCGCATGCAGTCTATGCTGGGCGGCCTGGGTGCCCCAGCAAGATGCGTAGAGGTGAAGAAGCCCCGCGTCTATGTACAATGCCACGGTGATTTCGTCGAGAGTGTCGTCGGGCAAATCTGTCGACGGATTGACGACACGAACGAAGAAATGGAGGCCTGGGAGAG
This sequence comes from bacterium, assembly GCA_030603495.1. Lineage (GTDB taxonomy): Bacteria > Armatimonadota > Zipacnadia > Zipacnadales > Zipacnadaceae > JALGTD01. The sequence continues at coordinate 9,451 of JAUVXR010000034.1, forward strand.
AGAAAAAGAACGCGTGCAGCTTGGTGACCAGCACGAGGCCGAGGGGAAGAGACAGATTGCCGAAAAGACACGAGCCAAACTCGACGCAGCCATTGGCCGCCTAGAAGGTAAGTGCCAGGACGAGCTTGACGGAAAGCACCAGACGCTTGAGCCGCCACAGTGACCGTCAAGCAGGCGACCAAGAAATTAGGTATCGCGGCACGGCTCGTCTGTACCTGCCTCTTTTGCCAGCGGGTGTGCTTTGTGGTAGGCTTCTTTGAGCCGTTGAGTGGTGACGTGGGTGTAGATCTGGGTGGTGCCGAGGTTCTTGTGGCCGAGTAGCTCCTGGATGCTGCGCAGGTCCGCGCCGCGGTCGAGCAGGTGCGTGGCGAAGCTGTGGCGCAGGCTGTGCGGGCTGATATTGGCGCTGGCCGCCGTCTGCAGCACGTACTTGCGCACGATCTTCTGGATGCCGCGTACCGACAGCCGCGTGCCCGAGGGATTCAGGAGCAGGGCCGGCTCGTCTTCGGTATCGGTGCGCTTACGCAGCAGTATTTCGCGACCATGCCCGAGGTACTGCTCGACGGCATTGGCTGCGGGCTGACCAAAAAAGACGATGCGCTCGCGGTTACCCTTGCCGATGACGCGAATCTCCCGCTGCTCCATATTGAGACTGGCCACATTCAGCGCCGCCAGCTCCGAGACGCGCATGCCGGTGGCATAGAGCAGCTCCAGGATGACGCGGTCGCGCTGGCCGGCGGGAGCGTTCGGGTCGGGCGCAGCGAGGAGTTGTTCCAGCTCATATTCGTAGAGCACCTCGGGCAGCGTATGGCTCTGCTTGGGGGCAGTGGCGGTAGCGGCGGGGTTGTGCTCGATTTCGTCGGAATCCACCAGGAACTTGAAGAGTGCCCGCAGGGCGGCCAGCTTGCGATTGATAGTACTGCGGGCGTACTCCATCCGATTCAGATGGGCGAGGTAGCGGCGGATGACGGGGTAGTCCACTTCGCCCAGGTCCCAGGCGTGCTCCTCGCCCCACAGTTGCCCCAGGAACGCGCAGAACTCGACGGCGTCGTGGGCGTAGGCCTCCGCGGTATTGGCGGCGACGCCGCGCACGCCGGTCATATAGGTCATAAATGCGTCAATCTGCTCGGCACCCATGGGGTGTATCACCGTATGCACTCGGTGCGACGGGCGTCTCGCCCGTCGGACTTGGACAGGCGGGACGCCTGTCCTACCGCAAGGATTGGGCTAAGTTGCTTCCGATGAAGCCCAACATTGACAGGCGGGACGCCTGTCCTACCGCAAAAATCGCGCTGAATTGCTCACTGTATATTTGCTACTGCAGATGATGTTCGATCAGGGCTATGAGCTTCTTGAAATCTTCGACCAGCGCGGGGCGCAGGCCGGGGTTGTGCAGCGCCGCAGCCGGGTGGTAAATGGGCACGTAGAGGATGCCATCGCGCTCGAAGGGGCGGCCGTGGACTTTGCCCATCGCCGCCTTGGGGTCGAGCAGCGTCTGGGTAGCGGGGCGGCCCAGCGGGCAGATGACCTGGGGGTTCAGCGCCGCGATCTGCCCGTCCAGATATTCGCGGCACGCGCGGATCTCCTCGGGTCGGGGGTCGCGGTTACCCGGCGGGCGGCACTTGATGATATTGGCGATGAAGACCTGCTCGCGGGGCAGTCCGGCATCCTGGAGCAGTTCGTCGAGCAGCTTGCCGGCCGGGCCCACAAAGGGCCGGCCCTGTTTATCCTCAGCAGCGCCGGGGCCCTCGCCGATAAACATTATGTCCGCATCGGCAGCGCCCTCGCCAGGGACGGCATTCATCCGCCCCTGGGCCAGCGCGCAGCGGGTGCACCTTCTGATCTCCTCAGCGATTGCCTCCAGCATTGGTCTCACCCCTTAAGTGCGGGCAGTGGCTTAGACCAGCCCGAGATCCTGGCAGACCTGACGAATCCTTTCGCTATCGGCCTTGCTGGCCTCAACCAGCGGCAGACGCAGTCCGCCGCAGTCGAACCCACAGATTTGCAGAGCACGCTTGATACACGCCGGGTTGCCTGAGGGTAGGAAGGCGGCGTCAAAGATCGGCAGCAGCTTGTGGTGTATCTCCCAGGCGCGTTGGGTGTCTTTGGCGTGGAAGGCGCTGACCATCTCGGCCATCGCGCTGGCGACGACGTGCGCTACTACGCTGATCACACCCACGCCACCGACAGCGAGCAGCGGCAGCGTCATAGCGTCGTCGCCGGAGTAGACGAGAAAATCGTCGGGCGTGCCGGCGCAGATCTCGCTGATCTGGGTGATATCGCCGCTGGCCTCCTTGACCGCGACAATGTTAGGCACGTCCTCGGCCAGGCGGATGATAGTGCTGGCCTCGATATTCTTGCCGGTGCGACCAGGGACGTTGTAGATGATGACCGGCAGATCGGTGACGGTGGCCGCTCGTGAGAAGTGCTGGTAGAAGCCCTCCGGGGAGGGCTTGTTGTAGTACGGGCCGACCAGCATGATGCCGTCCACGTCGGTTTCGGAAGCGGCCCGGGTCAGCTCCACGGTCTGTGCGTGGTTGTTGCTGCCCGTACCGGCGATTACGGTGGCGTCGCCGACGGCGTCCTTCACTACGCGGTAGAGCTCGAGTTTCTCCTCGGTACTCAGCGTGGGCGACTCGCCGGTAGTTCCACCGACCACCAGGCCGTCGTTGCCCTCCTCGATCAACTTGACGGCGAGCGCGGCGGCGCGGTCGTAGTCTACCTGTAGGTCGCTGTCAAACGGTGTCACCATTGCGGTGAGCAGATTTCCCATTCCAGTCATGTTTGCACCTCAAGGTGTATTGGCGGATATAGTTTCTTTTCTCCAGTCGCCCTCCTTATTCCTTCCTGTCCCGCGAGTTGGGTGCTGTTTGGCGGTGCGTAGCGGGTAACGGCCCAGGGGGCGTCTGGTTTGAGCGACTGGCGCGCGGCTCTTGTATCGCTCAGGGCAGCGTTTATCAAGATAGGCTCGTGGGTATATAAAATATAGCTAAACTCAGCTTAAGCCTTCGATCGTGGAGAGGCGATGCTATGAACTCACAGATGTGCCAAGCCACGAGGATAGTACCGCAGTTGGTGGTATTCCATTCATCACTCAAACGTCAGCAGGGCGTTGTTGTGGCATGGGTCACGGTTGCGCTGTTGGTGCTGCTGGGCGCGGCGGCGCTGACGGTTGACATCGGCCGTCTAGCTATTGCCGCGCAGGTCGCGCAGGATGTAGCCGACGCGGCCGCACTCGGGGCCTGCCGGGAGCTACCTAGCCACGGGACGGCACGGAGCGTGGCACTGGACCTGGTGACTGCTAACAACGAGTCGCTGGGTGGATTTACCGCCAATTGCTCGCCGGATGACGGCGACATCACCTTCTGGGGCGCCAATGAGACTATCCCGGACTTTGGCCTGCTGGGCGATTATGCCTGGGGCATGCGGGTTACCACCCACATCCCCGTTGATTATGTCTTCGCGCCTGTGCTGGGCCTGGAGGGCGCAACAATCTCTCGTAGCTGCACGGCCGTGCGCATGCCCGTCGGGGGTATGCCGATTTGTCCCATGTGGATCAGCTATGTAACTGATTACCAGTACGGTCAGGAACAGCAATTGCTCATGGCTGACGGGCCGCACTGCGCGAATATTCCCGGTTCGTTTGGCTGGCTGAATCCGCTCTCGGGCACAGACGATTTTGCTGACTTGCTGCGCGGCTACAATCTGACCTATGAACAGATAGTAGCCAATTATGCGGCTATCGACGACATTTGGTTCGCCGAAACCGGGCTAAGTGTGGGGCTCTGGAAAACGGGCCTGGATAACGCTCCCGACGGGCTGGGGCGGATGGATCGGGCCATGTGGGAGCCGTGGGCTGGAGACACTTTTGACGACTTCCACAACAGCAACCCTCGTATCGTGATCATACCGATGTGTGAGTATCTGGGTGACACGGGAGGTGGGGCACAGTTTCAGATCCGGGCCTTTGGCGCGTTCTACATCGAGTCCGTTAACAGTAAGAAGAAGCCCTATGACATCAGCGGCCGGTTCATACAGTACACCTTACCAGGCGCAGCAGGTGATCCCCTGGCGCCCGAGACCGGGCTGTGGACGACCAAGATGGTAAGATAGCCCCCCCGATTGCTTTCATACCATGTAACTTGCAAACGGCCGCCGCGCCTGCTGGTGCGGCGGCCCTTTTGTTAGTCCCCTCGCTCGGCGAGAACCGATGCAGGTCCTCTAGACAGGCTCTTCTTGTGCCTGATCCTCCAAGCTAATACACTGTTCTGCCTCGTGGCTCCTTCGCGCATCCCTCCAACAGATGTGTGTGGCAGAAAAGTCCATTCGTGCCGCATATGTACCAGAATATTGACAATAGTTGCCGTTTCGTGTATAATATCGGAGAATATAGTTAGAGGCTGCAAATTCAGTTGCCATAGGCGAGGAGCAATGGGCATGTTGACTGTCGGTAAGAGAGAGCAGGAAAAAGGTGCCATCGTGGCGATAGTGATGGTTGGCCTGATGGCCCTGTTGGGTATGGCGGCCCTGACCGTTGATGTGGGCCTGCTGGCGCTTGCGGCCCAGCAGGCGCAAGACGTGGCTGACGCCGCGGCCTTGGGGGCGGCCTTGGAGGTGCCCGACTACACTAGCGGTCGGACGGTGGCATTATCCTTAGTTGACGCCAACAATGAGTCCTACGCTGGCTTACAGGCCGCCTGTTCATCCGCCAAAGGGGACATTCTCTTTTGGGGTCCCCACGAAACCATCCCGGATTACGGTTTGCTGGACAGCAGCACCTATGGGGTCCGCGTGAGTGTTCATATACCGGTCGACTACATGTTCGCCCCCGTGCTGGGCCTAACGGGTACTACGGTAACACGCAGTTCCACGTGTGTGCGCAGGCGCGCTGGGGCAGCGCCTATTGCTCCCATGTGGATGAGCTATGAGCCCCCCTTAGATCCCCTCTTGGATTATGGCGTGGAGCGAGAGATGTTGATGGCAAGCGACCCCAGCGCTGCAGATATCCCCGGTTCGTTTGGGTGGCTTGAACCACTTTCCGGCGGCCAAGACTTTCTTGAACTGCTGCGTGGCTACGACCTGACTCCTGAGCAGGTAGAGGCTAACCTAGTAGCCGAGGGCGATGTGGTGACCGCCTATACCGGTCTCAGCGTGGGGCAATGGCGAGGAGCACTTGACTATTCCAATGACGGCCTGTCCCGATTAGAGCGGGCCACGGACCCGGAGGGTCCCTGGGCGAACGATACTTTCGACAATTTCCAGAGTGATAATCCCCGGATAATCCTCGTCCCTATGGTTGAGTATCTAGGTGGCACAGGCTCCGGAGCAGAGTTTCTAATTCATGACTTTGCGGCGTTCTGGATTGAGTCAATCAATAGCCAGAACCCCCCTTATTCGATCACTGGCCGGTTCATCAAGTATCAGTTACCCGGCACCGGCACCGATGCCCTCTCCGAGAAGGTTTGGGCAGTCAGGATGGTCAAGTAGCACGAAGAAGCGAGGGGGGATCGGATCCGTTGGCTGATCTGCCCTGACAGCTCGGGAACCGCATGGAGCCTCTGTGGGCCAGCAGATAGCTGGACGGATCATCCACGAAAGAAGGGGGAAAAGTGGACAAGATCAAGGCCCTGTACTGCGATGAGGACGGCACCACTACGGTCGAGTATGCGTTGCTGCTGACGATCATGGTCGGTGGTGCGATCACGATTTGGGTGGCGCTCCGCGATGTGATTGCCGGTGCTGTCAGCGCCGCTGCGAGTGAATTTCAGTAGGCCCGCACCCCGCGCTCTATAGTCCAGTCATCAGCCGCTGGTCTGCTACCGCCGAGTCAGTCGCTGGCCAGGGCTTTTCCTACGACATCAACGAGCTTCTCTGGGCTGACGGGCTTCTTGAGCATGGTTATCACGTTAGACCCCAGCTCGCGGAGGGCGAATTCATCTAGTTCGTACGCGGTGCAAAAGATGATATTGGCCCGAGGATCAATCTGAAGCATGGGCTTTATCCAGTGATGCCCGTCCAGGCCGGGCATGCGCCAGTCCATGATCACCAGGTCAATCTCGTCGTGCTGGTCCTGGAATATCTCCGTGCCCTCTCCGCCGTCATCGGCCGTTAGAACCCGATAGCCAACGCGCTCCAGGATTCCGCGGAATGCCATCATTACTGCTCTGTCGTCGTCTATTATCAGTACGGTTCCCGCCTCACAGTTCTCGTGCTCGGGCATGGCCTTCCCCCCTTGGTGATTCCTCAGTTGTGCAGCGAGTCTGCTAGCTGTTGGAATCAGTTGGCCGTTGTCAGATCCAATTATATACCCCGTGGTCTAACCGTAAAGCTGCAACCGCAATGAGGGCTGCGGTGTGCATCAGCTGGTATTCGTCTTGGGGCAAATATCTTTCAGGGGGCAGGCCTGGTGATCGGGCTTCTGGGCCATGCAGTATTGTCTACCCAGCAGGATTAGCTGGTTAGCGAACTGACGCCACAGCCGGTTCGGCAGCAGGTGCATCAGGTCACGTTCTACCTTGTCGGGATTTTGCTCCTTGGTCAGCCCGAGACGATATGCAATCCGTTTGACGTGAGTATCTACGACAATGCCCTCAAAGGGGCCCTCTGGCCGTATGCCTTCCTGCAATACCACATTCGCGGTCTTGCGCGCCACACCAGATAGCTTCACCATCTCCTCCATGTTGTCTGGAACATCACCGCCCAGTTCGCCGAGCACAGCCTGAGCCATCTGCTTGATACTCTTGGCCTTGCGGCGGAAGAAGCCGGTGGAGTAGATGCTCTGCTCGAGTTCTTCCAAGCGAGCCCCGGCGTAATCCTCGGGCGTGGGATATTTCTCAAAAAGGTCCTTGGTTACCTCGTTGACAACCTCGTCAGTGCACTGCGCCGAGAGAATAGTCGCGACGAGCAGTTCGAAGGGGTTGCGCCACTGCAGGGCGGTAGCAGCGTTGGGGTATTCCTCTTGCAGCCGGCTGTTTACCTCGAGGGCGCGGTCGCGTTTGGCTTTCTTGCTCTCGCGCGGCATTCGGCCATCTCCTGTTTTGTGCCTAAAGCCGCGCTGGCGGCAGCGGCGGTTGGATCTCTTTGTTGATGAGTCGGCGTATTGCGCGCATGTTGCGCAGGTCGTCGGCTTCGGTTCCTGGTGTCTCCATTATGAAGGGTATATCCCGGAGCCGCGGGTGATTGACTATCGCGCGAAATCCCTCCCGCCCGATCTTGCCCTGGCCGATGTGCCAGTGGCGGTCCACACGGCTGGCGAAGGCTGCACGGCTATCATTGGCGTGAATCAGCACTAACCGCTGCGGCCCAAAGGTAGTATCCAGTTCCTCGAGCACCTTATCCAGGCCTTCTCGGTGGTGCAGCGGCCAGCCCGCCGCGAAGGCGTGGGCAGTATCCAGGCAGACTTGCAGGTGTTCAGGGTATTGGCTTTGACCGACTATATCCGCGATCTGGGGTATGGTGCTCCCCACGGTGTTACCCGCGCCCGCTGAGTTCTCCAGAATCAGCGGCAGACTGGTTTCTGCCTGCTCCCGGGCCACATTGAGTGCCCGCGCCCCGCGGTTGATAGCGTCATTGACTGAGCCGCCTGCGCCGCCCGACCCCAGGTGCAGCACCACTCCTGCCGCCGCGAGCAATTCAGCACGGCGAAGCTCCTCGGCGAGATGATCCACGCTGCGCTGCCAGAGCTGCCGGTCGGGGCTGGCGATATTGAGCAGGTAGACGGCGTGGACGAAATGCGGGCGGATATCGCGGGCGGCGAGTTGCTCAGCAAACTGCTGGCATTCATCAGGTTCCAACAGCGGGCGCTGCCACTGCACTGGTGAGGAGGTGAACATCTGCAGTGTAGTGCACCGCCGCTGCACCGCGCGGGGTACGACCTTCGAGATTCCGCCGGCAATTGATATGTGGAAGCCGAGGCGCATTATCAGCGGTCCCGGCAGCGGGACGAATCTTCCCTAACGGCGGCGTCCCGGGCTTGACGGAGATGCTGCTTGATTTGCCGGGCGCGGGCCTGGTAGGTAGCCTTCTGGTAGCCGTAGACGACTAGAAGCAACAGCGCGTAAGTCAGTTGCACCGCCACAGCCGCCGCTGGCACCCACGCCCACCACGGCCAGCCGGCGGTGACAAGCTTCGCGGCGACCACGACCCCCACCGCGAGGGCGATCAGACCGCGGGTGGAGCCGTGCAGCACATACTTGGCGAATCGGTCACTTGACAACTGCACCATGTCAGCTTACCTTATATTTGATTAGCCTGGAAGCTGACTTCGCGGCTGCCGTCATAATTCCTTCATATCAAGACTGGTCTGGCAAAGAGGGAACTGAATATGAGAATTGGTTACCTGGACGTAGCGGTTGGAATAAGCGGCGATATGATGCTGGGTGCGTTGGTGGATGCGGGGGTGGACCTGGCCCAGCTCCGTGAAGCGATGCGTGGGCTGCTGGTGGATAGCTGGGACATCAGCGCGGAACAGGTGTCCAAGGGCGGCATCCAGGCGACAAAGGTTACGGTGACCGCCTCCGAGCCCGATAATCATCATCACCGTCACAATCACCAGGAGGCTCATGATCAGCCTCATCGAACTTATGCTGAGCTGCGGGATATGATCGCCGGCGCGGAGTTGCCCGAGGAGGTCATTGAGCCTTCCCTCGCTGTGCTGAAGAGCGTGGCACAGGCAGAGTCAACTGTGCACGGTGTGCCTGTCGAGGAGGTTCATTTTCACGAGCTGGGCGGACTGGATACGCTTGTTGACATTGTAGGTAGCGTCATAGGCCTACGGCTGCTGGGCATCGAGAAGCTCTACTGTTCAGCTTTACCTGTCTCACACGGGTATGTGGACACCATGCATGGGCAACTACCAGTGCCACCGCCAGCGGTGGCCGAACTGCTCAAGGGTCATCCGACGGTGTCCGTGGATATCGAGGGGGAGACGGTGACCCCCACCGGCGCTGCGCTGGCCGTGACCCTTTGCGATGAAGTCGGCATGTACCCGGCGATGGTGGTCGAGCAAGTCGGCTACGGTGCCGGTGTCAAGGAGTTTCCCGGGCAGCCTAATGTTCTGCGCCTGTGGGTGGGACAGTCAACGGCAAGCAAGTCCGACACTGTGGAAGGGCTGTGGCTGGCCGACGAGGTGGTGACCGTCGAGGCCAACATTGATGACATGAATCCAGAGCTGCATCCGCACTTGATGGCCCAGGCTTTTGCCGCCGGTGCGCTCGATGTGTGGCTGGCCCCGATACAGATGAAGAAGGGACGTCCGGCGGTTACCATTTCGGCGCTGGCGACGCCCGGAAATGCCGACGCTGTCGCCGAGGCTATCCTCCGGGAAAGCACCACCTTCGGCGTGCGACTGAGCCGCAGCCAGCGGCGCTGCCTTCTGCGCGAGACTATCACTGTGAAGACGCAATACGGAGAGTTGAGCGTTAAGGTCGGCTACCTGGACGGCAAGGTGGTCACCCTGGCGCCCGAATACGAGGACTGCCTGAAAGTGGCGCAGGAGCGCAACGTGCCAGTTAAGGTGGTCTACAGCGCTGCGCTGGCGGCGGCGGATGAGCTATGGAAACAGGGGCGGAGTGAGTGAGGCTTGAACGCGGGTTCAGTAGCGTGGTATAATTGCCGACTATGCCGGATTCATCGCCGGGTGATGTTGGTTCCTATAGCCAGGAGTGATTGATGCATGGCGGGACATTCGAAGTGGGCAAACCGAGTTCACCGAAAGACTCGGCAGGATAAGAAGCGCAGTGCCCTGTTCAACAAGCTCTCGCGGCGCATCATCTCGTCGGCGCGCGAGGGTGGCGGCGATCCCGAGACCAATCACAAGCTGTGGATGGCCATTGATCAAGCCAGGGACGCCGATCTGCCCAACGACAAGATTGAGTACGCCATCAAACGGGGCACCGGCGAAATTGAGGGCGTCAGCTATGAGACAGTGGTCTACGAGGGATACGGGCCAGCGGGCATTGCTCTGATGATAGATGTGCTCACCGACAATGCCGCCCGTGCAGTCGCTGAGATTCGCAATGTGATGAAAGATTCAGGAGCCAGCCTGGGCTCGCCGGGCTGTGTGCAGTGGATGTTCGAGCGCAAAGGTGTGATATCAGTGGCAAAGGCGGCGGCAGACGAGGACGGGCTGTTTGCTCTGGCGGTGGACGCCGGCGCCGAGGATATGATAGATAATGAAGACTCCTGGGAGATCCGCACCGAGCCCGCTTATTACCAGCCAGTTTATGATGCGCTCAAGGGCGCAGGAATCAAGATGGAGCGCTCTGAGGTCACCATGGTGCCGGCCAATACCACGCCGGTGCCGGATGAGGATGCGCCCAAGGTGATCAGGCTGTTGGACGCTCTCGCCGAGCACGAGGACGTCCAGCAAGTCTTCTCCAATTTCGAGATTTGCGACGAGATCCTGGCGGCGCTTGAGGAGTAACCAGATCGCACTTCTACTTACCACCGCTTCCCTCCAATAATCAACCTTCGAGGCAGCAATATCTAATGGCAGACCCTGATCCAGCAACTAATGTCCGAATTCCTTCAGAGCATGAGGCGTTTCATTTTCGCAGTCTGGCCGAGGTTCAGGCCCAGCTTGACAAACTGGCCCTGAGCTTGCCATTTACTGATGACATATCGCCACTGCTGGCACCGGCAGAGATTGGTGGTCGGCATTTCCCGAACCGGCTGTGTATCCAACCGATGGAGGGCTGTGACGGCACCAGCAACGGTGCGCCCGCTGAACTGGCTATGCGCCGCTACCAGCGCTTTGCTGCGGGTGGTTCGGGACTGCTGTGGATGGAGGCGACCGCGGTGGTGCCTGAGGCGCGCGCCAATCCCCGCCAGCTCTGGCTGCACGAAGAGACCGTGAGCGAATTCGCCCGCATGCGCGAGATGCTGATGGCGGCGGCTGCCGAATCCCTGGGCGAAGACCACCAGCCCGTGACGATTCTTCAGCTCACTCACTCCGGCCGCTACAGCAAACCGCGGGGGATTCCTGAGCCCATTATCGCCCATCATTCCGCGCCGCTCGACCCCCGCCACGATTTGGGCTCGGAGTATCTGCTCATCAGCGACGAGGAATTGGACCGGCTGCAGGACCGCTTCGTCGAAACGGCCCACTTGGCAAGACGGGCAGGCTACGACGGAATTGATATCAAAGCTACCCACCGGTACCTGATAAACGAACTTCTGGCTTCCTATACCCGCGAGGACAGCAAGTACGGCGGCAGCTTCGAGAACCGGATTCGCTTCCTGCTCGAGGTGATCGGGCGCATCAAGACCGAGGTACCCGGGCTACTGATCGGTTCCCGGCTGAACGTTTACGATGCTCTTCCGTATCCGCACGGCTTCGGGATGGCCAGGGATGGGAGCATGGAGCCAGACCTGGGAGAGCCAATTGAGTTAATCCGCCGCCTGCACGAGGCTGGGCTTGATATTATCAATCTGGGGTACGGCAACCCGTACTACAATCCGCACGTTGAGCGACCCTTTGACACGCTCGCTTCCGGCGGATACATTCCCCACGAGCATCCGCTGGCCAGTATTGCTACAATGGTGGAGATTGCTCGCGAGATTCACGAGGCTGTCCCAGAAATGCCGTTGGTTGCTACCGGCTTGTCGTGGCTGCGGCAGTTCTTCCCAGCGGTAGCCGCAGCGATGCTCGAGCAGGGCTGGTGCCAGTTTGCCGGGGTGGGCCGGCTGGGACTGGCGTGCCCGGATTTCGCCCGGGACTTGATCGAGTGCGGGAAGCTCGTGCCTACCAAGCTGTGCATCACGTGCTCCTCGTGCACGCAGATCATGCGCGACGGCGGCCGCACCGGCTGCGTCGTGCGCGACCGCGAGATCTACGCGCCTATCTACCAGAGATGCCGCTTCCGCGATCCTGACTAGGTTCGGGAGATTGCCAGGTGTTGCCGTAATTATGCCGCGACGACCTGCCAGCAGGGTTACCCCGCAGGTGTGAATGTGCCCGGCTTTGTAACCGCCATAGCTGACGACAACGACCGGCGGGCCTACGAAATCCTGCGCCCAGCTAATGTCCTGCCTGAGATATGGACTGGGCTGAGGTTGCCTGAGCAGTCCAGTGGGCTGCGGGCGACGGTCGTCGAAGCCGTGGCCGATGGCATGCAAGCAGCCAGGGGCATTGACTGCTACCTGCGACCAGATCTATTGGGGCTGGCGTAGGGCGTTAACCGCGACAAGGGTGCAGACTCGTCTACAGCGCGGGGCTGATTACACTCCCGGTTGCGCTCAAGCATTTATGGACTTTGACCGATATTCTTCCAAGGACAGTTACCAGTCGGGTGATGCTGGCCTTATGGGGGGAATAGCTCTGGTCATGGGCAACGAAACTGCCGAACTGACTTATCACGGAATTGAGACGGCCCTCCCTGGGAGAGACCGATGGGACCGAGGTCAACAGGCGGTGATCCGGGGAGCCGCCCACGAAATTCGCTCCACACTGGCTTCGGTGACCATCAGCGCCGAGATGTTAACCGCCGTGCCTGCCCCTCCGCCACAGCGAGTAAGGCACCATGCAGGGGTCATCGCCCAACAGGCTCACCAGATCGGTCATCTGCTGGACGATCTAATTGCCGTAGTCAGTGACCAACTCCAGGATAGTGCGACTGGCGTGGTAGATGTCAACGAGGTTATCTGGGAGGCTGCGCAACAGCTTTGGCAAGTGGCTAAGCAGCGTTTGATCAAGCTAGCGGTCCTGCCCAGCCCCGAAGTGGTGGTGGTCCAAGGCAAGCGCAGCTATCTCACCCAGGCGGTACGTGGCTGTTTGGAGAATGGGCTGCTTAACCTCCCGGAAGGCAGCCAGATCAGCATCAGCGTGAAGCCCCGAGTGGCGGAAGACGGGACCGAAGCAGTGGAGATTCTCCTGGAGCATACCAGCGCCGCCGCGGAGCAAGAGTTGCCCCGCAGTACTAGTGCAGCGACGTGGGATCAGGTGACGATGCTCGCAGTCCGGCGCATTGTCGAGACTCACCAGGGCGATGTAGCACCGCTCGGCGACGGGCGCGAGGGGCTGCGTATGCTCCTACCCCGCCATCAAGCGGCCGGCGCCAAGCAGATGACCTGGAATAGCCGGGCTGACAGTCCTCCCCTCGATGAATCTGCCTCCGCCGTAGCCTGAACTTGCCTTCTGTCTGCTCAAAGCGCTTCCGGCGGCAGCCCGCTTGCTCGCGACCTCCCTCTTGTCATCCTGCCAGATTCGTGGTAGACTTCCTCCTCACTGACTAGGTTATCGCAGGGAGGCCCGGTACGCGGTGAGAAACCCGGATATGGGCAGGGAGGACTGACTGATGCGCTTTGCTCTACGGCCTCTGGTGCTTCTCTGGTCGTGCATGGTGCTCTGGTGTATCCCCGTTTTCGCACAGGAAGGCGCGGTGACATCAGCCGGTCACGGTTCACTCTATTACCTGCTCCGGGCCTTGGTCAGCCTCGGCGTAGTCGTCGCCCTTATCTACGCCATATACTTCGGCCTGCGTCGGCTCTCCTACACGGGACTGCCCCGGGGGCGGACAGGTCTGCGGGTGCTCGAAAGCCTGCACCTCGGCGGCGGACGGTGGGTCTATGTTGTGGAGGTTGCCGACCGCATCCTGGTGGTTGGCAGCGGAGCAGACGGACTGCGGACGCTGGCGGAGCTATCGCTGGGCGAGTATGAGAAGACTCAGTCGCAGGCTCGTCAGCGTGGAGTTGCGCACAATGATAGCTACGATTGACGCGAGGTTGCGCAGTTGGCGGCGCCGGATTCTCGCGGTGGGAGCGGTGACCGCGACAAGTGCCGGTGCGGCTTGCGCTCAGGCGCCGGGGGGGACGCTTCTAGAAATCGGGGGGGTGGGCGAAAGCGGCTACCTGCGGCTGCTGTTGCTCTTTGCGGCGGTGGCGCTGGCTCCTGCGCTGCTTGCAGTGATAACTTCCTTCGCCCGCATCGTCATCGTTCTGTTCTTCCTGCGCGCAGGGCTGGGCACCCAGCAAATCCCGCCCAACTACGTCATCGTCGGCCTGGCGATCTTTCTGACGCTCATCACCATGCTCCCGACGCTCGACCAGATCTATGCCGAATCGGTGACGCCATTGCTGGCGGGCAAGATTGACCTGGCGGAAGCTGGTAGGCTGGGCGAATCACCCCTGCGACAGTTTATGATCCGACAGGTGCGCGACGACGACCTGGCGATGTTCCGCAAGATGGCGCAGGTCCCGGCGGAACTCACCCGCGCGAACGTGCCGATGACCGTGCTCATTCCCAGTTTCGTGCTGAGCGAGTTGCGCGCCGCCTTCATTATAGGCTTCATCGTTTATCTGCCCTTCGTGATAATTGACTTAGTTGTGGCTAGCACGGTGGCATCGATCGGGCTGATAACCCTTCCCGCTTCAGCCGTTGCCCTGCCCTTCAAGCTACTACTATTCGTGATGGTGGACGGCTGGAAGCTGCTGACCGAGTCGCTGCTGGCGACGTTCTAGGCAAAGAACTCTTCAACAGCGGGTGCGGTGGGACTGTACGAACGGCCGACCATTCAACGGGAAGCGCCGCTTACTAAGCCGTTGGGAGTGAGGATGACCGCATCGGAAGCTCTCGAACTTGTGCAGCGCGTGCTGGTACTGACTTTTTATACGGCCCTGCCGCCGCTGGGGGCCGCGTTTCTAGCTGCCCTGGGGGTCAGCTTGATCCAGGTGCGTGTCGGCGCAGATCCGACTATCTCCACGGTGCCCAAGATCCTGGCGGCGGGCGCGGCCCTATTGATCTTCGGGGGCTGGATGGTGGCGCTGATGAGCGACTTCTGGCTGGACCTGTGGCAGAGCCTGCCGGAGATAGTCAAGTAGCGGTGACAAGCCAATGACCGAGTGGCAATCCCTGAGTATGGCTGGCTTCCTCCTGGTCTTCGCGCGCTGTGCCGGGGCACTGCTCCTGCTGCCGCCGTGGAACTGGCGTCACGTACCCGTGACTGTGCGTCTGGGTCTGGCGGGGGCAGTGACGCTGGCGATTGCGCCGCTGCTGGGCGCGGAGCTTGCTGCTCCGGCGGAGTTTGTCGCCCTGCTCGCTGGTATCGTCCGCGAGCTAACCATCGGGCTGGTGATCGGTTTCCTCGGCGCGCTGGTCTTCTGGGGCTTACTACTGGCGGGCCAGGTCATCGAGCACTATGTGGGCGGTAGCGCCGCCGGCGGCTTCGGGGACGAACAGCTTGGTCCTATCGCCCAGCTTTATTACGTATTGGGGCTGGTTCTGTTCATCATCATTGGCGGTCATCGCTGGCTCGTCGAGCAGCTTTGCACCAGCTTCACCACTGTGCCGGTTACTGGGCCGATATCCAGCAGCGGGATTGTGACCGGTATTACTGGTGCTGCTACGCAGATGTTCCTGATCGGTGTGGTTGTCGCTGCGCCAGTGATAACAGCACTCTTCCTCGCTGATGTCGTGCTGGCGATGCTCGCGCGGGCATTACCCAATCTGATCTGGGCGCCGGCGATACCGGCAGTACGCTGGCCGGTGGCTATCGTCGCCCTGATAATTACCTTACCGCTGCTGGCGGAGTTCGTCGGCTGGCAGTTCGCCACCATCCAGACCGACCTGACCACGCTGCTCGGCAGTATGTAGCAGTATTGCCTAAGGGGATGCTGATGGCTGGCGACCTGCGCCAACATGCCCCTACTGCCCGCCGCCTGAGCCAGTTGCGTCAGGCGGGGATCTTCCCGCACAGCCGGGTGCTGAGTGCGGCCACTGTCTTCGCTGTGGCTGTACTGCTCATAGCGGCTCTTGGCGACGTGTTGCTGGACATCCTCCAGCAGCCTTTCCTCGAATGGCTCAGCCAAGCCAGTGCCGTAGGACCGACCGCAGCTTTGCCGTTGACGGGCGGGCTTCGTATTGGCCTGGCACTCGCGGGGCTGTTGGTCATTGTCTGGTTGGCAGCGATGGGCATCGCTGCACTGCAGCGTTGGGGGGCGCCCGGAGCTCAGGCCGTTGGCATGACGCCTTTCGCGGCCGGGAAGCTCGGCTTTCACCGCCCGCACGGGGCAGACTTGGCCTGGGAACTGCTGATGTTGGCCGTGATTCTGGCGGGTGGGGCAATCATAATCTATGCCCAACTGCCCGCGCTTGTGCAGGTCTCCGGGATCGAGCCGGCGGCAGTAGCCGGTGTCATACGGCAGGTCATTTGGGCGTTCGCCTGGCGCTTCGGGCTGCTGATGGTCGGCTTGGGCTTGTGCGACTACCTCTACCAGCGGGCGATATTCGGCCAGGCGGCGGCAATGACCCACTCCGAGCTCCAGCAGGAAGTCCGCGAAACCGAGGGCCCGTGGCTAGTGCGCTGGTGGCGGCAACAGCGGATGAGGAGCCGCTGAGGAGCCTCTTGCCTACCTCCTGCAGATGTGCTAAAATACAAGTCCGTGTGGAGAGGTGGCCGAGCGGCTGAAGGCGGTCGCCTGCTAAGCGACTATGGGGGTATAAGCCTCCATCGAGGGTTCGAATCCCTCCCTCTCCGCCAGTGGACGACAGGTATAACGACAGGTGACACGACAGGCAAGGGCAGAAACAAGGCGCGTCCGTAGCTCAGCGGATAGAGCACTGGCCTCCGGAGCCAGGGGTCGAGCGTTCGAATCGCTCCGGGCGCGCCACTATACAGCAGGTATAACGACAGGTACAACAGCAGGGACAACGACAAAGGCTTTCTATGTCCCAGAGGAGACAGGGTGATGAGGTTGCTCATTCTCGCCTCTCACCTCTAATAACGGTGCGTCCGTAGCTCAGACAATGGCCCGAGACGGCAGGGAAGTCATTCTTGTTGATAGTGACCTTCGCCGACCAACGCTTCATAAGTTGTTTGGCATAGACAACGCCCAGGGCCTAAGTAATGTGCTGGTTGGTGAAC
>JAUVXR010000040.1 GCA_030603495.1 bacterium
TTGCTGTGTTCGCCTTGCATAAGCTCAATCACCATTGCTACAGAATAATGGTTCAATTACTACCGATGATTCTAGCACATCGCCCACTTGACAGCAAGCCCCCCTCTGCTATAATGCGAATGTAACTTTCGCAACAGTCTCCTTGTAAGTGTTTACTACTAAATAGTGCGCATGAACGGCGACGAGGACTTGGCCTTAGTTGCAGACCCCGAGATCCTCCGTGAAGCTTATTTGGCACCCGAGATTGTTGGCCGCGACGAACAGATCAGGGAACTGAGCCAGGCGCTGCGCTCCGCCGACTGTCGATATAGGCCCATGCACTGCTGGCTCTATGGGAGTCCGGGAACTGGCAAGACCGCTACGGCCCGCTGGATGCTGCGCAAACTGCGGAAAGAACATGGGGCCAGAGGGCTGTACGTGAACTGCTGGAAATATCCCACATACTTTTCGGTACTGGATAGAATAGTCAGAGAGCTACGGGTGCTGGGCGCAGAGAGACTGACTGTCTCCTTCAAGCTCGAGCGCCTGCAACGTCACTTGAACACTGACGCCCTGATCCTGGTGCTAGACGAGATCGATCAGCCTTCCCCGAAAGAACGAAACTCGATTCTCTACAACCTGGGGCAGATCGGCAATGTCGGGCTGGTGTGCATCTGCAATTCCCAACATGTCTACTTCGGGCTCGAAGAACGGGTCAAATCCCGGCTCAATCCGGTGCGCTTGCGCTTCCCCGACTACTCACAAGCTGAGATAGTGACGATTCTGCACCGGCGAGCCGACCTGGCTCTGGTCTCTGGCTGCTGGTCCGAACAGATACTCACCACAATTGCTCGACTGGCACAGGGCGATGCCCGTGTCGCTATCAAGACCTTGCGCAATGCTGCCAACCTGGCGCGAGCCGACCGTAGCGAGCGCATCCAGCCCAAGCATGTTATGGCCGGCTGGCACGCAGCCAAAGACATAGACATGACCTTCTTACTGCGCAGTGTCACCGACCATCACCGGCTTCTGCACGAACTTATCGCCAAGAAGCCAGGCATTCTGTCCGGTGACCTGTGGCGACTGTATCTCAATACCTGTCAATCGAAGAAGATCAAGCCTATCGCCGTGCGCACGTACTCCGAGTACTGCAACAAACTGGCCGCACTCGGTCTGGTTGAGGCCAGGAGGGCAGCAATACCGGGGAAGGTAAGAGAGTTCAGGCCAGTAAGCTCTCCGCCAACTTGCTCTTCGGTCTCACCGAGGGCGATCCAAGGCCCGAACCCGGTGGCCAACTTCTAGGCAGTCGGACCCTCATACCCACCTGGCCAACTTAGCGACGAAGGGACTGCCCACCGGCATCTCTGCTGTCAGCAGCAGGAGACCATACCTCTACCAGCCGGTTTAGTGTCTGGTTCAGCTCGTGCATTTCCTCACGAATGCAGCGGACCTCTCCCAGCACCTTCCTTTCTAACAAGCTCTTCACTTAATTCACCTATACTATTATTTGCGTCGGGTTTCTTAAGGCTTTGCCTCTAAACCCCAGTGTGCGCTCCGGCAAGCACATTTCTAAGGCTTGCCTTGTGGGCCACGCCCTCGAGTCTATTCCTATACATCGGCACCATCAGCAACACGCCCACGACACACCTATGAGTCGTAGAGCCTCAATCCAAGCCATGGAGCAGTCAACGACACGCGAGCGTACCCAACCAATCTGGGTTCAATTCGTCCTTTCTCGAAGCCCCATGAAGCCCAAGCGTAAGAGAGAGACACCGGATAACCAGCCGTCGTAACTCATTTGCTAATCTCCTTCTCGTCGGGGGGCAACCTTTATAAACATGCGAACCTAATACCTTTTTAGCAGGCGTGGGCGCTTCACTTTCCACCAAACTCTCACTCCCAGCGTAGCGTGAAAGGCAGAGCGCCCACGCCAGGTCTATAAGGCCTGGTGCGGGTGTATCCATATGTCGGACGCTTTCCACAACTATGAACGCAAGTTAGAAAGGACAGCGGCCGCCATCGAACGGGCGGCCATCACTTCTGCAAACAAGCAGGACATTCTGGCTTTCCGTGACCAATGTTTTTCTGAGGGTCTGAGCGTCGCGAGAGTAGAGAAGTACCTTGGACACTTGAAATCCCTGGCTTCACGTCTGAACAAGGATTTCGCTCGTGCTGCGATGGAAGACATCCAGAGGCTCGTAAGAGACATCGAACGAGCCGATTTCTCGGAGTGGACCAAACGGGATTTTCGAATAACTCTGAAGAAGTTCTATCGGTGGCTCAGGCGGAGTAAGAGCGATCCGCCTGAGGTGGCCTGGCTTCGCTCGGACGTCCGCAATCACAGGCGCAAGCTCCCCGAAGAGATCCTCACGGAACAGGACGTCTGTAAGCTCATTGACGCCTGCTACACCCCGAGGGACAAGGCCCTGGTGTCGGTGCTCTACGAGAGCGGATGTAGAATCGGCGAGCTTGCTTCTCTCAGGATCAAGCACGTCGTGCCACATCCTCATGGCCTCCGGCTCATTGTTGATGGAAAGACCGGTCCCCGCCGAGTGCTAGTCGTCTCTGCTGCTCCTTACCTAAGTGAGTGGCTCAACATGCACCCGCGCAAGTCGCAACCTGGGGCCTACGTTTGGGTCACTCGGGACTGCAGGGGACAGCGACTTTCATACGCTCGAGTCTACGACATTCTGACCACTGCCGCCAGACGGGCGGGTATTACCAAGCCGGTGAATCCTCACACCTTCCGTCACAGTCGGGCCACCTATCTGGCGAGCCACTTCACGGAAGCCCAAATGAACAAGTTCCTGGGCTGGGTCCAGGGCTCGGACATGCCCGCGGTGTACGTGCACCTGTCCGGCCGTGATGTGGATAATGCCTTGCTGAAGACCTACGGAATCGCGCCGGATAGCAAAGCAGGCGTCCAGACGCAACTCAACCCTAAGCCCTGTTGCCGGTGTGGGCTGCAAAACCCCCCGACGAACAAGTTCTGCAGTCGGTGTGGCGCGGTCCTCGAACAACGGACAGCCAGGGAGATGATCAAGCGCGACCTTGACCGCAGCCGCGCCGACCAGGTGATGGACAGGCTGATCCAGGACAAAGAGTTCCGCGAGCTGTTGCAGAGGAAGCTACACGACCTGGATGCCGCATAGCTGATTACGAGCATATGCTTCGGCCTGAAGATATTTAAGCCCGTTTCACCAAACTCTAATTGATCCCCATGTCTCTCGCGAGGATACGCACAGGCGTAAAGGGCCTCGACCCCATTATCGGTGGCGGCATACCCGTTGGCTCCATGGTTTTGGTTTCCGGGCCGCCAGGGACAGGCAAAACCCTTCTGGCCCTGCAGTTTGTCACCGCTGCCGTCAAGGCCGGGCACACCGCAGTCTATGTTTGCTTCGAGCAAGGACCCCAGGAGTTGAAAGAACAGGCAGAGCAGTTTGGTTGGAACGCACAGAAGATGGAACGTGACGGTAGCCTGGTGTTCCTTCACATGTGGGCACATGACTTTGACGAGGTGACTACGAAACTCGTCCGGCTCACGAAACAGACCGGGAAGAAGCCCGACATCATCGTCATGGATTCGATCACATCAGTGGCCTTGAATCACACGGACACCAGGGAATTGATCCACGCCGCAATCAAGAGACTGAAAGAGATGGGCTTCACCGGAATCGTGACCTCGGAACTGTTGGAAGGACAGGACGGCTACTCCCGCGACGGGGTTTCCGAGTTTGTTGCTGACGGAGTCATCATTTTGCAGGCGAAATCCCTGGGTCGAGGCACGGAGCGCACACTGACCGTTAAGAAGCTACGCAGGACCCAGGTAGATTGCGATATCCACACTCTGGAAATAGGCAAGAGTGGCTTCTCGGTTCTCTAGCTCATCTGCAGTGTCAGCCACCCGGCCTTGGTGTCACCGTAGACCGCGCGAAACTTCTTTCTCTTCTGGCGCAGTTCAGAAAGCATCCCCTCGACGAGCCCCTTGAAGATCGCGAAGCTGGCAGTGTCTGCCCATTTTGTCCAGGGGAAGAAGTTCACCCGCAGTTTCAGACGAGCGCTTTCGGAAATCAATGTATCCCCCCATCCGCAGGCCGCCAGGTACTCCGGGACGAATCTTCTGTAATCCCGCCGGCCAGCCGCAGCGCCAATCCGGCGGCCCTGCTCACACGCCGTCTCCCTGAGCACTCTGCCCACCGCCGTGTCTCCGCCAAACTCCTCTTCCAGCATGTATACGAGACTCGCTCCACATACGAAGTGCCTCTCACCACCCAACGATAGCACACCGCCCTCGTAGCCGAATACTCCCAGGTTGATCATGTCTTGCACCGATGTCTCAGTATACTCCAGCTTCCTGGGTTGGTTGAAATCCCGGTAGCGCTTGTCCAGAGCCAGATGCGTCAGCCTTCTCTCGTGATACACTTTGTGGCCTTCCTTTTCTATCTCCGTACTGGGTGCGCAAACCACCTCGCAATGCGCATCGACTCTGCCCTCACAGGCCGTCTGAACGCCCTCCACTGTGTGGTCGTTCATCGCATAGGCCCATATCCCCGCCACTCCGCCGGACGTAAGCAGCAACCCCAGCCCGTTATGGCGACACACCACGAAGTTGTTGGCTCGGATAGTCAGCTTCTTTGCCTGGAGATATATGACTTCGCGTATGTCGCTGGAATACACACTGCCGATGTACTTGATGACGAAGTGGGCAGCCGACAGGAATTTGCGCTTCTGGAACACTGACTGACCTTCCCAGACGGGAAGACGCGAAATCAGGGCATGACGGTAGCCGAACCTCTTACCCACCGAATACAAGCGCTGCACACCCTCCTGGCCGGCTTGGTCCACAATCCTTCGTTCTAGGTTGCCAATCAGAGCCTCGGGCAACAGCACGTTGCGAATATCACTCTCGGCCTCTACTCGCTCCACAATGAAGCCGGGGATGTCTAAGCGAATCGTGCGAGGAATGATGGCCTTGCGCAGGAACCACGACAGGATCCTATCCGTACCTCTCAAGCCATCACCACGTATGCCAGCGCCAGCACACCATAGACTATGGGGAAGGCATCGGCCAGTATTTCACAGGCAAACCTGACATTTCGCAGAGTCGTTGCCCAGGTCACCACGGTCAAATACAGCGCCGTGGCCAGCATCACCAGCCCGAAAGTCGAAATCGCCCCCGCCATCACCACACCTCCCAGCCACATTGCCAGCAATCCATTCAGCAGGAGCAGGAGTCTCTTCGTGCGGCTAACGCCAAGCGTGACCGGGATAGTCCCGATACCGTAACGGGCATCTCCCCGTACATCCCGAATGTCGAACAGTACTGTGTTAATGAAACACATCACGAACGTATATCCGAAGACCACCCAGGCGGGGAAACCTGGGCTCCGAGACACATAGAATACCGGCACGAAAACAGTCCCGATAGCCCAGGCTAGCGCAACCGTAACGTTTTTCACGCCCGTAATCTCCTTCAAGCGGCTGACCGGCAGAGCCGGCATCCATTTGACGTTGTACAGCAGCGCCAGCACCGCCGGAAGCATCACCACCCAGACTGTCTGAGAGCCGCCCGTCAGCGCCACCGCCAGGGCAGCCGCATACGAACTTCCGGCCAAAGTCAGTAAAGCGTGTTTGTGTCTCATCACAAAACTGTAGCGCGCCGGATGACTCAGCCTGTCCTCGTCCAGGTCTGTGAACCGGTTGGTGGTGTAGATTGCAAAGGTTCCCAGAAACAGTATTGCCAGTATCGCAGGATATGGCTCGACATCCAGGAACACACAGGTTGCATATGCCATGAATGCTGCGCCTACCGCCAGAAATACGTTGGTGTACACCGCCCAGTCGCGCAGGTCTCTGAACATAGGCCTCTGTTAATAGTTGGCTGCTTCGCCTTATTAAGCTGTTAACCACATCACCAGCAACTGCGCGAACCGCACCCACCTTCTTCGACACCTTCAAGTACTTCTATGTGAACCTCCTCCTATGGCAGGCAGCTATCAACCCGACCGGCCCCAGCCCAGGAAGTGCCAACAGTGCATCTGTGGCATACAAAACGACCGGGGCATCTGGTGTGCAAAGCTCAAACGCATTCCGACCAGACGAGAGGTCAAACGCTGCCGCCATTTTTGCCCCAAGGTTCTACTGGATGACGACTATTCCAGTGAGCCCTAAGGGTTTCATTCGCATTCAAACTTCCCCGCCATCAGGTCAGTCACCCAATGGCTTGACCTTACATCGGTGGGGAGAGGAGGTAGAATATGAAAGGAATCATTGAACAAATCTGGGAGAATGAAAGCAAGAACGGCCAGCAGTATCTGACCGTGCAGATAGACGGTGAGCGCTACAGCGTATGGGACGACAAGCACTTTGACCAATTGCAGGAAGGAGCAGAAATCGAATACGAGTTCCGCCAGAGCGGAAACTTCAAGAACATAACAGAGGTATCCAGTCTGACGCCGAACCACGAGCCACCGCTCTATCACAACGACCGCGACAGGCAGATCACCAGGCTGAGCTGTCTGAAGTCGGCCGCGCAGATACTGGCCCCAGCGCAAGTTGACCCAGATGCCAAGCGCGACCTGGTCATTGACACCGCTAGAGTTTTCGAAAGATACGTTGGCGAGAACGACCCCGGTTCCCTACCCGCAGACTTGGGCGGAGAATGATATGCAGGGAACCGTAGAGAAGATCTGGCAGAACCAGCGTCAGGACGGCTCCCAGTACTGGATGCTATCCATTGACGGTCAGCGCTACACCACATTCGCCAAGGAACTCGCCGAGGGCATTAGCGAGGGAGACCGCGTCGAGTTCTCCTTCTACAACTCAGGCCGCTACCGCAAGATTGCCGCTATCCAACGGCTGTCATCTAGAGCCCCTACTGCCACCAAAAACTCTCCACTCAGCGCTGAGTCCCTGCGCATCATCCGTATGAACTGCCTGCGCACCGCCGCGGAAATCCTGAAAGACTCTAAGCTGTTGCCCGAGCAAAGACTGTCGGTGGTGACGACCATAGCCCAGCAGCTACAGCAATACGTGCTGCGGCCACCCGGCGATGACCCACCGCAGTCACCGCACGAGCAGCGTAAGGCAAAAGCCGCTAAAGCCAAGGCGGAGGGGAAGAATGACTGATGAACCCCACCTCTCCGTGACGCAGCTCAAGATGTACCTGCGTTGCCCCCTCCAGTACTACTTCCGGTACGTCTGCGGCCTGAAGATACCGCCTACTGGCAGCCTTACTCTGGGCCGCACGGTCCACGGCACACTCGAAGAAAACTACCGACAGAAGATTCAGAGTCACCAGGACCTGCCCCTGCAGCAGATCGAGGACATATTCAGTCAGCGCTGGGATGAGGAGGCCCAGTTAACGCTCTTCCAAGAAGAAGAAAAGCCCGGCCAGCTCAAAGACGATGGTATTCGATTGCTTGACCCTTACCACCGCAACGTGGCGCCGAGGGTCCAGCCGATAGAGGTCGAGCGCGAGTTTCTCGTAGAAACCGGCGCCACTCAGCTTCCGCTAAAGGGCTACATCGACCTGATAGATGACCAGAGAACCATCATAGACCACAAGACCACAAAGCGCAGCTTTCCCGCAGACGCCGCCGCGAAAGACCTGCAGCTTACCGCGTACGCTTTCGCATATCGTACTCTGTATGGTCAGAACGAGAACGGTCTGCGGTTGGATGGCTTAGTACGAACCAAGCAGGCCAAGATACAGCAGCTGGAAACCACCCGAACCCAAGCTCACATTGACCGCTTCCTGCGGTTAGCAGAGCACGTTGAGCGCGCGATAGAAACTGAGGTCTACTACCCCAACGACAATTTTATGTGTGGAATTTGTGGGTACAGAGAGATGTGTGGGGAGTGGTAGGCTTGCGCCTCAGTCTCCACAAACCTGCATCACCAGACGGAGTCGCCATACACAGTCTCAACGATCTCACGTAACCTCTCTGGCACCGACGCAATGTCAGCTTCGCTGACGTGCTCCGAAGCCGCGAGAGGTCCGCCCAGCTTCTCCTTCTGTGCATTCGAGATGCCCGCGACTCGTTCGAACTCGGGATCGACCGGCAACACGCGCCCACGCCCATCAGCGGCGACACATGCAATCGTGTTGTTCATCTCAAATAGACGCTTCGCCGTTCCGTACTTCGGGTCTGTCGGCAGCATGTCCTCGGGGATCGGGTCCACATCATAGACCACCAAGTATGGAATCGTGAATGCATTCAGCACTCTCATGAACAGCTCGAGGTTGCCCTTGCCCCCAACCTCTATGATAGTGACCTCGTGCCTAAACATACCCATCCGCCTGGCAATCAGCGGAAGCGCAACCTTCTCCGTGTCCCCCTCAACAAGCACCACTCGACGTGTGAAGAAGAGCTCATTCCGCTCCGGGTCAAACTCTGTCAACATCCTGAATCGCTTCTTCTTCTCCTCTTCCGCAAAAATCTCTGTGCAGCACTGTTTGACGCTCGATCCCGCTTCAATTGTGGGTTTGTCCACGATGCAGATAGAGGCATAACGATCCATCTTCACGAAGAACGTGGAATGGCTACACATTAGGACCTGATCGTGATCCGCTATCGTCTCCAATATACCAAACATGCTGCGCTGCAACTGTGGATGTAGGAAAAGCTCTGGCTCCTCAATCGCGAAAATTAGGTTCTTTGCCCCTTCGCGCACCGCCGCTTTGGCGGCTTCTCGCTGCAAGAGCCTCGCATACGCTCGAAACAAAACAAACAACATTGCCCTTTGTACGCCATGTCCCTTCGATTCCAGATACGTGCGTAGGCCGTCGTTGACCACAATCCGTGTGACCAACCGAAAGAATTCATTCACCTCCGGTGTGTTTATTTCCAACTCCACACCACACCCAGGAACACACTCGTCCAACAGTTCACTCAGCTCACCCTCAAACACTTTGATCTCCTCCAGCCTATCGTCGTCAGCGTTCCCTCCCTCGCTGGGTCGGCTCAACGGTGAACGAACTTCTTGGATACTTTGTTCTATCTGGCGTACACGCTCATTCTCTTCCACGATTCGGGACACCATAGAGGTCACAAGCTGCCCGAACATGCTCTGCGCGGTGATCTTCTCTTCCTCCGATACATCCCGCACCGCGGGCCCTCGAGTGTGTGGCTCCCGCCCGTAGGTGTCTGGGCAAGGGAGGAATTGTTGCGTGGTTCAGAGAATCGTACGAAGGGTATAAGGATACATAGGAAGCCCAGTTATAGTATTGATTGATGATGCGCGAGGGGGTTCCAAATGGCGGATGTCACCGTTGATGCCAGAGGTCTATCATGCCCAATGCCGATCGTAAAGCTCACCAAGACAGTCAAATCCATGTCCGCTGGGGATAGCATCACTGTAATGGCCGATGACCCTGGTTTCGAACCGGACGTTAGGGCTTGGATCGAAGCCCAGGGACATGAACTGGACTCTCTGACCGAGGCGGACGACGTTTTCACGGCGGTCATAAATGTCAGATAGTGAGGAGTTGGAAAGGAACATGGGAAATACCGCCACGGCCCAGAAGGCAACCATCATTGTATTCGCGGATACGCTGGACAAGGTGATGGCCGCATTTATCATCGCCACCACTGCTGCTGCCATGGGAATGGCGACCACCATGTTCTTCACCTTCTGGGGCCTTGGCGCACTCAAGAAGGGCGGTCCGGCGGACTGTAAGAGGAACTGGATGCAGAAGATGCTGGCCTGGATGCTTCCGAAGAGCCCGGCAAGTCTGCCGCTTTCGCAACTCAACATGGCAGGAATTGGCGCGGGAATGTTAAAGAAGATCATGGCGCAGAAGAAGATCGCCAGTTTGCCAGAGCTAATCGAGTCAGCGCGCGACCTCGGAGTCAGGATGATCGCCTGCCAGATGTCTATGGATGCCATGGGCATTTGCAGGGAGGAACTCATCGGCGATATCGAGGTTGCTGGAGCCGCAACCTACGTGGGCGAAGCCCAGGACGCACAGATAAACCTGTTCGTATCCTAGCAGGAGCTATCGATGAGACTTGTCTTTGTTGTTCGAACTGGTCCCTACGCCTTTCAGCACATACAAACCGTAACCGACCTATCCAAGGCCGCACTGGCAAAGGGCCATGAAGTTGGCATTTTCCTGGCCGAGGACGCAGTGGTGGCCATGAACGCCGGATGCCAGACGGGCAGTCAGGCTAACATGACTCAGGCCCTTGTGAACTTGGTGGCGCAAGGCGTTGAGATTAAGGGCTGTGGGGCCTGCTGTCAGGTGCGGGGACAGAAGCGCTCGGAGCTTGCAGAGGGGCTCAAGATGGCGGGCATTGCGACATTGGCCAAAATGGTCAATGAAGCCGACCGTGTCCTCAGCTTCGGCTACTGACCAGCAAGTTGGAAAGCAAATGAAGAACGTTCTGTTCATTGTTCGAACTGCGCCGCATGGTTCAGCGGCCGTGCCCGAGAGCATAAGGACATGCCTGGGCTTCGGCACCATGCCATTTGACATCGGCTATATGCTGCTGGATGATGCCACGTGGGCCGTGCTGCCGAACCAAAGCCCCGAGTCAATTGGTGGCAATGACGCCCTTGAACTCATCGCCAACCTGACAGATCTCGGTGTGAGACTGTATGTGGAAAGCGACGCGCTCGCCGAGCGGGGCCTGTCTGTGGCAGGTATTGAGCCCGAATTCGTGCCACTTTCACAAGAGCAGATCTCCGATCTTATCGCCAGCGCCGATGTTGTGCTGACCTACTGAGGTATAGATGGCATGCCTACACTATTCGTGCTCAGTCACGCGCCACATTCTGACCCCAACGAAGGCAAGAAGATCCTCTTTGCCAGAAGAGGGGACACGGTTATACTCATAGAGGACGCGGTATACGCCGCCGGACCCAATACAAAGCCACTTTCACCGTTTATTCGTGATGGTCTTGACCGCGGCGTGACCTTCCACGTTCTGGAACCTGACTTGGTGGCGCGAGGCGTCGAAACCGTGTTGCCCAAAGTAGACTACGGTGGCCTTGTGGACCTGATTGTTAAGCATGAACGAGCTGTTCACTAACGAGATCCCATCTTGTGGGCGGAACATTCTCGGGCCCCAACCCTCTCGACAATCGTTCGAACTGCCCTTTCTATATAAGCTGGCGAGAATCAGGCCAGACCTACCTCGCACAGACTGCAACCGGCGCGGGGGTTTAGCACAAGCTGCCAGCCTTGGCGCCCGGGTGTGGCCTTGGTGCTAGAACGACACTGTGGAGCGCCTTCTTCCCTCTTGGCCAAACCTCGGCTGATGTTCTTCTTCCCAGTATGCGAAGGGGTGCTTGTCAGCGCTGCTCAGGAATAGCAGCTTGCACACCAAATTCTGGAATCAGGCATGCCTCATGTGGTCCGTAGTACTTTCGTCACCCACGCCCTTGAGCAACCGAGTAAGCGTGCCAGGTCTGCCCCGTTCTTGACGATGCCAGAATCGAGCATACGCTGGAAGCGTCTGGCTCGTTCTTCCATCGTCTCATGCAAGTAGGGCGGCTTGCGTAGGGATAGCTGGGCGTGACTAGGCGACTGCCCGAAGTAGAGGCGGAAGTATCTTCGTTTCCTCGAGTGTGCAATCGAGCAAAAGATCGAAATTCGGAGAAAAGTTCGGATTAACTCTGGCCCGGGGAGCCACCAGGATTCCGAGCCCCTTTTTGAGCAATCGAAGGGGGCTTTTTGGCTTAATGGCGGGTATTTCGGGCAGCATAAGCTGGTGACTGCGGGAGATCATCGAAGCGGGCGAAGCAGTGGAAATCCGAGCTTCGGGCAGATCTCTTCCGTAGCAGACCCACGCTGCCCTCACCAGTGTCATCCTGCTACTTGAACACGCGCTTGCCGTCCCTAAGCTCCACAACCCGGTCACAGCGGTCCGCTTGCTCCAAGTCGTGCGTGGCGACTACTATAGCCAGCCCGTCCTGCTTGAGTTCTTCGAAGATGCCCAGGATGGCGTCGCGCGATTTGCGCTCGAGGCGTCCGGTGGGCTCATCAGCCAACAGAAGTTTAGGATCATTGACCAGCGCTCTGGCGATGGCCACCCGCTGCATCTCGCCCCCATCCAGGCTGGTCGGCAACGCACGCAGCTTGCCCGACAGACCGACTCTTTCACATAATTCCTCAACTCGCTGCGGATCTTTACGACTGGCAAAAAGCAAGGGCAAAGCGACATTCTCGGCTACCGTTAGAGTTGGCAGCAGGTAGAATAGCTGAAAGATGAAGCCGATGTAGTCCCGGCGAAAGGAGACAAGCTGTGGCTCCGGCAGGGCTGTGATGTCCGTACCCGTGATGATAACCGAGCCCCTCGTGGGGCGGTCCAGACATCCTGCCTGATTCAAGAAAGTCGTCTTGCCCGAGCCTGAGCGGCCCACTATGCCGACCATCTCACCGGGTTGCACAGTGAGATTGAAGTCAGCTAGAGCATGGATGGTCTCGCTCCCCCGCTGGTATGTCCGCCAGAGCTGTTTGGCTTCCAGGGCTGATGTGTTCATTTTATGCCTCCACTAGTAGTCCGTCTCTGATATGTAGCACCCGTGTGGCGCACTTCGCCAAATCAGTGTCATGAGTCGTCAGGAGTATCGTTAGGCCGTCATCGTTAAGGTCTCGAAGTAGGCTCAGGATCTCGTCACGAGTCCGAGTATCCAGATTGCCGGTCGGTTCATCCGCGAGAAGCACTGTAGGTTGGTTGATCAGCGCCCGGGCAATAGCCACTCGCTGCATCTCACCGCCCGAAAGCTCAGTTGGCCGGTGGGTGAGGCGGTGGGCCAAGCCGACTCGTTCAAGTAGCTCGCGGGCCCGTTGAGGATCGCGCTGGTCCCGCCACAGCAGAGGCAACTGTGCGTTCTCCATAGCCGTGAGTGTCGGTAGCAGGTAGAAATCAGCGAACACGAAGCCCACATGCTCACGCCGGAGCGCATCCAACTGCCCCTCCGACAGATACGCGCCGTCCCCGTAGACTTGGTTTCCAGCCACCGTCAGGCGCCCACCGGTCGGTCTGTCCAGGCAGCCCACCAGGTTGAGTGTGGTCGTCTTGCCGGCGCCCGAAGGCCCCAGCAGCACCACGAACTCGCTGGCCCGCAGCGACAGGTCAATGCCGCGCAAAGCGGGGACCGATCTTTTCCCCACGCGATAAGACTTCTGCAGGTCAATTGCTTCCACGACATGGTCATTACTACTCATTAGGTACCACCACCTTTGATCGCTTCGATGGGAGAGATTGAGGCTGCGCGCCACGCCGGGTAGCTGCCCGCTATCATCCCCAGGATGACTGACACTCCCAGGCAGAACCAAAGGGTGCTAGCCGAAAAGCCCAACGCGAAGTCGCTAGGAGCGTAGGGCAACACATGTCGCAATACTGCGACTACGCCCCGCGCCGAGACGACCGCCAGCCCAACTCCCGCCACTCCACCCGCCAGAGTCATTAGCAGTGTCTCCAGCCAGATGAGACGAAAGATATCCAGCCGACCGGCCCCCATCGCCTTCATCATCCCAATCTCCTGGGTGCGTTCGTGCACGGTCATCAGGATCGTGGTCAACACGCCCACGCCGCCGACCAGCAAAGCCACCGCCACGATGGCCAGGACGAAGACCTTGGTCGAAGAGATCAGGTTGGTGAGCGTGCCCAGCAGCTCCGAGAGTGGGAAGATATTCATACCCGCTTTCGCTTCTCGGGAGGCGGCCCGAAGCCGCTCAGCTACCTGGTCAGTCTGACTAACGTCTTCCACCTTGACCAGGATCACCACCAGCTTGTCCTCCAGGCCAAAGATCTGCTGCAGGGTGGCCTGGGGCAAGAAGATCAGGCCATCATCCTGACTATTGGTGCGCTCCAGTACTCCAGCGACGCGCAACCGGGTGGGAGGAATGCGGCTGCCATCGGCAATAGTAATCTCATCGCCAACCCCGAAGCCCCCGAGTTCCGCGACTGAAGGACCCAATATGGCGGTGCGCTCAGCATCAAACCAACCGCCCGCCTGGTACTCCCATTTGGCGCGCATCTTCGGGTACTCCTCATCAATGCCCATGTATATCAGGTTCTGACTACCTCCCCCTTTGATGACAGCGTCCATGATCAGGGCAGCACTCTCACCAACACCGGGAGTCGCTTTGACGATGTCGTACCACTCCTGCTCCATATAGCGGGGCCATTTGCCACCATGCAGGACTATTGTCGCGGCCTCGTACGGGCAGCCGCGCGGCACGATCATAATGTGGGCGCCCAGGCCGCCCAGTTCACTGCGCAGGCCCTGTTCGTAGCCACGCTGGAACTCCAGCAGGTTGAACAACATGGCCACCGCAATGGCGATGCCGGCCAGGGTCAACAGTGAACGGATCGGGCGGCGCACAACATTCTTAATTGCCAGGTTAAGCCAATCCATGATCAATCACCTACTCCGAACGCAGAGCTTGAATAGTGCGCACGCTGGCGGCGCGTAGTGCCGGATAGATACCGGCAAATAAGCCCACGCCCAGTATGGCAATGATACAGATCATCGCTGAGCGGGGGTCAAAACTGGTCATCGCGCCTTGGGGAGCCATGGGTACAAACCGCTTAATCACAGCTTCAACACCGCGGGCTCCAACAACCGCCAGTACCAGACCGGCCGCGCCGCCGACCAGGGTCAGCCCCAGCGTCTCCGACCAGATCAGACTGAATATGTGCAGACGCCCGGCGCCGGTGGCCCGCAGCACCCCGATTTCTCGGGTGCGCTCAAAGACGCTCATCAGCATCGTGTTGAGCACGCCCAAGGCGCTAATGGTGATGGCCACGGCGACTATGGCGAAGATCAAAGCCCGGGCCGAGTCCATGAGCGCCGTCATACTACCCAGGAGTTCCTCCATACGGATAATCTCGGCGTTGGGCAGCATCGCTTCCAGCCCTTCGGCGACGCCAGAAGCCAGGGAGGGGTCGGTAAGTCTGACCTGGACGGCCGTTATCTTGCCCACCTGGTTGAACTTACGCTGGGCGGTAGTCAGGGGCAGGTAGAAGAAGCCGTCGTCCTGGCTGCCCGTGGCCTCCAGGATGCCGCTCACGGTGAACTCGGATTCAATCTCTGGCACCCACAGCTTCTCGCCGATTTCTTCCCGCTTCTCGATAAGCGCCGCGTCGTAACCGAGTACCACCGCATTAGGCTGCGCGAGCAGGTCCCCCGTGGGGACGGCACCGCTGCCCTCCAGGCGCCACCAGTTCTTAAGCTCGAACGTGCGCCCGTCAATGCCGAGATAGATATCAGTACGGCCCTCGTCGGGCTTGACCACTGCGTGCATCAGGGAGGGGGCAGCGATCGCCACCCCCTCCAGGGCCGCTATCCGGTCGGCTACGTCGGACTCCAGATAGTTTTCAATCTCACCGCCCTGCAGCACCAGGGAGGCGGCCTCATAGGGACACCCAATAGGCACGACCATCAAGTGCACACCCATCTGCTGCAGTTGCTGGCGCAAGGCCTTTTGGTAGCCACTGTTAAACGTCAGCAAAGAAAACAATACGGCTACCGAAACGGCTACCGATGTCATCGTCAGCAGGGTGCGCGCCGGCCGTCGGCGCAAGTTCTTCATCGCCAAATTGGTGAGATTCATGTGTTCGTCTCCTTACAGCTCGGCCGACTCGGCCGCGATTTCCAGGTCACCATTTTCCTTCTCGATGACCTGGCCCACTATCCGCACCTTGGAGCCCTCCCGGCGCAGCGGCAGGGCGAAACCGCCAGGGTTGGTGTCAATGCGGATCTGTCCACTGGAGTCCTCGACGACGGCCCAGCAGCCCGTGTGCGGGCATTCCTTCACGATTGTGCCCTCGATGGCTACCTGGTGGCCGATGTGGCTGGGTCCGATCTCGCCGATCTTCAGTTGTGCAGCAGTCTCAGTGGTAGTGGCCTTCACGACAGTACTCTCTGGACTTGTCCCGCCGTAAGATTCGACCTGCGGCCGGACCAGATACCAGATGCCTCCGGCGAGCAGTACGACTATCACTACCGGAACGACTATCAGCTTGGCTTTCATATCAATTCACCTCTTTCAGTTATTTGGTACCAATATTGAGCTCTTCGTAGGCAACCAACAGCTTCTTTACTGATAGTGCGACCACTTTACTGCCCTTTACCGCTCCTGGGTGGGCCTCCTTGATGTCCTCGCCCACCTGCAACTTACTGTTGGCCTGCTTGCCCTTGAACTGGTCCAGAAAAGTGGCGCTGCGTAGGGCACTACGGTAGCGCTCGCGGTCTCTCTGGATTTTGACAGCCTTGATCTTGGCCGGAGCATCGGGCGGATCCACGATGGCCACAACCACTTCAATGGCTCCGTAGTCGCCCTTACCCAGGTGACTGGCGACCGTGCCGACTCGCTGCCCGTCCTTGATAACCGGCCAGAACTTGAGCTGTAATTCGTCAGAGTCGAGTTTCTGGCCGATACGCTTTTCAATCTTGGTCTTCTTGGAGCCCACTCTCTCCAGTACAGTGCGGTACTTGCCGCCGCCAAAGAATTCCTTAATGTCGGCGTCAGGGTTGCGCCATACACACAGTGAGGCCAGCGCGGTGCTCAGCGGCACCAGTGCCAGCACGGTGGCCAGAAGCAGTGCCACGTAAGAACGTCTGTATCCTTTGGGTAGCATCTTCACACCTCCTCAGATGTCTGGTGACCAAACGTATTCTCGATAGTATTGGAGTGTCCAAAGATCAGCGGAGCGATCGGAAGCCAGGTTCGGATGCGCCCACCGATGCTCATAGCTAAGCCGCAGTCCGCTCCAGTCGTCCAGGCGATGGTGTGTCTCCGCACCCAGGCCATAGCTGGTGCCATCCTCCTGGCGCCAGCGATCCGCTTGTAAAGTGAGGTCCGTCTCGTAGGAGAAGGGGTGGTTGTAGTACAGCCACTGCCCATCCACCCTCTTGCTATCATCCTGGCCCACCACCAGCTCAGCGCGGATATTGTCAATCCCCCGCAGCCAATCTACGTCCACCGCCAGCCTTCGCTTGTCTGCGAAGGCAACCATCTCGTCCATCCCCATCGGCACCGGCATGGGATTGGTGGGAAAAGTAGGCATGTTATTGCCTTCCAGGTAGGAGAAGCCGAGGCGCAGGAAGTCGTCGCCTAACTCCCAATCACGGACCAGCCGCAGACTGGCCGCGTAGCCGCCGTTCTGCCTGGTGCGGCCGTCGCCTGACGTGGCCGACAGCCAGTAGTCCCAGTCGCCGACGAAGCCTTCCAGCTCCACACCTCTGTCCAATCGCAGGCCTATTGTGCGGGCGTACGGCGTCTGCAGGAGCAGAGCGTGAGTGGCGAACTCGGCGAGGGTGCCGAAGGGCACCACAAACTGACCGACCTTGACCTTGGGCCGGCCCACGCCGAGATTTCCGACGGCGTAGAAGTTGCTGAAGTGCATCTGCCGGGCGCGGCCGGTCATCGGCGTCGCTAAGACGCCCTGGAGCGCGAAGTTCGCCCACTCCTTCTCACCGTCGCCCACTGAGAAGCGCAAGTCAATTTCACCCTGCTGCACACGCAGCGTCTCGGCAGCAGGTTGCCCAGCTTTCGCGCGGAGGTCCAGCCGAGGAAGTATCTCCACGGCGCTGACCTTGAGCTCTGCGCTGGCGCAATTTGCACTCAGTAGCAACAGGCTTACCACAACAACTGTCGGTCGAACGATGTTTTTCACAGTGGTACCCCTCAAGTAATGGTGTGTCCGGGCCGCCAGAATGGCGGCAGAATCATGCCTGGGACAAACTCAGTCAAACGGCGGGCACAATACTGGCGTGCAAATGAGGGGTTAGGCAGGGGGAGCGCGCTCTGCGCGCGTTAGACAGATGGAGAAATCGCATGGAGTAATGCTGCGCTCGAGGGCCACCGCAGTGTCGGCAATGATAGTCGGCTGCGGCAGGGCCTTGGTCAGCACAAAGAGGTGTGGTACAGTCTGCTCGATCCTACTTAACGTCGCGTTGGTCGGCTGGGCAGGCTCTTTCGCCACCTCATAACAGCAGCATTCATCCGTGCCTGCTGGGTCACAATCGCAGCAACAGTCTTGCACTGGGGCTGCTGGCGTGGCAGCACACGGGCAGGCCCCGCCACCAATAGGTAGCAGAGCCTGTGCTGTGAATAGGATTGTGAGCAGTAAATGCCGTGCCATGTGTTACTTCACTGCGTCCTTTGACGTCTGAACCTGTTAGATTGTTCAGACGTCCACCTGACTTGTTGGGGCTTCTCGGTGTCCCCAGCACTCGATAATAACTTCTCATCAGCCCGGCTTGCGGCCACATACTATTATGCTGAGCGCCAGGCCCTCGAGGCTGCTCTCACCACACTCTCCAGCGGCTGATACTGCTGCCTGCAGCAAGGGGTCGGAGCCGCCGCATTGAGTGAGCAGTTCCGTGGCGTCGTGCTGCGAGGCCACCCTAACATCGCACAGGCCTGCATTGCGGATAGTGGACAAGTAGTCGTCCACAAGGACGGCACCAGCCAGGCAGCCTGCCCAGGCCTCAATGCTCTGGGCCAATTCCCGGGGCAAAGGCTGCTGCAATACTATGTCGGCAATGGCCAGGCGGCCGCCCGGTTTCAATACTCGAAAAACTTCGCGGAAAACTTGGGCTTTGTCGGAAGCCAGGTTTATCACGCAGTTGCTGATCACCACATCAGCAGAATTGTCGGCCACTGGCAAGTGTTCTATTTCGCCCAACCGAAACTCTACATTACCGTAGCCGTGTTCCGCAGCAGTATTGCGCGCACGGTCAATCATTTCTGGCGTCATATCTATGCCGAGGACCCGGCCATCCGGCCCTGCCTGCTCGGCAGCATTAAAGCAATCAAAGCCGGGGCCGGCACCCAGGTCCACTACTGTCTCACCCTCCTGCAACGCAGCGAATTGCAGAGGCATTCCGCACCCGAGACCGAGATCTGCTTCGGTGACCACTACTTGCTCCCCCGTGGGGCAGCACGATGCTGCCGCTGAAGCCGTGTTATTCGAGCAACAACTTGTCTGTTGGCCATCAGCTATCTTCCCATATACCTGGCGAATGTACGCCTTTGTATCATCCATAAGTGTTGTCTCCTCCCTGGAGCTACCGTACAGGCACTATAACATAACTATTCTCACAATGAGAATTGACAACTTCCTGGCGGATACAGAGGGAAGAGCAGTCGCTATTACTGATGACCGAAGCGCGCTCATCCCTCTGTCCTGCGCGTTGCCTCAGAGTGCCACCTCCATCGCCCGCGGCGGGCAGGCGGGGACGCACAACTCACAGGCAATGCACTTATCCGAGTCGAACAGCACCTCCTGCGTGGCTATGTGCTTGTAGAGTGCTCCCGTCGGGCAGATGGTCACACAGGCCCCGCAGTGAGTGCATTCTTGCTCGTTGCGCACTACGTCCTTCTCCAGTGGCTGGACGCTCACGCCCTCCTCCCGAACCCAAGCCAGCGCCTGCTCGATGTCGTCCTCGGCACCCTCGAGTCCCAGCACCATCACGCCCTCGGATTGAGGCGTGATATTGGCACGCAGTATGTTGAACTCCAGGTTGTATTTACTCACTATTTGTGAAACCACCGGCGAATCAATGAGATGCCGGGGATAGTGAAACACCACGCGACGTGTTGCCATCTATACCACCTCCGTGCGAACCGGTCGGTCGGGCAACAACTTGAAGGTCAGCCCGGAATCGGCTGAAGGCAACAGCTCGGCTGGCTCGCTGAGCAAGAAATGGCCGGTCTCGATCCAGTCTTTGAGGATTGCGGCGATCTCGCGCGCCTTCGGATAGCTAGACAAAGACCCCGTCGGCACTTCTTTGCCATTGACCGTTATGCTGCCACTCTTCAACTGCTTGTAATTGGCGTGCCCCAGAGGCCCGCCCTCGCTGTACGGATAGTGGCGGCTGTAGTCGGTAATTGGGGCGACGATGTCCTCATCCTTGACTGCTGTGAAGCGTGCCATTTCCTCGTCCAGTACCGGAATGGCTGCCCCCAGACCCATCTGTAACGAGACCCCGTAGCCATACATGCTGACGCCAACAACCCACTCGGCGCTCATCTGCTTCATATCACCGACCACCGATAGGGTCCCGGCACCACCCTTGGGCACGCCCTTCTCCGTGCGCGCCACGGTGGGATTATGCTGGGTGCCCTGCCAGAATACGTAGCCTTGCGCTCCGCCCAGGAATATGCGGCTGCCTATCCCCAGGGTGCGATAGTACGGGTCATTCAGCAGAGGGCTGAGTTGCCCCGCCGAGCAATAGTTGGCATTGCCCAGGTCTGCCTTGAGCACGCCCATGTAGGTGTATATGTCGCGCTCAGAGTCGAGGTTCACCGCCACATTGTAGTTCTGGTAGGCGTTGCGAGGATTGCATAGGAAGCATTCATTCAGATCCTCGATGTTTATCCACGTATCCAACTCCTTGCGTGGGTAGCAGTTAGTACCGTAGGCAGTGGCCCTCAGTCGCACATCCTGGCCCGCAATCAGCTCCTCGATTACGTGCCCCCCGCCGTAAGCGAACTCGCCGGGATGATCCTGGTTAAGCGGGTCCTGCTCGGCCATCTCCGTGGCCCCGATGTAGAGGTCCACAGCCGCCAGACCGGCGTAGGCCGGTACATCGTTAAGCCACGCCTTCTGCATCTTGATACGGGGATTGGCGTGGCCGGTGTTGATGAATGCTCCTGACGAGCACATCGGGCCAAAAGTACCGGTAGTCACTACGTCCACCTGTTCGGCGGCCTTAGCGGCTCCCTCCTCTGCCACGATGTCAATCATCTCTTCCGCGGTCACGACCACCACCTGACCACTCTTGATCTTCTCGTTTATTTCCTGGTAGGTCTTAGCCAAG
>JAUVXR010000061.1 GCA_030603495.1 bacterium
TGCCCTGATAGGTGGTCACCAGCAGATAAGGACGCGATATCTGAACTAATCTGAACCTGAAATCCTAAGTCTCTTAACTCCGTCTCTGCGACGCAACCGTCTGCTGGTAATCATTGAAGACTTTCTCAACAGTCTCCAGTAGTAGGAAGAGCACTACTGGCTGAACACGAAACCGGGTCGCCCCCAACAGCAGCCCCGTGTCTAAGCCAGTTGCCGCTTGTCATCTGCGCCAGGTGCGACCAGCCAGCTACTCCTCTGACAATCCCTCCGACATCGCCCGTCCCATCTGCTCGACCATGTCCATGACTTCCAGCCCCTCGGGCAGCTCAAATTCGTCGTCGGCAATGCCGCTGAGGCGGCTGTACTCCATCTTGAGGGTCTCCCCCTCGACTGCCATCTGCACCAGCAGGCCCGTGGCCTTGTTCACCCAGAGCTTGGCGACCATATCCTCATCCTCGCCCCTGGTTGTTGTATCAACTATCCAGCACTCCACTCCATCCAGCGTCTCGGAAGTCTTCAGTTCCACATCGCTCTCGATCGAGTCTGGGCCAAAGATCATCTCGGCTGTATCCGAAGTGGCGCCACCTTCACCGCCCGAGGTACTCATCTCCATCTTCATTGCCATGTTCTCTTCCGGCGCACACATATGTACGAGATGCTCTTTCAAATCCATCAATGCGAAGTTGCTGCCCTCCGGGTCGTTCATCCTCATTTTCACCGGCTTGCCATCTTCCAGCTTCACGAGCTGGGTGACGACCTTCCCGTCTGGCATAGTCATAGTCAGATCATAGCTGCTGTTTGCATTCAGCTTGTCCCACACATCCGCCAGGGTGTTGAGCTCGCCGACCGGCACCTGGGGAGTCGGAGGCCCGCCGACTACCGGCGGCGCACCGGTAGGCTCAGGAGCCTTCCTAGGACAACCGCTCAATGCTATTACCAACGCCATTGCTACTACGACTACGCCCACGATCTTGACAGACACTTTCATACGTGTTCCCTCCTGTTGGGTCCAAAGACCTCTATATTAGCACACACTGTATATAGCTTCTACGCCGCGCAGCGGAAATTATAGCGCTGTGTATGAATGTAGGCCGCGCCTTTGACCACGTACCAGGCCCAGTTACGCTTCTCTTCTTTCGGCGCTGAATCCGTGGACGTCCACTCGGTCACGTTGCCCACCATGTCCATCACGCCATACGGGCTGCTGCCTTTGGCCAAAGCGCCCACAGGAGCCGTCCAGCCGATCAGGGATGGCGAAGTCCCATCGTTGATGATGCAGGCCTCGTCGTCCCAGTCATTACCCCACGGGTAGGTACGGCCATCCGTCCCTCGCGCCGCTTTCTCCCATTCCTCTTCGGTGGGCAGGCACTTGCCAGCCCACTGGGCATAGGCGTTGGCGTCGTTCCAGTTGACGGCGACCACTGGGTGATCGGCATTGGCTTCGGGGCATGTACCGTCCACCCAGTCCTGGGGCGGCCGATGAGCGGTTGCGTCCACGAATTCCTTGTATTGCTTGTTGGTCACCGGGTAACGGTCGATGAGGAAGGCCTCAACGTAGGCTTTGCGCTGCGGTAGCCACGTGGCGAAAGCGCTCGGGTGGATGTCGTACTTGCGCGCCAGTTCGGCCGCCTCGTCCTCACTCATCCCCATAATGAATTCACCCGCAGGAATATAGAGCATTGGCTCGGTCATGGCTCACCTGTCCTCTTTAGCTGTATGTGCTGATCACCCCCTTTTCTCGCAGATACTCGAAGCTGATTGCCAGACTCTCTTGCGGTGTTCGGCTGGTTTCGTCTTGTTCGACTGCAAGCCAGTCAATACTCAGATGGGGCAGCAGAGCAAAGATACTGTCAAAGTCAACCTCACCCCGTCCCAGCTCGCAGAGGTCTTGGCCTAAGATGTCCTTGAGGTGCAGGTAGGCAATACGGTCTTTGTGCTGCTCAATTGCCTTCGCAGGACAATAGCCCGCCCGCAGTATCCACGCTGTGTCCGGCACTAGATGGACTAATGAGCGATCCGTATTGGACAGTAGGGCATTCAGCACTACTGCATCGTCAGCAAACTCCCATTTGTGGTTGTGGTAGGCGAAGATCAGTCCGGCCTCCTGGCATGATGCTGCGATCCGGTTATAAAACTCGGCGGACTTCTTCATGGTTTCAGCCGTCTCTGTGCGGTTCCCTGACATGACGAAGAACCGAAATCCGACCTCGCAGGCGAACTCGATGAGCCGACTATTATTCTCCATGTCCCGGGCGGCCTGGGCGCTATCCCAAAAGGTACCGCCGGAGTGGATCGCCACCGGCTCGATGTTGTAACGGGCGTACAGGTCGCGGTAGTACTCAGGCGAAACCAGGTCGAAATGCCGACCACCGGTCTCAACACCCTCGTACCCCAATCTCGCCAGACACGCGACAATGTCGGCCATGTTATCCCTTATCGATTCGCCCCAGAGAATTGTCTGAGCAGCAACTCTCATTGATGTGATCCTGCCTTTCGCTGAGACTGTTGTCAAAGTTACCTCTCCTCAAGGAGAGGGTAGGTCCCGGGTTTTGTGTGAACCCGTTTGCGTCTTGCAGCCATTCACTTGTCTGTCGGTCTCTGCACGCCATGATCCGAGTGACTTGCGCCCGCACAGGCGGCAGACTATTCAGTTTTTCCACTGCGTAACTTCTATCACCTCCCTGTTTCGTTCACTGGACACAATACTGCCCCCGGTCGACCGCAATTGGCCTCCGCCAGTCGGGCCATCCGCCTGGCGCGGGAATTCACGGTTGAGCTAACCGATGTGGCGCAGTGGGTCGGCAATGATAGCCCGCTGAGCGACATCGACGCTCGCGCATATCTGGAGGAGCCTAGTCAGCAATGACCTACGATCTCACTGACAAGCGGGTGCTGGTGACCAGCGCATCCGGCGACATAGGACGGGCCATTGCCCTGTGCCTGGCTGAGGCCGCGGCCATCCAGGACTTCTGTAGCCCAGCGCGGCAAAGGCCTCCTAATTAGTCTCTACCCAGCGCAACCGCAGCTTCCTATCCCCCTGTGGTCCAGTAGCTTCCGCTGCCAGCCGAGTCATATGCATGGCCATGAGCCGAATAGATGCCGGCTCCTGCCCACGGTC
>JAUVXR010000004.1 GCA_030603495.1 bacterium
GAGCACGGGGTTCGCGCCATCAGGACCGCTACGTCGCCGGATTTCCGCCAGTGGACCGACCTGCGCTTCCTGATATATCCCAGCGCGCCGGTCGAACATCCTGTTGCTGAACATCTTTACACCAACACGATTCAGCCCTACTACCGCGCGCCGCATTTCTATATGGGCTTTCCCATGCGTTTCACGCCCAAGAGGCAGTCCTGGTACTATGAGAGGTACAAGCTAGAGCTGGGCGTCTCCGACGTGGTTTTCATGGCCAGCCGCGACGGTATTACTTTCCGGCGCTGGGGTGAGGCGTTCATTCGCCCCGGACCGCAAAGGCATCGGTGGGTCGCTCGCGACAACATGGTCGCTTGTGGGATGCTGGTGACGAAGTCTGACCGGCCCGGAGCGCCCGACGAACTGTCCCTCTACTCAGTGGAAGGCTACTTCAGCCGTTCTCCGGACATTGACTACCAGCTACGCCGCTACACGATACGGATGGACGGCTTCGTTTCCTTAAATGCGCCGCTGGCGGGTGGCGAGGTAGTGACCAAGCCGATCAGCTTCGACGACAAGCAGTTGGTGATCAACTTTGCCACCTCCGCCGCCGGCAGCATCCGCGTTGAGTTGCAGGACGCCGAGGGCAAGGCAATTCCTGGATTTGCGCTGAACGATTGTCCGGAAATCTTCGGCGACGCCATCGAGCGGGTTGTCCGGTGGGAAGGCGGCTCTGACGTCAGCGAGCTGGCGGGCATGCCGGTCCATCTGCGGCTGCTGCTCAAGGATGCCGATCTGTATTCGATCCAGTTCCGTCCCTAAGTCGGGTTCATCCGGGGATGGTCAACCTTCTGAGCCTAGGTCGGCTCTGCGCCAGCGCACGGAGTACGCTGCACCGGAGGCGACGTGGGCGGCCATGCTTGCGGGTAGCATTCTGCTCGCGGCAGGCTGGATCCACACCCGCCTCGCCGGCTATGGTGAACTGCTACCGAGGCTGTAAGGGCGGAAGCCACGCGCAAGACCTCCAACATCGCCTGTCTATCCGCCTTGTACTGGAACTGCACCACGAAATCGTCGGCATAGAGCAGCATCAGCCTCTGCCCACGGACTCCGCCGCACCCTCGTTCTTCTCTATCTTCTAGTAAACCCCCACATTTTCTCAGAATTTATGTTGGATAACATCAGGAAATGGGTATACTTTCATCGGCGTAAGCTAAAGATAGCCTCTGGATATATAGCAGCACGTCGGAAACGCGATGAAACTTTGCTGCTGCATTCATGACGTACTAGGCGCCGTGAAGACAAGCCGCGCTTACGACGCGTCACAAACTGGTTTCGCTTGGGGACCTGCCCTGGCGGATTGCACTATGGACAGTCCGGTAGGTAGCCAGTTCCACGGGGGGCTGAGGAGGGAAATCGATCGGCATGATAACGATGACTACGTTAGGTTGTGCAGTCTGCGCGGCCTTCCCGGATCACAAGGGGACACATTATTCGGTAGACGAGATCTGGGCTCGGCTTCGCTACCACCGGCTCAGGTCGTGGGGCAAGTCAAAATGGATAGAGCTCCCCGACTGCTACAGCGCTAACGACTGCGCGATAATGGCAACGGCGCACATGACCAACCACCCGGGGCTTCACAATGTGACGACCGGCTGCTACTTGTGCGAGGCTACCGCTGATTTTGACCCCGAGGCCTATAGTACAATCGAAGAGGCCAGCGAGGAATTGCTGGAAGATGAAGAGGTGGCCGAAGGCTTGGTGCAAACCGAAGCGCTGGCCCCGGACACCGACGTAGATGCAGAGCTCAAAACAGAAGACGAGATTGCCGCTCCAGACGAGACTACGGAGCGGCTAAGACAGGAGGCCAGGCTGATGGCTGACCAAGACGCGAAGGGATATGTTGCATGGGTGAATGGCGGACTGCAGGTGGAGATACGGGCCAGTTCCAACGGTGGGTCTGGGTCTGATGTGGCGGCGCTGAAGAAGGCTCTGACGCGGTACGAGCCGCCCGATAACGTGCTGGTCACGGTGACCGAGACCCTGGGCAAAGGAGAAGCCTGGGTCACCATCGCCGTGAACTCCGGCGGCCAGGGCGCTCTGTTGGTGTCCGCGGGCAGCATCGTGGACCAACTAGTGGATGCGGGCGTCTATGATGAGATCTTGCTGGTCAACGGTGGATAGCAAGTATTGTCAACCATGACGCAGCAGTCAGCTTGGCGCTTGCCGTTGGGGCTGTGACAGACCACCGCGGCACCCGGGCAGCGGCCCAGCAAGGAGCAGTTGATGCCAATGCTTCATCGAAGACGCGCACAGGCGGCACCGGCGCAACTGACAGAGCCGGAGCACAGCACAGACACAAGGAGGAATCAGATGGACCCCAAGCCGATGATCGAGATAATCGCGGGGAAGCGCTACCGAACCGAGGCTGCAGAGCTACTTGCCGCCGATTCCTACTTCGATGGCGACAGCTATGAGCGCGCGGGTCGCAACACGTTCCTATTCCGCACCCCCAACGGGAACTACTTCATGCAGCACCAGACAACCTGGGAGCGGGAGCGGGACTGTTTGACCCCTCTAGCGCGCGACGAAGCAGTGCGCATCTTCACTGAGTTGCCGGTGAAGAAGGCTGACTTTGAGGACGCCTTCCCTGGCATCAAAGTGGAGGACGCCTGAGTCGTCGGTTGCGGGGTCGCTGTTGGCGTCTACGCCTGCTTGCCTGGCCGGCTACGGCGACCTGCTGCCGAGGCTCTGAAGACGCGAGCCTGCCCCCCAAACTGTGGTAACGTCACGACATCCGTGGAGCAATCGCCGTTGACCTCTTCTCCGGCCGGCTCAGAATTCCTCCTCACTGGCACCAATCCCGAGAAGGTTTGCCGCCAGCATAAGAGAAATATCTCTGGCAAACGGAACTTTTTGCAGGTGTTAGTTGTCTATCAGTATAATAGTAGACTGCATAGCTGGTGATGTAGCAGCCAGCCCTCGATAGCCTCACCACGATAGCGGAGGTGGGTAGTGATGGTAAAGACCACAGGAAACGCTAAAGCACTGTTCGTATCTTTGCTTCTCCTGACTGCCCCGCAAATCGTCCTCGCTTGTGTCTGGTATCCGCACACAGCCATTACCGATGTGGAGATCACTGCTCCTGCTGATGGTGCGAAAATCTGCGCCTCCTTGCCGTCCGCAGATACGGAAGTAGCCTGTTCGTGCACAGAGGAGAGCGATACTGACAAGCGGGTAGCCGACACTACGACGTACCCTGCCGATTGTCTGACCTATACTTGGTCAAAATCACGCGGGAGTTGGAAAAACGGAGTAAACACAGGTCGTAATGTGACCTGGATTGCCCCGGATACGCCTTCGGGTTCCGTGAACGGCGATTGGATAAAAGTAACCATCACCGACGCTGCTGTCATCCCGCCAGGTGAGAGTGGCGACCGTGATGACGAGGACGAAACGGCCACTATCTATGTAACGGTTCACGGAGGGGGCATCTACTCTGATGCTCCGGAGGGCGAGTGGCTCTATCTGAAGTGTCCAGCTAGTTCCTCTCCTACCCAATGCTGGTGGGTATTGGAGCAGCCTGCAGGTACGACCTACTTATGGGAGATTACCCAAGGGGACACTAAAGCCCACATTGTAGGCTCCAGCAGCAATCGTACGGTAATACTCCAAGGCGATGCGGCAAGTGCAGCGAGATTAGACGTTCACCTTCAGGTGACTTGCACTGTTGGCGGACATAGCTGCGAGTCAACTTGCGCTCTAACCGTGCACACACCAAGCCAAGCTGAGAGCAGCCAGGCGATCCTGGGCTTT
This sequence comes from bacterium, assembly GCA_030603495.1. Lineage (GTDB taxonomy): Bacteria > Armatimonadota > Zipacnadia > Zipacnadales > Zipacnadaceae > JALGTD01. The sequence goes on from JAUVXR010000004.1 coordinate 3,796, forward strand.
CAATCCTGGTCCGGGCCTCCCCTCTGGGAGATGCAGAGAAACGTGAGTTATTACATTCGTAACCAGTTTAGCATAGCTCTCGTGGGAGCTTGGTGGGATGAAACCTGGAGCAACCAAGTAGGTCCTGGGTGTGCCTCGATTGGGCAGGGCGATGGTTCCTCGGGTGCAGGTGGATTAGTTACTGACGTCCTTTATTGGTGGCAGACTTTTGCGTGGAGAGGCGCCGGATTTGGCATCTGCCAAGCGGATCAAACCATCAGTGTGGATGGATGCCCGTCAGCTGGCGACTTCTGGGCGAATGAGCTTACATATACAGAAGAGCCCATGATCACAGTCACGCCCCAATAAGCTCGGAATTATAGAAAGAACTGAGCGCATGCAGTGAAAAGGTATAATGTGGACAATACAGGAAACTCTTAATAGAACCAAGTGGCGGTTGGCGGACAAACTATAGTGAAGGTGGTGCACAATGATGCAGAATTGGTTCCGACACAACATTTTGGTGGTTGTCGCGGCGGTTATTTTGCTGGGTGTTGGTATGAGTCTTGGTTTTCGAGTAACGGGTGAATCAATGGCAGAAGAACAGGCGGGAGCTCCGGCAAAGACGGGGACGCCGTCGGAATTGGCTTCGCCAGATGAAGTTGTTGTCGGAGTGTCTCCAGGCCCAGGGGAGGATGCCATATGGCTAAAGCACTTCCCACCGGCCAAGCCAGCGCTGCACTTGACTGACACCATTGAAAGTTTCTCGGCCACGGACGACTGTGTCCCCAATATATTGAGGACCCTAGCCAATAATTTTGGGCTGCGGTATGGGATCGAAGTGATTCCTTGGAAAACTCCTGCACAGCCGGGCAAAAGCGGTTCACTAGATGTCGAGAATATGAGCGTGCGTGAAACTCTTGACGAGATTCTGACCATTGATTCTCGCTACACGTGGAACAGGGATAGGGAATATGTCAACTTTGTGTTGGGCGATGCCTACAAAATGCCGGACTATCCGCTCAATATTGTCATTCCCAAGTTCGAAGTTACGGAAGAACCGTATGCACGCGCGATTCAGAGAATAATGGTGATCGTTCAGGAAGAGACTGGCTTCGGAAGCGGTATGGGGCTCCGCCATCCACCCGACTTTGGACCTCAGGTTACTACCTTTCTTGAGGATGCCACACCACGGCAGATACTGAATGAGATAGCTCGTCAGAGCTCTATGTCCTGGGAGATTCATAGTTTTGAGCGTGACAAGGGAGTTGTCATAATGGGTCGCAAGGTAGGAGTTCCTGAAAAGGGTTGTGGCTGCGGTCAAGACAGCACTGCTCCACAACCGGCCATAGCGACCGACTGAGTGTCTCTTCCTAACTAAGGCCCTGCATGTAGAAGGCGATGTAGACAGCGGTGGGGGCTCTGTATCGCCTTGTTGCTGACTCTGGAACTTCTCCAGCTTGCACTGTGCCTCCTCTTTTAGAAGGGGCATCCTTGCCCCGACCTCCTTGCGTGACTCCGACTAGACCTTCTCCAGCCCGGCGTACTCCGCCAGCAGCCTCTTTACGCCCTGGTCGGGGAAGGCCACGACGAGCGTAGCGCCGGTCTTCTCTTCCTTGATGCTGACGACCATGCCCTCGCCGAACTGCGCATGCTTGACCTTGTCACCGACTGAGTATTCCCCGGCGGCGTATGGCTCTGTCTTCTGGCGGACTTGGGCCTTGCGGCGCTTCTTGGGCTTCTTCTGAGCGTCGCCGCTGGCGGCGGTGCCCCGTGCCTGCGCCCGCGAGAGCACCTTGGTCAGGTCGAGACGACGGCCGGTCATCTGCATCTCAGATTCGAGTTCCGGCGTTGCGATGAGCTGACGATCGGCCAGCGGAGTTCCGCATTCCTGCACAATATCGGCGGGCAGATGCTTCAGGAAGCGCGAAGGCAGCATCGGGCGGGTCTCGCCGAAGATTGTCCGACGGCTGCAATGGCTGATATAGAGTCGCTTCTGGGCCCGGGTTATTCCGACATAGCACAAGCGGCGTTCCTCCTCCAGCTCTGCCGGGTCGCTCATACTGCGATAGTGGGGGAGGACCTCTTCCTCCAGGCCGACCAGAAAGACCCGGGGGAACTCCAGACCCTTGGCGCTGTGCAGGGTCATCAGCGAGACGGCTGAGTCCAGTGACTCCGCCTGGTCAATGTCGGAAATGAGGGAGATACGCTCCAGGAAGGCCGCCAGGGAGGGCTCTTCGGCTGAGTTCTCAAAGGCAGCCGCTGCGGTGATGAACTCCTCAACGTTTTCGGCCCGCTCAGCGTCGTCGGCTCGCTCTGACTGGCGCAGCCGTGGCAGGTAGCCACTGCGCGTGACTACCTCCTCGACGAACCTGCGCAGCCCCAGCTTGTCGCGGCGCCGGCGCAGCGCAGTCATCATATCGTAGAAGTCGGCTACCGCGTGTTGTTGGGCAAGCCGCAGCTCCTCGTGGACCTCGGGTATCCCGCAGACTTCGAGCAGAGTATTGCCCAGCTTGTAGGCGGCGGCGTCGAGCGTCTGGAGTGTCCTAGTCCCGATGCCACGCGTTGGCCGGTTGATGATGCGCCGCAGCGAGAGCGAATCACTGGGGTTGTACAACACCTTCAGGTAGGCGATCACGTCCTTGATCTCGGCCCGGTCGTAGAAGCGTACGCCCCCGACGATCTCGTAGGGGATGCCCGCGTCGAGCAGCACTTCTTCGAAGACCCGCGACATCGCATTGGTCCGATACAGTATGGCATAGCTGCCCGGGGCGACGTTGTGCACGAGAATCTCAGTGTGAATCTCTGCGCCTACCCACTCAGCTTCTTCCTGTTCGTTGACCGCGTGGTAGAGGAGAGGGCGGTCACCGGGGGGGTTGTCAGTCCACAGCTTCTTCTCGGCGCGGCTGGGGTTATGCCGAATTACCTCGTAGGCACAGTTGATGATATTGCCGGTCGAGCGGTAGTTCTGTTCGAGCTTGAAGATTTGGGCCTCGGGGAAATACTCTTGGAAGGCCAGGATCAGTTGCACGTTGGCCCCCCGCCATCCATAGATGCTCTGGTCGTCGTCGCCGACCACGCAGAGGTTGCGGTGCTTGTCGGTAAGCAGCCTGATCAGGGAAAACTGCGCGAAGTTGATATCCTGGTACTCGTCAACCAGTACATATTTATACTGCTTGTGGTACTTCCTGGCGGTTTTGGCGGAATCGCGCAGCAGTCGGACTCCGTGCAGGATCAAGTCGTCGAAATCCAGCGCATGATTGGCCCCCAGCCGCTCCTGGTAAGCACGGTAGACGCGCTTGGCCTCGAGCTGGAGTGGATTGCCTTGCGCTGGCGAGTAGTCCGCCGGCTCCAGCAGGTCGTTCTTGGCGTTGCTAATCTCCCAGTGGATACTGTCTGGGCTGCATAGCTCGGCGTCAATATTGAGCGCTGACAGCGTCTCCTTGATGAGCATACGCTGGTCGGCCTCGTCGTAGATGACGAAGTCAGGCTCGATGCCAATGATATTGCCATCGGCGCGCAGCATCCGCGCACAGAACGAGTGGAACGTCCCCGCCCAGACCCGGGCCGCCCCTTCGCCCACGAGCTGCTCAATGCGCTCTTGCATCTCCCCGGCGGCCTTGTTCGTGAAGGTCACCGCCAGGATCTGCTCGGGGGGCACGTCCAGCTCGTGAACCATATAGGCAATGCGGTAGGTGAGCACGCGCGTCTTACCGCTGCCGGCGCCGGCAAAGATCAACACCGGCCCGTCAGTGGCCTGCACCGCCTCGCGCTGCTCTGGATTGAGGTCGTCGAGAATGGTCAAAAGCGTATCACCGTGAGAACTGCTGGATTTCACACGCACTGGCCGAAGGCTGTCAGCAACAGCGGCGGCCAATGCATCAACAAACGATGGGGGGGCGCTTCTCAGTCCTCAGTGGGGGGCGGCGCTGTCCACTTTGGTGCTTCGGTTGGCATTTGGCAGCTTTCTTGGTCGGCTGCTTCTGCTGGCGCCGTTTCTTGTGCCGGCTCTTCGTCCTCTGCCACCGGCGTCTCGTCCTCAAGATCCAGCACTAATTCCTCACCGGGCCCGGCCTCGCGGCGGATCTCTTCAATTTGCCCCTGGAGCTCCCTTGTCTCCGCCCCGATTTCGTCTATGTGCAGGCAATCGCTGAGGATGTCACGGTTGCGCACCTTGCCGCGAGTGTGCAGCGAATAGGCCTTCTTGCCCATCGTCAGCAGAAGCTGGTGGCGCTCGCGGCGGAGCAAGCGAATCTGGGCGGCGAGCCTCTGAATCCCCGCCTGGCGATCAATCGTTTCGGCCAAGCCGGAGACCCTCTCCCTACTGCCGCGGAAGAACTCGCTCAGGACCTGTTTGATTTGTCCCCAGAGGCTATCTGTAGATGTGTCAGAGCTGCTCATATTGTACTATCACCTCACACATGGTGTCATCGCCGCCAGATGCTGCCCGTCTAGTCGCGCAGAACCGAAAGCGGCCGTTCATCCAGCCGATGCAGGCCGGCATCCAGCGCTGCCTGCACCGCGTCCCGATACTCGGCTAAAGTGGGGCGCCGGTTGATCTCGTTGACTTCCCCGGCCCGGTAGCAGGGCCGGTACTGCGCCATCACATTGACATACGTACCCGTGCTTAGGTTCGCCAGGAAGCGCATTATGCCTTCGCTGCCGGCTAGATTGTTGGGCAGGACGAGGTGCCGAACCAGCAAGCCGTGCTGCGCCAGACCACGTTCGTCAATCTGTAAGTCCCCCACCTGCCGGTGCATCTCGGCGATGGCCGCTTTCATCCGCTCTGGATAGTCCGACGCGCCGGACAGGCGAGCCGCGACCAGGCCGTCGCTGTACTTCGCATCGGGCATATATATATCTACAACGCCTGCCAGCAGCGTGAGAGTCTCCACTGACTCGTAACCGCCGCAATTGTAGACCAGTGGGACTGCCAACCCTTGCTCGGCGGCAATCACCAGCGCTTCGAGTATCTGGGGGACGAAGTGAGTCGGCGTCACCAGATTGATATTGTGGCAGCCGAGGCGCTGTAGCTCAAGCATAGAGTCGGCCAGCCGCTCGTCACTGACCGCCCGCCCGCGTCCCAGGTGGCTGATGTCATGGTTCTGGCAGAATATACAGCCCAGCGAACAGTTGGTGAGGAAAATCGTCCCCGATCCGCCCAGACCGACCAAGGGTCGCTCTTCGCCGAAGTGGGGGCCGTGGCTGGCAACCACTGCCTCGCGGCCGCTACGGCAAAAGCCCGTCTCGCCGGAAAGCCGATTGACTCGACACTCCCTGGGGCAGAGGCGGCATTCGCTAAGCACCTCCACCGCGCGATCGCGGCGTTTGGCCAATTCACCTGTGCGTAGCAGCGCTTGGTAGGCTGGCACAGACCTATCACCAGTCACGCAGACCATCCATCAGTGAGCCGAGATTACCCAGGTCCTGGTAGCTGGTCACGTCGAAGTGAGCAGGTGTAATCGAGATCTTGTTTTCGGCGATTGCGGCAATGTCTGTGTCTGGGGCACTGTCGGACTCTTTGGGGTCTCCGGTGAGCCAGTAGTAGACGTCGCCGCGTGGGTCTTGGCGCTTCTCAATACGGTTAAGGTAAGCTCGGCGGCCCAGCCGGGTAATGGCGATGCCCGCGATCTTCTCGTAAGATACGGCCGGCACATTCACGTTCAGGAAGCAGTCGGCGGGCAGAGCAGTATCGGGCAGGACGCTGGCTAGCTTGGCGGCGAAGCGGGCCGCGGGGCCGAAGCTAACTTCGTTGTAGGAGGTAACCGAAATCGCAAAGCTGCGTATCCCCTGGATGGCCGCCTCCATCGCCGCCGAGACCGTACCCGAGTAGAGCATCTCTTCACCGAGGTTCGCCCCGCCGTTGATGCCGGCAATCACCAGGTCTGGGGGGGCTGCTCCGGTCAGAGCGCCGAGGATCACACAGTCTGCCGGTGTGCCGTTGCATGAGAAGACCTCCCCGCGCACATCGGGGAGGTTCACTGGCTGCATTCGTAGCGGCTTGTGCAGCGTGACGGCGTGGCCGGCGGCGCTCTGCTCGCGTTCAGGTGCGACGACCCGGACCTGGTTTGCCTCTTGCAGGCTGATGACCAGGGCATGCAGCCCGGGCGCATGAACTCCGTCATCATTGGTTACCAGTATGCGCATCTCTGTGACCTTTCGGGGCGGCGGGTATCACAGATTTGTTGCTATTGTCGAATCACGTGTTCCTAATCCGTTTCACTCAATCCGCTACCCCAGGGCTCGATCAGGATGGCCCTCGTGCTCGTGCTACCACAGTCGGTGGCAAGGTAGGCCAGAAGCGTAAGCTTATGGTTCTCCCGACCCGGCGTTGTCCTGTCTCATGCTGTCGGGTATGCATTTCCTTGCCCTCCCCTCTACCTCAAACGGCTTACCTACTGCATGGTGGGTGCGGCAGACAGTCAAGCTGTCAATGAGCGGCGAATACCTTTGTGCCACTACGGCTTCTCGGCCGGCAGTGCATTTACTGGCCAGCGTGGCGGCCGGCCCTCCAGGACGTCAACGACCTGCTGCGCGGCATCCACGGCGACGTTTACCTGCGCTTCAGTGGTTGAAGCGCCCAGGTGAGGGGTAGCGACGACGTTATCCAGCGCCACAAGCTCGGGATTGGGCTGCGATCCGCCCGCAAACACGTCCAGGGCGGCTCCGCCGATGCGGCCCTCTTTCAGAGCCTCCACAAGTGCGTTCTCCTCGACAATGCCGCCCCGGGCACAGTTAATGAGAATCGCGCCTGGCTTCATCAGTGCGAGCTGCGCGGCGCCGATCATACCACGGGTATCGTCGGTCAGAGCCGGGTGGATAGTCAGGAAGTCGGTGCGCTTGAGGACCTCTTCCAGGCTCAACATCTCGGCGCCCAGATTGTCAGCATGCTGCGGGGCGATGTACGGATCGTAAGCGACGATTCCCATGCCCAGCCCCCGCCCGCGGCGGGCCACTTCCGAGCCGATCTTGCCCAGCCCCACGATGCCCAGTGTCTTGCCGGTCACCTGCCGGCCCATGAAGCGCTTGCGCTCCCACTTGCCTGCCTGCAAGCTCGCGTGGGCCTGGGGAATATTGCGGGCAGCCGCGAGCAGCATTGCGATGGTGTGCTCAGCAGCGGCTACAGTATTGCCGGTGGGGCAGTTGACCACCAGCACGCCTCGCCGCGTCGCGGCTGGTATGTCAATGTTGTCCACGCCCACGCCAGCCCGCGCGATGATCTTCAGCTTGTCAGCGGCTGCGATGATCTTTTCGGTAACCTGTGCGCCACTGCGCACTACCAGCGCGTCCGCCCCGACGACTGCCTCGGCGAGTTGGTCCTCGCTAAGCCCAGGCTGAAGTTCTACCTGGGCGATCGCCTCGAGTATTGCCACGCCTTCGTCCGCCAGCGGATCACAGACTAGCACTCGGTAACTACTCACAGCTTTTCTCCCGCGAACTAGGCATTGGCAGCAACTTCTTCGATAGCATCAAGCGCCGCTTCCACTGTGCATTGGTAGCCCAGGTCAGCTAGGCTAGAGGCCACGGCCTGGATCGTGCGTCGCATCTCTGTCAGACCGGCGCAACCCAGATGGCCGAGGCGGAAGATCTTCCCCTTGAGGTCGCCCTGGCCGCCAGAAACGAGGATGTTATGCTCGTCACGTATGTGCTTTACCAGGTTGGTCGAGTCCAGGCCTTCGGGCGATTCGACTGCGGTCACCACATCGGAAGCGTATTGCGGGTCAGCGAAGAGCGCCAGATCCAGCGCTTGCACCGCGGCCCGTGCGGCTTCGCCCATCTGATGGTGGCGGCGGTAGACGTTGGGCAGCCCTTCAGCCTGAATCAGAGCTACGACCTCAGCGAGCGCCACCATCATATTGACGTTCGGCGTGTACGGAGTCTGCCCCTTCCTGGCGGACTTTTTCGCCTCTTGCAAGTCAAAGTAGAACCGGGGCATCTGGGCACTCTCTACGGCTTGCCACGCCCGTTCGCTCACTGCGACGAAGCCCAATCCCGGGGGGAGCATCAGCGCCTTCTGCGAGCCGGCGATCACTACGTCCACCGACCAATCGTCCATCTCAAAGGGGATCCCCCCGAGGCTGCTGACGGCGTCCACGATAACCAGCGCTCCGTGGCTGTTGGCCACCTCGGCTAGGGCTGCCACGTCCTGGCAGACACCAGTGGAAGTCTCGTTCTGCACCAGCAGGACAGCGTCCGGCTTGCGGTCAGCGGCCAGTGCAGTCAGTACTTCGGGCGTGGCGGCCCGCCCCGGCTCTACCGTCAGCCAGCTTACCTGGGCGCCGAAGGTCGCGGCGATCTCGCCCAGCCGTTCGCCGAACTTGCCGCTGCTGATGGCTATCACCCGGTCGCCGGGCGATAGGAAGTTGACCACGCCTGCCTCCATTGCGCCGGTGCTGGATGAAGTCAAAATCAGCACATCACTATCCGTGCCGAACAGCGGCTTGAGGCCCTCCGTGCACACGTCAAGCAACTGGGCGAACTCACTGTCGCGGTGATAGATCGAGGGCTGACCGAGTGCCTCCCGCACGGCGTGGGGCAGATTAGTCGGTCCGGGAATCATTAGCAGCGGCTCACGGTTCATAAGTGCAAAGCACTCCTCTGGTCTGACTGTGTCCGTCAGCAACAACTTCGTTCTCGGCGACGACGACCGATTCCAACGCGGCGTTAGCTCCGATGACAGCCCCCGGATGGACAATGCAGTCGCGCAAAGCCGCCCTCTCGCCCACTTGTACATCGTGACCGAGTGTAACGAAAGGCCCGATCTGCGCGCCGGCGCCAATGCTCACGTCCTCGCCGCAGCAGGTGGGCCCCTGAATTGTGACATCGTCTTTTGCCTGGTCGGCGGAGCATTCTGGCCAATTGGCCCACGGCAGCTGGCCGCTGAGCAGATCACGGTTGGCCGCCAGGTAAGTCTCGGTGCGGCCGACATCCGTCCAGTAACCTTCCCGCGCGGGCAGATGCCCGTACATCGGTAGTCCCTGCTCCAACAGCGCTGGAAAGAGGTCAGTCTCGTTGGAGTATGGTCGGTCAGCCGGGATGTGGTTGAGCACCTCTGATGCCATCACGTAGACGCCGGCGTTGACCGTATTCTGCCCGGTTTCGTCATCTGGGACCTTTTCGTGAAACGCAGTGATGTAGCCGCGGTCGTCGCGCTGGATCAGCCCGAAGTGAGTGATGTCCTCCACGCGCCGCAGCAGTATTGTCACTGCCGCCTGTGCCTGCCGGTGTGCCTGGGCAAGCTCGGTCAGGTCACAGTCCAGAATCAAGTCACCGTTGAAGGCAAAAAAGTCACCCGCGATGAGCAGTTCGGCGTTCTTGATCGCGCCGGCGGTGTCCAACGGCCGTTCCTCCTGCACGTAGGTGAGCCGCAACCCCCAGCGCCGGCCCGTGCCCAGTGCGGGCCGGAGCTTGTCGGCGTGGTAGGCGGTGGTCAAGATGGCCTCCGAGACCCCGTAGCGCCCGAGCAGTATCAGTTCGTAGGAGATGAGTGGCTGATTCAGCACCGGCAGCAGGGCCTTAGGTGTCCGATAGGTCAAGGGACGCAGCCGTGTTCCCTGCCCACCGGCCAACAGTACCGCCTGCGATATGGGAGACTGGTTTGGCGCCATTGCGTGCCTCCGGCCTGACTACCCCGGTATCACCGTCACCGTCACGCGGCGGTCGCGGGGGCCATCGAGCTCCACCAGCATTATCCGCTGCCACGTGCCCAACTCTATCTGACCGCCACTGATCGGCAGACAGACGCTATTACCCAGCACCGAGGCGGCCAGGTGCGCTGCGGCGTTGTCGTCAATGCGGTCATGCCGCCAGCTCCTGTCCGAGGTCAGCTTGCTGATTAGCTCCAGCGTATCGGCCACCAGGCTGCTCTCATTCTCGTTGACGTAGACTGTGCAGGTACAGTGGGATGCGGTCACACAGACCAGTCCCTCGGCACAGTTCGCTTCCCCCACAGCCTGCTGCACCCTATTGGTTATGTCCACGATCTCGCGATGACTGGCCGTGCGCGTGTGAAATCCGTGTACGGGCATGGCGATAGGCTAACCTCCTTGGTTCGGGTCACCGGGACGCACGGCTTCCAGGCGCAATTGCAGCTCCTGACTACCCTTATATTCATTGATCTCTGGCGTAAAGCATAGGTCAACTCGCTGGCCGGGTCCTATCCACCCAGCGGTTGATGCCAAGCCGAAGCCGATACAATCCCAGGCACGGCCATTGGACAGAACTTGCAGCTTGAGGTGCTGCTCTCGCTTACCGACCGCGCGGCAGCCTGTGACCTCGAGCCCCAGAGATGCAAACAACGGCTGGGGATTGTCCTGCCCGCATGGCTCCACAGTCTGCAGGTCCGCCAGTAGTCGCTCGTCTATCTCCCCGAGCGTGACCTGCGCGTCCACCCGTAACGTTGGGCCTCTCGCCTCCGGTCCGATGGTTTCGGTGGCCAGTTCACTAATGCGTTGGCCGAAGGCGGGCAGGCATTGGCGGCTGATCGTCAGCCCCGCGGCTGCGGCGTGCCCACCGTGGCGCACCAGTAGGTCGGTACATCTCTCGAAGGCCTCGGCGATGTCAAAGCCTTCCACGCTCCGGGCCGAGCCCCGGGCCTGGTCACCTTCGTGGACCAGTAGTATCGCTGGCCGGTGGTAGTGCTCGAGGAGCTTGGAGGCGACAATGCCCACGACACCGATGTGCCAATCGGGCGAATCGAGCACCAGAACCGGGCTCTGCTGGAGCTCTTCCTGCTCGTCAATCATCGCCAGCGCGTCCAGGTAGACCCGCTCCTGCTCCTGCCGCCGCTCGCGGTTGATACTGTCCAGGTATAGCGCCAGCCGGCGGCCCTCTACCTCGTCGTCGGTCAGCAACAGTTGCAGAGCATCAGTGGCGTCACCCAGCCGGCCTACCGCGTTGAGCCGGGGCGCGAGGCGATAGCTAATGTCCTGAGCGTTGACCGTCGAATTAAGCCGGCATATATCTATCAGCGCACGTAGCCCGGCTTTGCGTGTCTGCGGCAGCAGCTTCAACCCCAGCGCAGCCATCACTCGATTCTCACCGCGCAGGGGGACCATGTCGGCCACTGTGCCGAGGGCGACCAGGTCAAGGAAAGCGCGCTGTAGTGAGCTCTGTGAGATATCCAGCGCCTGGCAGACCGCCGAGGCTACCTTGAAACAGAGCCCCACTGCGGCCAGTTCACGCTCTGGATAGTGGGAATCGCTGCGCTTGGGATCAACGATCCAGGCATCTGGGGCTGGCTCCGGGCCGGGCTCGTGATGGTCTATCACGATGACGTCAACTCCTGCCGTCCGGGCAGCCGCTATCGGCTCGTGCGCGCGTACGCCGCAGTCAACCGCTACTATCAGCCTGATTCCCCGTGCTATGGCCTGGGCCACTGCCTCCTGGCTCAGTCCGTACTGGTCTTTGACGCGATGGGGAATGTAGTAGCTGACGTTTAAGCCCAGAGTTGATAGGAATCTGGTCATCAGCGCACAGGCGGTGACGCCGTCCACGTCGTAGTCGCCGTGGACCAGCACGTGCTCGCGGTTGGCGATAGCGCGGCACAGCCGCTCGACCGCTGGCTCGATGTCCGGCAGCGTATCGGGGCTATGCAAGTGTTCTACGGCCGGATGCATGAACTCCTGAATGGCTGCGATGCTGTTCAGACCGCGATTGCGCAGCGTCGCCGCTGTCAGGGGATGAATGCCAGCGGCCTGCGCAATATGTTGTTCAGACTCGTGATCTCGCGGTGGTATCAGCCACTCGTTGGCCACGGGCAGAGGCATGATGGTGGACCCTTCAGGGATCGGTGCGTTGGTCCCCAGTATAGGCCACTGATTTGATTTCTGTCAACGGACTCGCTGCCGGCGTTGGGAGACGTGCCCGGCCGTCTGTGCAGGCGGAGAAGGACTCTAACTGGGTTACAGGGAATATGCAACACCTACCACCGGTGAGGAAGAGGGACAGATAGTGAGCCGAGCGAAGGTTGCTGTCACCGATCATATTGAGCCTGTTCTGGACTGGGAGGCTACCGAGCTGGCGCGGCACTCACCGGCGCTGCCCTGCCCGCCAACAACTGGACGGTGGACCAGGGCAACGCGCCCGCCCCGCCCTGGAGATCGCCTTGGCTATGTACAAGTCGGCAGATAGCGGCGAGCAAGTATCCCTGCCGCTGGATCCGTCGTTACGCGCTCTAGGCCACGGGTAGGCCATTTGGTGTGTCATGACGTGGCTGGATTGTGAGGACGCTCTATCTACCGAGGAGGAACTGCTATGCGGGACTTGGCACTGGTCGGTTTGATTCTGTTGCTTGGTGTCCTGCCCGTCGTAGTTGAGGCTGCCTTGCCTGAAGGCTGGCAGGCTACCGGCAACTTACAGCCTGAGGACGGCTGGCTCATCGCCGACGGCAAGGTCGAGATAACTGCGCCGCTGCCGGACAATACCGCCACCGAACTAAAGGTGCGCATGGGGAAGAAGGGCAGCGTCCTCACGCTGCAGGTACACGGCCCCGATGAGCAGTCGCGGCAGCTCTTGCTGGATGCGCGGGACGAGTGCTTCAACGACCCTGATAACCCCGAACTGACCGATGCGGCGATCCGGATCATCGCCAAAGATTCGGTGGGCACCACCTTCGTCTGCGCTCCTTACTTCATCCGCCCCACGCCCCGCTACTACGCTGGTGACGACCAGAAAGACCTTCTCGAGCGCTGGGATGAGTTGCCCCCCGCCTCGCAGCAGCCATTGACCGTCCGTATTGAGCGCAGCGCCGAGCAGATGAGATTCTGGGTGGAGGATCGCTTCATTGCCGGCTGGGACAGCGGCGCAGGCTTCGAAACAATGACCATCACGATGAGCAAAGCCAATGCGCTGGGTCCGATCACGACGACGCCCTTCACCTATGACCGCCGCTTCCTGCCCATTGCTCTGGCCAGCTACCGCCGCCCCAGCGAATCGCTCAAAAGCGTGACGCTGGAACCTGGTGTGGGGAGGCTGGATGGGATTCCCTTGTGGGTCGCCGCTCCTGGAGATAGCGTTGACGTGGGCGTCTCGCGCTGGCTCAATCAAAAAGGTGGCTTGAGCCAGTACTCCGACCAGTACTTCGCCCGCAGCGCCTTTGACAATAACCCCGAGAGCATCATTTTCGATATTCCTACTGATGATTACTCATATGCTCACCTGCTCTGTGCCGTTGACCCCGACCTGGCCAAGACACCCGCATTGACGTTACGGCTGTGCCGCTACCGGTGGGCTACAGGGGCCGGGGGTGGCCGCGGCGAGGCCATCGCCGACACCGAGGTGCGCATCGAACAGGTCAAGGGGAAGTGGCCGGAGTGGATACGACCTCTGCCGGGAGCCAGCGCACGTATCGGCGGCCAAGATGTACCCCTGCTGCACGCCGTCATACCGATTCGAGGCGGACAGATCCAGGACTTGCTGGAAGAACCGGGCGGGGACAAGCGCTATTTCGGTAAGTACTGGCGCTGCCGGTCTACCCATCACCTCAACCTCGAGTTGACCAAAGAACTACACCAGATAATGACCTCCGTCCATTCGCACCATTCAATGAAGCCGCTCGGCAAACCCAGTGGTGTGCAGGTCGTCGGCCTAACGCTAGAACGGGCCCCGGTCAAGGTGCGTGTCCGCCAGGAACCAATCGCGCCGGTATTCTATCACTCCGAGCAGCCGGCCTTTCGGGTGGAGATGACGCCGCTTTGGGGCCAGCCCTTCACCGGCACGCTGGCGGTAACCATCACCGACTTCGAGGGCAACACCGAGGAGCAGCACCAGCCGATAACCGTTCCGGCAGCAGTCGAGCAGGCTCCGTATACCTATACTGTTGACCTTGACCAGCCTGACTACGGCTGGTACAAGTGTGAGCTGCGCCTGACCGACGAGCAGGGCCGCTATGTCTGGGAGCAGCCCACCGCGTTTGTGATCTTGCCGCCTGACACCCGCAAAGCAGGCAACGAGTCGCCTTACAGCCTATGGTGGTTCCGCACCCACCACGGTGGCACGGCCTCCATGGCGGAAATGGGCCCGCTGTTCCGCAAGCTCGGTATCCGTCACACCACGCCTGGTCGGGGAGGTGACCCGCCTCAGGACGAGATGACCCCCTACGGGGTTACACCGATCCAGATCCAGCATCTCGCTATCTCCAGGAAGACTGATCACGAACTGGACCTGGAGAAGGCGGAGGCCGCTATCGCCACTCAGGTGGTGCAATACCCAAACACCAAGTGGGCACTCGTCTTTCACGAACACGGATGGAAGGGAGCTGCTATTGGTATCCATGAGTTCCTGGGCAAAGAACCGCCGAAACTCACCGAAGCGCAGCAGGCCCACTTCCAGCGGCTATTTGACCAGGCAGTTGCCCTGAGCCAGCTCTATCGCGAGAAAGCGCCGGACATCAAGCTGGTCGTGGGCAATAGCGGGCTCAGTCTGGCCCAGGAGTTGATGCGCCAGGGCTACCCCAAGGAGTATGTTGACGCTTTCGGTGACGAGGACGCCGGGCAGAAGATCATGCCCGAGTATCCGCCTGCTGCGTTCAAATCGATCTTCTGGCTCAAGGAGTACGCAAAGCTGTACGGATACGACGTGCCGGTAACGGCCTGCCTGGAGTGGCGCCATCGCGGCACGGAGATCGGCAACCTGAGCGGGGAGACACAGGCCCAGCTCTATGCGCGTGACATGCTCCACGGCCTAGCCTTCAGGATGCCGCACATCTGTCCAGGGCAAACGTATGACACCGACGATGCGTACTACTACAGCCGGTGGGGGTCTACCGGGGTAATGACCCGTTATCCGCTGCTGACTCCCAAGCCGTCGTTCGCCGCCATGGCCACGCTCACCCAGCAACTCGACCAGGCCGAGTTTGTGCGCTATCTGCCCACCGGCTCGCCCACGCTGTACTGTATGCAGTTCAAGAATGGTGACGGTTTCGTCTACGTCCTGTGGTTGCCGCGGGGAGAACGCCCGGTGACACTACGCCTTGCCCGAGACGCCGAAGTCACCCATACCAACATGGTTGGTAAGCAGCAGAAGCTCACGACCAAGCAGGCCAGCCTGGGCCTGGAGGTCTCGGCCTCGCCGTGTTATGTCGTTACGTCTGTGCCCCTGAGTTCGGTGGAGTACGGACCAACGCGGTGTGAGCCGCCGCCGGCTGGATTGCGTGTGGTTGATAGCTTGGCCGACCCGCCTGGCTGGGCAATCGCGCAGGAGCCTGAACCAGAGCTGCACAAGCATTTTGACTTGCCCCGCCTCCCTGGCAAGATTGACCGCCGGCCGGTAGCTGACCCCGAGAAGAAGCGCGCCTTGGAGCTGACTCTCCAGCTCGAGCCGGATATCGCCTGGCCGTACGCCCGCTACATCGTGCTCGAGGCGAAAGATCCCCAACCGATCCCCGGCGAGCCGACGGCGATCGGCGTCTGGGTCAAGGGCAATTCCTGCTGGGGACAGCTATTCTGGGAATTTGAGGATGCCCAGGGCGAGAGATTCCTGTCCGTGGGGGCGTCTGCCGGCGGCTGGAGCGTGGGGGATTGGCGGGCATTGACCTTTATCAACTTCGACGGCTGGAACTATCTATCGGTGAAGCTCCCATTCAGATATGAAAATGGTCATAGCGGACCAACGTGGAACAACTGGAAGCCCATCGGTGAGGGCGACCGGAGCGTGGACCATCCCATCAAGCTGACACGGCTGATCGTGGCCCTGCGCGACCACGTCGTCCACTTGACTGATATGATTTCGGTGCCGGATACTTCAGTGCGGCTCAAGGACCTGAGCGTGAGCTACGAGCCGTTTGATTACTAAAGGCGAGCCGGAACGCCCCAAGTGGACCTTGACTCACTCCCGAATCTGTTCCATAAGCGCTGATGTCAAACCTCACTGCTCCTGCTCCAGTGTAATTTCCAGGAAAGTCTGCTGACCAAGAGTATGCTGGAACTGTCTTTGGGCCTGTTGCAAACCGGATCCGGTCAGCGGATTCACTACCACCTGGTATTGGCCAGTATAAGGGTCCTCAAACCGGAAGAAGCCGCCCTCGCCGGTGACAGCTCTTCCTACTTGTTGCCCGCTGCGGAAAAGAAGCACCTCTGCGCCCTGTACCGGTGTCGTCACCTGAGTTGCGGCGACGCTACCGTTCGGGACTTCGGCCAGTACCACTCCGCCAATATCCCCGTCACCCGGGGGCAATCCGCCTCCCGTGTAGGCTATGAGCAGGTCCGAAGCGCCACAGCCACATAATATGAGGACTACGAATAACTTCACAGTAAGAATGGCGCAGGCTCTGCTCTGCATAGTCTCTACACTCCTATTGCCCAGGGGTCAATGTGCGATTGATTGCGTCAACGCTGTATTGTTCCAGTCGTGCAGCTTTCTCCGGCTCCCCCGCGCTGCGGTAAGCTGTAGACACACGCGCCTGAAGGGCCAATTCACCTTCGAGTAAGGCAGCACGGTCCACATTGTCTAAGCTGGTCACGGCCCTAGTCTTGAGTTCAAAGCAACTTTGTACCAGTTCGGCTGCGCGCTCGGTCTGACCGTGGCCCAGCCGAGCTTCGGCCTCGGCCAGCATTGCTCCACACTCACCCCAGAAGTAACCCGCGGATCGCGCCATCTCTATGGCTGTTACAGCAAGCTTACCGGCTCGTTCCGGGGTCTCTAGACGCGCTAACTCGATAATGACATCTACGTGCAAGTCGTCATAACCATGCTGAGAAATGGCATCGGAGACATCTGCAAGTGATTCTCCCGCATTGAGAGCTTGTTCGTTCGCAGCGATACGACTCAGGGCAAGCTGTGCTGCAAGCTCGGGCCGTCGGAGCTTCAGCTTCTCGGATCGTGAGGCGCACCTGGCCAGGTGGTACTTGGCGTCATCCAGTTGGCCTTCTTGCCAGTATGCTTCACCCAAAACCAGCTCGGCCTCAGCCAATATCTGCCCGCGCCGTGCCTCGGTGGCCTCCTCTATCGCTGCGTGTGCCAGTTTCTTTGCTTCGGGCAGATCTCCACAACGCCGCGACAGTTCAGACTGGAAAATCTTTGTTAGTGCGGATAATCGCTTATCCGGCGACATAGCCGCCCATTCCGCCAACATCCGAAGTTGCTCCGATGCTCGCTCCAGTTTACCCAGACGCAATTGCACTACTGCAAGGTTGAGGGCTGCCTCCCGGAGTTGGTCGGGCAGACTTGCTTGGCCAGCCAGTGTCCCGAGAGTCTCGCCAAGGTGGAGGGCCTCCCGGTAACGCCCATGGGCCAGGGCAACGTTGGCCTGGTTAGAGACAATGTAGGCACGTGCCACCGCCTTTCTCTCTGCGGGCTCATCCGCTTCCTCAACCACAGAAGATGCTGCATCCAGATGAACTTGTGCAGTGTCCAGTTCACCAGTTTGTTCAGCAAGCGCTGCCAGGGACACAAGCCCCGACCAGCGCGGCCACCAAAGCTCGGATTCTGCGAGGGCCAGTGCCTGCCGACGCGCCTCCTCGTTGTGTCCAGAAGCCTGCAGTACACGTACCATTTCTTGGCGCACGGACTGTTCGGCCCGGGCATCACCGAGGGCCGTGGCGACTGTCAGAGCGGCGCCCAGAGCCCGCTCGGCTCGCGCAACCTCTCCCGTCAGAAACCAGGCGTGCCCTATTTGCAGATTCGCTTCCATGACCGCCCGGTCGTCGCCACTTTGGCTTGCCAGTTCCATCCAGCGTGCTGCGATCTCGAGCATGCTGGCGGCGTCGCCCGAGCGCCGATGGGCAAGGCAGGTCTCACGTAACGCGTGCATGAGTGTGGTGCGGTGGTCTGACACCTCGTTGAGACGCACTTCTCGTTCATCACCCAACTTGCGCTCCAGTTCTGCTGTCCGGGCTGCGCATCTATCCCGCTCGTCCTCCAGAACAGCTACTTGCGCTGATGCCGCCCGCGGATCGGCGACTAGGAACCAGTCAAGATTCTTCCCGGTGTGTTCTGCTACTTGCTGCAACCGATCGAGCTGGACCAGCACTTTGCCGTTGACGTACTGATAGATGAGTGCGCGCGACCAGCCCAGCTTCTGGGCAAACTCCGGCAGCGACGCGAAGCCTGCGCCCATTATGGCAGATTGGATGCGTCTGCCCAACTCTTGTCTTCCTTCTAATGTTCTCAGATCCATAGATGCACATACATTATACAATAGCCATACCCCAGATGTCAATGATTATCGTCAAAACACGCGATAGTCTGGTGGCAATAGACTAATATCTCTCTCCGATAGACTCTCCCCTTGAATTATGGTATAATGGATACAGTGCAGGCGAAATGACAAAGATCAGAAAGGAGGGATAGACATGCTCAGACGAATCATCACTGCGCCTCATTTGCTCGTCATGTTGTGCTTGCTTCTGTTGACCACCGCTTTGGCAGTATCGGCAGAGCCGGATCGCATTCGCAAGCCCGACCGGGATCGCACGCAGTTGCGGGAATGTGGCGACATGGATCGTGACCGCATCCGCGACCGAGACGGGGACCCTGACCCAGACCGCAGTCGCATCCGCGATAGAGAACGGAACCCTGACCCAGACCGCAATCGTATCCGCGAGCGAGAGCACACACACAGCCACGGATCCGTGAGCGAGTACGTCAATCTGTATCAGAAGAACCGGTATCGCGAGCAGCAGCGTTACCGCAGTCGCTACGGTCAATGACGAAGCGATGCAAAACGATTACTGTGGGCTCACATACATGGGAGGGACAGGCACTTACCCTGTCCCTCCCGTGTCCGTTCTAGTGAGAACAAGGAAATATGGTCCAGAAGGACTGACTTGCCCCCACCAACAGTACCACTGATGGGGGCAGGTCACTCTTCGGTGCTAAGCCACCCCTGGGTCACCTTCCTATCCTGGTGCATCTGCTGCCGCAGCGTCTCACCACGCTTCTTCCCCGGCGCCTGCCCGGCCTCACTGCTACTGGCCGTTTCCTCAATCTGCTCACTCTGGGCTTTCATGCCCTGCTCCTTTTTCAATCCTGCACTTCTCCCAGGCAGCAGCTAGCCCCTCTTTCACCCACCCAAATCGCAACATCCCTTCTGTCTCATTGTCTCTGAGGCCGTACATGATGGCGACTGTGGTCAGGGCTCCAAAGTTACACCGTGCCGGGCGCACCACGCCCGGGCGTCGCGCAGAATGGTGATGGTCTCATCATGGCAAGCCGGCTCCCCTGATCCGGTCCTGGCCCGTTCCCCGTAGAGATCGAACTCAAACGCGTTCCGTTGCGGGTGCGGGTACACGCGGAACCAGCCGCCGTTTTGGTATTGGTCGAGCTCCCAGACTAGGCCCCTGTTCGTCTGCGGATCGATGACGGCCACCAGGCCGGTGGGACCCCAGCCGCCGCTCATGCATTCCCAGGAGTTGCGCAGCAGCTTGCTGTGCATCTTTCCCTGGCCGTCGCGATACACCAGGTAGCCGTCGGCGACGTTTCCGCCCACCTGGAACACCAGCCGCGTCATGAAGGCATCGGAAGCCGGCTCCGGGCTATCCTGGGTCATACGCGATGACACCTGGAATGACGGGCCGGTGGCAGAGAGCGTTATCTTCTTAGTGATACTGCGGCCCTTCCAGGTTCCCGTGAGCTTGACCTCGTGGCTGTCCGCCACCTGCACCTCCAGCGGCGCATTGAGAAGCGGGTACGTTACATGAGCGGGCTTGTAGCCCGGCCCCTTCCTCATAACCAAGCGGGCGACCTCCAGCCCCGTCTTCAGGTCACGGATGCGCGCCAGTGAACCGGCCATCTCTGGTAGTACCAGCACTTCAAGCTCGCCGTTGTCGAGGACGAGCACCCTCTGATCGAGCGTGAACTGCTCGCGCGTGAAGGATTTCTCATCCCCGATGCTCTGTGCCAAACCCTCAATCCGCGCCAGGAGGGTCTGCGCCTCAGGCGTATTTGCCTGTCTCCGGACATGGCCGTCGCTGATTTCCCACTGGGTGGTAAGCAGGAACAGCTTCTGTGCCACTACTGCTCGCATGGTCTCGTCAATCTTGCGACGAGCGAACTCGCCGCGGGCCAGTCCCCGCGCCTCGCTTACCAGCCCCTCCAGCTGCTCAAGCCACTCGCGTTGGCTGCCGGGGTCTTTGGGCGGTGCAGTGACTGCATAGTAATACTCCAGCATCTTGCGACCCGCGGGCCGCCCGTAGTAGCCCTCGTGGAAGTCGCGCACGACCGCCTCCGCGTCCGCGTCGGGGTTCCACCACAACTTGCTCACCAGGTACATACGCAGATCGTGATACGGTGCGTCCCGCTTGCCAAATTCAGCAAATACTCCCTTCACTCCGGCTGCCCGCAGCGCCCGGTAGTCCGGCGCAAATATCTTCGTGTCCGTGGACAGACTGTTCCAGCCCTGCATGTGGTACATCCACGCGTACGGATGCTCGCATTTTTTTGCCCAGTCCTTGAGCATCTCCAGGTAGTATTGCCCAAACGGGCCGGCATCAGTAATGCCCGTGCCCCCCATGAAAGTCCACGGCGTGCAGATGAACAGGACGACATTCGGCGCGTAGCTGAGCGTGCGCGGCGGGGTCAGGGTGTAGTGATAGGCGAGGGTCATGACTTGCCGGTCGGGGTGGGCCTGCGCCACGGCAGCCGCCACTTGATTCACGAAATACACCATGCTGGCCGTGGTGGACCCTTCTTGAGCGTCGAAGGCGTTGGTGACCGGGTCCTGCGACCAGCCCAGCCCATCCCTCTGGCTGACGTAGACCTTGGGCCAGTCCGGGTTGAGCGTGAGCGCCTCCACGGTCCCGTCAGCAACAACCTTTATCAGGTCCTGATTGTGGCAGTTGACCTGCCCGGTAAACCAGATGCCATTCTGGTAGGAATACCACTCCGGATGCTCGTCAAAGTAGGTCTTGGGTGGAGCGAGCGTGTAGAGGGAATGTGGGCTCAGGTTGAAGTTTGAAGGGTTCTGCCCCCACACCCCGCTTGTGTGCGTGAACCGCCGGGCCGCGTGGTAGATGTCCCCGCGCGAGACATACGGCCAGCGCACCTCGAAGGCCGGCTCCTCCCGGCGGCTAGGCACGTTGAGTGCCAGCGTCTTCCCTCTGGGGATAACGATGCGCTCGGCCGAGTACCAACGGTAGCCCAGGTCGCGTTCCAGGTAGTCCATGACGGCGTACAGCACTCCGCGCTCAGGTGCGCCGGTCAGGACGAGTCGCCCGCCCCGGTTGGCCACAATGAAACCGTCATAGGCCAGACCCTTGGGGTCGGCACCTGCCCTTGCCGCCAACCAGTCGCCATCAACCACTAGGCAACCCTGGGGCAACGGATCGGTCCTGCCCACCGGCACGATCGGCAACGTCTGGCCAGTGGCCTGTTCGACGTACTGCTTCAGTACGCGAGCGGCATTCCACACCAGCGCGCCACAGGTTTCCTCGGCGATCAGGATCCGCGGGCCGCTGGGCGGAATGTCCGCGTACACGATCTCCAGGTAGGGGGCCTTAGCCGGGTCCGCCGCGCTGGGCCCGGCCAGGCGCATACCCCGACGACCGGGGCCGCCTTGCTCGAGTTGAATAGTAAGCGACTGCCCAGGCCCCTCGCCGGGCATGAACAGGTAGCCGCCCACCTCTACATCATACCATTCATCCTGGTCGCCCAGGGGTCTTTGAAGCAGCACACGCCGCTCGCGGTACATGGGGAACGGAGCCGGGCTACGGGCGGACCACTCATCGTTCGGGATGTAGCTCAGGAGCATCCGACACTTGTACTCTGACACAAAGCCCAGATTGTAGGCGTGGAAGGTAGCGCCGAGGATCGAGGTGCCTGCCAGTTGCTCCGGAATGTCGAACTTGACGTACGCGTAGTGGTCGCCCACGCCAGTGGGGCCCCAGTATCCGACATAGGCAACACTGCCCGCGACCGTCGCGCTCGGCTCGCCACCGCTCGCCGGGCGCACTACGTCTGCCCAGTCCGACACCGGCAACTTGATTGT
This sequence comes from bacterium, assembly GCA_030603495.1. GTDB lineage: Bacteria > Armatimonadota > Zipacnadia > Zipacnadales > Zipacnadaceae > JALGTD01. The sequence goes on from JAUVXR010000004.1 coordinate 25,697, forward strand.
CTCGGCATAGGCTGTCCCAGCCAGTACAGTGCTAATGACCAGTGCCACCAGTATCAGCTTCTTGCTCATTGTGCCACTGCCTCCTGGACGTCATATTTTGTGTCTCCGTGGTGTGCCTCTGGGAGACTGTTGCAAAAGATACCTTTTTATTATAGAGGTGGGGGGCTTGCTGTCAAGGAGCGGTTGTGCTGGAATCATCACGAGTTCTGGAAACTTCATCGGTTGGCGATTTGAGCAATCCAAGTGGTCGGCGATCTGCCGCCGCAGTGCGCGGCCCTTGACATCACCAATGTTGCGGACTTACGCCATCCGGGCAGCAAGCTCTGCCGATGATCGCGGTACCGCATGGAAGATGTTTGTGCAGCTCCAGAAGGACTATCCCTATGAACCGAGGACATATGGGGCCAAGACGTCATTGTTGCTGGTGGATGGGAAGTACCAGGAAGCCCTGGCAGCAAGCGAGATAGGAGATAGCCTCAGCTCCAGAAAGGAAGCTGCAAGAGCATTTACGCGGGCACTTTGCTACTACGGCATGGGGGAGGTAGCCAAGGCACGGCAGGTGGCTGGTCCCCAGCTGTGGCCGACAGTGCTAATGTGGTTTTCGTCAAGACAGGAGCAAGCTAATCAACTACAGAGTGACCCGGACTCCCCCCGAGAACACTAAACTATCGTCCAGGTATTGCACCGCCTCGGAGCCTTGTTGGGTGGCGCAGGCCGGCAGCTACTCTAGCCAGTGGCAGGCGGCGTTTCGGCGGATTTGAGCCCCTCGGTGAGCGACAGCAAAGCGTTGATGACGAGCACGCCGATGACGACCGCGCTGATTATTATCATAGTGCCGCCTGCGCTCTTGATGTCTTCGTCCGCACTGAATCTCAGCGCTATGCCGACTATTAGCCCCAAAGGCGGGCAGAAGAACGCCGTGAGCAATAACCCCCAGTAGGTACACACAGCCAGCGAGAGGATTGTTGGCCTTGCGCCCTCGCTGACCTCGCGTATCGCTCGCCCAGCACCGATAGCCCGCTGGATAAGTCCGACGAAGGCCAGACAGCCAGCCAGGCCCACACCGGTGGCCACCAGAGCAATGACGCGCTGGTCTCCGAATGCCGTGGCCGTACGCAGGTCAGCCAGGCTGAGCGTCTGAATCTCAGCCAGACCTACGGCGTGTAGCCGAAGTATGCCCAGGATCAGGGAAGCCAACGCGGGAAGCGCCACTATCCCGGCGGTGACGTAACAGCTCAGGCGCTCGTGGGTCAGTCGTTCGGCCTCCTGCTGGTCGAAGACCCGCAGCCGAGTCTCATCAGCACTTTCGTTGGCATTAGCAACTCCAGCCCGAGCTCCGCCCGCCCGACCGCCACCAGCCACCTCGGCCGCGCGGCGCGCTGCTACCGAATCCTCCTGCAGGTCTTTCTTCTTCTCCAGTTCGGCCTGAATGAGGTCAGCGCCACAACTCATACAGACCGTGTCGCGGAGCTGTATCGGCTCATTACACTTCGGACACCTGGTGACTATCTTCATAGTAATGACTCCTTGGCCACACTGGCAGCCCGCAACTCAGCCGCCGCAACACCAAGGGGCAAATAGCACCGCCCAGAAGAGGGACAATCCCTGCGCTGCCCGGCGGCTGGGCTATCCATCTACGGATAACCCGCCTTGTACAAATCGTAGAACTGCTGGGTGACTTTGACGATGTAGCGACGCGTCTCAGAGAATGGCGGCACGCCACCGTACTTTTTTACCGCATTCGGACCAGCGTTGTAACAAGCCAGCGCCAGCGCACATTGCTCGTAGTTGGATTTGTCCTGATACTCTCTCAGGTACTTGGACAGGTACTGAACGCCGCCACGGATATTCTCCGGGAAGTAAAAGGAATCCTCAACGCCCAGGCCTCGCGCTGTGCCCGGCATGAGCTGCATCAGGCCCTGCGCGCCGGCATGGGATACGCAGTACGGGTCGAAACTCGACTCAGCCAGAATAACACTGAAAATCAGGCGGTGATCCACACCGAAGTCTCGCGAATGATACAGCACCCAGCGGACGATCAGCTCCCGGTCGCTCTCCGATAGCCTGGGGTTGTGCCGGCCAATCCATTCCTGCCAGACTGCTATCTTCTCCGGATTGTATAAGTCAGTCGCCGCCGCAGGCAGGGGCGGGTGGCCCCGATCGGCAGGCGGTCCCGGCGCGGCCGGCTCTCCGGAGTTGCTTTCTGCCAGGCCGGAGTCCTCCCGGGGCTGTGCCTCGTCCTCAGAGATGGCGGCAAGCAGGTCCTGTTCCGGAATAATGTGCTCGACCACGAAGTGCCCCGACCTTTGGGGGTCGTCACAAAGCCGCGCCAGCGCGGCTACCCTTTGCCCTACCCTGAACATCTCGGGGGCCTGGGCGTAGTCCAGCGGTATGGTCACGCCAAGCTCGGTCTGCAGCAGCAGGCAAGTAGGCGAGGAATCTGCGGCGCTGGGCTCGGGGGTAATGATGGCGACTATTTCGCCGCGCAGTTCCAGCACTATCCCGCGGAAGGTAGGGTCGGGGCTGGCCAAAGCATGGGGCGGAACATCAGTGGCGGCGTCGAGTTCCTGCCGGGCCGCCAGGTAACGAGCCACTGGTGAGTCTGGTTCGGGGCTGGCAGCAAACGCCCCACCAGGCGCAAACGCGGCCAGAGCTACCAGTAGCAACGGCAGCCACCGGACAGCTAGGTTGTCGGGCCAGCCCGCCATCCTCATAGCTTAACCTATTATACCCCCTGCACCGGGGCCTATACAACACATCCCATAGCCGCTCGCACAAAAAAATGGTACCCCTTAGTGGACTCATTTCGAACTCAGGCGGTGTCACCGTCTAGCGATGTGCGGACTTCATGCACACTTGCCAGTCAGATATTGCTATGAGGCCGAAGCACGACCTGCCTGGCCGGGGCTGTTCGCCTGACCTCGTCTCCCTCTATCCGTCCAGATGTTACAGATACCAACATTATTCCTGGACTCGTTCTTGGGTACAAGGTCCGGGCATGAGTCGGGCGTCCGACTGTATAGTACCAGAGATAGGAGAATAACTAGGAAGGGATAAGCATGGACGCCGACGCGTACAATCTAATGGAAATATTCGCCTATCATCGGCAACTGAGGACTGCGTTATCTCGACAGCCTCGTGTGGGGGGGGAAGAGCCAGGGGGCCGCCTTCTCTCAAAGGAAGAACAGGCCCCCCGGTTAAGGTGTTGATCAGCGATCCGTACTACTTGGGCGCCAGCGCGAAGGCGCGCACATGGTGAGCATCCAGTCCATTGAGCCGGTGGTGCCAGCCATTGGTCGCTTTGGCGTAGACGTGCAAATTGGCCGAGAACGCCGCCTTCTCAGGACACTTTGACCCCAACAGTTGGGTCCGCAGGAATTTGTGTTGGAAGTGCCCGTGTCCGTCTCCGGTGTAAACTCCGGCCGTCCCAGCGGCGACTTCCCCGTTGGCAGTGGAAGCGGTCTGGATGCCGCGCACTATGCGGAACCTGAACACTGCGCGGTTGTCCGGGTGCGTTGCGAAGAATGAAATCCGCACCTTTGCTGCATTGTCCGATGCCGCTATGGCTGGATCATACAGCAGGAATCCGCATTCGTCGGTCACGGTTGTCGTGCCGATCGCTGGCGGATCGACGAACGCCCCACACGCGCGGTTGTCCACGTGCACGGGGAAGGCAAAGCCACCGTCAGGGGTAGGAGAACCCACCGCGGTGGTGATCGTGCCATCGCCCAAGGTCCCTGTGGGAACCAGGAAGCGGAAGCTCGCGGCTGACGGCATCACCTTGTTGCCATAGGGGTTGAAGACCTCTAGTTTCATCTCATGCTTGCCATTCACCAGAGCTCGTGAATCCAAGAAGCCGCTGTAGATGTCGCCAAACCAGTCGCTGGTCGGCCACGATGTGATTGCACCCGGGATGGTCGGCGCATTGTGCGGCTTGAACTCGTACAGGCTCATACCGTTGATGCTGTGCGGGCCAAGGGTGTACACGGGGAAACTAACCACGGCTCCTACCTTCTTGCTGTAGTGCACGCCCACTGGCGCGGTGAATTCCTCCCAGACCGGCGTTCCGACGCGCCTATGTGTCCACCGATAGTAGGCGATGGCAGCGTTGGGAAGCCGACTGTCATATCCATGCCGCAGCCCCAGACGCGAGCCGAAGGGCGCATTGACCATGTTCCGCCCGCTTAGGGTGTCTACGTAGTCGGTCAATCCGGTGTTCTTGATATTGTTGATGGTTGTGTTACCTACCGCATAGGGCATCACCCACATATCAACACCCTGCGGAACTCGTGTGCCTGGGCCCTCCGGCACCCCGATGCGAATCCTGTAGTACGCGACGTTGTTGTTCTCTTTGGATTCCGCCACGTTCTCGCCTGCGTCCACGACAGCGGCGAGATAGTATATGCCCGGCGGGGTTCGCGCCGGTATGTGCGTACTGAGGGTGTAGGTGGTTTGCTTGCCGGCCGCAATTGTCCAGGTGTTGCTTATCCTGGCGCCAAGCATCAACATATCTTCGACGAAGTCATCTTCAGTCAGCCCGGCATAGACAGGCTGCGTGGCCCACTCCACAGGTATGACAGTATCCTCTGACAGCACGATGTCCACCATATACGCCTTGTCTGCACTTGTGTCCTTGGTTCCTGGGGCCTTGGCATTGCCCTTGTTGTAGGCGGTTATCTTCAGGTTTATGTCTTCTCCCTGGATTGCCCGGGACGGGCCACTGACTGCGACCTGCAGGTCAGGAGCGAGCCGCAGCATGAACCCGGGTAGTCTGAGAAGAACCGGGGTCGGCTTTACCATCACGGGCACCCGGGGCAACCGCACTTGGGCCACTGCTACGGCCAGCATGCAGCAACAGAGGCCTACGGCGACTATGAAAATCCCTCCACCAGGTACTCTCTTGCGTAGTCTTCGCAGCATTTGCATCACCTCTTCCTTCCTTGATTATGCCTCATCAGACCAAATTGGCGAACCCAGTGGGACATCCATGCCTCTGCCAGCTCGACCCTGGAGGCGAGCCGCTTCGCACCCCAAGAGGACGCCCTCGCTTGGCCTACGGCCCAGGGATAAGCGTGCTCGGCCCCGCCAGCGGCCTCAGTAACAGTGGCCCAGTATTGTATTCCTCCAAGCTACGCCGGACCCGCTTATCAGACGTTCGCTTCGCCACCCGCAACAGCTCCACAGGTCCCAACTGTTGGCGCCGGGGGCCCCCCTGTGGTTGACTCTCGAGCTTCTTCAGTACGTCCCGGTGGGCGGCACAACGGCTACTGTTCGTCTTGGTCGACCGGGATGGTAAGCTTCACTCGCGGTCCCGCCTTGAACACTACTCCTGCCGGCCACATCGGCTCGGGGACTTCCTTGAGCGCGGGGATGCACTGTTCATAGGGAACCTTCCAGGAATTCTCACCTGCCCGGCCGTATGCAGTGCCTTCAAACACGTATACTGGCTGCAGGAACTCCTGCGACTGCACCGCCGATTTGCTGAAGTAAGCCACCGATTTGTCCGCAATGACAATGCGGCCGGGTATAGTGAGGGTCAGGGTCGTAAGCGCCCCGCTTGCCTACCAAGGTTGCACGTCGTCAAACCCTTTTGGGACATGAGGGGACTTCACAACAAGGTGTACTCTGGCCCCCCGCCCCGATTCGTTCACCTCCTTTACTGGATAGCGTAGGGCTATACTAACATCTTCGTTACTGACCTTCGCCGTTGGACCTCCTTTCTCCTGCTCAGAACTTGACGGGATCGGTCGTGGTAGCTGTTGACCAGGCGTGCGTTGGTAAGCTGTTTCCATGTATGCCACCAGTTGTCATGACTGAGCTGCCCCCATTAGTAGTACCAGTTGTTATGTTGCCGTCCGCGCGCCAGACAGCGCGAATGATGAGACGTAGAGTACTGTTCGCCGCAAACGCGGGAAACTCCTTCTTGTTGGCACTTCCTGATGGCTCAACGCTACGGGGGCTACAGACTCAGCTTGATATTGGCTGACACTCCCACACCGCCGACGCCACATACACTTCGGGGGTACGCTTTCCTATCCTCGGACGCGGACGATGTTCGACGAACGCCAGCAACTCCTATCCTTTGTCGACCTCGTGCCCAAATAGGGCGCCACCCTACACTCCTGCGAAAGCTTCCAAAGGTCAGTTACTGTTGTGTTTCCCAATATATCACCTGCGACCGACGGCCCGGAACTCTCCACTTGATCTCACCATAGAAGAACGATAGCCAATCGTAGAGGATGTGAGTGTTCTCCTTTATCTGCCAACGATACGGGAGAGGCACGTCCGCGCAGTGTTGATGAATCCACTCGTTGACCTCACCAAATCGCATTTCCTGTCGAGCCCGTATCTGTCCCACTATAGATTGTACGAAGGGTTGCGCACAAAAGCGTTCTTTCAGTAACACACGAAAACTCTCCGAGCTTGTGCTCTCGTCTATGCCATACAGGGCCAAGTCGTGAATGGCCCTTCGAATAATCTCCGGCTCATACTCGCTCTGCCTGTCCGATACAAAATACTTCTCAAGCTGAAGGGGGTTTGTGGTAGCTGGCAAAGCATTGACAGAGAAGCTCTTCCGCGAATGCTCAAACGGCCCGATCTGTGGGCGCTGCTCCTGAGGCTTATCATTTTCGTGTAGGAACTGGCTCGCCTGCTCAAAGATACCGTCATCGACAAGGATGCTACCGTCGATGATGTGGAACACCTGTGCCCAATCGTGCGGAGTCAACAAGGACCAGCAGCCGACCTCAATGTTCTGGATCGGCCCGTATCCTAGTCCCGCGTTTGTCACATTGGCGCTGCCGACAAAACACTCATTTGATGCAAACACCATCAGCTTGAGATGTATCCGGTCGTTAACATACAAAGGAATACGGCGCGCACTCAATTCCTCATATATACTGAGATCGGATACCTTAGATAGGATATCTTCTGACCGCCACCTCGTTACAATCTTGAGCTGTCCAGTATGCTTGCACCCGTCTAGGAGCCGGACGAGACTCCCCCGCTGAATGAATGGCACGATCAGCAGCAAACAGTCATCGTGGGCCAATACCTCTTCCACAGCCGAGCCCACGGGTTGCCACACAAGCGGATAACTATCGTCGGGCATCGGGGACTATTCCTCTGATTCCTGCAGAAAATCACGTGCTATCCGACCCCAGTCACTTCGTATATCTTCAAGCTGCTGCCGAAGCGGGTCTCCCGCTACATCTTCTAGCCGAGCCCAAGCGGTAAGCAGCAACTTGAGCGCAGTAAGGGCTGGAGTGTCATCATCCTGATCCTTAAGGATATCGAACAAATGCTCGCTTGCAGGATGCCGCGAATTGATCAGGATAATGAGAATGCCTCCTCTTGACCGAATATCAAAAAACGCGAAACCCGGAACGGGGGCGTCTTGAAACAAGAACTTCGTGTTTCGCTTCACGTATTCAACAGCGATTTCCTTAGCATCCCTTTCATCCACCCCCTCGGCAATCAACTCCACGGCCAATTCCTTCTCTCGTTCCTTTTTCGGCAGCTTCTCGTCTTGGTCACTATTGCTTTCCTCCCCAGTTTGCTCACGACGCCGCTTGGTGGCCTTTGTTGCTATATCCTCAGCCGAACCAGGAGGAGGAGCAACGCCCCCACTACGCGCCCCTTCCCGTAGCCGCTTGATCTGTTCTCGCATCGTGCGCAGTGTCTTCGTGATCTCTTGCGAGACCTCGTAAATCACTAGCCGCGGATCACTTGATTCACGTAGCATCTCCCGATACTCCCCGGGCGTCAAACCTTCCATTTTGGCATCCTCATCGAGATCGCATTGCCCAAAAGCCGTGGCCGCCTGCTTGTTGTTTGTGACGCCAAAGATGTTGTCCAGTTCCGGACCGAATTGCACTTCTACACCCCACCACCTCTCTACCGGATCATAACGAATGTCGAAAGTATTGTTCATCTCTATTTCGCGACTTGCCCTAACAATTGAGACGCCTATATTCCTATTGGTGTGCTTCCCAATTGGATCACTCCCACCGCGTTCGCGGGCCTCTTTGGTAGATATCGAAAAACGCAAAACCACCTTGTGTGTATCACTGTTTGTGCTGACCTCTAAATCGTACTCCGTGAACAAATCAAACGCTGCTTTTTCATCAAACGGAGGCGGAGCGCATGTTCCTGTCATGACGTATAGTGGATCGTTCGGTAGAACATCGCGATCAATCTTGTTTGTGGTCTGTCCAGCAGATCCCTCAAAAGACGAAAGGCGGATTCTAGCTTTCCCGCCTTTAAGGAAATAGCGGTACATGCGTCCGACGAGCAATTCAGCATTGTTCAAGAAGGCAGTGCTAGTCTTCCATCGTATTCGATCAATGGTCGACCACACAACCAGCGTTCCATGCTCCCCAATATCGTCCCTTACCAATTTCCGCCACTCGTCAGGAATCTCAGATGCCTGAGGCTCCGGAACGCTTCTCAACGTGCCCGCAAGTACCTCGTCAATATCAAGGTAGGTATGCAGGCACTCGGAATTCTGCCAAGACCAGACATCGACGCGTCGGCATTGAGAAATAGAAGCATTGGGAAGGCCCATGCCGAATTTGCCGATGCCATATTGGGTCTCAGCCTGCAGATGAGTTCCGTTTCCAAACTGGAGGGCCATCCGAAGGGTATCAGCATCCATTCCAGAAGCATTATCATACACGGCAATCTTGCTGATGAACTGACGACGACGTTCTGTCACAATGTCAACGGCATCTACGCAGAGAAGCTCAACCTCCGTGCATTCATTGACGTCGCGGCCAGCCTGGATGCTGTTGTCAACAAGCTCAGCTATCGCGTGCGCCGTATCGCGGTAGCCAGAGTCCCGCATCGACCTAATCGCTAGATGAGGCGGCAGGATCTCGTAATCGCCTGTCGAGTTCTGTGCTGTCATTTCCATGTCTCCTTCTTGTTGCCCTGATTCTCTCGACTCGTACTGTACTGCACCCAGCATGGACACAGTCTTAGCATTAGGCAGTGGCTTGTGTCAATACACGGTCCCGCTGCTGGGATAGCGCCAGCACCCAACGTGCAGGTTCTTTGTCTTGTCTCCAAGACAGTCAGAGGCAAGTTAGTCATTCCCATATCTCATCCCAATAGTTGAACGCCTCGGCAATGCTTCGAAAACCAGGTAATTGATCCACAACCGTGACAACCTTGCACGTTTCGTTGCCACCAGCCTTCGGGCCTCGTGCGGCCCGGCCAACCATTTGACTGTAAAGGACAACAGACTTCGTGGGTCGTGCAATCACTGCACAGCAGGTTCTTGGCGCGTCAAATCCCATTGTTAGCACACCATAATTACAGAGGATTTGGATGCCGCCCGGTTTTTTGTAGTGCGCAATAAGTTGCCGTCGCCTCGCAGGGGGCGTATTGCCAGTTACAGCCGCAGCGCGGAGTCCTTTGGCTGCCAATATACTCGCAAGCAATACTGCGTGCTCAACAGAACACGCAAACACGATTATCTTCCCTTCCGTTCTTGCCTCTTCAAGCAAGCGGGTAACGATGAGGAAGTTGCGTTTATGATCTTGTCCGAGGCGAGCGATGATCCAATCTGGAAGCTCCAGTTCTGTGCGAAGTCGACTAATCTCCTCGCTCGTGAGAACCAAGTCCTCCCCGGGCGCATAGCGGATGTAGTCGTACTCGACCTTTGCCAAATACCCTTGATCCTGTAGATAATCCACTGGACTGTCGTAGCCATCTACCTTCAGCGTGACCTTCTGTCGTTTAAAGAACTGTGCCAACTCCATGTCTTGATGAGCGTCGAGCAAACTTCGCCCTGGAGTAGCCGATAGTCCAAGAATGCCCGTTCTAGGATCTACCGCCAGGAGATTGAGCAGGTGCTGGTATGTCGGAGCAACGGCTTGATGGGCTTCATCCATTACCACCAATGTTACTCGGCGGGCTAGTTGCAGGAATACTTCCTGCTCCGACAAACTTCTTCTGTATAGAAGCTGCAATCCTCCAACGAGAAAACCACCGGAGATTTCTTTGAGATCCGACCGATACTGGCCAAAGGCGCGATGCACAGATACGGAACGGTTGCCAAGGATACCCCATGCTCTTTCGAACTCCTCAGCAGCTTGCTCGCAGAGCTCTTCACTGTGTGCCAACCACACCACTACTTCACTCTCACCGAGCCGGTCACGCAGTAGATGAGATATGACATTCATCGCCGTCCTAGTCTTCCCTGCGCCCGTCGGCATGTGAAGGAGAACTCTCGGCCGCATCTCTTCACTGAGGAAAGAGATCATTTCACGACATGCCTGTATTTGATGGGTAAAGAGACTGTAATCCGGCACAATCTGGACCGAAGACGGCTTCGCAGTTCCATCGCCACGGTCTTCAGGAAGACTGCACCCAAAAAAAGCAAAAATGACTTCGCACACAACACTGCCTTTGGGAATCGGGATGTTTCGGATCGACTCCCAAGGATTATCCGCAGGAGAAAGACCGAGAAGTCTGGCTAGCCTCTCGGCATCCTTCCGGGACAACGCATCAGTAATATCACAGCGGCGTCGTTTGTCCAGAAGAAGATCCTCTGGACCGATCTGTTCTATGACCAGTTCCGCGAGCTGGGAGGGCTGAAGGTGCTTGAGCCCGAGAAGCTCCAAAAGAGTCACTGTGCTCTCGCCCATCAATCTGGCAAGTTCAGCAGCTCCAAGGCGCGCTAATGTCTTTGACAGTTTCGTCACGCGTTGTCCCTGTAACAGCCCGAGTTATGCTTATCCAATGGGCAAAGCATCGTGTCCTCTACAGTATCAGAGATGGCAGATGGCGCAGCCTTCGATTTCATCCATCGACGGGACTTCGTGTCGAGGCATGCTAGTTATATCATCAAGGGTCCGCCCGTCTTTCCAGGTGAACCGCTTGCCGTTCAACTCTGTCTCGTATTCCTTGGCTTTCTCAAATAGGTCTGGATGGCGTTCCCGTAGGCCTTGCCATTCCCCAATTTGCTGATAGAAACAGAAGTAACATCCAGACCGTGATCTCCACTCGTAGTATTTCGGAAGGCCAAGCCCGGATTCCTCGAGGATGCGTTTCACGTCCGCAAGCTGGATACCATCATCCTTGAAGGGGTATACCGGCACAATGTTAGGGCGCTCAGACAGCTTGGGAGGTTTCTTCGGCTTGTAGCCATCTCTGTCCTCATCAGCTCGTATGCCAATGTAATTGAAGGTATTGTGTTCACCGACATAACGCTCAAACGGAGCAATCTTAAGAACCCTTGTGCACCAGCGGCTTCGCGGACTAGGCAAGAAACCGCCATAGACCTCTCGCAGCCAAATGTCGAAGGGGTTTCGGCCAGGCTTGGCTTGAATCTGTAAGGTCTCGAGAGCAGTGAGACGCGTGACCTGCACCCCTAGCAAACCCTCCAGTCGCTTGATATACTCATATGTTTCCGGCAATTCACAGCCGGTGTCACAAAAAACGTATTCAGTCGGAAGTTCTGGATAGTTCTGCCTAAGGTAGATGGCGAGTGCGGCAGAGTCCTTTCCTCCAGAAACGCTCACAATATGCTTGATCTCCGGCTGCTCTGTAATCACAGCAAGTGCTTCTTTAAGTGTGGTCATTATTGCTACCTTTCATGATCTTCTGCAGGATCATGATAGACTTGTGCGAGCCGACCAAGTCAGCAAGCTGTCCGTAGAAATGCCCGATTCGCTCAGTAACAAATTGTGCCAACCCCTCGCGAATCTCCTGTGACTCGCTCAGGTCAAGAACATCCGTGCTATTGCTGAGGACGGCAGTTTCGATCCTGTGAGTGAGCTCCTGAATCTTGTTCTCAAACTCAATGGCCGTGCTATCATCCCAGTCCTCCGTAGAACGGCCGACAAGCAATAACGCAAGAGAATTCACAAAAATGACCTCATCCTCATAGGCCATCTTCATTCGAGACAACAACCCACGGGCTATGCTTGGCAAGCGGGTTGAAGTAATTGATTCTGGAAAATAACTCGCCCACTGCTTCGCTGTCTTTTGTATGCTAGGCATCCGATCTGCTTGGTCGCGTGACAACGCCTGGTAGATCGAATCACAGGCCTTCCGCACGTATGTGTGCGACACGCTCTCGATCTCGTCCTTTAATGGTTCAATCACTTTCCGCGCCTGTCCGTTGTGTCGATAGTCGAACCCACATGAAGAGGGCAACGCTTGCAGAAGGAATGCGAGAGGGTCAGATGTACGTGAGTCTCTGAGGAGCCGTTGAAACTCACGCGCTTCCGGCGACAATGATTCAGCTGAGAGCGAAGCCTTGGGTAGTTGGAATAGCCAACTCTGGATCGCATCATAGGTCGCGCGGACGGCATCTGTATCTGAATCCACTCGTTGCCGTCCAAGGAAAATACTGCGTATTTCTCCGAAGTATGAGTCGATGTGCTCGTCAAGCTCGATAACCACAAGCTCATATTCATCTGGATGCCTACACACGTCTTCAATCACAGTCGGCAATATGTCTGTGATATATTCCTGATTGCGGCAGAGTGATACGGCCTTTGCGAAGGCTTTCAGCCCTGCCCCAAAAAATATTGGCAGTAGGCCTCTCCGAATGCCGTACGGCGGCAACATGAGCGTCTTGAAAAGTTCGGATGGCTTTTTGGGGTCACCGGAAGGAATTTCAAAGAACTCTCGAAGCACGCCCCAGATACTCTTGAGGCCAATATCATCACCTAAGCTGCTTGTCTTGCCTGAGCAATATCCGTAATCACCCGATGCTTCCTCGCGATAAAGGCCAGTATTGCACAAGATAGTCCTGAACATGGACGCATCAGGTGTTGTTGCTTTGAGACCCAAGTCACAGGTTCCGTGCCTCTCCAGAATGCCCATAAGCAGCTTCTTACGGGAGTTCACAATCGTACCGCTAGGTTTATGGCGGTTGATGAGCTCGTTGTGGATACGAGGAGTATTGGAGAATACATCGAGAGTTATCCGCGATAACTCTCGACGCATATCGCTAGGGCTCTCTATAGCCAACTGCTCCCCTTGGTGGAACCAGCAGGGCCCGTCCGCCATCGGTCTTAGTAGTTTGTCGAGTGTCGCTTGGAGATTGCCCCGCGCATCGTCCAGCATTTGCTGAATCTCTGGCAACACAAGCGGGTCTTCGCCGGTGATATCCGAGTTATGTTGCATGTTGGACAGGCACCAGACTTCCAGGGCTGCCTCACGCAGGTTGAGGGGAGTGCTCGGGATGGCAGTAACGATTTGGGGATTATGTATGTGATTCTCTGCGGCCTCCCTCGCATCACAGAGCTCCTCGCCTGTTTCTGCGACTAGATGGATGATTTTCCCATCACAGCCAATATCAACACCAGTCAACTGATTCCCGTTGCCCAAGCCTGCAAAGTCATCGGCTGTTATGTAAACGCCGGACCAGTAACGATTCACGCCATGAACCGTGTTGTATTCGATAGGCTTCCATGCCTCGGGCCTCGCCTCCTTGTTCAAGAACGCCAAGACATCGAAGACAGCACGATGACGTGCCTTCTCGTCGGCGAGACGACCTCGAAGGTCCACATCAGTTCCGTGCCAAACGGCAACTTCCTGGCTATGTGTTCGATACAGTAGTAGCTTTTCATTGATAAGCTGCGAGACGGCTACGTTCCAAGGTTTGCTCCCCCCGTAACCCTGAACCGACCATATCAGTGTAGACTTCTCAACACGAGAGCGCTCCCCTTTGGTGCCCATGCCAAGCAGGCAGGCTGTCTTTAGAACGTTAATACACCGTTCGTCCCCGCCCGTCTTCGTTATGGCACTTTCGGTTTCGAGCCACTGCTTGTGTGTGCCGCCAATTGCTGTATCCCCACGCATCGACGGAGCGAAGTAGTCGTAGAGATCAGAAACGCCGAACCCATCGCCCAGCATAGTCGCATACAGGAAGGTGAACAATGTGCGTTCATTCTGTGCAACACGGGCCGATACCCGTGGAAGAAGGTACACTGCTGCTGGATCGGCGGGAAATGTACGTTTGAACAACGAGGCAAGATCGTCAAGCGTGAAGTCAGCGAAGAGGCCATGCTTGTTCTTGGCAGTCCTCGCAAGTAACCGAAGCACATTCTTGGTCGGCAGGTTAACAGACCCACGGTTTGACTCAATGATTTCCGCAAGCAATCGGTATGTTTCCTTACTATCGTCGACATACTGAATCACCTCAAATCGGCCGGATATCTTTTGCCATTCTGCTCTAACGGCCTGCGTCATCTGTTGAGCGTAATGCAGCATGCTCTGATGCAGTGTCAACCCAAGTGTGACCGGTAAATCACGCGAACGGGACGCGTACTCCGCTATGACTTGGATATCCGATAGCTCAGCCGCGCGACCGTCTGATAATAGCGTCTCTAAGTGACGCCCCGATTCGTCCCAAAGGATGCAAATCTGGTCGAGACCCGCTTTGCCACATGTTTTCTTTAGTTGATGAAGGAAGGCCACCGCGTCCTCAATGGTGGAGACTTGCATATTCTGAAGCGATCTGCTCTGTCGCCCTAGCTTGTTGCGGGTCACGGCAGCCATAGCAGCATCACGCAATGCCTGCGCTAGGTTACCTTGGAAACCATGCAACGCCAGGACAATTCCCCGTTTCCTAGACCGTCTTCTCGCCAATAGCATCTTGCGTAAGCCTGGGCTCACTGCCTCAACGCGCTTCTCGATTGCCGAAAGCACGGTTTGTGCGTTAGGTCTGTTTTCGATAACTTGGAGTAAATAAGTGAGTGTCAGCGATTTTCCGGAGCCGTAGGGTGCCACGACCAGGAAGGATCGCTCCTTGGTGTGACCAAGGAGTCCGCGAACAAGAGGGACGCTCTTTGTTGTTGGCCTGTAATGAGCAATACGCTCCGGCTCATCGGCATCGAAGCAAAGGTTGATCGAGCGCAGGAACGCTTCGGTATCAAGATTTCCTGTCATGGACAGTTTACGCTTTGGCATTACCGTCCCTTCCTTCGGCTGCGGTAATACTCAGCGACCCACTCAAGCGGTTTCCACTGTGGGACAGCTATCGCTCTCTGCCCAGCATGGCCCCGAATGCGAATATTGTCGCAATCTTTCATGAGTTCGACAAGCATCTCATACAATGATTCGCTGGTCAGTACGAAAGCACGACCAGGCCCGCCCGGCTCACGCATCAGCCGTTGGATGGCAATGTCACCTTGACCCGCATCAGGAAACGCCCTTGCTACACAGTATCCAAACACACTAGGTGGTATGTTTTTCGGTGCGTGATGCAGTTGGTAATACCCCGATGATCGATAGTAGCTCATGAGTCCAAGTTCGCGGAACGGGCAATCTCTAACATCCTCTGGATCAGTGTTTTCTGTCGGGATCTGTCGAGAGTAGCTTGACAGCAAACAAGCCACATCGCGCTCAAGGGTGTTTATGCTGGGGACTCGCCCGTTACCTAGTTGGATGTAATGCCGGAGGTTCTCCGCTACGACTGCACGGTCAAATCGTTCGAGGTTGAACGAGTTAAAGAACCAATACCACGTATCTGCGTATGGAGGATGGCTGATCAAATTGGTGTGAAGCAACCACCATGTGCCTGTATCGACGAAGTACCGATCATGCTTAAACACGGTATCCGCAAAATCCGTCTGCAGGAGATGGCCTCTCTGGTCCGGGTGCGCTGCGGCTAGACCGGTAGCCTGCAGCCAGTGGCGAATTGACTTCGCCATGTTCGAACCGACACCAAGGAAGTCGGCAGCATGCTCGTGGAACAGCTTATCGGGCTCTTCGATAAGCATTTGAAGGCCTTTGTGCAGCCAGCCTTCTCTTACCGAAAATGTTTCGTGGCCTGAGAATCGCATTCTATCTCCAGTTGATCATGCGGGGCTTCGTGCCACCATGAGTCCTTTCAACTCCGAATATGTTCCGGTAATCACTTGAACAGCTTCGTCAACTTCTTCAGGGACATTCTGCTCGGAGAAACTAAAGCGAATGCTCTCAAATGCCTGTTCCGCCGTCAGCCCCATTGCCAGCAACACGTGCGAGGGTTCAGGAATCTGGGAGGTGCAAGCGGAACTCTGCGAACAGTATATACCCCTGTTGTTCAACCTTGCCATGAATGCCTGTCCGTCCACGCCTGGAAAGCGAAGATTCGAGGTATTGCACACTCTGCCGGCATTCCCCGAGTTCACGACGACCCCCTGGCATCGAGCCAATATTGCATTCTCAAACCGATCTCGAAGGTGGGCAAGCCGAGTGCAGATATTAGGCATTCGGCACCGTCGCAACGCCGCCGCCTTGCCGATTCCTGCGATTCCCAGCAGATTCTCCGTTCCCGGACGAAGACCGGATTCTTGGGTTCCACCACCGAGCATTGGTGAAAGCGGTGTTCCCGGGCGGCGATACGTTACTCCGATACCCTTTGGAGCGTGAAACTTGTGCCCACTAAACGTCATGTAGTCTATCGGGATATCCGTAACCGCTATCTGCAGTTTTCCGACGGCCTGAGCTGCATCCGTATGGAATAACACACCACGGGATCGGCAGATAGCGGCAATGTCACTAATAGGCTGAATTGTACCGGTTTCATTGTTCACCCATTGAATCGAGACCAATGATGTGTCAGGCGTTACCAACTTGTCCGCGGCATCAAGCAGGACCAGCCCGTTGTCATCAACAGGAATCTCGTGAACCGTCACGCCCTCGGCTTTTAGAAAGCCCGCTTTCTGGCGGATCGACTCGTGCTCGATAGGAGTAATAACAACCTTGGAGGGACGTTTTCTAGTGAGTGCGTGTAGTACCCAGTTGTTGGCCTCGGTCCCGCTGCTAGTGAAGAAGATGTGCTCAGTGGAAGCTCCGATCAGTTCCGCAACCGCCTCGCGAGCGATAGATAACACGTGCCGTGCGGCATCGCCAGCTTGGTGCGCACTCGACGGGTTTGAGGGGCCAATAAGAAGAGCCTCCTGGATTGCGCCATGGACTTCTGGCAAGAGAGCTGTTGTTGCATTGTTATCGAGGTAGATCACCGTCTCATCGCCCACGTGATCCCGCAGAATCTCCAGATTATCCCCAAATACAGCTTGTTTCTCCATTTACTATACATAAACGGCCCCAATCCCCGACATGATAGCTACTGCCTGCGACAACAGTAACTCGCTCTCTCGAGCTCACAAAGAACTGCCAAAGGCAAGTCCGCGATCCCCAAGACTAATGCCCGACTCCAGCCCCGGCAAGTGTTCAATCGGGATATTGCCTCGTTCGAGGTCTTCCTCGTGGTGTACATAGTCGCCTGCTCGCCACTCTCCCTGCACATAGACTCCGAACTCCACCGGCTCTTGTTCCTCTACATACACCTGGCCGACCAACTGGAGGCGACACCAGCCGTCATATCCTTGCTGCTTAGGGATATGGAAGTCAAGGTACATGCATTCGTCCGCGCCCGGCAATATCGGCCTCCTTGGCTCCCATGCCAATACCCACCTCCCGGGAGTGGTCGACACCAAACTCCGCCACTCATCCTGTGGACGCCGATGGACTGGTTGGCTGCCTCGCCCGTTTACTAACCGAAGTGCTACATTTCTGGCTGGTGCCATCCCTGTGTTTTTCACCCGCACGCATAACCGGATCGACACTTCCGCTCCCCCTGGAACTATGTTATACCATGGTGGATCTATTGTCAGCCGGGGGCGCCGCCTCGCCCCCACCATGTCCATTATCTCGTAATCCAGCATTGGTACGCAGCCTGCGCATCCACGCCTGTAATAGATCGCACGCTTGCGTACTTGATGCGGCGCTGTATAGCTCCGCGGCACAAATATCACATATCCATGTCGACCCTCAGACTGATTCGGGTCTGGGAACTGGTGCATCCTGAAGTTCTCAGGCGGCACCGCCGGCAGCAATCCACTCAACAGAATGTCCTGCAGCCATTGCAGCGAACGCTCCTTGGTCGTCCCCTCAATTTTGCTTGGTTTTCTGTATCCCTTATCATCATCCGTCCCTTCTTCTTTCACGCCGACAATAATAACACCACCTTCTGAATTCAAGAAAGAACATACTGCCCTGCAAAGGTTTACAGGGTCCTCCTGCAGGACCTGAGCGCTCTTATACTCTAGGTTATGGGCTTCCTCCTGCTTGTCGGCGACGAGTTGCTGAATGTGTGCTGACTCGCCAGCCGGGAAGTCCTCCGGCTTGTACCCACCGTACAGCTTTTCCTTTTCCCCTTCATTCGGCATTGCTTGTCCTCGCCCACAGTTTACGCCTGTCCACCGCTTGCTGTCAATCGCCACACACACCGCCGCTGCATGTCCAGAGAGACGCCTTTGCGGGCTTGCTCCTGTGTGCTAACTGGCGTATAGAGTGCAGCTTTCATTTCCTCGCGAATGTCGCCGACACAAAGGGCGGCGCAGGCGATACCGAGATCTGGATCTGCTTCAAGAGTTGCTCCAACGGGGTCCCAAGGAGCTTCGTCTGGATGTCCTTCTCCAGCGAAGACAGCGTCACCTCGCCGCTCCTCAGGGTGTCGTGCAGTAGTTTGACACAATCCTCACGCTGTCGGGCGCTCAACGAACCAAGCACAATCAGTCCGTATTCCGGGTCTCGCTGAGTCCCGTGCTTCTTAGCTTCCTGGAGCTATTGCGGCGGCACCTTGGTAACAAGCAGAATCGGGAACTTGAAGTACATCTCCTCCTCTTGGGCCGCATCGAGCTCGCCCAGATACGCATCAATGACCTCGGTGCAGAACAGCGGGTACTCCTCGGCGCCTACCAACAGTATGTCGTCGCCAAGCTGCGCGCCCATCCTATAGAAGTCGTCATTGGCCAGCCTGTGCTCTTCCGTCAGGGCGTCCTCAAGGACGAACACATAGTAGCCCTTTTCCGTCGGCACGCGGTTCAGACACGAGCAGCGGTAACTCACTGGTCATCCCTCCTCATGGGGTGTTCGCTCGCTGGGTTGGCCCCACACCGAATCGCCAACACCTCCTTGCCCCCAGTCTGCGCCTGTCCACCGGTTGCGGAATGAGAGCGTGCGGGGCCGCCTGTTCTTGTCTCAGCCTTCCGCTTCTTTTCGGCCAAAACAGGCGATTTATCCCTATCTCTACCCTTGTTCGCCTCCCTTTCGTCGCGTCTACGGGCTTCCTGTGCGCTTCTGCGATTACCTTATCGCCTGCCGCTCACTTATGGAGTCTGAACCTTGCGTCGCCCAGCGGCTCGAGTTCCAGTTCAGGCGGATGTCCAGTAGGCCACGGCGCGAGTCCTTCACGTAGCATCCACGCTCCTATTCGTGGGGATCGCAGTTCAATACACGAGCGCCAGAACGAGGGCGACACATTTATGGCTACGTCCTCTTGCCCATCCAGGTCCACAATTACCGTTTTCCAATTCGGCTCAAATGATTGTCCGCGATCCTGCCGGCTTATTCGGATGCCATACCCAGCGCCAGTCTGGTTGTTCGGCGATCCACCCCACCATCCAGCGACTTTCATAACGATCCCCGGTCTCACTATACTATTCTCTCAAAGCTTCTGTGCTCAACCGACGGCATCCAGGGCCTCGGCTCTTGCTGCCCGCTGCTCTTTGGACAGGTTCACCAGGGCTTCGGCAAGCCACTGCGCCTCGTCGCCTTCGGTACCCGCCCGACCCGTGTCTGTACTTCATCGCCTCCATCGAGGACACCTGCCCCGCACGGGCAGTCCGCACTCGTTGCGCCACTATTCTTCGGCCAGCGCATCCACCTGCTCCTGCAGTTCTGCAAGCTGCTGCTGCAACTCGGCGATCTGCTCTTGGCGCTTGTGCTTGCCGTGTATCTTTGCTTGCAAGGCTACCGGGTTGACGTGCGTGTAGACCTGCCAGGCGCTGTAAGCCCCGTTTTGCCCCAGGGTAAAAAACACCACATCTCTCCTCGCGGCACGTTCTGGGGCCTCTGGTGGCCCACCGGCAACCTTCTGAGAGGTTATGTCGGGAGCAATCAGTGCAGGGCACAGAGAATGTTGTGCGCAGCAGGAAAGGATATGGAGAATCGCAGCTAGTATCGGGGTGTATTGGGTAAGTTATGCGCAGCAGGGAGGAATTGGTGCAGGACACAGAGAATGTTAGACGTAGCAATAGAGCATATGGGAAATCCCAGGTACTGAGCGGTTGTAGAGTCCTGTTCCATGACCCAAGCGGCCACTGAATAGCCATCTCTGCACGCACTTGGTGCTGCAGAATAGTACCCAGAGAAGCGCGATCTTGGCCCGAATTTGGAGGTATGACTGATGAAGAGCTTCTGTTGCTGCCGTTTCCTACTGGCTGTAGCGATATTGGTAATCTCCCTGGTCTGGTGGACGACAGGCTGGGGGCAGATTGTCGTAGCTATCGCCGCCGCCCTTCTGGTCATAATGAGCATCTTCTCCAACTGCTGCTGTTGTCGGGGAAAACAGAATGAATCGGCTTGCGTGACCGGGCCGCCGTCTTCCCCCGAGGGAGACTGGTAGACCAGCGCAGGAAGCGGTCTAGGGACCGTGCCACGCTTGAGCAAGGCTTAAAGCATAGGCAGACCGCGAACGGCGCGTCTTGGGCGTTCTGTGGGACGCGCGACGGGCCTGTCCTGTGGCCCTGCCTATCTCCGCCCCCCCACAGTTGAATGTTGCCCACGCGCGCCGTCGTATTCCCCTTATTTAGTCCACTCTGAATAATCTGCAAGAACTGGGAAAATCTTAGAAAAATTCTCTTCGCCGAAGTAACCCTTGACGCACGCTAACGGTGAATCTGAGCAGCCAATGATCTGTAGTCTCGCTAACAGTCGGCAGGAATCAGTGCTGCAAACAGAGAATGCTAAACGCAGCAACAGAGGGGATGGGAAATCCCAGCTAAGACGTATTTGAGGAACTCCGTATGGCGACCATCTTCGTGAGAGAATCACTGACTGATAAGGTAGGCGCCCTCTGGCTGTACCGAGATCTGCTCTTTCACTATGGCCTCAGGTTCAGTGAAGTCAAAGTGTGCAAGCAGCTGCCCCAGAGAATCACGCCGCAGGATTTCCTGCTCTGGGAGGGCGAAGCGGCTCGGCTCCCTCCTCTCCCTCGACACACCACTGGCCAAATCCGCTCCCGGAAAAGCGGTTCCTTCGGACTCGTTCATGCACACACTCGTGCGGACTTCGACCTCCTGGTCAGCCGCTGGGATGAGGTAGAGGCTGCCGCTGGTCACCTTTTCTTTGCTGGCGGTGTCACTGAGCAAGAGCAGGGCACGAATGACCTGCGCTGGGTGCTGGACCGCCTGGTACAGTGCCACTCACACTCCTACCTGCGGTCGGTGGATTGGGAAAAGCTCGAAAGAGGAGCGCGCCGGCGAATCGAGTCCGCTGACGACGCATGCGCGCACTTCCAGGCCTGGGCATGGCTCTTTGCCCAACTCAAAGACGGTCATACCAAGCTCGTTAGGGTCGAGGGCACAAGCGCCTGCTGTCGTGTGCACTGCGGCGTCTACGGTCGTTTCGTGGACCGTCATTGCTTCTTGGTGGAAACGGTTTGTCCCCAAAGCGCGGCTGAAGAGGCCGACATCACACCGGGCGATCAGGTAGTGGCAGTCAACGGCTGCGATTGGCCTACCTATCTGCGGCAGGAAGGTAGCTACTGGGCCGCGGGCACTGCACATTTCCGTCGTGCCTGCTGGCCCTTCATGCCCTGGTATCAACCTGTGGGCACCTGTCTGGAGCTAGAGACTTGCGATGGAAAGCGGACTCTCCATTTCGGTGAAGAATCATATCCCGGCTTCTTTCACTGGCTCTATGAGGGTCGCCCTGAGCCTCTATCCTTCCAGCGACTCGGCCCTGACCGATACCGTTTGCGCATTGCCTATTTCCCAGGCGATGATGAGTTCGTCTCCTGCTGCAAGGAAGCGCTGATGGCGGTCCCGGAGAAGGCGGAGCTCGAGCTCGACTTGCGGGCCAATGGTGGCGGCAACGCCGTAACTGGGCGGAAGGTGGCAGGCATGCTATTGCCTCGAGGGACTCCTCTATCCCGACACCGGGGACGACGCGTGGGTGGTTCATTTACTCCCTGGGTAGTCTGCCACAACGAAGACGATCCGGTTTACCTGGGGCCACTGACAGTCATGATGAATGAACTGTGCGCGTCCGCAACGGAAGGAGTGTTGGGCGCGTTGAAGGCGGCGGGCCGCGCGAAACTCGTCGGGCGCCGATCCGCCGGTAGTTCCGGCGACCACCGCACTTTCCTATCGCCAGGAGGGATCCGATTCACGTGTTCTTCTTGGGAGGAAACGACGCCCGCCGGTGAGCCAATCGAGGGCCACGGCATCACGACTAGGGGTTAGAAGCCGGCTCTAGCCGTGGAGGGTATTGTCGTGGGTCGGTGGACGTACCAGGTGTAGACTAGGGTAAGCGGCAACCGCTCTATGGCCAGCATGATTGGGAAAACGTGCTCTTCTGGCTGACCGCCAGGGCCCACTCCTGCCACAATGCCCCAACCATCGCGTTTGCAGGCGCTGCAAGCTCCGTTCTGCCCTCAGGTAGGGTAAAACCCTTGCAACCCCCTGTCGGTACGTGCTGTGGCCTACTGTGGCCCATCAATGGGCGCCTCTGTGCCCTCTATGGCCGAACACAGACGGTATCGGTTGGGACGCGCTTTAGGCTCGGTCTGATCTCGCCATCCTCGGTATGCCTTTGGTACGGGTTTGGTTGGGTGTGTAAGCGGGCGCCGAAGGCATTCACGTTTCTGGGTTGACCATCGAGGTACCTCAGCCGCAGAGCCTGTACGTCCAGGAGGCGCGAGACCCCGAGAGCGTCAGACGCATGCTCCTGTCGATGGGTCTGCGTTCCGAGCTTGTGGCGAGCTACCACGGTCCCGATCCCGGAAGAACCGGCAGCGGCACAATGAACTACCACGGTCTCTCTTACAGGCTCCAGTGCAATGTAATGCGCGGTCGGCGTACCGTGACTGCTGTCCGTTGTGGCGGCACATATTCTGCATCGGACAGGTGAGCAGCCTGCGGCGCGGGCTAGACCTGCTGGCCGGCGGGAAGGTCAAGAACACGTGTGCCGAGGGTTACAGTGACGACTGGCCTGCTTTGCCTGAGGACTAGCCGGATTGTACCTGACTACTCCGAGCCGGGCCGTGGGATCCTCCAGTTGGTACAGGTCTGGTACGGGTGTGAGAGCGTGGTCGCAGCTTGCACCCGGTTTGCACTTGCACTGTGCCTCCCGCACTTTACACTCGGTTCACCCCCGCTTTATCGCCTCAACCTCAGCCACCCGTGCGTGCCGGCCGGGGTGGTGCAGCGGTATGCTGGCGGATCCGGCCAGCTGCAGAGCCCGCCGCCCGGTCGGTGCGGCCAATCGTATGCAACACAGGTACAAGGCTTGTACCGGGCAGGTTTGTGCCCAGGCCGTAGTGGTAGTGGTGGCATAGGGCCTCTGTGGTGCCGGCCGGCGTGCGCCATGCAACGCTGCAACGGGTCCTCCCACATTGCCCAAGCGCGGCAGCGTTGGCCGTCCTTGCGGGTGGCAGTACATCGTCTCAGCTTCCGTGCTTTCTCGCTATACATTTTCGCTACTCTTTTATGGCACGCTGTGTGTCGAAATTCCCACTATCGCCCACTTGGTGACGATCATCGGTCTTTCCTATAGTCTCGCGACACTCTCCCGGAACAGTCACTACTAGGGATGTCGCCGCTGGTCTATAGAATGCAGCTCTACCCTCTTGGCACTAAGAGAATTCAATTAGCCAATTCATTGAAGTAAACAAGTTGAAGTCAATGAATTGCGGAACATACAATTCATAGAAGTAACTCTAATAGTATTGATAATCACATTAGTTCAATGAATTCAACTTTCTGCTTCTGCCGCTCTCTTCAGCTTGGCCTTCTCTTCTATCCTTGCTGCAATTCGCTCTGCACATGCAACGCGCTCTGTTGCCGTTAACCTATCGGCAACCTGCGCCTCCTCATCTTCTTGGATTTCCTCTATTTCCTCTTGGGTCAGGTTCTCGCCGCCAGTCGCCTGCTTCCAGTCGCTAGGAGGCTTTCCGACTTTCGGGTATTTACCACCTGGCCAGACTATGACGCGTGGCGGCATTCCTAGCGCGTGCTGCAGTTGATCCTCTAGTTCGGCCTCATCCTCTAACCGCTCGCAGTTGATCGGCTCATTGTCGCCGTAACTTCTAGTCGAAAAATCCTTGTTGGCAAAGATATGTACGCGCTGCTCCGCAAGAGGTATTCTGCCACGACCCCCTTCATATCCCTCCCGAATCACTTTGTAGTAATTGGCGCCTACCTCCCTTAGCTTCTGATACCGCCGGTTCCAATCCTGTGCCGGAAAGTAGTCGTGATACACCATATTGCTCTGGCTATACTCCTTTCGCAGCGCGTGCCACAGGATGCGCCCTATTCGATTCCTTCCCATCGCGCCACATTCTCGGCAGAGACGAGCGCCGCACTTATACGTCCCAATGAATGAATCACCTGTCTTCGTGTTGTACAGATAGCACGGCGCATTCCCGCATAGCTTCATGGCTTCTGTTTGTACGATCCCTGGCCGCCAAAGAGACTCGAATCTGTCATAGCGGTCGAACCTCTTATGACTCAGTGTTAGCCGTATTTCTGGTATGCCTGTTCGGTTCGATGCTTCCTCCAACAGGTACCCAGGCAGCTCTATCTGTTCTAGCTCGATGTAGACAAGTATCGAATCAGCAATGTCGGAGGTCGGCTTGCCCGCCCTCGCGGTTATCTCATGCCTTCGGACTAACTTCCAAAGCTCGTGATCATAATCTCGCAAGTCTTGTTGCGCTCTCGACGCCACGGCACGGCTCTCCAATCCTGGGTTTGGGGGAGTGGCCGGGGATCCCAGGGCCTGAGAGCATTAGGCGAAAGCCCCAGCCCCTCCCCACATCAACTACACAGCAGCTTCAGCCGATGCCTTACTGCCTCTCTGCTGCTGTCCAATACGTTCTTGCATATCCTGTGCGAAGTCCCCCACCGGGCAAGTCGGTCTGCCATAACCGCTCAGGCCAGGGGACGCCGACTTCTTATTCTGCCGTTGCATTCTTCCTCTCATCCACCGCCGCTACCGTCTGCTCCTCGCCCTCTCGCAGCACCCACTCAATCCCTCCAACGTCTGAGATGCGCTTCGCACTCATCTGCAGGAAGGCGAGCTCCCCGGCTTATCATCATCTCCAGGCTTTCGGCTGCCCGGAGCCGATGTATGAGGCTGTGCTCAATAAGCTCTTCCAGCAACCACAGTATGCCAGAAACGTCTACTCCCTCTGCCTCAGCGGCATCTCGCAGATCGCCGTCCCCGGTCACAAGCTGTGTAGACATCAGCCGGGCATGCAGCAGTGCGTGTAGGTCAGCATTTCCTGGCTTTGGGTGCTTTCTTCTTAGCTTCTGCACCTCGAGTTCATCTTCTGGACTGCTCACCACAACCGTCAAGCCCAAGCCTCGTATCTGAGTTTCCAGGGGGCAACCCAGTTCGGCAACGACTACGTCCGGAGTTACGAAGTCGTGTGGCAAGAGGAATGCCTCAAGAACGAGTCCCCCGTGGTCAAGCTGGATCCAAATGTTGGCATCGGTTACTATCCTCAGCCCTCTTTGCGCCCTTCTGGCCATCCCATCTCGCCGTAGACTTCGATCAATGGTTTGTTCAAGAAATCAGCCGCCCGTGAGACCGAAATACGGTCTTCGGCGACAGCTCGATGGACAAGACGCTCCAGCCGCCCGGTGTGTTCGCAGGGCACTTGCTCACCAGGCTCTCTCAGTTTCCACCCTTTGTCTTTAAACAGTTTCTGCACGCTGCAGTGCTGTTGGACAGTAACAATCCCCAGTTCGCTCAGCCGATGCATCCAAGCCTGTATACTCAGGCCCCATTTGTGCTTCAATGAGTGTAGCTCATCGAAGGTTATGGTTGTACGCCTGCTTCCGATCTCGCGAAGAACCGCTGGCCGAGGGACAAGGAATGCGCCGGCAAACCTGTGAGCCGCCGCCTCATCATCAACATCTTCGTCAACGGTGAGCAACAGATGCCCGAGTTCGTGCGCTAGGTTAAACCGTTGGCGGTCGCCAGGAAGGTCATCGGTCATTCTACTGGCTACCACTGGTATTGTCTCATTCGCCCAACAGGAGAACCCACTAACCTTGGCGTGGGCCTCTGGCAATAGGACAACCTTGACGCCCTGATCCTCCAGCACCTCGGCAAGATTCGCGATCGGGTCCTCCCCCAGCCCCCATTCTGCCCTCAGATCTTCTGCGACCTGTTCCACACCCTCCAACGTGCGAACAGGAGTCCGAGAGGCCTTGGGTATGGAGAAGCTAGCAACGTCCCCCGGCTCGAAGACCTCCTCCACGGCCAGATATCGTTCCATCAGTCCGATGATCTGGTTCTCTGTAGCCTGCTGCGCCTTCTTCGACAGACGCGGCTCCTTCCGATATGCAGGACAGTGAAGCTTTACTGTGGTCGGCTTGAGAAAATAATCATGCTTTACACCCAGGGCTGACGCCAGGCGAAGCAATACATCTGATCCAGGGACGGCTTTGTCCCTCTCATACTTTGAGATTGACATCGCCGAGAGCGGCGCTGCTGCTTGGGCAAGCTCGCGTTGGCTAAGACTCCTTGCATGCCTGGCCTGTTTGACGCGTTCTCCTATCGTCTGCATTTGTCATCGCCTCCCTTTCCGTAGTTTACAGTATACCAGAAATGTGGTAAAATGTAAACCGAACAAGACACTTCATATCAGAAAGGAGATGCTAACATGGCGAAGAATCGGCCCGTCGGTGACGGACGCCGCCGTGGAGCCGTCAGAGGCCGGTCCCAGGCCGCGGGCTCCCTTAGCTCTTAACTCGGCTATCTCAGCAGGCGTCGGGCCAGGCTTGTTATTGCGATCTGCTTCTTCTCTTGCTGTGGTCTTCGTTTCACTGCGGCTTCCTATTCTAGTCGCTATCGGGAGACGCCACTATCATCAGAGCGTCTAAGTCTTCCTGCTAGCAATTCCCCTCCACCTCTTTCCGGTCCAAAACAGTCGATCTACCCCAAGCCCTTACCTATCCCTAGAAAACTGCTCTACGACCTTACATATGGCATCCCAACTCTTACGGTCGTTAGAGCGCAGGAACGCAGCCATATCAAGCAGTTTGTCGGTTGTGCTCGCGCCGGCATGGTCTTCTATTTGCGAAAGAAACTGAAAAGAATTATAGATAGTACCGCTGTGCCGGTGTACCGCTGTCATTCTTCCGTCTAATAGCCCCGATTTACCCCACCAACCCCATCCCTTGCGCTAACTTCCGCCCTACGGGCCTCCTGTGCGATTGGGGGCCACTTGCAGTCGCCGCAGCCGCGCGGCTAGCCCGAGCAGCCCTAGGCCGAATAGTGCGATCGTCCCGGGTTCAGGTACGGCTTCGGTGGCGATGTGTATTTCATCGATATACCAGGACCCGGGAGAAGAGAAAGTCCATGTTATAAGCTCAAATGCCGGACTTGGCACGATCTCTATGTACCAAGTATCACTTACCCAGCCATCGCCCAGCTCATCGCTAAATCGGAGTTCAGGCCCGTTCCACCGGTATGCCAGCTCTGGCCCGCCGATTAACTGGAGGTTCTGATGATATGTTCCACCTGGCGGGGGCCGCATAATGGTCTCAATCCAGATATGCTTTGGGAGTACATCTCTGGGGGAATTGGCGAAGTATAAATATATGTCGCCGGAGCCCTGATACTCGATGACGCCGGTACGACTGCTGCCCTTCGGGTCATCGCTATGCCAAACCGGGGCGGAGGGGTAAGCCACACTCAAACCATCGCTTCCCATTCCCCAAAATTCAGGGGGGTACAGACTATTGTGCAGGCTATCATCATCCCAGCCATGAATCTCGTAGTTGACACCAGGGATTAAATCCTTCCCCACGAAAAGAGTAGGATCCTCTGGCCAGGTGCTAGGATCGGTCGCGAAGTCAATCGTGGCATTGCGCGGGTAGGGGTAAGGGCTTTCCCACTCTCCGGGTGCGGTGCTGCTCTCGGGCGGGTGCACGAACACATCGGCGGCAACCAGGGTAGCCGAAAACGCCAGCAATAACACGCCGAGGATACGTGTTACTACTCGATAGCGGGACATATCCAGACCCTCCTTACCCATGCTAACCATTCCACCTGCTGGCTCGGAGCCACCCCCCAAAAAGCCGGCCTCGCGGTCTGCACCTAGCTGGTAGCCGGAGCTACTAGTTAGAAGACCATCGAAGCCGGCCTTACAAACGGCCGCTCCGGTCCAACTAGGTGCACCAGCAATTATAATATCAGACCTGAAGAAAAGCAACCTTCCACTGCTTCAACCGACGAATGAACAGCCACCGGATGAGGAAGATTGCTTCTTCGTAATGATCACACCACAATAGAGAAGACTTATATGGGCGTCCATCCTCCTCTTCTGGCAGTCTGCCAAATGGGAACTCAGACTACCATTTGTTCTTTCAGGCGCTTTTCCAGACGACGCTCGGGTGAAAAGACACCCCATCCCCGCCGGCGCATACCCCCACTTGCCTCTGCTGCTTTCTTGTGTGTCACGCAGCCCACTGGCCAGTCGAACCTGCCCGCACCGATCCTGTCCCCTACTACCTAGTAGTACCTTGCATACACCCCTCGCGGAGCGTAAACTGTAAACAGAGCGTATACTTGTAAACAGAGCGCAAACTGTATACAAGGGCTTACCCAGTAGGTCCTTCTGGCATCTGTATGTGAAAGGCGAGAAGGGCGGCAATAGCCTGGGTGCTACCACCGGTACCGGCGGCGTTCGGCAAAACGCTGCGCGGCAATGCGCTCGGGCGACAGAGCCGCCCGCGGGTCGGGCTCGACTGCGATAACGCGAATGCCCGCTCCCTCTGGGCTAGGGACATTGGGCGCAGCCGCCCGAGCCTCACCATCGAACGTGAAGGTTATCTCACCGCGAATCGGCAGGTCAGCCAGAGCTCTGCACCCTCCTCCGTAGTCCATACGTGCTCCAGTAACTAATCATCTCCCCGGGCGAGGAAAGCGATTCCCCTACGATCCTCCCTGTCTGCACTCTCGTTTCTGGCCGATAATCGATGTTGAGATCACCCCTCTCTTAGTCATGTCCCGGAGACATGAGTCAGAAACGAGCGCGGTTTTCCCCGGTGCGGAGTTTCGCAGACATTTTAGCGGAAGGCTACTAGAGAATGGTCAGTTGACAGGCTCAGAGGGCTATGCTACAGTAATTCTATTCTGCTGGGGTCAATGCGCCGTCGGCGCACACAACGGCCACGGCAGAATACCCACCCAGGGCAGGCCAGCTCCTCGGAGTTGGTCTGTTCTGCTGCTGGGGGGAGGCGAAACGCTCAGCGCATCAGTCGACGGCTGACGAAGCAGAGACTGACAGCTACTATGATCGAAAGTAAGAGTCCGGCTGCGAGCGCCATTTGCTCACCACCTTTTCTTCGGCTTAGACTTGCTGCTGCTATTGCGCCGCCTTTCGAGCTGCGTTTCATCGTCCCCAGTTCCACCCTTGCCCGGGCAACTGACCTTTGCGCGCCTGGGCGAACCGCTTTTTGGCGAGTTCTTCTGGGTTTACATTTACTAACTCCGGCTGCGGAATTGCAGCCTCTTCGATCACGTGGACGCCGGCAGTGCCAGCCGGATATCGCTCCTGTGGGGTCTGCGTCCGCACCTTGCCATCGCTCCCGATGATGGTAGTAGGATCACCATCAAATGAGAACGAGAAGCCCCCGCTATCGGGTTGGCTGTCGGCTGCCTCAGTGCCCCATGCGGCCGAGTAGACGCTATCATCATGCCCCCGCTGCGAACCGAACTTCAGCATATTGCCACTCTCGGCATCATACTGAAAGTTGATCAGTTGCTCTTTGAACAATTGGAATCTGTTGGAGAAGGCGATGCGTCCCTCGACGAAGAGCCTCGCCAACCGCGAGAACAAGCCCTGCTGCCTCTGAGCACTCGGACTTTCCAGCGTTGCCCCCCGGCATTTGTCCACGATGTCGGAGCAATTGTACGCTTCGAAATGCAGCGCATCGGGTTGCCCGAAGATCTCTCGCGTCCGGCGGTCACATGCCAGGATCTCGGCCTCTGCCCCAGTGGGCAAAATCTCCTGGCCGACAACCCGAAATAGCGCCTCACCTTCCGGCGGCGTGAACCTTGCTACAACCGTCCAGATCGTCTTGTCGCCCGAAGCTGAGACGCCTGCCCTGTCCAGCCCCACGCCAATTGAACAGTACCCCCAGCCCCAGGCCGCCTTGAGCTCCTCCCACTGTTCGCGAGTCCGCGGCGGCTCGAAGTCAATCGCGGCCGCCTCGACGTCCTCGGCACTGATCAATCCCAGTCCCGTCTGGCCCCAGCGGTTGCGCCATAGATAATCATATTGCCCGCTGAGCAATTCGGCCTTCGCCTCAGCCGCCAACCGCTTCCCCCACGGCGTCGACACATGATCCCGATAGTCAAACAGAATATGCTTTGCCTTCGCATTGTAGAGCCGCCAGAGTGGGTTGGCATCTATCGGTGCGCCCGCCTGCGAAGAGATCACTACCTGCGCGTCCAGAGCCTCAGTCTGCTGGCTGGCGTACAAGTAGCACTGCCCATTGTCTTCCGAGGCATGGAGTTCGTCCACGCAGATCAGGTCAAACTGGATCCCCTGGATCGTCCGATGGTTGGCGGGGTAAACCCTCGCTGTATTCCCTAGCTCAGGCATGCTCAGCTCGTGCGCCCGGAACGAGTCCTCAGTCACATAGTCGGCCAATGCCGGGCTGTCCCGATAGATAGAGACCAGCATGTCGAAGACGTTGCTCTGCGCCTGCAAAGCTGAGTTCGCAATGATCCCCACGTGCTGACCCTCAAAACAAGCCAATCTCCAGGCCGCTATAATTGCAGATGAACTGCTCTTCCCCTCGCGTTTGGGCCATGATGCTACCACTACCCGATACACAAAGTTCCCCCGCTTGTTCCGCTTCGTCGCCTTCCTCAGCCACGCCTTCTGATGGGGCGTGAACTTCACCAGCCCCACTTCACCAGTCTCCGGACTCCTCAGATATACATTCGCCTCTGCCCACGCAACTACGTCATTCCTCCAATTCTTCTGCTTCTTGCTCATTGAGCTTTCGCCTCCTCTCACGGTCCTCCCTGTGCTCGTCCAGCACAGCGGCGATCACTGGACTCAGGGGCTTCCCAGACGCCCCCAACTTCTGCCGGGCCGCCGGATTCAACCCCAACCTGTCCGACAGCCTGGCTAGATGGCTGGCATATGTTATTCGTCGATGGAGGATGGGTGTGAGATCTGGACCCTTCTTTGTGGTCTGAAACATCCCCGTTTCGGTTACATAGCGGTCGATTATTTGGAGCATAATAGCCATTTTGACATACTCGCAGACTAGCGCGAAGTCCTGCACCGGGTCCACTTGCGGAAGGTCGAGAATCTGTCTGAGCAGATACCTCTGGGCCTCCGCCGCCGGTCGGCAGATTGCCCCCTCGGCAGAATCATATTCCGGGCATCGTTCCCGTAGCACACACCGATTGCACAAGGGCAATAGCCCCAGGCCCTGACCATCTGTATTCTCCAAATATCGGTAGGCTTGGTGCTTTAGTGGCGCTACTTCTCCAGGCAGTAGATTCTCCGGTGTACCTCTCGGGTTTGCCACGATGGTCTCCTCCTAATACACAGGCGGCTGGGAGCAGTCTCCTCCCAAACCGCCTGATTAGCCTTGCGGCAGATTGTGCTAGCAATCTAGCTCGTCAATCTTCAATCAACGCATCCATCGCCTCTGCGACTCTCCACGGGTGCACATGAGCATACCGCTCGGTCATCCGGCTGTCACTATGCCCGGCCACATCCTGGACCAGCCGCAGATCAAGGGTCTTGTCGTATAGCGCGGTCAACGCCGAATGCCTAAGCATATGTGGATGCACGCGGCTCCGAATGCCCGCCTTCGCGCCCAGCCTCGCTACTAGTTGCCTGACATAGCGAGAGTTCAGTGGGCGACCTGGACGCAACTCCGTCTCGGCCTGGCCTTCAGTAAAGCCTTTCTCGCTAGGCTGGCCGTGAACGCACTTGCCTCTGCTGATAGTGCAGAAGAGCTTGCGGCCTCTGATGCCCAGGCTCCTACGCTTCTCTGCCCACCGGTCCAAGGCCAGGCGAGTGGCTGCTGACAGCGGAATGCCTTGCCTTTCCCGATTCCCTTTGGTGGCTCGCCGGGGCAGTCGCAGCACCCATACCCTTACTTGCTTACCATTAGTTTCCCATGTCTCGCGGCAGATGTCGGCTGGCTCGACGTTGAGGGCCTCACCGCAGCGAATGCCCGTCTGACTCATAAGCTGGAGCAGCGCGTAGTTGCGAGCACCGCTCGGGGTCCGTGTGTTGATCTGATTAAGCAGACTGTCTAGTTCTGCAGTTTCCAGCACTGGGGTTCGTTCAATCATCAGTCTGCCTTTCGTTTTGATATAGCTACCACAAAGCCTTGTTTCTGGTAGTATATACTATACAGGCGGACTTGTCAAGTGCTTGATTACAGTTTTCGGTAGCAAATACAACATTCTATCTTGGGCCAAATCGGTTTTGAGAGTACGCTCTTACCAGTGCTGAAAGGGCAGGGAACGCTTACATCGATGGTCAATACAGGGAATTGAGGGGCTATTGGGGCTAGCTTAGACTGGGAAGGTGAGCTGATTGTGAAAAGAGGTAGCAAATATGCGTAGTAGCGGTGCCAAAGGCCGTCTGGCGGGAACACGCCGTTGGCGCGGTTTTCGGACCCGTCTGGGAGGGTAGTGTTCATTGTCAGACCAGACTCTCGGGACTTCCACCGGTGTCCTTCGGGTGCTTGTTTATCAACCATCGGCTGCCGCGCGGGCCTGGCGGACACGTGCCCATTGGCAAGCGGGCCCGGGGCGGATATCACTCGCAATCATGGGTTCGCTGGCACGAATCGCAGGGACTCAGCAGAGTAGTCTCTGTTTTGGGGTCCACTTGCGAGAAGGCTGATCGGGGCGCACCGCGAATAGTAATATGCGAGGAGACGATGGCGATGTCGAGTAACAATCCGCATCAGTTCGATCTGCACTACGGGCCATTCCTATCAAAGCCCTCCAGTGACGACTGGGACACTGAACCCGAGGAAACACTGCGGACGGACCGAGACCAGTTCTTGGAGTTGAGGCAAAAGCCGGGCGGAATGGACGAGTTCGAAGAGGTGCTGGCAGCGCGGGACGGCTCGGAAGACTATGTCGAGTGGTACAGACAGTACGACAGGGCCTTGGCACATATCGAACAAGAGGCTCAGGAACTGGCAATCAGGTTTGCACTGGATCAGGCGCGAATTCAGCGGATACTCGAACGGAGTTCGTATCATCGTCTGGCAGATCCCCTTGACAGATCCTTCACGAGGTTCGAGGATGCGGAGAGGCACGGTGTGTGGATTCGACCGAAGTTGGTTGACGCTCTGGAATCGTTGCCAGCCGAACAGGCGCTATCACTATATGAGGCTGCTGACTTGAGTGATTTGTCGCAACGGGTCCTCGTCACCGAGAGCCTCGATAACGCCCGGCTGTACACTCTTGAAGAACTTGAAGACCTCCTCGACCGATTCCTCAGCTACCTGCTACGAAATCAAGGCCATGTAGTCAGCACGGGCTTTCCGAAGACGAGCTTCGAACGGTTCCCCTGGCTGGAACGCAAGCTGAGCAAGACGTACTACACGAAGCTGCCGACGGAAATCAGGAAAGAAATGCTGCCGGTATCGGAGGGTGGCGTTCGCCCGGTAAGACCCGATGCCGACTATCTCGCTCCCGAGCGTCGCTATGTTCTAGAATGGCAGGCAGCAGGCAGGTTGGACTGGCTGTCGGCCGAAGACGCCGAGCGTTTGAGCAGCTTGCGCGAGCAGCTAGTTGAACTGAAGGCCAGCATCCTTGCCGCCATCGTCGATGGTGTTAAGGACCGCGACATTCCGAGAATGTGGATGGATTGCCTGCGGTTGTTGACAGACGCCCTGACCCTCGAACAAGTTGAGTTTCTGCTGGGTGTGGACAGTCTGTACAAGGCCCATTCGATGGAGCTTCAGCTATCATGCCCTCCTCTGACATTCGTCGGCTGGGAGCCTGGGGGATTGTCCCAAGTGTTCGAGGCTATCTGGTACGTTGAGGAGGAGCTGACTGTCGGGCTTTGGCGGCGCACCCGCGAGGCACTGGGAGACCTCGTAGAACTGGATAGCCTGGGCCGGCCCCAGCCCACGGTGCGAGACTACTTCCGGGTCATCGGGAAGCCGCAACAGCAGTTGTTGGATGATGCGCTGGACCTGCACTTCAGAGTGCGTGAGGAATTGGCTGAACACGCCGACGTGTTCGAGCGGCGAATACATGACCTTGCCGAAGAGCTTAGCGAACAGCCAACGCTGCCAGATGGCCATCGTGAAACAGGCCAGTTCATAATCGAGTCTGTCAAAGAGGCCTTGCCAGGGCTTCTCGCCGAACTCCCAGGGTCGGCACCCGCTGGTTGGACCGGATCAAGGCAATCGGCCGAGCCGCCAGAGCCACAGCAATACGTATTCGTCAAAGAGAACGATGTCTGGGGCATCGTCTACGAAGGCAAAGAGCAACTTGTCCCGCACAGAAAGGGCATGTACGATATCGGCCAATTGCTCTCTAATCCGGGTAAGCTACTGGCCGTAGAATGGCTCGACTACCTAGTGCCCGAGCCAAAAGCGAGGACGGGCAAAGCGCCGTATAAGATCAGGCAGGAACTGGAAGAATTAGGCTTAGTAATCTCTGGGCCAGGACACGTCGGCGAAGCTTTTGTCCGGGCAGATAGAGACCAGTTAGAGGAGGCCCGAGACAGGTATCGGCAAACTGCGGAAGAAGCAGCGGCGCTAGGTAAGATGGAAGAAGCTCAAGATGCGCGGGACCAAGCAGCGAAGATTGACGACTACATATCCAAGAACATAGACCTGAGAGGCCGTCCCCGGAAACAAGCTGATGAAGCTGACAAGATACGCAAGAGGGTGTCGAAACGGATCCACGAGACCATCGGCCATATTGGGGCCGCAGGCCATGAGGCCCTGGCTCAACACCTCGACGGCTGCCTCAGGACTGGATTTGACTGCATCTATGCCCCAAAGCCCACCATTCCCTGGATGACGTGATCCTCCTCACTTTGCTGCGTTTTCTCTAAGTTGCTACCCCCGTTGTAGCATTGCTACCTCATTTGTGGCGCTCTTTCTAGTAGTAAAGTGCCTACACACAGCGACCAGACAATCCCGCAGGCGATGAACTTCTGGTCAGAGCGGACCGGCGGGAAAGTGTCCCGCGAGGATGCGCGCGAAGCGATCAGAAACGTGGCCGCATTCTTCAGCCTGCTAGCGGAGTGGGACCAAGCGGCCCGCACGAAACCTACCCAAGCAGAAGACGAGGAGTGACACTGATGGCAAGAGGCAGCCAACGCAATGCCCAAGCGCTACCATTCCTGCAGCCCGACACAATCAGTAAGAACGTGGCTTCCGACAATTGGGACGGCGAGCTTAAGCAGGCAGAGCAACTCGTCCGTATTGTGGAAGGCAACTCTATGGAGCTCTTCACCAGCGAAACCGACGAAGCGTTCGTGCAAATTCCTGTGGATGATCATCTCGAAACTTGGCCGGTGGCGAGGCGCCAACTGAGGCGCTGGCTGTCGAGGGAGTTCCGCCGCCGAGAGGGCAAGCCGCCGAGTCACCAGGCTATCTCGGATGCGCTGCTCAATGTCGAGGGACTCTGTGCCGAAGGACCCGTCCACGAACTGCACAACAGGATGGCATGGCACGATGGCACATTGTACTATGACCTGGCGGACAGACGATGGCGTGCCGTACAGATCACCAAAGAAGGGTGGCAGATCGTCGACAAGCCACCGACGTTCTTCCGGCGTTACGAACACCAATTGCCACAGGTGGTGCCTGTCCAAGGTGGCACGGTGGCCGCCCTCCTGGACTTCCTCAACCTCCCCTCCGAGTCCGATGAACTCCTGCTTCAAGTCTACCTGGTATCGTGCTTCGTCCCGGATATCCCACGCCCCATCCTCGTTGTGGTCGGTCCCCAGGGCAGTGCTAAGAGTAGCTTCTGCCGAATACTGCGTACCATCATTGATCCGTCAGCCACCGCAACTCTCTCCTTCCCCCGCGACCAGGCTGAACTCGTTCAACAACTCCAGCACAACACCGTCGGCTACTTCGACAATGTGACAACAATGCCCGCTTGGCTGTCAGACACTCTCTGCCGAGCCTCCACGGGTGAAGGGTTCACCAAGAGGCGTCTGTACACGGACGACGAAGATGTGATCTACGCGTACAAGCGGATAGTAGGAGTCAATGGGATCACCAACCCGGCTACCCGGCCCGACTTCCTGGACCGCGCCATAATCTTCAATCTGGAGCGCATGGCCGACACAAGGCGCCGGACGGAGAGAAAACTGGATGCTGACTTCAGCCGGCAACGACCCGCTATCCTGGGCGCATGCTTCGACGCCCTCTCCCACGCGATCAAGAAGCACCCAACGATTCATCTGCCCGAGCTGCCTAGAATGGCCGACTTCGCCACCTGGGGCGTGTGCATTGCCGAGGGGCTGGGCTATACCCAGCACGACTTCCTGAGCCTCTACCGCGGGCATATCTCGGATCTAAACACCTTGGCCATCGAAGGCCAGCCTTTCATCCAGGCCGTCATTGAACTGGTGAATAGTAGCACGAACGGGTGGCGGGGAACTGCCAGCCAACTGCTGCAGGAGGCCACCAGGGCGGCAGAGCGAGAAGGCATTGACACCAGGAGTAAGGCTTGGCCGAGGGGCGCACGGTGGGCATCCACTCGGCTTGACGAGGGAAAAGCCAATTTGCAGCAAACGGGAATCGAGATCGACCGCGTCACCGAACAAGGACGACGGCTGATCATCTTGAGGAAGGTGCAGCGAGGGGTGTAGCTACGGGTGTCGCTATCGCACTAAAGGGCGGTGTGACGAAGCCTTTTCCTACAAGCCTTCATCAGGTCACCGGAGTGAGGGTGCAGCTAAGGCAGCTAATTTCGCTACCTCTCTTATATAAGGCCTTGGGAAAAAGAGGAGTCATAAGAGGATACGGGGCCGGTAGTGAGAGACACGCATTTTAGCTGCACTAGCGACATAGCCGCATCGTCGATCGTCGCAAGATGCTCTGATCCTCTGCAATGGGGGCAACGTCGTGTCACAAAAAACTGCTGAAATCCCAGATAACGCAGGTCAACGTCGGAGGGCAGCAGGTGAACGTGGTGAACATAGAGGGTGCGTCCGCAGAGAACGAACCGGCCAAGCAGACGCCCGGGGAAACAACTGACCAAATAATCTGACATTGCTCCGACATCGAGGTTCAATCCGTGCCCGATCTTATAGCCAAAATAAGCTCCGCTCTGGTGAAGAAACACACAATGGAGGAAGTAGTACCTGCGGGCTTCCCTATCCTTCGTGCTATTCAATTTGTTGTCCATTACGGCCTACCACGCACTAGTGGTAAAAAATGTACGGGTCAACAGGTCAACTCTCTATCGCTGGCAGAAAGAGGGCAAGCTGAAGGTCTACAAGCTAGGCAGGCAGCGGAGATATCGGCAGGGCGACTTGGATGCCTTGGTTGAGCCAGGCCCGGGTGTGAGCCTTATCCCCGGAGGAGGAGAAGAATAGCCGTCGACTTCTTGGGACAACTTGTGGCGCAGTGGTACGAATACTGTGCTCATTGCGTTCTGTCAAATCTGAACGTAGATTTCACGCTTGTCTGAGACCATGGCAGGCGAACGTATATGGTATAGGAGGCATTAGGGAATGTCAGCGGATGTTTTCTTCAGCCAACCTACAGAACAATCACAAGTTAAGACCGCGATTGTCGAGAAGTATTTTGAGGCCTGGGCGAGAGTCATGATCAGCCAGGCAAATGACAGGATAGCATACGTAGATTTGTTTGCCGGTCCTGGCTACTATGACAACGGTACCCCGTCCACGCCCATTCTGATATTGAGGAAGGCTATCGAAGACGAAGATCTGCGCGAACGACTCGTTGCCGTATTCAACGACAAAGACAGTGATGTGTGCGATGCGCTGGAAAACGCGATACAACAGTTGCCCGGCATTGAGCAACTTAAGTGTCCCCCGCGGGTGAGAGTTTCTGAGATTGATGACGCAATCGTGGAGTTTCTCTCGCAAACACCGCTTGTTCCGACGCTTTTCTTCATGGATCCTTTTGGGTACAAGGGGCTGTCACATGTGTTATTTAGCTCAGCATTGAAGGATTGGGGATCCGAGTGCATCATCTTCTTCAACCTGAATCGAATCCGCATGACTTTGCACAACGAACTGTTCCAAGAGCACATGGACGACCTCTTCGGAGAGGAGCGTTCTCAGGCTTTGGGCCAGCGGCTCCCGTCTTTGACCATTCAAGCACGAGAGTTGGCTATAGTGGAGGAAATGTGTGCGGCACTAGAGGACGCGGGAGCTGCTTATGTGCTCCCGTTCCGCTTCAAGGACGAGAGAGGCACGCGCACCAGTCATTACTTGATCCACGCTTCGAAGAACGAACTTGGGTACGAGATTATGAAGGAAATAATGGCGGGAGAAAGCTCTCAAACTGACCAAGGCGTGCCATCATTCGAATACAGCCCTGCGGACCGCCGATTCCCACGACTCTTTGAACTGACCCGCCCCCTGGATGATCTAGAAGACATGCTGCTCGACGAGTTTGCCGAAAGCACTCTCACCATGCTGGAAGTGTACAGAGAACATCACGTCAACAAGCCTTACATCAAGCGAAACTACAAGCACGTTCTGTACAGGATGGAAACCAATGGGAAGCTATCCTGCAACCCTCCGCACACCGATCGGCGAAACGACACTTTTGCAGACCATGTCAAAGTGACATTTCCAAATAGGAGGCAAGGCTGATATGGCGGCGCACTCAAAAATAGAGTGGACTGAATCAACCTGGAACCCAGTTACAGGCTGTAGCAAGGTGAGTTCAGGCTGTGCTAATTGCTATGCCGAACGCATGGCCCGGAGGCTGCAGGCCATGGGCCAACGCAACTATAGGAATGGCTTTGAGGTCACGCTCCACGAGCATGCCTTGGAACTGCCGCTGCAGTGGAAAAGACCACAGGTCGTTTTTGTCAACTCCATGAGTGACCTCTTCCACGAACAAGTTCCGCTCGACTTTGTCAAGCGCGTTTTTGCGGTCATGCGCAAAGCCGATTGGCACGTGTTTCAAGTGCTGACGAAACGGTCACTGCGGCTGGCCGAATGTACTTCTGAACTGGAGTGGCCAAGAAATGTTTGGGCAGGCGTGAGCGTGGAAGACCAAGATTGCACGTATCGCATTGACCACCTGAGGCAGACGGACGCACTGGTCAAATTCCTCTCTTTTGAGCCACTTATCGGTCCGATTACGGATGTTAACCTGACCTCCATAGACTGGGTGATAGTCGGAGGTGAATCCGGGCCTGGCGCTAGACCCATGAATGAGCAGTGGGTGCTTGACATTCGACATCGGTGTTCCGCAGCCGGGGTTCCGTTCTTCTTCAAGCAATGGGGCGGGACCAACAAGAAGCAAGCCGGCCGCACGCTGGAAGGACGTACCTGGGACGAAATGCCGATGGCGTCCGCAATTCAGCAGTAGAATGCCCTGTTGGGTATACCGCTTATGCATAGCCCAGCGGCGCCCACGCGCGGGGGGCAAGCTTCGCAAGCCGAAATCGCATTGGCATGAAGCACGGTGGCAGACTCTACGCAAGAATGCTGGAGACGTTGATGCTCTGATTATGCTGTAGGTTGGCACAGGAGAATAGCAGTGGAGACAACAGAAAAGATCGTTGAGGCTTACGTCCGCTACGTGAATGGGTGGGCCACCATACCTAACATCAAGTGCCCCGGCCAGTATGAGATCGACCTGTTGGCGGTGGACCTTAGGACAGGGACACGTTACCACATTGAGGTCGGTGTAAGCGTCTCTGGCGCTTTCAGCAAACTGACCGGCAAGCCCTTCGACGAGGAGTGGTTGAAGCAGCGAGTCAAGCAATCTAGCCAACGACGCACAGTAGGATACTTCACGGAGAGGAAGTTCTCCGCTCAGCCGGTCATCGATACCTTGGGGGAGTATGGCTACAAGAACGGTAACTACACACGCGTAATCGTAAGCTGGGGATGGACGAATGAGGCAGGGCAACAGGCGAACGACTTCGGCATTCTGCTCTGGGATTTCCGCGACATCATTCGTGACATTGCTGATACCATCGCCAGTACCACCAGGTACTTCACAGATGATACCGTGCGGACGCTCCAGTTGTATGCCCGTGCCGCGAAGAAGCCACCGTCGGCCGGCCAGGGATAGATCCACGAGCCTAAGGCAACACTCAACAGAGTACCGCATGCCCCGCGTTGGGGAAAAGAGCGTTGGATGAATGAGGTGTTCAGGCTATGACCAATATGACAACTGAGGGAGCACGCCACGCGGTCGTATATGCCCGCGTCTCCTCGAGACAGCAGGAAGAAGAGGGCTTTTCGATACCGGCCCAGTTGAAGCTGCTCAGGGATTATGCCAGTCAATCAGGGCTGGCAGTAAAGCAGGAGTTCGTGGACGTCGAGACCGCCAAGATGACGGGAAGACCGGGCTTTGCGGAGATGGTAGAGTTCCTGACGGACCACGCCGACCGCTGCAGGATCATTCTGGTGGAGAAGACCGACCGTCTTTACCGTAACCTCCGTGACTATGTCACGTTGGATGAGCTTGACTTGGAGATCCGCTTCGTCAAGGAGAACTTCGTTCTGTCCGCCGACTCCCGCTCGACGGAAAAGTTCATGCACGGCATCAAGGTCCTGATGGCAAAGAACTATATCGACAATCTCTCCGAGGAAACGAGCAAGGGCATGCGGGAGAAAGCCGAGCAGGGAACTTGGCCTTCCCGGGCCCCTCTGGGATACCTTAATGTGGATACAAAGGGCAAGCGACACATTGTCCTGGACCCTGAGATCGCGCCGCTGATTTGCCGACTATTCGAGCTGTATGCGACTGGTGACTACTCGTTGCTGGAAGTGACCCGCCAGATCAATGAGGAAGGCCTATGTCATCAGAGAAGCGGGCGTCCAGTTATTAGGAGCGCTATCCATAAGAGCCTTCGCAACCCTATATACTACGGCGACTTCGTTTGGGACGGGAAACACTACTCGGGAACTCACGACCCCATAGTCTCCAAAGAACTGTGGGACAAGGTTCAGCAGGTTCTACACACCAGGGGTAACCGCCGGACTCGACACCAGAAGCACTGGTGGGCTTTCCAGGGGCTTGTGTCGTGTGCGCACTGTGGCTGCGCACTGGTCGCCGAGGAAAAGAAGGGCAAGTACGTCTACTATCACTGCACCGGGAATAGGGGGAAGTGTGGTGAACCCTGGGTGCGTGAAGAGGAACTCTCGCGGCAGTTTGGGGAGGTTCTAAGAGACCTACACTTTGAGCCCGAGATACTGGAATGGGTGCGGGATACCCTCCGCGCCAGCCACGCCGACGAAAAGGAATTCCACGACAAGGTGGTTGCTGATCTGCAGAAGCAATATCAGAAACTACAGGACCGGATTGACGCGATGTACGTTGACAAGCTCGACGGAAGTATCTCGGGTGCCTACTTCGAGGAGAAGAGCGCCGAGTGGCGTAAAGAATAAGCAGACACACGGCGGAAGATCGAACTCCACGAACAGGCGAATCAGAGCTACATCGAAGAGGGCCTTCAACTACTCGAACTGGCCGACAAGTCCTACGACCTGTACACCGCCCAATGCCCAGAGGAGCAGCGTAGACTGCTTAATTGCGTGGTTTCACATGCTACCTGGGGTAACGGCTCCTTGTCCCCGGTCTACCGGCCTCCGTTTGACCTTATCGCCCACTCGAACCACGAGTATGCCTGTAACCACAAGGGCTCTGACGATTTTGAAGCCCAAAAAGACATTTGGTACCCCCACGGGGAGTCGAACCCCGGCTTCCGGACTGAGAATCCGGCGTCCTTGGCCACTAGACTATGGGGGCACCCTTGGCTCGTAAGTATAGACATG
This sequence comes from bacterium, assembly GCA_030603495.1. Lineage (GTDB taxonomy): Bacteria > Armatimonadota > Zipacnadia > Zipacnadales > Zipacnadaceae > JALGTD01. The sequence continues at coordinate 67,695 of JAUVXR010000004.1, forward strand.
GCAGCCCGTCGTGTCAAGATCGCCACCACCTGGGCGGCTCTCCAATGTTACCGGCTCGGGGCAGAGGACAAAGCCCACTGAGAGCGTATTGCGCTGAATTCGTAGACCGAGTTCGCCCAAAAGGCGTTTCTGGTGCAACGAGATTGCATTTGCTATGTGCCGCGGTATGTCTACTCGCTTAGTGCCTGGGAGGTTTGCTGTCTATGCCCGCCGGTGCACATCGCCGAAAGGGCTCCCTTGCCCGGCTGCTGACTTCGCCCCTTGGCCCCTCGTCCTGAGTGCTAAGACACTGACTGCAATGCCACTATGAAGTACATCCCATAGTGGCCCGAGTCCTTGGTGAACTCGTGCCAGACGAGCCTGTCGTAATGGTAGGGGACGTATCCGTTCTTGGTGACGGTGACGTCCACTATCCAGTACGAGACGCTGCGCACGAGGATAGTGCTGAAATCTTCCCAGTATCCATTGAAGTTCCAGGTAAAGCTCCCGTCTGGGTCACCACCAATGAAGTATATCGTCTTTTGCTCTGCGGTCGAATCCGCGAAGAACTGATAGACCTGCTCATCGTAGTCCAGCACGTCCTCGTGCACTTCGATCGTGACCATGGCCTCGAGGGGGTTACCATCCCCGTCAGTAACGGCAACGGCCAAAGTCAGATCAACGTCCACCGGCGGGCTCGGTGGCGGGTTGTAATCTAATCCGGACGAACACCCGCTCGAGCACAACATCACCCCGGTTGCTAGGCTGCTCAGAACCAACGCAAGCCAGATCGTCTTTGTTACTGCGCACCGAGCTTTCTGACTCTTGCTGCACATGTGCTCACCCTCATCGGACTCATCAGTTATCGCTCTCCGTACTTGGGAACTTCTCTGGTTGACGCGTTGATTCCTCTGTATGACCTGGGCCATCCTAGTTGCTAGCGCCAGCTCCTGCAACTACTGCTCCAGGGCCACTCTGCTGCTGGAGATCGGTGTTCTTCTTCGCGCGCTGCACCTCCCGCAACGGGAATACCTGGTCCAGTTACCCCGTGGCGTACGTATGGCACAGCACGCGAGGGCTGGGCTTGGATCGGTGGGCGCAAAGCCGCGGCAGGCTACTTGGCTGAGAATGCAAAGGGCTCAGGCCAAGCGCCCGAGCCCTGCAATGCGGGGGAAGTCGACCCCGTGCCCGTCAGCGGCTAAGCTGGCTCGGAGGCGGCCAGTTGGAGGATACGTACGCCAAGCTGGTCCTCGACTGCCACGATTTCGCCGAAGGCTACTACCTTATCACCCGCTAGGACCTCCACCCTTTCGTCCAGGCTCTTGTCCAGCACCACCACCGAGCCGACCCGCAATTCGAGCAATTCGGCCAGTGGCACCGCGACCTCGCCCAGCCTGAGCTGGATGTTGACTGGAATCGCGGACAGCGACTCTAATCCTGCTCCATCTTCCCCGCAAAGCCGGCTTATCAGCTCCCGCGCAGAACCGTGTGCCTCTAGCTGTTGATCTCGGGTAGTGTCTTCGCTCATCGGCGTTTCGGTCTCCTTGAAGATTTCTGTCCGGAGCAGGCGTACGCCAAGCTGCCCGCCCCGTGCGCCAGCGCGTCCGGTGGCCACAACGCAGTCATCCGCCTGTAAGTGGACCACCATCTCCTCGCCGCGGGGCAGGGGGATAACGTCACCTGGTTCCATTGTGGCGACTTCGACCAAGCTCAGTGATACGCCCGGCAGGATCGCCGCCAGCTTAACCGGTGCCTGCTGCAATTCCCCCAGGCCAAGCGCCGGTTGCCCCGCGTCCCGGTCGCTCGCTACTCGCACCCGCCAAGCCTCCGTCGGCGCAGTCATCACAACATTACCTTCTGCTGAACCTATCACGAGTCGGAAAAGTAGGGTAAAGCCCTCTCGGCCCTGGCCCAATTTCCCAGGTGGCAGCGAGGCCAATAGTTGATGTTCGGCCCGCTTGCGGAACAGCATGCGTACCAGGTTGTCGGCCAGCGCTACGAGGTACAGTCGCAGGACGGCGAGGTCCACCTCAGTTAGGGTCTCGCTCGGTGGGGCCAGCTTAGTCGGATATCCCAACAAAGCCACCACGCAGCGAGCGGCCAGTGGCTGGCCCAGCGTTATCACCAACCGACCAGCCTCGCCCAACTCGGTCACGAGCGCCGGCCCGCCGACCAGCGGCAACCCCGCCATATCAGACCGCTGCCACACCAACTCAGGCACATCCACGCTAGCGCCAGCGCCCAGGTAACTGCGGCTAATGCGACCCAGTGCCTCAGCTAGCGCCGGCAACTCAGCGTGCAGTGCCTCGCGTTCGGCGCTGCTCAGTTGCCAGACGGGCGGCCACTGCGTGGCTCGGGATGTGGTCTCAGGTGGTAATAGCATCGTCACACACAGTACGGCTAATCAGTTTTGCGCGTACCAGCTCGTCAATGTGCTTATCCGCGGCTCGGCGGGTTGCCCGCCGGCTTTCCTCGTCCCGGCGAGCTAAGGCCGTCTCCGTGGCTCGGCGCATCTGCGCTGCGCCGACTAGTTCTGCCCGCCTGCCGTGCATACGTTCAGCCAGCCCGTGGCGCAGTTGCTCCGTCTTCTCAATATGCCAGCGCAAGGCCTGCGCCGTGCGCTGCCGGTGCTGGTGCCACTGGATGGTCGCGATCGCGCTGGTGCTCACGCTCTGCCGGAGGACCCGCTCTTGCTGATCCAATGCAGCCAGCCTATTCTCAGCCGCTGCCATCGCCCGCTGGCATATCGCCACTCGGCGCCCACACAACTGCTCATGCTTGAGCCGGTGAGCAAGCACCCTGCACAACCGGCTGCTGCCGCCTTCCATCTCTTCCTTCCTACAAGTGCGCTAACTACTCATCAGCTTGCGGAGCCACTCTCTGGTCTGGTCAACGTCGGCCGACTCATTGGGGCCCTGCTGGAGAAATCGGTTCATCTCAGCCCGCAGCGCCACCGCCCGATCCACCTGCGGGTCACTGCCCCGGCTGTATGCGCCCACGTTTATCAAGTCCCGGGCCTCGTTGTAGGCGGCCAGCAGCGACTTGAACTCCGCTGCGGCCTGAACGTGGTCACGGCTCGCCACATCGTTCATCAGTCGCGACACCGATCCCGTCACATCAATAGCCGGATAGTGGCCGGATTCAGCTAGCTGCCGGGACAGCACAATGCGCCCGTCGAGTATCGCGCTGACAGCGTCAGCCACTGGGTCGTGGAGGTCATCACGCTCGACCAGCACAGTATAGAGCGCGGTTATAGTGCCTTCGCCGGTAGCGCCGGCCCGCTCCAATAGGGACGGGAGCATCGTGTACAGCGACGGAGGGTAGCCTCCCGTGGTCGGCATCTCCCCAGCCGCCAGGCCCACCTCACGCTGGGCCTGGGCCAGCCGGGTCAGGGAATCCATGAGCAACAGGACATTGGCCCCGCTGTCCCGGAAATACTCGGCGATCGCAGTCGCCGCCATGCCCGTCTGGAGCCGAAGCAAGGGCGGCTGGTCGGAGGTAGTCACTACCACCACGGAGTTGCTCAGACCCTCGCCGAGGTCCCTCTGGAGGAAGTCGAGCACCTCGCGACCGCGTTCGCCGACCAGGGCGATGACGTTCACATCCGCCGTAGTATGCTGGGCAATCATCCCCAGCAGCACGCTCTTGCCGACTCCTGCCCCCGAGAAGATGCCCAGGCGCTGTCCTTGGCAGCAGGTCAGCAGACCATCAATGGCCCGCACGCCCGTCCACAGTGGCGCGGCGACGCGGCGGCGCTTCAGCGGAAGGGGCGGGGCGGCTTGCACGGGGCGGTAAGTCTGCACGGAGACCGGGCCTTTTTCGTCCAGGGGACGACCAAAGCAATCTACTACCCGGCCCAGCAGCTGCGGCCCGACGCCGATCTGGAGAGGTTGGCCGGTGGCGAGAACCTGACAGCCGGGCTCCACGCCCTGGAGCGGACCAAGGGTGAGTAGGACAGTGTGCTTATCGCGGAAGGCGACCACCTGCGCATGGATAGAGCCACTGCTGCCGCTGGGCTGCAGGATGCATAGCTCCCCGATCTGCGCCGGTGGGCCTTGGGCGACGATGGTTAGGCCGGATACCTCTACCACCCGGCCCATGCGCTGGAAGCGCCCGGCTACCTTCGTCCGCTCGACGAGGTCGTCCAACTGCCGCACATACTCAGCGATGACGGATTGAGTCGTCACCTCTGCCCCCCTGACAGCGCAGCTACTGTTCGATAGATGTCAGCAGCGTTGTTTGAATGCGGCCGAACTGGGTGGGGATATTAGCGTCAAGGATCCCGTGGTCGCTTTCCACCACACACCCACCCCGCTCCACCCCCCGGTCGGCTATCACCCGCAGATGGGAAAATCGCCCCAGAACTGTGTCATCGGTCGCCAGAGCTTGTTCTACCAGCGGTCTGTCATCAGGATGAACCCGCACCTGTAGCTCGCCCTCGCAGGCCACCTCATCCAGAGCAGCCTTGACAGTACGCTCCACGACCCGCCGGTCCTGGCGTATCTCGGCAGCCACAATGCGGCGGGCAATGCTGATCGCCAGGCGAACGACGTGTGGGCGCAACTCGTCAAGCAGCCGCTCTCTGTCGCGGGCGAGCTGAGTGGTTAAGTCATGCAGCAAGTGGCGGATACGCGCCATCCGTTGAAGTTCAGTATCCGGCTGATCCGGCCCGCCGGAACTCGGCCTGAGCCCCGCCCCTTCCCGCACCAGTGTGGCCCCCCCCCCTGCGCAAAGCTGCTTTCCAGCCGTACAGGCCGTACCCACAGTCCGGCGTGGGTAATATCTGTCTTCTTGACCAGGTGGTTCGCCATATTAATCACCATCCGAGCCAGTATTGAATACGGCTGCGGTCGGTTCAGGGCACGGGTTGTTTTCGCTCGCCGTGCGCTTCAGCTGCAAGGCATCTGCTAATGAGCGCAACGTCTCATCACGAGCTGGGTGGGTCGCTGTCGGCAGTGAGCTCGCGTCGATATCTAGCACGCTGCGGCCCTGTCGTGTGATCTCTTCGTCCGGCATGTTTTGCAGGGCCACTGCCACCACTTCGGGGCGTTCTCCGCCCACCAACGCTGTAACCTCGTCCGGCGACAGCTCTGCCAGGAAATGAAGCGGATTTGGCCGCTCGACCGAAGCCGAGCTTATCTCAGTTGGAGGCGCTTCGACTTGGCGCTCGTACTGCGTTCGCCACCGCAGCACTAGGTATGCCGCCATGGCCAGCACAACACAGACGGCGGTCAGTCCCAGCGCGGCTTTCCACGGATCAGATAATATTGCGGCGGTCGGGGCCGCACCCGCGGAGACGAGGGCAGGCTCCAATAGTCTTGCTGCCGCCGGGGTCGGCTGACCTTGAGAAAACAGCAGGGCGCCACTGCTGTCAGTGATGAGCAGGTCCGTCCGCTGCAGCCCCTGGACAGTGTGGAGCACCAAGGCAGTCAGACTGTCGAGCCAGCTGTCAGGGCGTGGGCTGGTGGCCTCAAGATGCAAGGAGAGCGCCAGGCGAGGCGAATCAGCAGACTTAGCTTCCAGCAAAGGGGTTGCAAAGATGGCGTCGGCGGAAGCAACGTAGTCATAGCCGGCCAGCATACTTTCCAGACGCTGGGCAATTTCGGCCTGCTCGCGCCGTCGGGTGCCCGGTAGAGGCAGAGAGAGGATGCTCGTGGCAGAAGCACGCGCAGCAGGTAGATCACTGCCGTCCGGGACGGCAGACCACTGCGCAGCGGGCACAGAATATGCCTGATAGGTCGCCGCACCCAGTGCGGCGACTACCGCTGCCAGCACGGTAAGAGATAGAACTCTGGCCGCCGCTCTAAGCGACTGCCACCACTGAAGAATCTCGCGAAGCGCCTCCATCCCCGTCCCCCCATGACTTTAGTCATGCGCGAATCTTCAGGGCGCGGGGATGGGCGTTCAGTGACTATTGCCCTTGAATTGCTATTGAGGTGGTCTGCGAACTCGCTGCGAGTATTAGGCTAGTGATCCTTCTCCCATCCCTCGGCCGTCTTTATACCATATGTTCCACAAATTGTCAATACCTTTTCCAGCGGTTATCAACAATGTCTTCCACATTTGCATCAGGCAGCACTCCGCTGCAACAAGGAGATCCCAGCATTGATGTCGAAAATAAGACCACAGCCGAGCAAGAAAAGGAGGCCAACAAGCTGGGTGTACGTGCTCCGCTTATCAAAGCCGGCCTTACTAAGGTTCAGGTGTGCGAGCAAGTCATTGCCGCACTGCGCGGGGCCGGATTCACTTATGTCACCGTTGACCTGGGCGCCTATCGCTCTGGGAGTATGGACGAGACGCTGGATAGCCCTGAGGGACCGAACATATCTTGAGGCAGCCGTGTCTTACCATGCTGGGGCTGGGAAAAGCGCGCCCTCTCTTGGAAGCTCTTAGAGGAGAAAGCCGAGAATGGCAACAGCCCTGAACAAGCAAGACTGGCGGCTCGTCGAGGAGCATGCGGCCGATCTTCAGGTGACACTCGAGGCAATCCGCCAGCAACGCTACATCCCGAGGATATGGGCTAAGGATGCGAGCCTGTGGCGGCCTGAGCCCGAGCATCAGGCTGAAATCGAGACGCGTCTAGGTTGGCTCTGGCTTCCTGAGCGCTGCTTGGCACAGGTAGACCACCTCAGTAGCTTCGCAAATCAGGTCCGGCGAGCCGGCTTCGAGCACGTGGTATTGCTCGGAATGGGGGGGAGCAGCCTCGCAGCGTGGGTCTTCGAACGGGTGTTCGGCGTCACCCCCGGCTATCCCAGCTTGTCGGTGCTGGACAGCACTGTCCCCCAGGAGGTTCTCGCCAGCACAGGCGGTGCCGATCCCGCCCGCACCTTGTTTATTGCCGCCAGCAAGTCCGGGACAACTACCGAGGTGCTCTCCTTCTTCGAGTACTTCTACGACCAAATCAAACAGATTAGAGGAGACGCGGCGGGCGAGAACTTCGTGGCCATCACCGACCCGGGCACTCCCCTCGCCCAGACAGCCCACGAACGAGGCCTACGCGCTACCTTCGAGAACTGGCCCGACGTAGGCGGGCGTTACTCCGGTCTGTCTTACTTCGGCATGCTACCCGCGGCGCTGATGGGCCTGCCGGTGCGGGAAATCCTGGCCAGCGCCCAAGCAATGGCCGAAGCGTGCGGCCCGGCGGTGCAGCCGCAGCAGAATCCCGCCGCCTGCTTGGGAGCCCTCCTTGGCTGCTGCCAATCCCGGGGCCGGGACAAGGTCACATTCCTGACCTCACCGATCCTGGCCAGCTTCGGCGATTGGGCTGAGCAGTTACTGGCCGAAAGTACCGGCAAAGCAGGTACCGGGCTGATTCCGGTAGTGGGCGAGCCTCTGGGCGAAGTCGGCGCGTATAGCGATGACCGCCTCTTCGTCCATCTGCACCTATCCGGCGACGATCGCCTCAGCAGCTTCGCCGCTGCGCTCGCTGCCGCCGCGCATCCGGTCATAGAGATTGAAGTAGCCGATGTGAATTCGCTGGGACAGGAGATATTCCGTTGGGAATTTGCCGTGGCGGTGATCGGCGCACTGATGGGCATTAACCCCTTCGATCAGCCGAACGTTCAGGAAAGCAAGGATAAGACTCGCGAAATGCTGGCCTACTACAGTCGCGACGGGAGTCTAACAGATAGCGGCCCGGACCTGCTGGAAGACCGCTTAGCCGTGTATGGCGCCCCCGAGGCCGAGTCCACTGGCGGAGCGATAGCAGCATTGTTTGCCCAGGTCCAACCCCACGACTATGTGGCATTGATGGCGTACCTGCCGTATAGCTCACGCACCGACGACGCCCTGGCAACGATACGGTCCGACATCCGTGACCGACTGAGGGTTGCTACCACCACCGGCTACGGCCCGCGGTTCCTGCACTCCACCGGCCAGCTTCACAAAGGTGGCCCCAACACCGCGGTACTATTGCAGCTTACTGCACGCGACAGCGCAGCGCTGCCAATTCCTGCACACGATTACGACTTCGCCACGTTGAAGGATGCCCAGGCCTCTGGCGATTTCGAGGTCTTGCGCCAACGTCAGCGCAGAATCATGCGCCTTGATCTGGGCACTGACATTGACTACGGGATGGCGAAGCTGGCGGAACTGATCAGCGAGGCACTGCGGCAGATATCCGCTGGGGTTGGCTGAGAGACCAGCCGAAGCCAGATGGCCCCGAGCAAGACGTCGAGACCAGTGAAGCCGCCCTGTCATATCTCGATACAGACATGCGAACTGGGTTTTCGCTACTGGGGCAGACCGGATGAGCTAAGGGCCGCGGCGGACGACAAAGCTGCACGGACTACTGGACCGGTAGCCAACGAAGACAGCCGGGCGCACAGTACACATCGTAGAGGGCCGCTGGACGAGCTAGCGGCGGCACTGCCAGACGATGTCGGCGTCGTCACAACTCAATTTCTGTGGGGAGTCAGTAGGCGGCACACTGCCGTCGTCTTCTCGGTACCGGCCGATGCTGCAGAGCCTGAAGCCTCCGCCCGTGCGCTGGTAGATGAAGTCCTTGCCGCTGAAGGGGTCCTGGGGCAGCTCCCAGTCCAGCGCCTGCTGAAGCTGGTCCAAGGTCTCTGGATAGGCCCCGTGTTCGTACCTGTATGCCTTCAGCGCCAGTACCACGCGGCACAGACCGATGTTGGCTGTGGCCATCGCGCGCTTGTGCACTACCCTTGCAAAGACCGGAATGAGGATCTTTGCCAAGACTCCCTGATAGAACGGCAACGCCCTCAATTCCTTGTTCGCTGATTCAATCTCCCCAACTGCCCTGGCATAAGGTAAACGCTGGGCTTCAACCACCCGAGACATGTAGTCAATGTAAGTCAGTTCGTCAAGCTTCCACAGCGGCCAAGCAAGTCGACTGCGATATGTCTGTACAATTGGCAACTCAACGCTACCATATGTACCGCGGCGAATCGCTTCAGTGGTTTCAATCCCCAAAGCCCGTTCGCCTATCATGCCATCCGTGAATGCCTTGCGCAGATCAATTCGGGACAGATACTCCTGGAAGTCATTAGCTACGCCCGGCTCCAGTTGCTGCCCAGAGATGATCCGCTCTAGCGCGTCAAGAGTTATCGCCTGAATCGCGATGGCGACGAGCTGAGCAATGAGCGTCGGCTCAGAGGCAGCGTGCTCAGATATGCGTAGGGCGACCCGGCACCAGTCGAGCGCTTCGTCGAGGTGGCCGGCCTCGGCTGATACCAAGGCCTGGATTCTGAGCATCTGTGCTGCACTGCGGAGGCCTGCGAAATGCGGAAAGAGCGCCCCGGCTCCACCTTCCCAGTTGACAGGAAAGATGCAGTGCGGTCGCTGCGAGGCGCGGCGGATGATCTGCAGGTCGCGCTTCACTGCCGGACGGCTAAGAATCCTGCGGACCTGCCGCCGCTCCGCGCGGCCTGTCTTGATGTAGGTCGTTATGAAGTGGTGTTCCTCCTCTGTTATCCCGCCAATATACCGGCGCTCCGGCACAAGTCCGGGAGAGGAGAACTCACCGAATACCTTCTGATAGAGCACTGCGGCGTTCTGGCTAGCAGGTACTGGTTTTGGTGCCGCTTCCGCCAGTGTCAGCGGCAGGCCCTGCGCCTTGAGCTCGGCCAGCTTGGCCTCCAGTTCCAGGCCCCACTTGATGTTGAAATAGGTCCAGGGGATGGCCACCAGCACGAACAGCACCAGCAGCCCGAAGCCTACTCGCGGAGCAACCCGCACACACCAGCGGCCTACTCGTCTGACGGTGGGAAAGCGTTCCTCATTCATTGTCATTCCTCCTCACGAATTTCCGTTCTCGCCCAGAATTTCGGACATCAGTTGTTCCATCTCTTCGAGGCTGTCTGCATAAGCCGCGCCGGGCATGGGGCGGGCGATGGCGGGGCGGCCGGTGATTTGCGTTATGGGTCGTTCGTGGAGATGATCAAAGACTACGTTGACCAGAATCAGCAGGCCCGCGGCGGCGGCAAGCGCCCACCGCAGTACCTGCCTGCGGCGCTGAGCGCGTGCTCTGCGCACGGCGCGGTGCAGAAGCCGCTGCTTCACCTCCGGGTCGGGCATCGCCAGGGGTACCTGGCGCAACTGATTCTCGAACTTTTCATTAGTCATCGTTGCTCTCTCCTAATAGCTCCCGCAGCTTCTCCAGCCCGTAGCGGTAGCGGCTGGCGGCGGTATTGGGCGAAATGTCCAGAACCTCCCCGATCTGGGCGAAGGTTAGCTCGTGCCAGACCTTCAGGACGACGACTTCCGCCTGCTCGGCGGGCAGTTGGGATAGCGCGTCGTGGACGGCGAGCGCATCGAGCGTGCGCTCGAGGGGGCTTTCGGCAACCGCGGCCAGAGTGGCCGGATTGTTGGTATTGTCCCCACGCCGACGCTGGACCCGCGCGGCCTTGTTGCGCGCTATCTTCAGCAGATAGGCCTGCAGGTTCCTGATGCCGGTGACGCGGCGCCCCCGCTCGATGAGTGCCAGAAAGACCTCGACCAGGATGTCTTCGGCCTGCTCCTTCTCGCCCACCCGCGCCAGCAGCAGATGGTAGACGGGCGCGCGGTAAGCGTCGTAGATCACCGCCAGCGCCTGCATGTCGCCTGCGGCCAGGGCTTGGAGCAGCTCATAGTCGTCAGGTTGTTTCAGAGCATGAATGGCATTCACGGTGCACCGCACAATTGCGCTGTCACTAGGTAAGTGTAGTTTAGCCCGGCGGATTTGTCTAATGACGGGGCCGCACCACGGGCATATGACTCCGAATCCGAGGCGCTGCTCCAGGCCATCAAGGTCGGTCACGGCCTGCGCGCGCAGGCTATCGCTGATGGGGACACCGTTGTGGGCAACGAGCTAATCGCGCTCAACGCCGGCATGGTCAGGTACTGGCAGTATCCCAGCAGCGCGCCCTGCTGCGCTTCTGGGTCGGACGCAAGTGTGTGGATATGGCTGTCGGGCGCTTTGCGCTGCCGTAGACTCGCTAACCGCCTGAGATATTCTGCCTCAAAAAAAAGCCGTGAGATGGTGCCAGAAGAAGGAGGAGGCAACCCTTTTGGCGAAGAATAGAATAATCATGGCGTGAAAACTGTGAAGGGAAGGAGCTCATTAGTATGGCTGACGCAGTTCTGATGGTGACCACCAAGGGCTATGGCAAGGTCGTATCGCCTACCGAGTTCAAGCAGCAGAAGCGCGGAGGGAAGGGAATCATTGGCTTCAAGGTAACCGAGGACAGTGGTCCGGTCGCTGCCACCGCGCATGTTGTACTCGGCGAGGGAGAGCGAGTACTCGTTACGACTGCTAGGGGCCGGGCGATAATGACCCCGGTGGACGACATCTCCGTACGCAGCCGGACCGCGGGCGGTGTGAAGATAATTGATGTGGCCGACGGCGACGGTGTAATCTCGGTCATCATCTAGGCGCATCATTCTGCTGACTCCCCACTCCCGCAGGTGTGCGCTGGATTCCCCCGCGCGGCCGCCTCGTCGCCGGGGGAGGCCCTTATTGTATCAATCGGTCGCAGTCGCCTTCGGGCGGCTGCGGCCCCTCGTTGTGTTGACGGGTTTGCTGGGGTAGCTGGGGCTTGTGGCTGTGGGCAAGTTGGCGTCACTGGGGGTGCGTCGGCTTGTGGGCTACCTTGCAGTATTGCCCGAACTAGGATATAGTATTACTCGTCGAACAGGTCTTGGCTACTAACGCCGCGAGCTGGGTGCCAGTTGAGGCCGACAGCGTTGCGGCGTCATATTAGTGGTGTGGCCGTTGGCTAATGATGCTGCAGATTGGCTGCGTTTTAGGAGGAGTATCATGCCCAATATATACTTTGTTGACGTGACTAACCGTGATGGGGAACAGACCGCTCGCATCAGTCTGGCCAAGCTCCAAAAGACGGTAATCAACTGGCTGCTCGACGAGATGGGCGTTTACCAGTCGGAGATGGGCTTTCCCCTCAATCCGCACGAGTGGGACTATATAAACGCCAACATTGAGCTGACTGAGGAGGTCAACTCCAACGGGCCGCTAATCACGAGCATGCAGCTGAGCGGCTGGTCCCGGGCTGTGGCTGGTGATGTACGTCAGGCGCAGACGCACACCAATCTGAAGCACTTCAACCTGTCCATTTCCACCTCCGAGCAGATGCTCGAGTGGAAATTCCAGGGGAAGTTTTCCCGCGAGGACATCATCAAAATGATGGTCGAGTCGGTAGTCGCCGCCAAAGAAGGCGGTGGGGGCAGCATCGGGGTTAATGCCGAAGACGCCTCCCGCACTGACATTGACTTCCTCATCGAGTTCGCCCAGGCGGGTAAAGAGGCCGGGGCTAACCGCTTCCGCTACTGCGATACGCTCGGCTACGAAGATCCCACCCGCATCGCCGAACGCATCGGCCTGCTGGCCCGGGAGACAGAAATGGCTCAGGAATTGCACTGTCATAACGACCTGGGTCTGGCTGTGGCTAACTCGATAGCCGGGGCACTGGCTGCCTGTGAAGCGGGTGTTGATGCTCTTATCAACACCACGGTCAATGGTGTCGGGGAGCGGGCGGGGAATGCTGACCTGCTTTCCTGTATCCTGGCGCTGAAGTACTCGGCCCAGTGGGGCACCAATCCGTACCTGGATGAGGCGATTGACCTGAGCAAGGCCTGGCAACTGGCTAAGTATGTCAGCCAGGCCTTCGGTGTGCCCTTGCCCATAAACCAAGTTGGAGTCGGGGCCAATGCCTTTGCCCACGAGTCGGGGATTCATGCCGACGGCGCGCTGAAAGATCGCCAGAACTATGAGCTGTACGACTTCGAGGACCTGGGCCGCGGCGAAAAAGAAGAGGTATCCACTGGGCGAGTGATTACCACCGGCGCTCACGGGGGCACCTCTGGCTTGGAATATGTCTACAATCAGTTGGGCTTGGCCTTGCGCGACGAGGAGCACGCGCGCGAGGTTCTCAAGCTCGTCCAGTATGCCAATCTTCATACGCAGGCCCCCCTGACCGAAGAGGAGCTATGGCTGATCTACCACTATCCTGAACAGGTCGAAAAGCTCCTGGCGGTGACACCCTAACGTTCGGTACGACGGGCGTCTCGCCCGTCGCCAGCCGCCGACAGGTGCTACCGCCTGGCGTGCGAATGTAGGGCGGAGAGGTGGAACGATGCGCAAAGAGTCGCTGGCGTTTCTAGAATCCCTGATGACGACACCCTCGCCGTCGGGCTTCGAGCAGCCGGTCCAGCGCCTCGTCCGCGAGACGGTAAGCGAGTGGGCCGACGAGGTGCGCACCGATGTGCACGGCAACGTCATCGCTGTCAAGAATCCCGGTGCTGAGCCCCGCGTGATGCTGGCGGGCCACTGCGACCAGATTGGGTTTATGGTCCAGCATATCACTGATGAAGGCTATGTGCATTTCAGTGCCATTGGCGGTGTTGACACGGCGCTGGTGCCGGGCTCGCGCGTCCACATCTGGACAAAAGATGGCCCGGTGCTGGGCGTAGTCGGGCGTAAGGCCATCCACTTGATGAAGCCCGAAGAGCGTAAGAAGGGCGAAGTCGAGCTCAACAAGCTGTGGATTGACATCGGCGCCAAGAGCAAGAAAGAGGCGCTCAAGCGCGTCCAAATCGGCGATCCCATCACCTTCGACCTGCGCATGGACCGCCTCTCGGGCGACCTGGTCACTGCTCCGGCCTTCGACGACAAGTCCGGAGCGTTTGTAGTGATGGAGGTACTGCGCCGACTGCGCCGCCGCAAGATAGACTGTTCCCTACACAGCGTCTCGACGGTCCAGGAGGAAGTGGGACTGCGGGGCGCGACTACCAGCGCTTACGGCATCAATCCGTTGGTGGGGATTGCGGTGGACGTAACTCATGCCAGCGACTATCCGGGCGCGGACAAGTCGCTTACTGGCGAAGTGAAGCTCGGCGAGGGCCCGACTATAGCTAGGGGTGCCAATATCAATCCGGTCGTCTTCGACCTGCTGGTGCAAACTGCTGATGATAAGAAGATCCCCTACCAGTTGGAGGCGGCGCCCCGGGCGACCGGGACCGATGCCAACGTCATGCAAATATCGCGGGCCGGTGTGGCCGCTGGTCTGGTGAGTATTCCCAACCGCTATATGCACACCCAGGTGGAGGTAGTTTCGCTGCGCGACCTGGAGAACGCGGCCAAGCTGCTAGCGGAGACGGTGGTGCGCATTGACGAGAAGATGGACTTCACCCCGAAGTAGGCGACGCAGGACTACTGGCGGCTGCGCTGCAAAGACGAACTCCATCCCGGCTGCTTGCACCAGTCGGGATGCTTGCTATTCTGATATCTGAGGAGACAGATAATGTGTGGCATTGTAGGTTACATCGGGCCGCGCTGTGCGGCTGATATCTGTTTGGCGGGTCTGAAGCGGCTGGAATACCGGGGCTATGATTCCGCCGGCATTGCTGTAATAGACAACGGCAAGCTTGACACTCGTAAGGTAGTCGGCAAGCTGGTCAACTTGGACGAAGCTCTCCAGGCTGAGCCGCTGGTCGGCGCACCGGGCATCGGCCATACCCGCTGGGCTACCCACGGCAAGCCCTCGGTGACAAACTCCCACCCCCATCTAAGCACCAACGGGCGCATCGCCGTGGTGCACAACGGTATCATCGAGAACTACGGCGAGCTGCGTGAGCAACTCATCGCCGAGGGTTGCAGCTTCGTCTCGCAGACCGACACCGAAGTTATGCCTCACCTGGTCGAGAAATACTACGAGGGGGACCTGCGTGAGGCGGTGCGCCGGGCGGTGCTGGATTTGCGGGGAGCCTTTGCCTTCGGTGTCATCTCCGCCGACAGCCCGGACGAGCTGGTCGCGGTGCGCCGCTTCTCGCCACTGGTAGTCGGCCTGGGCCAGGGTGAGAACTTCATTGCCTCCGATATGGGGGCGATTCGGCCAGAGACCGACAGAGTCTACATCATTGACGACGATGAGCTGGCCCTGATCACTCGCGATGGTGTGGAGCTGACCGACTTGGCGCTCAAACCGCTCCAACGGGAGGTCTTTGTGATTCCGTGGGCGGCGGATGCGGCAGAGAAGGGCGGGCACAAGCACTTTATGCACAAGGAGATCCACGAGCAAGCCGACGCCATGCACGCCTGCCTGGCCGGCCGGCTCTCTTCGCCCGACCAGCCTATTGTCCTCGAGGGCCTCCAGATGACCACCCAGGAGATCAAGGACCTGCGGAAGGTGGTCTTCACTGCCTGTGGCACAGCCTTTCACGCTGGTATGGTTGGCCGCTTTGCTATGGAGAATCTGGCTCGCGTGCCCTCGGAGGTGGACTTGGCCGCGGAGCTCCGCGCCCGTGATCCGGTCGTGCTGGACAACACGCTGGCCATCGTCATCTCCCAGAGCGGGGAGACGGCTGACACACTGGTGGCGCTACGCGACCTGAAGGCGAAGGGTGCCAAGGTCGTCTCCGTGCTCAACGTGGTAGACAGCTCCATTGCCCGCGAATCCGACGGCGTGGTCTATATCCAGGCCGGCCCCGAGATCGGTGTCGCCTCCACGAAAGCCTACACGCTGCAGGTCCTGACGATGGAGCTAATCGCGCTACACTTCGCCGAAGTGCGTGGGACTGCTGATACCGCGATCATACGATCACTCAAGGAAGCATTGATAGCTGTTCCCCAGCAAGCCCAGGAGCTACTCAGCCGTGAAGGTGACGTCAAAGCGGTTGCTGAGGCGTATTACCAGATGCCTAATTCGCTTTTCCTGGGCCGTGGGGTAAGCCTGCCCTCGGCGATGGAGGGGGCGCTTAAACTAAAGGAGATTTCCTACATCCACGCCGAGGGTTATTCGGCTGGTGAGATGAAACACGGCCCGATTGCCTTGGTGGAGCCGGACCTGTTTACCGTTGCCATCGCCGTTGCTGGTGAGGTCTACGAAAAGATGATCGGCAATCTCCAGGAGATCAAGGCGCGCTCCGGTCCGGTTATCGGTGTAGCCAACGACGGCGATAGTACCATCGGCGACGAGTGCGATCATATGATCTGGGTGCCGTCGTGCCCCGAGTTGGTCTCGCCGATCACGGTGGCAATTCCCCTGCAACTGCTGGCCTACCACATAGCCGATATGCGCGGCGAGCATATTGACCAGCCCCGAAACCTGGCCAAGACGGTGACGGTGGAATAGCCACAGCTAAAGTCAAAGCGCTCCGCCCGTAGAGGGTGGTGACGCCTACGCTGGTTGTGGATAGAAGCCTACTGGGGTAGTCTGCTATTGCCAGTTGCCGGCTGTTCGCTGCTCCACGACGATGTTCCCCTGCATACGCTCGGATCAAGTCGGACTCCTGTTCAAGTTCGCTGTGACCACTGCCGAAGAACTACCCAGATGGGGGGTATTTGCGTTGAGGAGCAGAGCGCGAAATGCGAGTCGTGGTCTTTGTGTTCAAGGTATTGGCGCTGACCCTCGGGTTGGTCGCCGTTTTGCACTTTGTCACGGCCGAATATGGGTGCCCCTTGGTCTTTATGGTGGAGGTAGAGGGGGCGTCAATGGAGCCCACCCTGGAATCAGGCGAGCGGGTGTTATTCATTCGCCGCCCCTGGCAACAGGGGGACGTGGTGGTGGCAGATGTCGGTGAAGACAAGCTGGTGGTTAAGCGAGTGGTGCGACGCTGGCATCAGTGGGCTTATCTGGCCGGTGACAATCGGGCCATTTCGCGTGACTACTGGGTGCAACCCGCCGACATAAGATCGGTGATGTTCTGTCCCGTGCCGTTGCCCAAGGTCATCAAGACCGCTGCAGCGAGCCAACCCTCCGACGCCGCCTGTGCGCAGGATGGCCGGATGCCTTGAACCCTATTGTGCAGTCCGTAGTGTCGGGTAGTGCCTGCGCTGCTACTGCCCGTGGGCTGGTGCAGCGAGCTCTTGCTGCGTCTGCTCGTATAGTTCATTGAGCGGATGGGTCTGGCGGTAGGGCGCTGTATCCCCAGTCAAGCCGTTGACGTAGATGGCTATCCCCAGACTGTTGCCGAACGACCGGTACTTCAGGCCCCACGTCAGCGCGTGCGCCCGGCGTCTGAGTTCGAGATCATAGTCACGCAGGTCGCTCTCGGCCATATCGTAGCTGGCGTTGGCGCGTAGCGACCAGTTCGGGGAGAGCCACAGCTCACAGGCTGGCTGCAGTTCAGTGAGGATGCCAACCTCGTCGTGGAGAAAGGGCGTACGTCCGCCGAGGATGTGGTGGGTGAGGCTCAGAGAGCCTCTGAGGGAGCTGCTTATCTGCCCGCCGGCTCCGGCGGTCAGCGCGATATCTTGGTAGTTGTCACCGCTGCTGTAGAAGGTCTGACGAGCAGCCACCGAGCACCACTTCCCAAGCTTGTCACGGCGTTCGTCGTTGTGCCAGTCGTACCGTAGACTCAGGCTGGTGCTCTGTTCCCGGACAGTCGGCGCGGGGTCAGGTGAATTGGTCTGCAACTCCTCGACGATGTTGGCCAGGGTAAGCGAGCCGGCCCAGCCCGTATCCTGGTTCGCGCCGGAGGAGAATCTCGTGTAGCGCAGCTCGGGGCGCCGGTCCAGAACGAGGTGAGCGCCCCGGTCGCTGTACGCATCTTCGGTCTGGGAGACTATACCGAGGGCCGCCCAGTTGGCGCTGGTGTACGTGTTTGCTGAGTGTAGTCGAATGCCCCGTTTCTGCGTCAGACGGACTGTCACATTGTTCTGCAACCTTGCCTCCGGGCTGGAGAAGTTGAACTGATAGGGGAGACAGAGCTTATCTCTGCTGGAGTAACCCGGTAAGGGAATCAGCGGAGACATCTTCTGCCCATCTTTGCCTATCCTGAAGGAGAATTTGGGGATCAGTGGCAGCCGTACCCCGTGGAGCCTAAGGGCGGCGCCCGTAATCTTAAAACGGCGCTGACGGGGATAGCATTCGATGCGCTTGGCCTCGAGGGTGTATTCTGGGTTGCGTCGGTCAGAGGTGGTTATCCTGCCGTCCAGGACGTAGACGACCTCCTGGGTACTTCTTATCTCCTCGCCAAAAATATAGCCAAGCAAAGACTGAGGTTGATCGGGAGTCAAGTCAACCGCGGCCTGCGCCTGCTGCAGCCGGAATTCGCCGGTGGTGGTGTTCAGCGTTAGGTGCTCGCCGACGAGCACGCCCTGTGGGGTGCCGATGGTTACTCCCCGGCTGGCTTCCATCTGCCCGGATAGTGAGCCGCCTACTCGTCCGGCATTGATGATAGCAGCGCGGTCGGGCTGGCCCTCGAGTGTGATGCGGACTTGTACTCCTTCATCCGCCTCCAGCATCTGCTGGTCCCAGCGATATTGAATGTGGCCGTCCGGGGCGTATATCTCTACCCTCAGCCGGGGTGCAGAAGGGATGCCGTCACCGGCCAATACGCCGCAGGCCGCGAGGGTCAGGACTATGAGAACTGTTACCGTTGGGCGCATCAAGTCGCTCGCCGCTGGTAGAGATTAGGAAGTAGGAACGAAAACAACCTGGTGTTGATTATAGCACGGGGCAGTGGGTGTTGACAACGAGTGCGACTACTGGTGGTCTGGGCTGAGAAGGGGGTTTCCGCCTGCACCAGCCCTTTAGAGGAGCTGTCGAGGCCACAACAGGATCCTAATTCAGGCGAACCAGCGAGACGGCCAGCCGCGCTCAGCCGATCCGGTACTCGGTTACTACGTCTTTCACTCCCGGCATCGTTTCGATCGCCTCAATTACCCGTTGCATTTGCTGTTCAATCTTCACCCCGCGACTGAGTATCCCACGGATTTCGCGGACCACGCCATCAATGTAAATGACTTCGTTTATGCAGCGTACCCGGAGCAGCGTCGCGTCCACGGGGTGCTTGGAAATCTCGCGCTCGACCAACCGGCGTGTTCTCTTGTCTTCGATGGGCATATGCTACTCCTTTCCGTCATCACCACCGTCAACAACCGCTACTATTATACCCCATCTCTGCTGGAAAGCAACAATTGGGTCTGGCTGTACTGGCACCACTTGCGTCATATCCCCAGACTCAGGCGCTGAATCATGCCCAGTGGTAGGCCGGCGGCCACCATCTGCTCCTGCGCTGCGGCGATATCGTAATCAATACGCAAAAGCTGGACCTGGCGCGCTTCGGTGTCGTAGATGGCAAAGGCGGCCTGGTGATTGCCGTCGCGCGGCTGGCCGACTGCCCCGGGATTGATCAGGTACTTGCATTCAGTGTCTACTGAACACGCCCCGCCGGCCGGATGCGAATGCTGCTCCGGCACTCCTCCGTCATCTTCCTGCACAAACCACTCGGCACAGTGAGTATGGCCGAAGAAGGCCAGTGGCCCAGACATTGCCTGCAGGCTGGGCGCCGCATCGGGGGGCGAGATTATGTAGAAGTCAGGATCAGGAATCGAGCCGTGACAGAGAATGACATCGCTCAGCTCGGCGCTGGGGGCGAGGCCGGCTAGGAAATCCGTGTTGGTCTTACTGAGCTGCTGCCGGGTCCAGATCAGGCAAGCCCGGGCCTCGGGATTGAACCAGTCCTGCATATCGGGCTCCAGCACTGCCTGCTCGTGGTTCCCGCGAATGCAGATCGCCCCGATGTCCTGGATTATCTCGCAGCATTCGTTAGGTGATGCCCCGTAACCCACGATGTCACCCAGGCACAGGTAGGTATCAATCTCCACCTCGGCGAGTGCGGCGAGCACCTGCTCCAGGGCGGGAAGGTTACCGTGGATATCAGAGATTAGGCCGTAGCGCATTCCCCACTCCTGTGGGCTACTCTGTTGCTTTCGTTCTGAACTTGATCGTCTGTGATATATTCGGTGTGCAACTTGAAGACCATTTCGCCGCTGTCGCAAGCATTCCTGCTAGGGCCCCGGAACCGTTGTGGAAATAACTAGCCGGGCCCACGAAACTTTTTCCGAAGAGGCCTTGACATGCCGGTTGCTTTACTGTATACTTTAGCTGTAGGTTTGTCGTTCTCAAACTCAGATAGCAAACGACACCCGGCTTCCGGGGGGAGGTCCTCGTGTCCAAAAGAATATTGTTGTGTGCTGTCGTACTCATGGTTGTAGCATGCGGCATAGCATTGGCCGACACCACACCCGTATATCCTTCTTCGCCTGCCGACACCACGTGCACGGGCACGTACAGCCTGGCGAACGACGAGTGGACCTATACTCTGACGCTTGACGAGTGGGCAGTCACGGATTTTTACGTATTCCTCGGCCCCAACGTGGAGAGCTTTGACTGGCTTGCGGACATAAGCAATGACGGCGGCTGGACAAATCCCACGACACTCGACACGGTCACTGACACCGGGGTGTGGGGTGCCAACGACTGGGACGGGCTGAAGTACCTGCACTGGACGGCATCGGGCAGTGACACTACAGTGATCTTTAAGTTCAGCGACGCGCACTATGATCTCGGCGGCGGTCACTATGTGGACCTGATAAACCACCCCGGCCCTCTGCTGTTCGACCCGATAAGCAATGCCAATGCGTGGTCCACCGGCTGGACGGACTGGGACGGCGTATGGGAGGATTACACCTCGTATGCCGGTAGCGACACGGTTGCTAACGCGATTACGCCCGAGCCGACGACGATGGCATTGTTTGGATTGGGCTTGCTGGGCCTGGCCAGGAGAGTACGCCGGCGAGTAACGTAGTCAACTTCTGGGAAAAGGTGGACCACGATGGGGCCGGGAGCCCAACGGCGACCCGGCCCCTTTTGGGCTAGCTGGTGTGCTTGGCACAGAGTGGGTTGTTGTGGCGATGTGCAAGAATTCCTGGGTGGGGAAGGAGGGGAGAGACAGGCGGGTTCGGTATGCGGTTAAGCTTGACGTGTAATCCCCGTAGCAAATGGGTAAAAGGAGAATAACAAGAGCGTCAAGAAGGGAGAACATGAGATGATAGCTCCCCAGAGGCAGTCTAAGGTCGGCTTCACTTTGATCGAGCTGCTGGTAGTCATTGCCATCATTGCTATTCTGGCGGCTATCCTGTTCCCGGTTTTCGCCCGGGCCAAAGCCAAAGCCCAGCAGACTCGCTGCCTAGCGAATATCAAGAACATTGCCATGGCCTTCCAGATCTACGCCACCGACCACGATGAGACGCTGCCCGATGTCCGGTGCGGCACCTACGGCTGGGATCATTCAGTGCCAAAAAAGGCATTCATGAGCCAGTTGGTCAGCAAGCTGCTCCCTTATACCAAGAGCACCCAGATCTGGTACTGTGACATGGATCCCTGGGGCTCACAGCCCTCCGCGGACAATCCCGCCGCAGACGGCGTAGTGAGCTACAGCTATTGTGTTCAGTGGAAGACCATATGTGATGATGAGGTAGAAATGGACTGGGTCGAGGACCCGGTGGGCCCCGGATACGGGGAATTCGGCGACATCTTCATCGGCCGGCAGGCGAGCAAGCAGTGCCTGATGATTGACAACGGTTTGCCCGCTATCCCTAGTAACGATCTTAGTCAGTACGAGACCCCGCACGGCGATATGAGCAATGTCGCTTTCTGGGATGGTCATGCCCAGGCATATCCCAAGGCTCAGTTCGGCAGTATCCATCCCCCGCTGATCCGGCCCAGTGCTACCTGTCCCTAGTCCTTGCACCGCGGCCAGCCGCCAAAAACCACAGTCAACTGACAGGCAGCCATCAGCCGCCCCTCACTTTGGGGGCGGCTGTTGTATGATAAGCGCCACGTATTCCCCCCGATACGCAGGTCAGCGACTCACCTCTGTCGAATACTGTTACGGCTGCAATACTCGCGGACGCTTCGCAGGAATGAGTGGAGTGACCACGTCCCCGGACCAGCAGATAGCCACTTACCAGGCGGCCTGCGCCTACCTCGATTCGTTCATTAACTACGAACGAACCGGCTTCCGCCGAGGTTTCGCTGAGGCGATGCGGTTCAACACCATCGAAGCCTTGCTCGATCTGCTCGGGCAGCCCCAGGATAGTTGCCCTGCTATCCATATCGCTGGTACGAAGGGGAAGGGTTCAGTGGCGGTGATGATGGAGGCAGCTCTGCGCCGGGCCGGCTACACCACCGGCTTATACACTTCTCCCCACCTGGTCACCGTCCGTGAGCGCATCCGCATCAACGGTCAGAAGATAACTCGGGCCCAAATGGTCAACATTACGGAGATGCTGCGCCAGGCAGTGGTCGAACTCGATTCGCGCAGCGACCTGAGAAGGCCAACGTTCTTTGAGGTCTATACAGCCTTGGGGTTTATGGCCTTTGCCGATGCGGGTGTGGACGTGGCCATAATCGAGACGGGGTTAGGCGGGCGGCTCGACGCCACCAATATCATCACTCCTCTGGCTTCGGTGATCACCAGCGTAGACTTTGATCACACAGAGATTTTGGGCAGTGAGCTGACGCAGATTGCCCGGGAGAAAGCTGGCATAATCAAGTCAGACGTCCCGGTGGTTAGCGCTTGCCAGGCTCGGGAGGTCGGCCACATAATCGCTACTGTTGCCCAACAGCTTGGAGCACCGTTGATAGAGCCGCCCATTGTTGCCGAGTTTGGCCAAGTCCAGCCGCTGGCCCGGCCGGCTTCGCGTGACGAGCTTGTCCAGCCCCAACAGAGCTTCGCCCTGGCGCTCGATTCCGGCCTGCTGTGGATCGAAACCGGCCTGCTGGGGCAGCACCAAGCCTACAACTGCGCAGTGGCCTATGGGGCTCTGGCGGCGCTGGCTGACCAGGGCTTTGTGGTGACCGACGAGGATTTTGCCCAGGGCTTGGCCGGGGTAGAATGGCCCGCACGCCTGCAAGTAGTGGAAGCTTGTCCATGGTTGATCCTGGACTGTGCACACAACCCGGCTTCGCTGCGCGCACTGGTATCTGTTTTGCCGCGGCATCTGAACTATGACAGGCTCACTGTAGTCTTGGGCATATCCGCCGAGAAAGATGCGGCCCGGATCGTCCGGATTCTGTGCCCAGCGGCTGACCAGATTGTAGTCACGGCAGCGGACAACCCCCGCGCCCTAAGTGTGGCGGGCCTTCGGGCCGTAGTCGAAAAGCACTGGACCGGTCCTGTGCAGGTAGCACCCACCGTGCCCGAGGCGGTGGCGTTGGGCCGGCGGATCGCTGGCAGCAGCGACGCGCTCTGTGTAACCGGCTCATTCTTCGTAGTGGGTGAAGCAATGGAACACCTGGGGCTGGAGCCGTGACTGCCCCCGCGGGCTGTGCCAAGCCTCTGCGGACGGGTCTTTGGCCCAATTATTGCGAGCAGGAGTGGTGATGATTGGCGAGGAATCCTATCGTGGACACCTACTTGTCTCGACCTGAAGCGAAGGAGATGGTGGCGACTATGGCGAGCCGAAGCGTGCTGATAGTGGTGCTGCTGTTTTCGCTGAGTTGGGCCTCGGCCCAGGCGCCGAGTGTCGCTGAGCAGTTCACCGCTCAGGAGCTTTATCAGCAGATTGGCGTGCTGGAAACTGCGGGTATCCTCCAGTTAAGTGCCGAGCAGATTGCTGGGTATCTGTCTCTTCTCCGGCAGGTGAATGAGAACCATGAACAGGTGCTGGCCAGCGCCGACCAGGCATGGGAGCAATACAGCACAATAATTGAGCAGGCAATCGCTGCCGGAATTGCTGGGCAGCCGGCGCCGATCGAAGTCAGCCAGAGCGTCCTGCTGGCGACCACTAACTTCGCCCAACAGCGCGACGCGTTTTACCGCTATCTGCAGAGTTCGGCCTCTCAGTTTATGGCCTACCTCACGAGTGAGCAGCGTCAGCTTATAGAAGATGCCGCAACCCCGCAGAGGCGGGCAGAGATGGCGCGCCAGTTGGAGGGTGCGGCGAGCGTAGCCGAATACATTGTGCGGGTGCTCGATGCTCAGCGCGAGTTGATGCCGGACGAGTACGAACTGGTCCGCATCCCCCAGGCTGAGCAGACTGCAGCGAAGATCGTCGGCCCACGCTCGCGCGAGTTCGCCAATCTCGCCGACCGGGTGCTCGGGCTGACTGATACGGTATTCGGCTGGTCCCAGGAGCAGTACGTCCAGCAGTATCCTGGGCTGGAGCAGCAGGTGTCTGAATATCTGCAACTGCCCCCTGCACCCGCGGCAGCGCCACTCACTTACCAGAAGCTGCTCGACTTATTGTCTAGCCCCTTTACGGTGCCACTGCTGCAGCGAGTCGCTGCTCTACCCACCACCGATCCCCTGCCCTCGGGCACGCGCGTTGTCGACGAGCTGCCCTTACCTCAGGCTATCGCCGGGCTGCGTTTGCTGGAGTTGCTCAATAGGCTTCAGGTAACCCCGCGCCAACTGGCTGCGCTGGTGCCCGTAGTTCAGCAGATCAAGGTCCTCGCTGAGCCCCTGCGGCATCCTCTCGGCAGCCAGGGGGAAGGGCTCATCGCTGATATGGTCCAGGCTCGGGACTTGCTGCTGGCCACTGGCCAGCTGTCGCCCGAATGGGCGCAGTTCGAGGCCGCAGTTGAGGAGGGGCAGCAGGAGGCTAGGTTGCGCATCGCCGTGCAACTGGAGCAGGTAGCCGGCATAATGTCGCCCGCGCAGAACGATTTGATTGACTGGCGCCCTCCCGCGGACGTCCTGGCGGCTGACATTGACCGGCTAGGGCGAGCGCAGCGTCGGCTCTTGGCGGAGATGCGCCATACGGTCAGTGTGCTGGAGCGACTGCGCTTCCGGCAGATGCAGCTCTATCAACGCACGCGCATTGTCGAGCTCAATCAGCTGCTGGAGCGGTACGGTATCAGTGAGCATTCTCCCCGGTATCGAGAATACCGCAGTTTCGGCATTGACATCCTTAACCGTATGAGAATGACACAGCGGGAGGATTGGCAGCGGCAGAAGGTCTTGCTGGCACTGGAGTTTCTGCGCGGCGTCGGGGCTGTCGAAGAACTGGCAGGACGGCCGACGACGGCTAAGCCGGTGACCTGGGAGGATATGTATGCGGCCTTCACCGACCCCCAGGCCGGACAGATTGTTCAGCAGATGCTGGCGGCTCGTTCCAGCCGTTAGTAGCAGCGCCAGGCGGCCAGCTATGCCCTCGGCTAGCACGCTACAGGAGGCCAGGATTGAACTCACAGACTGAAGAGCACAGAGCCAAGCTAGCCCAGCTCATCAAGGCGAGGGCACTTCGCTTCGGGGACTTTACGCTAGCCTCGGGGCAGAAGAGCGACTACTACATTGATGGCAAACAGATCTCGCTCAGCGGCGAGGGCCTCTACCTACTGGCTGGTCTGATCCTGGACACCTTGGCCCCGGAAGTGGAAGCGGTGGGAGGGATGGCCATCGGGGCCGACCCCATCGCCGGGGCAGTTGTCGCTCTGGCGGTGGGACGGGGGCGCAAGCTGGATGCATTCATTGTGCGCAAGGAGCATAAAGAGCGCGGTACCCGCCAGCAGGTCGAGGGCCCGCTGGGCCCCGGCGTGAAGGTTGCGATGCTGGAGGATGTTATCACCACGGGCGGGTCCACACTACGTGCCATCGAGGCACTGCAGCGCGAGTATGACGCTGAGGTGGTGAGCGTAGTTGCTATGGTTGACCGGCTACAAGGAGCTGGGGAGAACCTCGCGGCTGCGGGCTACCAGCTCACTGCCCTGTTTGATATCACGGAGCTGGGGGTGAGACCAGACTCCCCCGCGTAGCGCCGCCGCAGACAAGGGCTTGTGGTGCGCGAATTGCTGTGACCAAGGGCCAAGCCTGCTGCGTGGTGCCCCGCGCTTGAAGGGGGCAATGTCACCCGTCGGAAAGAATGAGAAAATAGCCCTTGACAAATTGACGATTTTATGATATCTTTCGCACGTTTGTGATACTTCTGCCCAATCGTCATATCTTCGCCACACCTTTCGGGGTGATCTAGGTTGGCAAGCCCGACTGAGCCTGAAGCGTACTCACGAGCCAAGGCATCGCCGACTACAGGAGCAGATTTACCTAGCTCTGAGGAGCGCACTGGAACAGTGCACGAGCTGGTTCGGCCCCGTCATCCCCTGTTACGTTTACTCCCCTATTTGATTGCTTCTCTGCTTATCAACGGCTCCGTCGTGCTCTTGCTGGCTCACCTGACGCCGGATTCCGCGCTGCTACTAATAAGGTTCCCGGGCGTGTTGATGGGAATATCGTGGGGTTGGGCCGGTCTGGTGCTATGTGTCTTCGTCGGCATTGTGATGGGCCTGCCGGTTGTTGCTTTTCAGGGCGCTTACGTTGCCCTAAAGCTATCCCAGATTGCCCAGGGCGCTGACTTCCACGAAACGCTGGGCAACCGCACAGCCGAGGCGATCCTCATTTTTCCTTGGTTTGTCGCCGCCGCCGTCGGCTACGTGTTCGGCTACTTCTGGGTCTTCCCGCCGCTGGGCGGACCACTGATTGCCGCCAACATCCTGTGGGTGCGTCTGCTGCTATATCGTCAGCACCTGTGGATCTACGCGTACGAGAAGGCCTACTTGCAGCAACAGCAGGAGATGTCCCATCAGGTCAATGGCGCCAACCGCTCCTTGGCTTGAGCGGCGCGCTGGAGCCTCTCACCCGGCAGCTATTCGTGACTACGAATAGCTATTCGCCTCCTTCCCCCCGACATCTGCCCGCCAGTAGGCGCGTTATCCTCTGCGTCGCAGGGATGCCAATACGTCAGCCAGGATGTCGAAATTGTCAGCCGCAGCCTGGCAGAGGCGTTGAGCAGCGTCGCGGCGGCGGGAGGCTTGTTGGGTGCGGGTCTCCCAGAGCTTCTGCACTTCGCGCACCAGTCTGTCGCTGGAGAGATCAGGCAGCTGGATCATCGGCTGGCGGGCGCGGGCAGCGAAGGCTGCCACTTTCGGATCATAGGCGAGCGCGACGGCGGGGACCTGGGCAGCTGCGGCGAAGATCAGGCCGTGCAAGCGCATAGAGATGAGCAATTCAAGCCTGGATACTATCCCCAGCATCTCACGGGGCTCGGGCGTTGGGTCGAGTATTGCCACGTGTGTGCCCGTCTCCTCGGCGAGGCGCCGGGTCAAGCCTGAGTCCTGCTCAGGCTGGAACGGGATTAGGACCACTTGCGCCGCCAGCGACTCGCCCAGGTACTGCACCAGTGTCGCTGCCGGCGGCACTATCTCGACCCCGGGCCAGCTCCGCACGGCGATCCCGATCAGCGGCTGCGCGCAACTGAGGCCATAGTTAGCCAGCAGCTCCTGGATGCGTGCGTCTTGGGCAGGCTCGAGCAGCAACGCTGGGTCGGCGGTTACCTCACAGGGCGGCGTGGTTACTCCCAGATTGGCCAGAAGTTGGGCTGATTGCTCGTCGCGCACGGTTATTGCTGCGGCGTGACGGAAGCACCGGGCTGTCGCCCAGCGGGTCAAGCTATGCCGCAGCGGCCCTAGCCCGTGGGCGAATATCACATAGGGTGTGCCGGCCAGACGCGCCAGGCGCAAGAGCCCCAGGTAGTAGAGCGGCGAGAGTGCACTGGTTGCATCCTGGATCAGTCCGCCTCCGCCGGAGACGAGTAGGTCCGCACTGCGTAGCGCGCGCCAGACCGCCGGAAGCGACCAGCGGGGCACCGCCTCAACGCCGTATTGACTCGTGGTTGCCTCTGGCGTGCGGGACAGGACAGTTAGCTGTACCTCCGGGTGGCGCCGATGCAGCTCGGCAGTCATCGCAGCGAGAATGGCCTCGTCCCCGAGGTTGCCATATCCGTAGTATCCCGAGAGCACTAGCCGCATAAGAGCCCCTACCCAGCGCCGGAAGCTGGCTGGTCTCTGCGCCTCATCCAGCCAAGGTAAATGATGACCCAGAGCACCAGCCCCCCCAGCACGCCCAGCCACAGCCCGTGGCCGACACGCAGCAGCGACACCTGAAGCGGCGTGTGCAGGTGGCAGAAGGTGTTCAGGATGGAGACCTGCCCGATGGTGCCGGCCGTCAGCCACAGCCACAGCCTCCGGCGCGTCCCGGCCGCGATCAGGACCAGTGCTACGATCATGGCAGGGTGGCCGAAGAAGATCTCCTTGCTGCGCGGCCGGACCAGCAGCACTTGGTCCAGTAGGGCCCGAAGTTGCCCCTCCAGTCCTGATACCCCAATGGCCGGCTGGTTGCCGGAGCGGAGCATCAGTATTGCCAGGATGCCTAGCCCCAAAACAACGGCAATCACGTGCCAGTAGCGAACGACGTGCCCAAGCGCCTCGCGCAGCCCCGCTGCGAGCGCCGGCAGCTCAGCGCGGGCCTCGCCCAGTTCAGTTCTGACCTCCCAGTAGTTGCGCATTGACCGCGCGGTAAATGCGCCCGCCACAACTACCAGCGGCAGCAGCTCAGCCAGCTTCACGCCCCGGAACTGTGCTACCTTCATCAGATACGCGTCGGACGTTAGGCAGGCTGCCACCAGTAAGCCACCGGCGGCGGTGAGCACGCTGATACGCAGGAAATCGAGCAGCCCAGTCCGGAGGGGGTGGTGTGCAGACTGCTCCTGCTCGCGGAGCCGGACGGTGAGCACTGCCCAGGTGGGGAAGACCAGTGCCGCGGTCAGAGCTGCCAGTACGCGAAACATGCCAATGCCTGAGAGTCCGGCGGCGGCTGCGATCAGCAACACGGCCCCCGTGGTTACCCAGAACCACAGTCGGCTAAGGCCGATGACTGACTGAATCAGCCACATCAGTGCGGCACCGATAGCGGCAAACAGCACGGGCAGCGCCCATACTGGCATATCCACGGGGTTAAAGGGCTGGGGGCTGCCGATGGTGAAGCCGTCCCGGCGCAGCCGGTTGGTGAGCTGATCGACGTAAATCAGGTTATCTTTGATATAGCCGTGCTGCGTAAAGAACAGACGCACGTAGCACAGGCGCACCTTCCGCTCGCGCACCGCCAGGCTGAAGCGGTTAATGGCCTTTTCCGGGCGTATCTGCTCCAGTTCCTGCTCGCTAATGCTGTGCGTGCGGATGAACTTGTAGTCAAGGTGCCGCGCCAGCGCCTGCTCACCAAGCTGTGGGGCCAGTTCAATGAAACCGAAGCTCAGTCCGGTTTCTCGTAACGCCTTCGCTACGTGGCCCAGCTCGTCGCGGTAACCCATCACTCGGCTTCCGGCGAAGACCACTATGTCCGCGCCAATGTCGCGGGCGGCATCAATCGCGTAATCAATACTGTCCGCAGTCGTAAACTGGGCGCGGGGTCGGGCGATAATCTTAAGCCCGGCCTGCTGAGCAGTCTCGACGGCCTCGTCGTAGCCGACGCCGATATCCTGCAGCTCGGGCGTAACCCGAAGCAGGTGGGCGTAGTAGTCGTACATTCTCAGCTTTCTCGCGGGATAGCCCTGCGCTCTTGTTCGAGGCAGCTTGGCTTCAAGCAGCTTGCGGATGCGCTTCCGCGTGGCTGGTGACATCTGCGTATCCGCGGGGGCGACGCCAGCACTGATGTAGAGCAGCCGACCTGTCTCCACCAACTCGCCCAGACTCACCTCGGTAATAGCCACGTGACTGGCGCCGGCGTTCTTCAAGCGCTCAAGAACATCCCGGGGCGTGAGGCCGGCCAGCGCTGCCACGCGCAGCGCGTCGTTGTAGTCCACGGCCAGTGCCACGGTTGGATTGGCCCGCTCCACCATTATGCGCTGATACCCGATCCAGCCGGCAGCGCCCAACCCGGCGAGGATTACGATTGCCAGGACTATCTTCTGGAGTCTACGCATAGCTGTGCCCCTATTGATTAGGTCGGAGCGGCTTTGGTAATGCTGCTTAGTATACTTTGCCATGGAGCGTAGCAATTCCTGCATACCGCCTCCGACGGCTTGCCCCGACGGTTTCTTGACAGGGCGGTGCTGGGGCAATATACTGCCGATAACTGGCGAAACACCGCTGATTCCAGCGAGATAACATTATCTTATGGTGCACGTCAATAGGTCATCTTGCAGGTTTATCGTCCTCGACGGCGTGGAGGGTTGTGGCAAGAGCAGCCAGGTAGAGCTTCTGGCCCAGCACCTCCGGCAAAGGGGCCGAGAGGTGGTGGTTACCCATGAACCTGGCGGGACACCGGCTGGTGAGGCGATTCGCGCTCTTCTGCTCGATTCTGACCTAGACATGAGCGGGTTGACGGAGGCCTTTCTGTTCTGCGCTTCGAGGGCACAGCACTTGCAGGAAGTGATTATGCCCGCGCTGAAGGCGGGCAAGACGGTGGTCTGCGACCGTTTCTCCTCGGCTACCGCTGCCTACCAGGGCTACGCGGGCGGTGTGGGCCTGGATCGGTTCGAAGAGCTGGACAGGATCACCACCGGGGGGCGTAAGCCGGACATGACTATTGTCCTAGATGTGGACCCAGCGGTGGGGCGGGAACGCAAACAGTCGGCGGATCGGGCGGCGCCCGACCGTATCGAACGGAAGGCTGATGAGTACCACTTTCGTGTCCGGGAGGGCTTCTTGGAGTATGCGCGCTACCTGGGACCGCAGGGGGCGATTGTGGACGGCGACGGCTCGGCCGAAGAGGTGCACCAGGCGATTCTGGCGGTTCTGGGCTTAGATTAGACAGGAGGGGGCATAACACAGATGAGAGCGCGTGCAGTTGTTGCCGGCGGGGCTGGCTTCATTGGCTACACCTTCGTTTCCCGGCTACTCCGCGAGGGCTTTGACGTCGTCATCGTGGACAACCTGGCGACGGGGACCCGCCGCAACATCAACGACCTGCTCCAGGAGAACCACTGTGAGTTCGTCGAGCACGACATCTGCCAGCCGCTGGCGATCAGTGGACCGGTGGACTACTTGGTCAACTTGGCCTGCCCCGCCAGCCCAGTTGATTTCTCGCGCATACCTGTGGAGATAATGCGCACCTGCTCGGAGGGTACCTACAACCTGCTGGAGCTGGCCCTGCACAAACGCGCCGGATTTCTGCATGCCTCCACCTCCGAGATCTACGGCGACCCCGAGATCCATCCGCAGCACGAGGACTACACCGGCAACGTCAATATTGCCGGTCCGCGTGCTGTCTACGACGAAGGCAAGCGCTATGCGGAAACGCTGATCCACACCTACCATCGTGAGTTCGATGTGCCGGTGCATATCGCCCGTATCTTCAATACCTACGGCCCCCGCATGCGTCCCGACGATGGGCGGGTTGTCTCGAACTTCTGCATCCAGGCGCTGAGCGGGGAGCCCCTCACTCTGTATGGTGACGGGCAGCAGACGCGCAGCTTCTGCTACGTGGACGACTTGGTAGAGGGGCTTTTTCGCGTGATGCTTAGCGAATTCAGCGGTCCGTTTAATATTGGTAATATCGAGGAAATCTCGATGGAGGAACTGGCCGAGAAGGTGATTGAACTGTCGGGCAGCGCCTCCGAAATTGAGCATCGGCCACTGCTGCATCCTGACGATCCCAAGCGCCGCCGCCCAGCGCTCGACCGCATCAAAGAGACGCTTGGCTACGAACCCACGACCGACCTGACTACTGGTCTGACGCGCACGCTTGACTGGTTCCGCCAGGTCGTCGCGGAGCAGTAACTTCCTCATTGGTCTGCCTATGTCTTTCCAGAAAATCCTTGGGCATGAAATACCAATAGACATTCTCCAGCGGGCAGTTGCCAGCAACCGCCTGCCTACCGGCTATTTGTTTGTCGGCCCCCCCAACGTCGGCAAGGCCCTAGCGGCGGTAGAGTTGGCCAAAACCATCAATTGCGAAAGCCGGGCAGCGACTGCTGAGGCAAGTACCGTTGACTGCTGCGATGAGTGCGAGACTTGTCGGCGGATTGATCAGGGCACCTATCCATATCTGCGGATTGTCTTCCCGATGCTCAAGAAGCAAGAGGAGCTTCGCAAGAAGCAGCTCAAGAAACAGCAGAAGGGCGTTCCAGTTGCTGCAGAGAGCGATAGTGCCGACGAACACGACCAGGTGCTCGAGCAGATCGAACTGGAGGGAGCGGAGATACTGATTGATCCGGTGCGCGATATGGTGCGCAATGCCAACGCGAAGGCGCCCGAGGGAGTCTGGAAGCTGTACATGGTGCAGGGAGCAGAAAAACTGCGAGCGGAGGCCGCCAGTCTCTTGCTCAAGACCCTCGAGGAACCCCCGCCTCGAACCACCTTTATTCTGACGACCAGCCGACCCGCCGATGTCCTGCCCACGATCGTCTCCCGCTGCCAGGTGATTGACTTCGGCCCGGCATCCAGATCGGCAGCGCTTCCTGCTCTGCGCGAAGGATTCTCTGATATTGCTGGCGAGGAGGTCGAGGCGATCGTTGCGGCCAGCGCTGGACGATACGGTTGGGCCCATCAGATGCTCAGCCGCCCGGCGCTGCGGACTAATCGGCAGGCGCTGCTGGAGCTGCTGGCTGGGCTGCCGGACCGCGAACTGTTCGAAGGTATGAGACTGGGGGAAGAACTTGTCAGCTTGGCGGAGAGTTGGTTTATGGACAGCTACGATCCCGATACACGCGAAGCCGAGACCGCCCGCGCGCTGCTCAAGTCAAATCGCGATAGGGTACTACGGACTGTAATGGCGCAGTTGCTTGATATGGCGCTGACCTGGTGGCGGGACATTGTGCTGCTGGTAAGCGCGCCCGGCAGCACCGAGGTTCTGAATCGCGATCATCGGGCGGAGATAGCAGAGCTGGCTAAGATCTACGAAGCGCAGCACTGCCACCGGGCCCTGCGCTGGATTGAAGAAGCCCGTAGTCACTTCCAGGGCAATGCCAACTTGCGCTTGACCGCCGAGCTTGTCATGCTCAAGCTGGTTTCGTTGTCACCGTCGAAGCCGTAGGAAAACAGTCAAGCAGCTCGCCTCAGGTGAGCAGCCGTCACATACGGAGGGTACACTGTGAAGATATTGGTTACGGGCGGAGCCGGATTCATCGGTTCACACGTTGTGGACCGGTACATTGAGCTTGGTCACCAGGTGGCGGTCGTAGATAATCTATCTACGGGTCGGCAGCAGAACCTCAATCCCGAGGCAGGCTTATACGAAGTTGATATCACTGATGCCGATGAGCTCGAGGCGGTGTTCCAGGCCGAGCGGCCCGAGATCGTCAACCACCACGCTGCCCAGATGGACGTGCGCCGTTCGGTTGAGGACCCCTTGTTCGACGCGCAGACCAACATCATCGGCAGCCTGAACGTGATCCAGAGCTCAGTGCGCGCAGGTGTGGGGAAGGTAATCTATGCCTCCACCGGCGGTGCCATGTACGGGGAACTTCAGTACAGTCCCGCTGATGAGCGCCACCCCGTCAACCCACTTAGTCCTTACGGCATATCCAAGCATGTCGTCGAGCACTACCTCTACTTGTACAAGCACGTGGAGGGCCTCGACTACGCCGTGATACGCTACGCCAATGTCTACGGGCCGCGCCAGAATCCCCATGGTGAGGCCGGAGTGGTCGCGATCTTTGGCAAGTTGATGCTTACCGGCCAGCAACCCACAATATTTGGCGACGGGACCGACACCCGTGATTATCTCTTTGTTGGAGACGTGGTCGAGGCTAACCAAGCTGTGCTGGAATCCGGCGCGGGTGAGATATTCAATATCAGTACAGGCCAAGCGACTTCTGTCCAGCAGGTCTTCGCTGCAGTCGCCCATGCCGTCGGCTATGAAGGTCAACCCACCTATGCGCCGGCCCGCGCGGGTGATCTGCGCCACAACGTACTCGACAACTCCAAAGCGCAGCGGGCGCTAGGTTGGCTGCCCCGTGTCGAGTTGCCTGAGGGCATTGCCCTGACGATGGAGTACCTCCGCTCCGGCGAAGTCGGTACCCCGCCACCTGCGTAAGGCGCGTCTGGGCGCACTGATGCCCGCCGTTGGCTTACTGCACAATCGTGGGGCAGGCGGCTCCGATACGTTGGGCTTGACATTATTCTTGTGTCTGCTATAATTTAGGAAGTCAGGGGCGATGACATCCTCGTCGCCCCGCATTTTGTGGGCAGTTCTCAATCATCGTACCAGCTCAATTCCCTGACTGTCGGAGTGGAAGTGCTGGCGAATGAAAGGTAGGAGGTGTGATTTGTGGCGGACCTAAATCTTATCGCTCTTTCCGGAGTCGTCACGAGGGACGCTGTGCTTAGGGAGAAGGCAGGCGGACAGGTCAAGGCTGAGTTCAGCTTTGAGGTGGAACGGCCTTTCCTCCGCAGCAATGGCGAGGCCGTCTCGGATCTGTTTCTGGTGGACGTCTGGAACGACCTAGGCGAATGGGCGACCGAGCATATCAAGGAGGGGCAGCAGCTCTTTATCCTCGGCACGCTCAACAAGGAAAGTTACAGCACGCGCGCGGGACGCGAGCACTTGACCATCGTCAAGGCCAAGTACCTGCGTCTGCTCGATGAACGGCTCCTCGACGGTCGAGTTGACGTCGAGCAACTCAAGGCTGATTGGTGGCCTACCAGCCTGCTGCATCAGACTGTAGGGATAGTTGATTCCGCCATAAGCGACGATGTAGTGGTAGCGCAGGCGGCCCCGGCGGAGTTGTCCGAAGCTAGCAGCTAGTCCCGCAGGAGGACAAAACTTGGTGCACTCGTTAAAGTAGCCGCCTGGCTGTCAGGCGGCTGCTTGACTTTGCCAAGGATAGGGGAGAGATGGCATGGATCACGCGCAGTTGACGCTGACTGATGATCACTGGTGTTTTGCCTGCGGCTCGCAGAACCCCCATGGTTTGCATCTGGCCGATTTCTGCTTTGAAGGCGACCAGTACATTTGTCACTTCACCCCTGAGCGCCACCATCAGGGCTGGGCGGGAATAACCCACGGTGGCATCGTCGCCACGCTGCTCGACGAAATCATGACCCGCATGCTCTGGAAACAGGGCATTAACGCCGCAACCGGCGAGATCACCGTCCGCTACTACCAACCGGTTAAGACCGGCCAGCTATTGACGGTGCGTGGGCACCTCGGCTACAAGCGCGGGAAGCTTATCAAGATGGAGGCGAAGCTGGCGTTGGGCGATGGCACTGTGGTGGCAGCAGCCCGAGCTAAGTTGGTCCAGGTCTAGATCGCAGGAGAAAGAGATGCTCTTCGACAGCGCTATGCTGGGGCGGATATCTGCGGAGCTCAATGTGCAGCTTGTCGGCTGCCGCATCCGGCGGGCTATCGCAACCGCCCCAACCGAAGTCGCGCTGGAGACCACGGCGGTCGGGCCCGCCAGGTGGCTGGTGCTCTGCGCCGATCCGCAGTTCGGGCGCGTTCACATTTCGGAGCATGCTGCACCCCGCCCCGATATCCACTCTCCCCTTGCCGACGTACTCCGCCGCTACTTGCGGGGCGCGCGGTTGGAGGGCGTCGCGCAGGTTGATTTTGACCGCTGCTTGCAGCTAGTGTTTATCAACGCTCAGGGGCTGGGGCCCGGCGAGACCTGTACACTGGTCGTCGAAGTGATGGGCCGCCGCAGTAATGTCCTGCTGCTGGATGACGAGGGTGTCATCCTCGAATGCCTCAAGCATGTCCCTGCTGGGGTCAATCGCTACCGCCAGAGCCTGCCCGGCGTCGAGTACGTGGCTCCGCCGAGCTTCGGCAAGGTCAACCCGCTCACGGTTACGAAAACAGAATGGGCTGCGCAGATTGCCGCGGCTGAGCCGAGCTCGGAATTTGCCACCTGGTTCCGGGAGACCTGCCACGGCGCCAGTGATCTCTTCGTGGCCGAGGTGGCCGCACGATCTGGGTTTGCCGCTGATACGCCGGTGAATGCGCTGATTGCAGGTGACGGGGAGCGGCTGTTTGCGGCGATAGCCCAGTTGCGGGAGTTGATTGCCGGTCCTGGCGAGGCGTACGTATGCCGGGATACCCTCGGCGAGACCGTGTTTGCCTACCCCTTCGTGCCGCAATCTCGCCCTGGCTTGGTCACTACGTCAGCTCGCAGCCTCAGTGCCGCGCTTGATCGTATTTACTCGGAGCTGAGAGAGCGGGACGATATGCGTGAGCTTCGCCAGCGGCTGCTGGGGGCGGCAGGCAAGCAGCTTGACCACATACTAGTGCGCCGCCGTAAGCGCCAAGCAGCGCTGGCCGGTGTGGACGATGCTGACCGCTACCGTAAGTGGGGGGAGCTGATCCTCACTCATCTGCACCAGATTCCGCCGGGTGCTGAGCAGATTACGGTGACCGACTACTACTCGCCGAGTCAGTCGCAGGTGACCATCCCGCTGGATCCCGACCGCACGCCCCAGGTAGTTGCCCAGCACTACTTCAAGCGCTACAAGCGGGCTGGACGCCTGCGCCAGCGGCTGCCGCGCCTGATCAGGGTTGACCGGATCCAGCAGGACTATCTGGAGGGGCTTATGCACCAGATTCAAAGCACGGTAGAGCTGGCCGACCTGGAAGAGCTGCGCGATGAGATGATCGGGCAGGGCATGCTCAAGCCGCCGAAACGACCACAGCCTCGTCCGCAGAAGCGGCGCTTGCCCAGCTTCAGCAGCATAGATGGTTATGCGGTGTGGTACGGCAAGACCGGGCGACAGAACGACGAACTGCTCCGCGCAGCTAGTCCCGATGACATCTGGCTGCACGTGCAGCAAGGGCCGGGTGGGCATGTCATTATCAAGACGGGTGGCCGACCGGACGAGGTACCGGAGAGCACCATTGTGGAGGCTGCCGGGCATGCCGCAGCGCTCAGTCGCCAGGCCCAGTCAGCGAAGGTTGAGGTGGACTACACGCAGGTCAAGCATCTGAGCAAGCCACGGGGCGCTCCGCCGGGGTTTGTCCTGTACCGTAACTTCAAGGCCGTCCGCATCGCTCCTCAGCGTATAGAGACGCCAGAAGTAACCTAATTGGCGGGTTGCAGGACAATGATGCGTGGCTCCGGACCGAGGTCAGCAGACGAGATGGATATCTCCGGGCCTTCGACCAGTTCGACGCCGTTCTTCCCCGCCAGAAATTCCTCCACCAGTGCGATAGGAGAACCGGCCTTTGGTGTCTTGTAGTGCATCGGAATCACCGCGACGGGCTGAAGCTGGCCGACCACCTCAGTGGCCTGGGCGGCGTCAATGGTGAACGTGCCGCCGACTGGAATCAGCAGCACATCCACATCACCAATCGAGGCGGCCTGCTCAGTGCTGAGTAGGTGACCCAGGTCACCCAGGTGGCAGACACGGATGCCGTCCACCTCGAAGCAGAAGATGCGGTTGGTGCCGCGCCGGGCGCCCTGCGCATCGTCGTGGTACGATTCGGTCACCTCGAAGTCAATGCCCCTGACCTCACCTGACGAGCTGACCACCACCGGATTGCCCGGCACCCCCTGGACATAGTTGTGGTCGGCGTGGTCGTGGCTGACGGTGACGATATCGGCCTCGTCGGTAATGGGCGAGTATCCGATCTGACCTCCAAACCCCCCCGGCTCGTACGGATCGGTGATTATGCGCACCCCATCGCTACTTGTGATTAGGAACGTCGCATGTCCCAGGAATTTGATGGTCATACTGTTATCGCTCTCCATGGTGATTCGGTGAATGATAGTGCCTGTCGCTAAGGGTCTTGTATCTGATTCCAGCGGGCGATGGTGCTGCGGACGTGCTCGGCGGACTCGTGCAGAGCTGATAGCTCTTCCTCGGTCAAGTCCAGCTCGATGATTTCTTCTACCCCGCCGGCGCCCAGCTTGACGGGGACACCCACGAAGACATCATTCAGCCCGTACTCGCCCTGGAGCAGGACCGAAGCCGGCAGGATGCGCTTCTCGTCGCGCACAATGGCACCCACCATCTGCGCAACCGCGGCCGCAGGCGCATAGTAGGCGCCGCCCGTTTTGAGGTGCGAGACGATCTCCGCGCCGCCGTTGCGGGTCCGCTCAATGATCTCCTCCAGCCGGTCCGGGCTGATCAGTTCAGTCACGGCGACTCCGCCTACGGTAGCGTAGCGGGGCAGAGGTACCATCGAATCGCCGTGCCCGCCCAGGACCACGGCCTGAACATCGGCAGGCGAGCAGTTCAGTTCCTGCGCGATGAAGGTACAGAAGCGGGCGGTGTCCAGCCCACCGGCCATGCCCATCATCCGCTCGCGGGGGACGCCCGAGACCTGGTGGGCGATGTATGTGGTCACATCCAGCGGATTGGTGACCATTATGTAGATAGCGTCAGGGATCACTTTCGCCAGTGCGGAGGCAATGTCGGCAACGATCTTGCCGTTCGTAGCCAGCAGGTCGTCACGGGACATCCCGGGCTTACGCGGGAGACCGGCGGTGACAACCACTACGGCGGAGCCCTCGGCCAGCGCATAATCCTGGCCACCGGTTACTTGCCGGCTGTGGCCGACCAGCGGGGCGGCCTGGGCCAAATCGAGCGCCTTGCCGGCGGCCAGTCCCTCGGCTATGTCAATCAGGCAGACATCCGCGATACCTGCTTCGGCAATACGCTGGGCACAAGTTGCGCCGACATTGCCGGCGCCGACTATGGTGACTTTCATAAAGATCCTCTCCAATATTGTCGTTGTCTGTACAGCCTTGAGTAGCTTTGACCGCTAATACCTGCTATAATACTCCCGGCATGGCTGCTCTATCCCTAGCCAAACAGACAGGCGTCGTGGTTGCGGAAGCCCTTGTGCTTTATATGCTTTCCCGGCTGTTGTTCGCTTGGGTGCTTCAGTCGGTGGCCAGCCGTAACCCCCGGCTGCGCGGGGGCCGCTTGGTGCAACTACTGCGCCTGCCCGGCAATCTCATTCACGAACTCAGCCACGCCGCCGGCTACTTGCTGTTTGGCTACACGGTGCGGCGGGTCATTCTTTGTATATTCGACCCGTGGGGGCGAGGTTCCTGCCAGCCGGGCCGGCCCTGGTTGCCATTGGCCTTACCGTGGTTGGCAACTGGGGCGGCCGCGATAGCGCCACTACTGGTGGGCAGCCTGGCGCTCCGGGGCACTGCGCAGATGCTCAGCGTCGAGCTTCAGGTAGCCCCCAGCGCGCAGTCGAGCATCGGCGGTCTGTTGGTAGACAACATCTGGGCGAACGTGCAGGCCTTGGACTTCCATATCTGGCAGACGTATCTGTTTCTGTACCTGGCCTTCAGTATTGGCTCGGAGCTATCGCCCAGCCGGGCAGACCTGCAGCGCAGCATTCCAGCATTGCTCGGCGTGGGCGCTGTGCTGATTGCGCTGTTGCTTGGTCTAATGCGTGTGGCGCCGGACGTGCCGGTACACCAGTTTGTCACCACGCATATGCAGACCGCGCTGGCCTCGCTCCAGGCTCTACTGGACTTCGGTATTTTGACCACAGCGATTGCAGCAGCGGTCACGGTAATCCCTGCACTGCTCATCCGTGCGGTCCGCCGCTGAGGCCAGCCGGATTCGCCTCGTTGCCTCGAGTAGCCCAGCCCAGGCAACTGTGCACAATCGTAACTCCGTGCCACTACGGCTGTCAAGTCACCGCGGTCGGCGAAGCAGGGAGGTGAGCTCGCCCATTGGGGCGAACTGCCTGGAGTAGTTACTGATTCGTTTGGGCCCAACCTCCGGTGTGGAATCGAAGGTTTTGGTGCTGAAGGGCACTGAGGCGCTCCGGGGAGTCGGGCTAAGCAGGAGGTTGGCAATGTCAAGGAATTCTGTAGTTGTTGTTCTGGTAGTAGCGGCTGCACTAGTTGCTCTCGGCGGTGCTTGCACGCCCCGTGAGACACCGGTAGATACAGCGCGAGTTGGTACGACGCCCCGGAAACCACCACCCGTACAGGAGGCTGAGATGCCCGAGGAGCAGGTTAGCACAATCGAAGAGGCGGCGGGATCTGTCGTCAAGATGAACACCACTAAGGGGAACATCCTCATTGAGCTGTTTGACAAGGAGGTACCCATTACCGCGGGCAACTTCCTGCTGCTTGTCGAGGACGGTTATTATGACAAGGTCAAGTTCCACCGGGTGGAGCCGGGCTTTGTGATCCAGGGCGGCGATCCGACGGGCACCGGCTCCGGTGGGCCCGGCTTTACCATTCCCGATGAGCTGAAGCCCGAACTGAGGCATGATCGCGGTGTGCTATCAATGGCCCACGCGGGGCCCGGCACCGGCGGCAGCCAGTTCTTCATCTGCCTGAGCCGCGAGACCACCCAGCACCTGGATATGAAGCACGCGGTCTTTGGGCGGGTAATAGAGGGAATGGAGATCGCGGACCAGATTCGGCGAAACGATCCGATGCTTGAGGTGACGGTAGAACGTGAGTCGCCCCATGCCCTGGCGGCCAGGGAGGCCGCTCGGCAAGCGCGGGTGCCCTAGTGATCTATGGCGAAAAGGGGCCAAGGTGACCCGCCGGACCGACGCCGACATGCCCCAGAGCGCGGCCTCATCTCCAGCAGCGTGCACCGGGAACTAGTCAGCGAGTAGGACGAGTAACGCCTGCCGCTCAAGGCCGAGGTCGGCTGGCGACCAGGCCAGCTCAGTAGCACACAAGAAAGCCGCTGCGCCTAGATCATAGGGGCAGCGGCTTTGTCGTCCTATTTATGGTCTGACGTCTCTGAGTATTAGCCCCAGGTGATTGATTCCGTTGGTCCGTCTGTCCACTCTATCTGCGCGGTGTGGTCGTAGAGGTTGCCGCTGAAAGTGGCGATGATCGTTCCTTCGGCGTCTTTGATCCAGCCACTGATATCGCCGTTTTGGTCAACGACGATATTGCCAGTCATCCCGTTGCTCAGATCCAGGTCCTGTGCCATTGTGAACCAGGATAGCTGCTGGCTGGAGTCGAACTCGCCCTGGGCCTGGCCCTCATGATGTGCCCAGAAGAATTCCTCCCCGGCCAGCGCTCCGAAGTAGTAGTCCAGGTCGGCAGCGAATACCACCGAGTAGTCTGCGCCGATCGTTCCGGTAATATCGTGAACCCCTTCGAGTTTGTGCTTAGTGATCCATTGGCCCAGTTCGTTTATCGCAAACGAGTCATTCATAGCATACGAGCCCGCGAAGTCGCTCCAGGTGTCGCCGTCTTTGTACACCGTCGCGGTGATGCGATCATCAAGTATGGCCCGGCCAGCCACCTCCTGGTATTCCCCTGTATCCCAATCACAGAGCTGGAGCAGGCAGGTGATGTATCCCTGGATGGTGACAACGCCTTGGCCGGAGGTCAAGCCGAGCGTCGCCGAAATGTCAACGTCAACGTCAGTGTCGTCGCCAGTTCCGGTGATGGTGCCCTGGATGTTATTGAGAACTTGCTGGACGCTGCCAGTCCAGTGAATATCAAAGACCGGATCGGTCCAGTCAATTTCCCAGGTCTGCGACTGGGCGGGTCCGGTCTCGTCTTCGGACTGGGGAGGTGCCTGGGCCAGGAATTCAGCCAGATCGAAGGCCAGAGTGGTGGGTGTGGCCCGATTCTCCTGGGCTGGCGCACTGGCCGCGAATAGGCCCAGACTGTTCAGTACGTAGTTGACCCCGTTGCCGATGGCGTCAA
Organism: bacterium; assembly: GCA_030603495.1. Classification (GTDB taxonomy): domain Bacteria; phylum Armatimonadota; class Zipacnadia; order Zipacnadales; family Zipacnadaceae; genus JALGTD01. The sequence continues at coordinate 108,781 of JAUVXR010000004.1, forward strand.
TACTGGCATTCGATAGCATCCAGGGATTCAAGCCCGCCGGCACCTCGGCCACCTCGTAGATGGCCACGGATGCCTGGTCAGCGGCAAAATCGGCCTGCGTGCCTTCATCGGCCACGTCCGGGGGTGGGGTGTAAGCCGGCCAACTGGCCCCATTGTCCACGGCGGGCCCCCCGCCACCTCCACAGCCGGCCAGCACCAGCGCCAGTATGACTACCACAGCTATCATGCTATCCCGCCCGTATGCCATCGGTGTCGCCTCCAAGAGAATACGTTACACGAGGGTTGCTGTTGTTGGCTGCAATTAGTATACCCAGCTTGTCCCAACCCTAACGTTAGCAATAGTTCTATCCCCAGTCAAGATCACCCAGCCGCGAAAGCTTGGCTGGGGAGTCGGACCATCCTTGTACAAAGGACTATCGTTCAGTCGTGCGGAACATCAGTCCGTGAGACAAGCAGCACTTGGCAAAGACTAAGGGCGCACAGGGAGGTTAACAGATGACAGGGGAATTTCGCTTCACTTTTGGTCCATGGAATATCCACGAGGGGGCTGATCCGTTCGGCCCGCCAGTGCGCAAATCGCTGGCCTTGAGTGAGAAACTGACGATGTACAAGGAATTGGGCTTTGACGGTGTTCAGTTCCACGACGACGACGCTGTTCCCGAGTTGAATGAGCTCAGCCCGGAGCAGATCATCGTGCGGGCTGGTGAGATGCGTGAAATGCTGGAGGACCACGGTCTGGTAGCTGAGTTCGTGGCGCCCCGGCTGTGGGAGGACGCGCGCACCATTGACGGTGCCTACACCTCCAACGACCCCGAATGCCGCCGCTACGCGGTGGAGCGCAGCAAGTGGGCCATTGATATCGCCAATGCGCTCGGGACCGATCTCATCGTCCTGTGGCTGGCGCGGGAGGGTACCTACCTGCGCGAGGCCAAAGACAGCCGTGTTGCGGTTGAACGCCTGGTCGAGGCGATTGATGCGATGCTGGAATACGATCCGCAGGTGCGCTTTGCCATCGAGCCGAAGCCCAATGAGCCGATGGACCAGGCCTATATCCCTACCACCGGCCATGCTATCGCGCTCGGCTTTCTGAGCGCGGCTCCCGAGCGCGTCGGCGTCAACATCGAAAGCGCCCACGTTGTCCTCGCCGGGTTGGATCCTGCCGACGAGATGGGTTTCGCGCTGGCGCACGGGAAGCTCTGGAGTGTGCACCTCAACGACCAGAACGGCCTGAAGTTCGACCAGGACCGGTCCTTCGGAGCCGTGGACCTGCGCCGGGCCTTCAACCAGGTGCGCATTCTGGACCGACATGGGTACGGGCGTGACGGTGAGTGGGTCGGCCTGGACGTCAAGGCCCTGCGCACGCAGAAAGACAACGTGGCTGCTCGGCACCTGAGTAACAGCCGGACCGTCTTCCTCAGGCTGCTCGAGATTAGCCGCAGTCTCGACGATGGCAAGATCGAGGCGATGATCGCCGAGCGTGACTACGAGGAGTTGGACCTGTACATCATCGAGAGCCTGCTGGGTCGGTAGGCTGACTGCTTGGCTACTGCAGCTTATCCAGGGCCAGGATACACTCTACTAGTAGACCCGAGGCCCAGCTATGGGGTGCCGCCCAGCAGGAAGTGTCCGGGTTGGGGCCGATTATCTCCGGCAGTAAGCCCGTGGCCGTCGTGTGATCGAGGCAGAAGTCGAGGTAGTCCAGCGCCTGCTGCCGGTAATGCGCAGATTTTGGAGTGTTCTCATCACGATAGGCCTGCGCCAGGCGCAGGCAGACCCACGCCGCCCACAGCGTATTCACGCATCCGACGGCACCATCCAGATAGCTGTCGCCCTCGTAACGGCGAATGCCTGCGCCGCCGTCGAGGTTTAGGGTGAGTTGCGCCTGGATGGTGGCCAGATTGGACTCGATGATCTGGCGGTGATCGGGATTGTGCGGAGAGAGCAGGCCAAACGGCTCGACCAGCCCTAGTGTTGAAGAATCCACGACCGGATCGGTCTCGCCAGATGCCCGCTGTCCGCGTGGGAAGTAGCCATCGCCGTAGGAGGCTAGCGTAGCCTGCTGAATGGCATGGGCCACCTCGTCCCAGCGCGCGGCCAGCTCATCGCACCTGCACAGGCGCGCGCACTGCGCGGCGGCGCGGAGTGCCCCGTAGATGGCGGCGTTGGTGTAGGCAAAGGCCCCGCAATAGGTCTCCCACAGGTCACAGGCGGGAATGTGCCAGCCGTCTTGGCCAACACTTGCCGCCAGGGCCTGGCCGGCCTGCTCCAGGGTCTCCCAGTATTGTGCGCACGCCGCTTCGCGGGCATCTGCCGGCAGTGCCGCGAGGTAAGTGGCCAACACGTACAGCGCCGACGCACTCTGGTCAATCTGGTGGAAATCCTCGCGTAGCGACCAGGAAGCAGCGGTCTGGCCTTGAGACCAGTAACGCTGTCCCCACAATCCCGAGGGCAACTGCACCCTGGCCAGCCAACCTGCCAGCCGTGGCAGGTAGCCAGTAAAGCCGGCGTGCTCCAGGGCCAGAGCGGCGGCGGCTGCATCACGCGGCCAGCAGTAGCCGTAGCCGCCGCAGCGCAGATAATGGGGATCGAATTCCGGTGCGGCGATGAAGCTGTGCTCGCGGGCGTCCCAGAGCAGCGTCATCGCCAGCAACGCGCGCTGGTAGGCTTCCTGCAGCCGTGGGCTTACGGAAGCCGGCTGGCGTTGGGCTAGCCAGTTCTTGTCGTGCTCGATAGTCCGAGTCAGCAGTCCAGGGATGCCCTCGGCGCACAGTTGCAGGAACTGCTGCGCCGGGGGCTGCAGGCTTCTGGCCCCCACGATTAGTATCTCGATCTCAGTTTCCTGGCCGGGGGCAAGGTCCAAATGATAGCCCAGCGCGAAGTCCACCTGACCGATGTCTTCGGGTTGGCCGTCGAGGTGGCCGTCGTACATATCGCTCTTGGCGCTGGACGGCGCGTGCTGGTCAATTGACTTGCCGCAGCGCCACATTCCCGGGCGAGTGCCCCCGACAGTCACAGCGACATCGCGGAAATGCTGGATGACATAGCCTTCGTCGGGGACGTAGCGAACGGCCTGCTTGACCGCAACTTCGCCTAGATTCAGGTCGAAGTAGTGGAGGAAAACGCCCTCCAAGCGGCCCCGGCCGGTATTCCTTACGGTGACCGTGCGCACGAGCGCATCACTCTGGGGTGGACAGAAGTCCTGGAAGGTCAGGATGACCGGTGGTGTGGGCAGCTCGAGTTCGGTGATCACAATGTTTGTCTGAGGCAAGTAGTGCTGCTGGCGGCGGAACTGTGGGCCGAACGTCCACATAAAGACGCCGTGGCCCGGGGCGCCGAGGTACAGAGCAGGCAGACACTCGTGGATGTTCTGGGCGAAGTCAATACGGGGATAGAAGAAGGTCATTATCTCCCCGGCACCGCCCAAGGTCGCCAGGACGCGCCCGTTGCCCACCGCTGCCGTTGGTAGATATATTGCCATTATTGCCCAATTCCTGGTGTTGTACGGCCGGCTTGGCCCTTACATCTCGGCCTGCACTGGATTTGTCAGGCTGCCCACCAGGTCCAGTTCTACTCGTACGATATCTCGGTCCTGGAGCCTAATGCCTTGAGGGTGCCCTACTCCTGCGGGAGTACCAGTCGCGATGACATCGCCGGGCCGCAGTGTGATGATGCTGGAGATATATGCGATCGTTTCAGGCAAGTTGAAGATCATCATTCCGGTGCTCGCATCCTGCTTCAACTCGTCATTGAGGTAGAGCCGGAGGCACAGATTGTGGATGTCGGGCACATCTTCCATCGGCACCGCACACGGACCCAGCGGGGCGAAGGTGTCGAACCACTTGCCGTTGAGCCAGTTAAAGAACTTGTCGCGCTCGGACATCCCCTCGCCGGTGCCGCCCCATTCCCGCTCCGAAACGTCGTTAAAGGCGCTGATGCCCGCTACGTAATCGAGGGCCTCTTCCTGGGGAATGCAGCGCCCACTTTTGCCGATGATGACCGCCATCTCGGCTTCGTAGTCTACGAAGCGGGAGTTGCGCGAGAGGAGTATCGGCTGGCCGTCGCCGATCAGGACATCTGGCGAGGGCTTCATAAAGACGTGAGGATTACCCTTGGGCGGCCCTTCACCCTCCTTCTGGAAGCCGAAGGTGCTTGTCTCCATACCATGCTCGTGATAGTTGACGGCGAGGCAGAAAAGCTTGCCGGGATTGGGCACCGGTGGCAGGAGCTTCACCGCTGAGCGGGGCAGCAGATGTTCGTCGCCCCCATGCTCAACAGCGCCCTTGGCCCAGTCTATCCACTCAGGTTGGCTGAGTACGGTTATCAGGGAGTTGTCCCACCGGGCGGGCAGGCTGGCCGACTGCTGCTCGGCCCGGTCGCTCAGGTCAACAATGCCGTCTTCGGTCAGGGCGCCAATGTGCCAGTCATTAGCGTCCTGCTGTTGGAAAGTGACAAGTCGCAGTGTCATAATTGAAGACCTCGCTTGAACTGTGGCTGGGTAATACGGCTGTGCCCTCGCAAGATGCTACCACGCTGCCTGTGCTTGTGTCAACGAGACCTGGCGCTGGATGGGGGAGAGGGAAGGCGTGTCGGCCTGGGCCGAAGCCACTCAATATCGTGGAACAGAGGGCTCGTGGTTCGTTGGGTTGGTCGCACCAATTTCTAGATAGCGCACCTCGCCCTGCTGAATCTTGGCGCGGGTTTGGTCGCGCCAAGGCTGGACGCTCTGGCGGGCCGGCCACAGCGAAATGACCGAGAGGAGGAAAAGCACGGCGAACGTCACGGGCACCAGCACCCGCAAAGTAGCTAGATAGGTTCGGGCTTTGCCGAGGCGTTGAGCCGGTGCCTGTCGGGCGCGCTTTAGTAGCGTCACCACCAATACCACCACAAGCCAGGCTGCAATTATCAATGAGAGGCCGCAGATTGCCGCTGGCAAGTAAATGGGGTAGGCATAGAAGTATGAGTACACATGCAACTCTGGCCACGGGGCCAGCAGTCGTATGCCCACCAGCAGAATGCCTATGAGCGGCAGCCCTTGCCACCAGTGCCAGGCAAGGCCGGCACGCGGCTCGCGCCAGTATCGCACCACAACTGAGATTAGTCCTACCAACAGCCACAGAGCCAGCGGCAGCCCTGTTTGCAGCCACAGAAGCCGGCTGTAGCCGGGCCAGCCGTATAGGAATACACTCGACGAGACCTGGCTATCTATTGCGGCACGGGCTTGCTTCTTCCACTGGTTGGCCGCCTCGATCTCTTGGCGATAGAACTCACCCAGACCGGAGCGTCCGTGGCTGTGCATATAGGCGGCGAAGTTGTCAACGCGCGCCTCTTCCATGCGCCTCATGCGCTCGTCCTGCTGGCGCCGGACACCTTCCTCCTTCTTCCGTTGCTGTGCGGATTTGACGGCTTCTCGCTTGCTCCCTTCGCGAAGGTATCTCTGCATCTCCCTGCCGCGTGGCTCCTTGGAAAATGTGTGCATCGCTCTTAGAGAAGTCTGTATCTCTTCGGTATGGTGGCCTTCGTCGGCGGTGACTGGAACCTCCTGCATTATTCTCTCGCGTTCCTCTTCCGAAAGGAAGGACGCCGCAGCTATCTTCGTTATGGCAATTGAAACGAGGCCGTCGATCACGCTATAGGCATCCTTCCGCATGACGTAACCCAACTGCACTGCCGCCTCGCAACACAGAATAGCTTTCTGGTGCTGGGCGCCCTTTCTGAACTGCTCTCCTAGACCATCAAGATTGTGCGATAAACTCCGCAACTTAGTAGTCGTGTGGATGCCGCTGGAGGATGCTATGCCGAACGCGTGGGTCTCGAGCAGCGGCGAAGCTGAGCCAGCGGCGCCCAGCAGACGGAGAACGGCAGTGGCTGCGGCCTGGCTGCCGATGTTCCAGCGAGGCTTGCCAATGGCCCGGCGCAAGACGGCGAAGGCCTGTTCGTCCTTGTGCTGGACCAGATAGATGTAGGCGAGCAGATGATCGCAGGCGGCATTGTCGGGCTGCAGCCGGCGAGCTTCTTGGAGCAGGCTCTCGGCTTCGCGGAGATTGGCAATCTGGGTGGCAGTTCGCTGTGGCTCTTCTGCCCTTTCGACACCCGCTTCTTCTACACGGCCCAGCTCGCCGCTGTTGGCCAACAGGTATATGGCATATCGCAAATACGGGGCTGGGGAGTCGGGGGCCAGCGAGATTGCTCTTTCGTACGCCGGCTGGGGCAACCAGGACTGGTCCCACGGATATGTGGGGCTCCAATATCGCTGTGGGAAGTCTGAGCTGGCGCCGCACTCGGCGAAAGCCAGCCACATCTCTGGGTCTTGGGGATGGCGGTTGACCACTTGCTCAACTTCGGCCTTTCTCAGCCATGTCCCGTGTACGCCGATAGGATTGTACCGCAGAAGGTCCAGCGTGCCCCGCAGTTGCGGCACTGCCAGCAGCAGTATGATCGCGGCTGCCAACAAGATGGCAGTGAGTTTGGTGGTCTTCATTGGTTGCTTGCCCTCTCCTCGCCCTGTCTTGATACGTACCCCCACAAACTTCGTCCGCTCTTTGCCCAGCAAGCAGCAAACCGTACATTCCACTCTACTTATCCTACATTATTTCACAAATGTTGTCACGCGCCAGTGCCGCCGGATGGCAAGAGTCAGAAAAACCAGATGTGGAGTAGCAGGCCTCAGTCACTGCCCTGCTTTACCGCCGCCCGCAAAGGATATATAATGCTTAGCCGCTATGCCTGCTCAAGATATCGGTGTCCTGGTAAAGCCGGCTGGGCCCGACTGCAACCTGGCATGCACATATTGCTTCTACCGACCGAAGGCGGCCCTCTATCCTGATACCCCACGGCACCAGATGTCGGATGATGTGCTCGAGGAGTTCGTACGGCAGTATGTGGCGATGAGTGGACCGCAGGTCTCGTTTGCCTGGCAAGGCGGCGAGCCGACGCTGATGGGCCTGGAGTTCTTCCAGCGGGCCGTCTACTACCAGCAGAAGTTCGGGCGCAGCGGCCAGGTGGTCTCCAACTCGCTGCAGACTAACGCGATTCTGCTGGATAACCAGTGGTGCCAGTTTTTGGCCGACTACAAGTTTCTGGTCGGCGTTAGCATTGACGGCCCCGCAGACATTCACGACCGCTTTCGCAAGTACTCTTCAGGCACTCCCAGCCACGAGCAGGTCATCGCGGCACTGCACCGGCTCCAGGAGCATAATGTAGACCACAACTGCCTGGCGATGATTACGCCGGCTAACGTTAGGCGGCCTGAGGAATTATATCATTACTTCACCGACGAGCTAGGCCTGGAGTATCTCCAGTTCATTCCGCTGGTCGAAAAAGACCCGGCCACCGGCAAGCTCGCCGACTTCAGCATTGATCCCGATGCCTACGGCGAGTTCCTGTGCCGGGTATTCGACCTGTGGGCGCGCGCCTCCGAGCCACAGGTGCACGTGCGGATGTTCGATGATCTGCTCGCGCTCCACGCCGGCGTGGAAGCGCCCTCGTGCCTGCTGCGCGAGCATTGCGGCGCGTACGTGGTGGTCGAGCATAATGGTGACGTCTACTGCTGCGATTTCTTCGTTGAGCCGGAGTGGAAGCTGGGGAACTTGATGGCGACGCCGCTGACTGACTTGGTGCAGAGTGAAAAGTTCGCCCAGTTCGCCCGGCGCAAGTCAGAGCTGGGCCGTAAGTGCCAGGGGTGCGAGTGGCTGAAGTTCTGCTGGGGTGGCTGCCCCAAGCATCGCTTGGTATATGCCGACGATGTCTCGATGCCCAGCTACTTCTGCGCGGGCTACCGACGAATATTCGAGCACAGCCAGGAGCAGCTTCAACGCCGCGCGCGGCGCTGGCTGGCCCAGCAGTGCTACCCAACCATCAACTACGACGGTGTCGGCCGCAACGATCCCTGCCCTTGCGGGAGCGGCAAGAAACACAAGAAGTGCTGTATGCTGTGACAGAATTGGCCGTCCTGGTGTATTTCCTGGCAGCAACGGTGGTGGCGGGCGCAACTTGCGCCAGCCCTATTCCTCACAGATGGCCAGCCTGCCGTCCTTGTCGTACTCCCCCTCCTCGAGCCAGACCTCGTACGCCCAGTGCTGCCAGAGTGGATCCGTGGCAATCGCCTCATCGTCAGGATAAGGCTTGCCAATAAAGCCACCAGAGTGGGATGCCAACTTGCGGAGCATCTCACGGGCCATGGCCTTGATTGTTTGCTCGTCGCCGGTTTGCAGCGTCCTCTGGATATCCACTGGACACCAGTAGGTCACTCGGTCGGAGAAGCTGGCCAGAAGATCCAGGCCATTCAGCTCAGGCTGGTCGAATTGGAACACATCCAGGCCCAGCTCTACCAGCGGGGGGATTATGTCGCGGACGTATCCGCACGAGTGCATCCAGACGGTTAGACCCTTCTCGTGAGCGCGGCTGATCAGCCGCGCGAAGTCAGGCTTGAAGATATCATGCCACATTGCTGGACTGACCAGCAGCCGGTCTTCGGTGCCCCAGTCCTCGCCGAAGAAGACTCCGTCGGCGCCGATATCAGCGTATATGTCAATCTGCTGGAGTGCGATGTCGCTGACAATTCGATTCAGTTGCTTGACCTTTTCGGGATACAGCGCGCAGTCGCACAGGTAGTTCTCCAGCAGCCGCAGCTTACGGGCCACATTGAAGCTGCAGCCCACAATACCGCCCAGTAGGTACTTGTCAGCGTTCTCTTGGCGCACATCAGGAGCATGGTGGTAGCGCGCCGGATTGGCGATATCCGGTGGTTCATAGGTATCGAGCTGTGACCAATCGGTGATCGCCCCCTCGACGATCTCACCGCGCTTGATCCTACCCTTCAGCCGCCGCTGTGTGCAACCCCAGCTATCCACCATTATCTCGCCGCCCTTGCCGTCGTCTTCCCAGATCGGTCCGCGGTCGCCGGGAAGCGCTGCGGGGCTGATGCCAACGGTGTCTCTGATGCGCGGCTGACCGTTGAAATCGGAGAAGGTCAGCCCGACGCGTTTGGGATTGTCATGTTCAACAACCTTGCGGATGATCTCACGGGATGTCATTGCCGTCGTTACAACTCCTGTCAGCCGCTGTAGCGGCAGTATGGACAGCATCTATGGCGTCATTCTTGCGTGGGTATGGTATTGCCGCACCGCATATTTGTCAACATCCCGGCCCTGCGCAGTTTGGCTTGGGTGAAAACGTGGCGAGATAGCTCTTGGGCAGTGATACCAGGTCAACCAGGACAAGTTGTGGGCAACCGCACAGGTCGGGTCCGTTTGCTGCTTGACACGAGCCGCAGTCTCTGTTATTATTTTGAAGCCTGAACGGCGCCTGTGTGGAGTATCCGTCGGAAACACACCATATTACGCAGGGGTGAGTGCCCATAAGCCCGAAAAACTATCGGATCAACGAACGCATCCGCGCCCCCGAGGTGCGAGTGATTGATCCCGAAGGCAACCAGATCGGTGTGCTAGCCATTGAAGAAGCGCGGGGGGAGGCTGAAAGCCGAGATCTGGATTTGATCGAGTTGGCTCCCGACGGACAGCCACCAGTCTGTCGTATAATGGACTACGGCAAGTTCCGCTACGAACAGCAGAAGAAGATCAAGGAAGCCGCCAAGAAGTCGAAGCAGGTCGAACTCAAGACGATACGGGTACGGCCCAATACTGACGTACATGATATCAATTTCAAGCTCCAGCGGGCTATCAAGTTTCTGGAGAAGGGCAACAAGGTAAAGTTTAACGTCATATTCCGTGGTCCCGAGCTTCGCCATAAGCACATCGGGCGTCAGCAGCTTCAGAAGTTCATTGACGGGTGCCAGGAATGCGCCGAGATTGATTCGCCGCCGCATATGGAGGGGAATCAGATGATTATGATCCTGCGTCCCCCCAAGATCGGGTAAGTAGCCAGCCAGCAGCCGGAATGAGGCGGGAACAGCCCGCGCCCAGGCCCCAGCGGTCTGGGCGCACACTTGGTGGTCGGGCGGAGGCCTGTTCTCCGGGGGCTAGCAGAGTTCGGAGAGAGAAATAGGCAATGGCCAAGAAGAAGATGAAAACGAAAAAGGCCGCGAAGAAGCGGTTCAAAGTCACGGGGCGAGGTCGGATAATGCGCCGCCAGACCGGCCAGCGACATCTGCTGTCGAAGAAGTCCAGCCATCGCAAGCGCCGGCTCAGTGATGAGCAGGAAGTCACCGCTGGCGAGGCCCGCCGCGTCAGGACCCTGATCCCCAAAGAGTAGCGCGGGGCCAAGTAGGGCAGGGAAGCCATCGGCAAGACATAAGGAGTTAGCGAGATATGCCTCGGGTCAAGACGGGACCGACGCGCCGGCGTCGGCACAAGAGAATACTGAAGGCCGCCAAGGGTTATTGGGGCGGGCGTCACCGGCAGATAGGACCTGCCAAGGAGACGCTGATGCGGGCAGGCAACTATGCCTGGCGGCATCGGCGTGCGAAAAAGCGGGATTTCCGCCGGCTGTGGATTGCGCGCATCAACGCGGCCTGCCGGCAGCGGGGCTTGACTTACAGCGAGTTCGCGGGCGGTCTCCAGAATGCGGGCATCGGACTCAACCGCAAGATATTAGCGCACCTCGCCGTCGAGGACGCCGAGGCTTTCGATGTCGTTTTCGAGCAGGCTCAAGCCGCGCTGGAATAGCCCCGGCCAGACGGACGGCCTGGGTTTGCGCTCGTCAGTGTCGCTAAGCGTGTTCACCGAATTCTACCATCCTGTGGGGTTCTGTGCTCAACTGACCTCGTAAGACTACCCCTTAGATAGGAATACGATAATGTACACGGTACTAACATCGGGAGCGCCGGGAGTGTCGAGACGGACGATGACCTCGCAGTAGTAAGTAGGGAGGGTATCCACTCTCCACCAGGGCCCGTTCCAACCGATAGCAGCTTCCCCCCAATGCTTCCGGAGTTTCCTAGGAACGGACCGAATGGCAGGACGCAAACCAATACTTTGTTGGAGCAAATCCCACTTTCCCTTCACGAGCTCCTGCTGTGTAAACTCCTCAATCTCGCTACGCCTTATCTCCACCCTGTAGTAATAGTTGATGGTGGTATCCATCCCGAACCCTAGTTTGAAGAATCGGCGACCACCCCACACATATGCATCAACAAGCTGAGTACTCCCCGGGAATTCCAAGCCAGTGAAGGCCCGGACGTGCACCAGGCCTCCCTCAGGTTCGAAGGCCCGCAGACGATCATAATCCAACAGGCAAAGACCGAGTATCACGCCGCAGACCACGACAAGCACAACAACTAGGACTAGCGACGCCAGGCGACCACGCTTTTCCCCGCGAGATATCTGGAGGCGGTCTCTGGATGCGGTCACAAGTTGTCTCCTTTAGCACGCCAACGCGTTTGTGCCTCTCTACGAGCTTCCTGCACACACCAGGGGCTATTCATCGCCCTCTGGCTTCGGTGGGAAGAACAACCGTCGGCGCGTTGCTATTGGCCACACGACCAGGGCTACGACGGCGCACCACGGTAGATAGAGTAGGCCCCGCATCCACGGCCACGGTCTTGACATGGCTCCAACCATGCGAAGGTATTCTATCATCATCCAAACCCCAAAAGCGGGCACGGTCATAAAGACAACAGTCCATACAACTGCACACCACCATGCCCAGGGACGCAACCGAGCTACTCCCCACGCCGTGAGGCCTCCGAAAGCTCCATATGTGGCCCAAACCAGAAACACCCAATCGTAGCCGTTCTCTCTCACAGATGACCATGCTTCAGTCAAGCAATACAGGCTGAAGAACCCGATTGCTGCCGCCGCCAGATACACCGGCCAGACCGACGGCCTGGCCCGGCCCTCGTCAGTGTCGCTAAGCATGTTCATCTGTCTCCCTCCTGTGCGATTCGGGGCTATTCCGCGCCCGCTGGCTTCGGCGGAAAGAATAGCCGCCGCCGGGTTACCAATACCACTACTATCAACACGGCTACTACAAGACACGGTGCTGTGATAGCAATGCCGCCAGCACTATCGGGTAAAACTCCATCGGGTAAAACTCCACAGGAGTAGAACCACACGCAGGGCCCTTCGGCAAACCATTCGGGAAACCAACGCCCAAACCAAACAGGGGCGGATTCATAGGCTATCCACCGTGCGACGAACACGGCTGCACACCACCACGCCCAGCGCCGCAGCCGAAGCATCCCGATGGCTGTGACGACTCCAAAGAGCCCGTAGGCAGCCGCAGCATAGAGCCAACTCCAGGGGCCGAAGCCCTCGATTCCCCAGCGGTATTCGGGGGTGGTAGCTTTCAAGACATACACGTCAAGGGCTACTGCCAGGAATACCAGGCCGACGATTAGCACCGCTATAGCCGCCACATACACCGGCCAGACGGACGGCCTGGCCCGGCCCTCGTCAGTGTCTTTAGGTGTGTTCATCTGTTCTCACCCCTTTCCAATTACGCGATGAGCAACTTCCGCACGCACTCCATACTGACCTCTGCCAGCGAGTCCACTACGAGGTCAGCCGCGGCGAGCTGGGCAGCGTCTACGCTGGAGGTCACCGCGATGCAGGGCATTCCCGCCGACTTGGCTGACTCGACGCCAGCGGGGGCATCCTCGAAGACCACGCACCGCTCTGGGGGCAGGCTCAGCTTCTCGGCGGTGACCAGGTAGATTTCGGGGTGGGGCTTCTTGTGGGTGATATCGTCGCCGGTGATGACGACGTCGAACCATTCCAGCTTTACACCCGTGCCCGCAATGACGGGGAACTGCTTGTCCTTGTTGCCGGAGGTGGCGATGGCCAGCTTCAGTTCGGGGTCGTCGCGCGCCGCAGTGACCAGTGCCATTACGCCCGGAGCCGCCGGCAGAGGTTGGTGCTCCAGTAGCTTGAAGAAGTTCTCGGCCCGGCGTTGGATCGCCGCCGGGGTGTTAATCTGGACGCCATACTTCTCGGCCACGCCCTCGACATAACGCTCGTCGCCGGTGCCGACAAAGGGCTGAAAATCCTCCGGCTGGACGCGGGTGTTGTAGAGCTGCTCGAACATCAGGACGCTGGCCTGGGCGTTAAGGACCTCGGTATCGGCGATGACGCCGTCCACATCGAAGATCAGTGCACTGGTCACGGCGTGGCCTCCTCTTAGCGTGGTTGGCTGGCGGTCAGGACTCGTGAGGGGTCTCGATTATCCGGGTGCGGCCCTGGCTGGTATCCATCGAGCCGGGCTGGACTAGCTTGACTGCCACACTCATCCCCAGCAAGGTCTGGAGCTGTTCTTCGACTTGCTCTTCCAGGGCTATCAGCCCGCCCACGCTGTCAGGTGCGGAATCCTGGGCGACTGCGACGTGCACTTCCAGCCGGTCGAGAGCGGTGGTCTGGTCGAGCACCAGTTGGAACTCCTGGCCCAGGCCGGGAATCCGGGCGATGACCTTGGCAACCTGGTCGGGGAAGATATTCGTGCCACGGACAATCAGGCGGTCGTCACTGTGGCGCACGACGCGGCTCATCCGCGCCAGGGTGCGCCCGCAGGCACACGGTTCGAGGTCGAGCCGGCTGAGGTCGCCGGAGCGGTAGCGCAGCAGCGGCATAGCTTCCTTGTTGAGGGTGGTGAAGACCAATTCGCCCTCCTCACCGGGGGGCAAGACCTCACCGGTCTCGGGGTTAATGACCTCCACGAGGTAGTGATCCTCGGAGATGTGCAGTCCGCAGCGACACTCACACTCGTAGGAAACACCCGGGCCGCCAATCTCGGCCAGTCCGTAGACATCGAACGCCTCGATGAGCAGACTGCTCTCGATCTCCTCACGCACTCGCTCTTCCCAGACCTCTGCGCCGAACAGGCCGATACGCAGCGACAGCGAGTGGGGGTCTACATTCATCTCCTGCGCGGCGGCGGCGATGCGTAGGGCGTAGTGGGGTGTGCCGATTATGACGGTGGTGCGGTAGTCGCGCATCATCTCGACCTGCCGGCGGCTGTCGGTGTGGGAGACGGGGATGACCGAGGCGCCGACGGCCTCGGCCCCGTAGTGAAAGCCGAAACCAGCGGTAAAGACGCCGTAGCCGAAGAAGATCTGGACCACGTCGTCCTTGGTCACCCCGGCGGCGACCAGGTTGCGGGCGACTAGATTGGTCCAGTGCTGCAGGTCGTTAGCGCTGTAGCCGACGACCGTGGGTCGGCCGGTGGTCCCGGAGGACTGGTGAATACGGACGACCTCGCGCAACGGCACGGCGAAGAACTCGTAAGGATAGCCGTCGCGCAGGTCCTCCTTCTGGGTGAAGGGGAGCCGCTGGAGGTCCTGGAGCGACTGGATATCCTCGGGATAGATGCCGAGGTCCTCGAACTGTTTGCCGTAGAAGGAGACATTGCGCGCCGCGCGGTTGACCGTCGCCTGAAGCCGCTCGATCTGGAGCTGCTCGATCTCCCGACGCGGAATACACTCGAACTTGTCATCCCAGATCGCACCGGTAGCCATCGGCTAAACCTCCTCGTAATCTTTGCCCAGATAAGCACGCTGGACGTCCCGGTTGGCCAGCAGCTCCTCGGCAGTGCCTTCGAGCACTATCTGGCCGACTTCCAGGACATAGCCCCGGTCGGCAATCTTGAGGGCAGCCGAGACGTTCTGCTCGACCAGTACTACGCTGGTCCCTCGCCGGCACAGGGCTTGGATTCTGGCGAAGACCTCACTGACTGCTTTGGGGGCTAGCCCAGCCGAGGGTTCATCAAGCAGCAGCAGGCGCGGGGCAGACATCAGGGCCCGCCCGACGGCCAGCATCTGCTGCTCCCCGCCACTGAGCGTCCCCGCGCGGCGGTCCGCGAACTCTGCCAGAATCGGGAATAGCTCGCACACCCCGTCTATATCCTCTTCAATCCGGCGGCGCGACTCGCGGCGCATGCGTGAGTAGGCACCCAGCAGCAAGTTGTCGCGCACCGTGAGGTCATCAAAGAGCAGACGACCTTCGGGCACCTGGGTCAGTCCCCTGCGCACTACCCGGTCGGGGCGGAGGTGGGAAATGTCTTCGCCGGCGAAGCGCACCTGGCCTGAGCGTGTCGGCAGCAGACCGCAGATGACGTTGAGCGTAGTGCTCTTGCCGGCACCGTTGGCGCCGAGCAGCGCAGTGATCTCGCCCTCGTTGGCATGCAGGGATATGCCCCGGAGGGCCAGCAGCCCCTCGTAGTCAGCGGTCACCGATCTGAGCTCTAGCAGGCTCACAGCCGCTCCTCCGTTGACTGGACTGGGGGTCCGTTCGCGGCAAACTCCTCACCGAGGTATGCGCTGATGACCTGTGGGTCCGCCTGTATCTGGGCAGGGGTGCCTTCAGCGATCTTGTGGCCCCGGTCAATGACCATCACCCGCTCAGCCACCTCCATCAGCAGCCGCATATCGTGCTCGATCAGGACGATAGTAAGCTCCAACTCCTGCTGCATGCGCAGGATGAACTCGCCCAGGGCTTCGGTCTCGCGGGTGTTGAGGCCGGCGGCCGGCTCGTCGAGGAGAATGATCTGCGGCTCGCCGGCCAGGGCGCGGGCGATCTCCAGCAGCCGCTGCTGGCCGGTGGTTAGGCTGCCGGCTTTGGCCTCTGCCCGCTCGCTGAGGCCGACCATATCGAGATAGGCGAGAGCCTCCTGACGCAGTTGAGATTCCTCGGCGCGTATCCCCGGCAGACGCAAGACGGAGCCAATCAGGCTAGCGGAGGCCTGACTGTGCCGGCCGACCAGGACGTTCTCCAGCACAGACATCTCCCGAAATAGACGAATATTCTGGAAGGTTCGGGCCACGCCCAGGTGGGCAATCTTGTGACATGGCAGCCCCGTGATGGGGCGGCCCCCGAGACCGATTTCGCCCTTCGAGGGCGAGAAGACGCCGCTGATGATGTTGAACAGCGTGGTCTTACCTGCGCCATTGGGCCCGATGATGCCTAGGATTTCACCGCCGAAGACCTCGCCACTGACCCCGTCGAGCGCGACCAGGCCGCCGAAGAACTTGGAGACCTCAGCAAAGCCGAGTACGATCTCATTTTCGGTAACTGCGCAGTCGTGCATATCAAGCCTCTGCCTGGGCTTCTGGCTGGATGGCTGGCCCCCTGGCTCGTCCTGGTCTCCTCGCAGCGAGCGTGACCAGTCCGCGAGGCAGGAAGACCACTACGGCAACCAGGACCACACCGAACAGGACGATATCCAGGTCGGCGACCCAAGGGACCTGTTCGCCGATCTTGCCCAGAGTCTCGGACAGGATATTGAAAAGCGCCGCGCCTGCGACTGGTCCCCAAATGCTGCCAGCGCCGCCGACCACAACCATTATGAGCAGATCTACGGAAAAGACAAAACCGAAGGGTCCGGGGCTTACAAAGCGCATAAAGTGAGCGTAGAGACTGCCGGCCACCGAGGCCAACACTGCGCTAATCACGAATACCTGTAGCTTGCTGCGGGCGACGTCCACTCCGCATATCGCTGCCGCCAGCTCGCTCTCGTGCAACGCGCGCAAGGCCCGACCGCTGCGGGAGTTGACCAGATTGTGCGCCATCAGCAGCGTTACACCCAGCGTGAGCATCACCACAGCGTAGAACTCGGGCTTGGTGTCAAACTGCCACGAGCCTATTCCCAGATGGGGTATGTTCCTCACACCACCGAATCCGCCGGTCAGCCCCCGCGCCTGGTTGAAAACGATCTGGACGATCATACCCAGACCGAGGGTGAACATCGCCAGATAGTGGCCATGTAGGCGCAGCGTCGGCGCTCCCAATATCAAAGCGATTAGGGCGGTGAGCATGATGCCAGCCAGCATCGCCAGCAAGGGTGGCAAGCCCAGCTTGGTCGTGAGGATCGCCGAGCTATACGCTCCCAGCCCATAGAAGGCAGCGTGGCCCAGCGAGACCTGGCCGGCGTAGCCCATAAGCAGGCCCAGACCGACAGCAATGATGGCATGAATGCCGGTGAAGATGCCGATAGTGAGGAGGTAGTTCTTGCCGACGCCGCCCGGAAGCCGGTAGCCCTCGCCGAGCAGCAACGGCGTCGCGACGACTGCCGCAAGCAGCAGCCAGGCCGTCGCTCTGAGCAGACTGCTCCAGCGGGCGCCTCCTTTGTCGGCTATCTGGCGCGCGGCGCTCATGCTGACTCCCTTTCGCGTCGGCCCAGCAGTCCCTGGGGCCGCAGCCACAGTATCAACAGCGCGACCGCCAGTGCGATAGCCTTACTGTAGCCGGAATGAATCAGTCCACGGGTGGCAACGTCAACAAAGCCGCCGGCCAGAGCCTCGAGCACCCCCAGCATTATCCCACCGACCACTGCGCCGATTCCGTTGCCTAAGCCGCCGACCACGGCGGCCAGGAAACCGGTCAAGGTGAAGGTGGCGCCTTGGGAGTAGCGCATCATGGTCACTGGCGTCAGTACTATGCCCCCTATTGCCGCCAGGGCCGCGCTTAGGCCAAAGCTGAGGCTGACCATGCGGTTGATGTTGATACCGACGAGCTGGGCAGCGGAGCGGTTGATGGCGCAGGCCTGCATCGCCTTGCCGGTGAGGGTGTACTTGAAGAAGAGCTGCACCCCGATGACGCTGACCAGCGCCACGCCCATCACCCAGACGCGCTGCGGGTCTATGCCGGCGGCGCCGATATGCAGGGGAGCATGGCCGCTGAACGAGGGGAGTATGACCGCTTCGGGCCCCCACAGGAGCTTGGCGCCTCCCTTGAGTACAAAGGAGGCGCCAATGGTCGCGATTATCAGCGTTATTATCGAGGCCCGCGGCAACGCGCGGATCGCCAGCCGTTCGACCAGCAGTCCGACTGCTGTCACGACGGCAATCGATAACAGCGCAGCCACAATCAGGGGCATACCCAGCCCCGTGAAGGCGACCGCGCACATGCCACCGAGCATCACAAACTCGCCCTGGGCGAAGTTAATCACCCCGGTGGCGTTGAAGATTATAGCTAACCCTAGCCCGACCAGCCCGTACACCGCACCGATCGAAACCCCGGTGACCAGGTACTGGACTATCTGGTCAGTCAGACTCATAGGCGGACCTCTGCCTCGGCAGTTGCCTCAGTAAATGCTGCAACGTTTGCTCCGAGAGCTACTCGGCGAGCTGCCAGGCGCCGTCAACGATCTTGACCCAGACGAAGGCGTCCATGGTCAGACCGTTGTGGTCTTCCGCTGAGTAGTTGAAAACCCCAGCAGTGCCCTGAAAGTCCTTTATCTGCTCGATGGCGTCGCGGACCTTGGCCCGGTCGGCCTCGCCCGCCTCCGTGATCGCTTGCACGGCAATCCAGAAGGCGTCGTAGGCATAGCCAGCAAAGATAGTGGGGGCCTGACCGTACTCCTCCTGGTAGGTGGTAGCGAACTCCCTGAGCACATCCTTGTGTGGATCGTCATCGGCCAACTGCTCCCAGACGATCAGGCGGCCGGCGGGAAGCTGGACACCGTTGGCGGCCTCCCCGGCGAGTTCGATGAACTTCATATTAGCGACGCCGTGGCTCTGCAGTATCGGCACATCCAGGCCGATCGTCTTGGCATCCTTGGTCACGCTCGCCGGTCCGGGATTGGTACCCCAGCAAATCAAAGCGCCCGGCTCCGCCGCCTTGATCTTCGTCAGTTGCGTGGTCATGTCGGTGTCGTCCCCGCCGAAGGTCTCAACAGCGACGATCTCGATACCCTTCTCGGCGGCGAGGGCTGCTATATTCTCCCGCCCGTCTTCGCCGAACGGGTTGGCCACGTAAATCGAGGCAACCTTGTCAATGCCCTGCTTCTCCAGGTAGTCGAAACACTTCTCCACCGCCAGAGTATTGGTCTGGGGCACCGCGAAGACGTAGCTGGCGACCGGATCCGTGATTGTTTTGCCCGCTGCGCAGGCGATCAGGGGTACGCCCGCCTCCTGGCAAATATCCTTCAGGGGCATTGTCGAGGGCGTCGTGGATGGACCAATGATCGCCACTACACCCTGTTCGATGAGGTCGTTAGCCGCCTTTACTGCTCCGGCGGGTGTGCTCTCGTCGTCCCTGACGATGACCTCCAGGGGTCGTCCCAGGACGCCGCCTTGGGCATTAACCTGCTCGACCAGCATCTGCACAATGTTCTTCTGGGGTTCGCCAGAGGGGGAGGCCGGGCCAGTGAGACTAAGAATCGCGCCGATTGTCACTGGCGCGCTTTCAGGGGTGACGGGTGCTGGCAGAGGTCGGACGACGACATCTTCCGGTGATTTGCGGGAACAGCCGACCAGTAGGCCGAGAAAGGCCAAAATGGTCAGTGTAGCAAGCCATACCCTCGTTCGAGTGGAGTTCATCTGTCTTGTATCCCCCCTTTGTGGGTTTGTGCCCAGCGTCCAGACGACGTTACCTACAGTATACACTCATCAAGCGCTGCTCGCCAGAGCAGTCGCGAAGTGGTCGGTCCGCGGCGGCCATGTTCCCGGAGTAGTGAGCATGTCGGTGGCCCATCGTCGCGGCGGCTGGCACAAGGTATACGCTCGGGAACTATCCGACACGACGAGGGTCATGAGCAGGCCGAGCCCAATCAGATCAACCCGGCTGATGCTGCCCCTGCAGTGATCGTTGGTAGTGTAACGAAGAGAGCGCATCTATTCGATCGGTATTGGGGGTGATATACACAAGCGCCAATGAGCGCGACGATGCTGCGCTCATTGGCGTTTTTGGTTCTCGGCCGAGTTGTTGTCAGGGTCGTGCGGCAGCCTTGACTAGAAGCTGCCGTGGTATCCCACATGCCACAGCGGGTCGCCTTGACCCCAGCCGAAGTGAATCTCAATATCGGGGGTGGGCATGCAGGCAACCAGGTAGATGGGCTGGTCCTGATAGTTGAAGATACCTGCGCCGAGGCCAGGATGCACAAGTATCTGCATCCCCCCGAACGGATCGTCTTGGTGGAAGTTGGTGCCGTAACCAAGGTGTAGCCTTACCAGCGGGTTCCGCAAGCTGGGTGGACCACCTTGGGGCACCATGATGTTGTAGGAGCCCAGCACGAACGGTGAAGCCCGGGTGTCGCCGAGGGGCCCGGGCCGCTCTTTGCTGGGTAGCCAGTTCTCGCCAGTCACGTTTGTGGCCCCCACAATCAACGAAGGCTTCAGGGGGGTCTCCTCCAACAGCCGGTAGTAGACGTTGACTTCCTGGATCCTGTCCAGGCCCTGAGGCCACACGGACAGAACGTCTATCTCCAGGTCGTCAGTTACACCAACAAAGAACTCAAACACATTGACGTGTTCCAGGATCTGGCCACCCGGCGTAGGTATGGATCCCGTATCCCAGTAGATGTAGTGGGCCTCATACTGGCCCTTGGGCACCATATTGCCGGTGGGCATGGCAACGATGTCCCCCGTCCAGGCCGCACCCCCCATGCACATCAGCACAACGATCACGACTACTGCGATTCTACACATGCTACTCCCTCCCTTTGTGGTTAGTGCTATGCGCTGTCGCGTCTGGCATCTATTCTGCGTTCGGCGCTCGTGCAGAGTGACTTTCCGTTGAGAGCACAGCGCCCCGGGTCGCAACTTCGCAGCAATCATACCGAAATCACGCGTCATTGTCAAGAGTAATGTGCAAGGGGCCTGTGGGGGCACACTCTAACCACGAGGATACAGCTCGTGGGGTAACTACAACACACACGTAGGCAGCCTCAAGTTGCGCGAGGCTGCCTACGGGAATCACGGCTTGTACCAACCAGCCAGTGGCCCCGTGCGGGGCCACCGGCCCGGTAGGTGTCTGTCGCTTGTGCTGATTGAATCAGCTCAAGCGTCCGTCTCTCAGCTACTCGAACATCATCTGCCACTGCAGCCCGATTAGGTCCTTCTTCCGGGTCCTATCTCCACCCCTGTAAACGCAATCGCCGTTGGTCCACTGCAGCGTGACTTCGTTGTTCGCGTCTAGCTGCTTAGTCAGACCGAGATGCACAGCATCGTACTTGGCATTGCTCTTGGGATTGAACTCCTCCAACTTGACGAAGGCCCACGTCGGATTCTTCGTCAACCGATACTCGAACTGGCCAGACCAGCCGTCGACGTCGTAGCCGTTCAGTTCGCCGTCCATATACTCGGCCTGTGCCGCCCAACGCTGATTAGGTTGCGCCCAGCGCACATAGCCCAGCAGCGCTTTACGGTCTTTGTCCGGCGAAGAACTGGTCTTGCCATTCAGCCAGCTAAGCCCGTACTGCCCCCACGCCCGGTCCCACTTCAGATCTGCGGAGAGCGTCTTGTTGCTGTTGTTCTCTACATCCCGGGCGTTACCGTTAGTCAGGCCCAGTATAATCTGTGGCCCGCCGGCACTCTTGCGATTGCGGACGAA
>JAUVXR010000018.1 GCA_030603495.1 bacterium
CCTGCTTACACTGCCTGCACTCTTAGGGGCTACCGTTCCTCTTCTCGCCCCGGAGTGCATTGACGGCGCAAGCGTGACCTAGGGGAGGTCGCAAACAGCGGTACCACTGCCGCTAGGGCTGGTAAGGTTGTCGTACCGCTCGGTTAGCTCGGGAGTGTTGGGCCCCAGGTTCCACCAGTTGGCCACACCGTCATCCTCTTCGCCCCAGTCGCCTGGATCTACATCTAACCCAACCCCCAGGTCGAGGCCGGGGGTGCCCTCCGCAGCCCACGAGGCATGCCCATCGCACCAGGCTATGTTAGTTCCCTCGTTGTGGCGATACGCTATGCGGCTAGCCGTCCATTCGTAGCCTGTGTAGTTCATCCGCGTGCCCCACGCCGGGCAGTGCAGACTGCCGGCGCCTAATTCCACCAGCAAGACAGTTTGCGCGGGCTGTTCGACCCAGGTCTCATTGGCCGGGAAGCGGCGGTTCGATCCATCAGCCATTCTTACTCTCATGGTCAGACCACCGCACCGCGGATCCCAAACGTCAATCCCGTTGTAGCCGTAAGAATTTGCCTCGCCATTGATACAGAAGAGCATCTGCCGCTTGGCAATTGTCGGGCACCATATCGACTCGAAGCCATCGATATAGCGGCCGGCCATGTATCCCCCAAAGGTGCCCATCCCGCCGCCGACCTTATCCCGACTCCACCAGGCCCAGTCTATCACGTCAGCGGGGTAGTAAGCGCTGTAGTCGCTGGTGTAGATCTTGAAGGCCAGGGCCAGGTTCTTGATGTTGTTCAAGCACGCGGTCTGCTGAGCCTTAGCCCGCGCCCGCGCGAAAACCGGGAACAGAATCGCCGCCAGGATAGCGATAATCGCTATCACTACCAGCAACTCAATGAGGGTAAAGCCTCGGTCTGTGGTTCTCATAACTTAGTCTCCTTTCAGCGGTCAACTAGTAGTTACGGCTTTTGGGTCCCGAGAGGTCCCAATCCCACTCACACAAGTGGCCCTCGGTCTCGGCCTCGATCGTGCTGCGGCTCTTGGCGTGGCCGTCGAAATAGGCGACGTTGAGCCGGTCTTGGCCGCCGTGCCGGGCATCGGGTCGTATCTCCATGCAGCCCAGGCTGGTCTCATCTCCGCCGTAACATCCGTCATGCGACGCCCACCCTGAACAATTACATTGGTCCGCGGCGTTAAGCCGGTTCCAGCGAGTGCGAAGGGTAACACTGATGCTTTTGAGGCCGTCGGCCCAGGCGGTGCAGCCGTCTTCCATCTCGATTTTTGCGTCCCACAGCATGTAAATCTGGGCGGCAGACGGGTAACCTTCGCTAGAAAATGTGTCCAGGGTGAATGCGGTGCCGCTGGCGTAGTGACCGTCAGCATAGCACCAGGTCCAGTCGTAAGGGTCGGGGCAGCTGTGCAGGTCGCACCACAAGTAGCCGAAAAAGCCGTCGCCCCAGAAGGAGTCAAACTCATCGAGCTGGGTACCGTTAAAGGCGTAGCTGACGGAACTTAACCCGATAGGACTCATGTCTACCGAATTCGCCGCCGTCGGACACTGGGCGATGTCCCAGCTCTTGAGGTAGGGCTCCAGCATCATCCAGGCGTCAGCTTGGTTATCGTCGGAGTGATCGAAGTCAAACGGCGGGTTGCCGAAATCGAGACCGTCAATCCAATACTGGGGCGGCTGCTGATCCCAGTCCGAAGCATAGGTCAACACCGCCAACGCAATCTGCTTGACGTTGCTCAGACACTGCGTCTCCAGAGCTTTAGCTTTAGCCCGGGCAAACACCGGGAACAGGATCGCTGCCAGGATGGCGATTATGGCAATTACCACCAGCAGCTCAATCAGAGTAAAACCTCTGCGTGTAGCTAACATCCTTCTCACCCTTTCTTAGGAAATTACTTCCACATCTCTTTGCGTACTGCTTCGCATTTTCGCCTTGCAGGACTCGCATACAATGAGCCGGCAGGGCTTGAGAATTCGCTGGCTGGGTTGCCTGTGATCACCTCCTTCGAGCCGACTCATTAGAACTTTCCCCACCGCTTGGCCCACCGCGACCATCGGCTGTTCGATTATTCATGACCTTATCACAACCATTATACCATTATGCGCAAACCATGTCAAGGGGGCGGCGGGATTATTTATCTGAGTTCTCCGAGGTCAAAGCCGGAGGGCCGGTCAAGTCAATGATTGAGTATCGCCAGGCATTGCCCGAGAATCTTCCGGCGCGGCGGATATATGAGTCTTTCGAGTTTCGCGGTCGCGGCGAATACTCAGACAGCCAGGGCTCGTGGCTGGTTATGACCTGGCAACCCGCCGAAGGGAGGGCCGGGAAGATTCCATGGGCAGGTCGAAGTAGTCGTTGCCGCCCAGGTCGGTGCGTACCGGCACCCGCGGGTTATCCTTCGACTGCCCACCCACCAAGTCAAGGACAACCACCCGGTCAGGCAAGGCAATCTGCGCGGGCCAGTTCTGGGCCATGTAGGCCGAGCCGATGCAGAATCCGGCATAGGGCAGGCCTGATCCACTTTGGCCGGAGTCCTCGGCATCGAAAAAGGCAAGGTAGACTGGGAGGGGCGGCGGCTCCACGCTGAACATGTAGGCCAACTCCAGCAGAATCGCTACGCCGGAGGCGCCGTCTAGGCACCACTAATATCGTGGGGAGTCCCACCGCCGGGGCGCGGTTGCGTACTGCTCGGGTCACTAACTGGCGTAATGGGCAGATGGTTCTGCGTTGGGCAGCAGCGGCCTATTGGGATGCTGAAAGAGCCTTTCATTGCATAATGGGATACCGGGATCTGTGGATCCTGCAGGCCGCGCTTGATGAAGACCGACAAAGCGAGGAGGTGTTGGTAGCCTAAATATCGCACTATCAGAGAGCCGTCCTACTCTCCACTAAGAATGGGACTTGCTCGGCCACACTGCCGCAGAGGCTAACTGTCGAATAGGCAGTCAGGCGCTTCGAGCGAAGGCACAAAGGAAGGGAATCAGTGATGAGGGCCGTACAGACTGTAGGATTCACCATGCTCATCATGGGGGTAGCATCGTCACTTGTGTGGGGGATAACCATAGACGGCCAGTTCGGGGACTGGACCGATGCCGTCGAATTTGCCATGCCCGCCGAGGTAACCGCTCAAGTGGGTTCACTGTATGCCGTGGTTAATACGCTGGGGGTCACGCACGACAAGTCGTATCTGTATTTTCGCCTGAAGTTCAAGAAAGCCAGGCCCTTTTCTGATGGTACGCAGAGTGATTGGCAGGACAACTTCTGGTCGAACATGCGCTATATTATCCTTGATGTGAATGGTGACGCTAAGCCCGATTATTATACCAATCAGATTAGCCGCCCCGGAGTAGGCGTCAACCGGACTTACGTGGTTAAGTACACCGATGAAGGCCCAAGTACGTATCTGTGGTATGAGGGTCACCCAAAGTGGCGTGGGGGCCCACAGGGTCATTATTCGCCCGACGGCAAGCAACTTGAGATGCGCGTACCTATCGCGCCGTTGCATTTAGAGGGACCGACGATCGGGATTCAGGTGCAGATGAGCCTGCGCGATGGGATCGAAGGGACCAACCAGTGGACAAATGATCACTACCCGTCATCGCACAACTTCTTTTGGTATTCCTTGGCCTCGGCGGCGAGGATAGACCCATCCGAGGGCTCCCGCGCGGTTAGTGTTACTATGGTACCAACCCAGATGCCTCCGGTCATTGATGGCAATATCGATGATTCTGCCTGGCACGGGAAGCCTGTGCTCACCGACTTTGTGCGCAACAGAGGCGATGAGCCAGCCCCAGTCCAGACTGAGGTACATATCACCTACGACAGCGACAATCTATATTTGGCCATCTATGCGCACGAGCCTGATATGGAGAATCTGAAGACCGAAGCAATTGAGGCCGAAAGCAAGCGAGTGTGGGGCGATGATTGTATTGAACTGTTCATTGACTACCACAATGACGAGCAGAGCTTCTTCCACTTGGGAGTAACCGCAGCGGGCAAGCTTGCCGCTCAATTGGGCGTTGCCAAGGGCGGATCAAGCCGGGCTGCCACCGATGTCGAACCTGTCGCTGAGACCGCCTACGAGTATCATGAGCGCGGATGGAGTATTGAGATTGCCCTGCCCTTTGCTAATATGGGCGTAAGCCCCGTCGCCGGGGAGGTCTGGGGATTGAATATCTGCCGCGGGCGTCCCGGGGCTAATGAGTACAGCTCTTGGGCCGGTGTGCAGGGCCGGTTCGCCCAGCCCGCAGAGTTTGGCGATGCCATCTTTCCTTCTGCGAGCAGTCTGAGAGTTGCCAGCCGTGGCCTGGTGGCCCGCCAGGGTAACAGTCGCCAAGCCAACGCGGTGAGCGGTAGCTACACCGCTGCTAACAACGCCGAGTTACGCGTGGCGGCCGTTGTCCGAAAAGATCAGAAGGAAATCTTCGGCGACTCCGAAATATGGCAGGCACCTGCGGGCCAGAGAATTGAATTCTTGCTACCCTACATAGTGACTGGCGACAACCAAGTCGTTACCTTCAGGATATGGGCCGATGAAGAGTTGCTATATGAGAATGACCTACCGGCAATCGAGACCGAATTCGCTCGAGTCTGGCAAACCGATGATCCTCTCTACGCCGAGTTGATGGGCGACGCAGGACCGGGGATGGCAGCACACGGCGTCTTGTACTGGGGACATGACCTGGTCAACTACAGGCTGGGGCCTGTCTGTCTGAAGTATGCCCCGCCGTATGTTCTCGAAGAAAGCTACAGAAATGCTGCCCGGCGCAAGCTGCGCTATTTAGACGGTGGATCTTACATCGGAGCTGACAACTTCGAAGCTCGCCATTACTCCAAGAAACACGGCGTTCAATTCGTATTCAGGGGCAGCCTCCGTTCTGGAGCCGAAGGCAAGCCGCGCGATAAGGGGAACTTCACCTATGTTATCGATTACGAAAACCAGGAGGTTTACCTGGACGGCCTCGAGCAGTATGTCACCCGCTGGCCGGATTATATTTGGGGCGTTATGACTGGCGACGAGTTCCACGAAAAAGACATGCCTCGCGGACTGCGATTTCACTACGATGATGATCCATATCCGTTCATGCGGCAAGTGGACAAAGAGGTCAAAGAAGAGTTCGGATACGACAAATGGGGCATTCCCACCTCGTTGGCTGACAAAAACCCCTTCCGGTGGATCGCGTACCGACGTTGGTATAACGATAGATTCGCCCGGTTCCAGAAGCGCATCTACCAGACAGTCAAAGCCATAGACCCTGAGGTCTACGTTATTGGGCCCGATCCGGTCGCGCAGATCTAGCCACTGGACTACTCTGGCTATGGTCAGTTTACCGACATTATCACTCATCAGCTCTATCCGCGTGGTCCCCAGGAACAGGCCTTTGCCTGGATTACCAAGACCCTGGCTGACCTGACCGGCAAACCTGTGATGCCCTGCGCACTTGACCGAATCTGGCTGCTGTTCACTGGCCAGCTGCCTGACACAAAAGTTGGTGGGCTTTTGCAAGGCAAGTGGAAGCGTCTGGGGCAAGTTAGTAAGCAGTCAGTGCAGGATAGCGGCGACTTTCCGGCAGTGACCATTAGGCTGCATCCTCAGGCCGGCGCCGTCCAACGGCTACGCATTAGGTTTGGTGAACGGGATCCAGGCTGCCGCCTCGTCATCCCCGAGCTAGAGATATGGAGCCGCGAGTAGCTTGCCCAGCGTGCGGGCAGCGTGCCTGGGGCATTTTTTCCGGAATCTGTGTAATGAAACCGCTTCCGCGGGGCACTATCTAGACAGTAGAGTCTGCCCGGGCGGCCCAGCTTAGCGACAGACTCGGCGGAAGCGGACCAGACGATCCCGAGGTCCTGATGCCAATCTCGTACCAGGATGAGCCATTGACAGGAAGGCCTGGGCCAGGGAATCGGGCGGGCGCGGCCTGTGTGCGGAAGGTGCTATTGAATGTCAAGGCGAACGACAATATAGTTGGCAGCCCGAAAGTTGTACAGGAGGGGCCAGTTAGATGGCGGCAAAAGCGAAGAGTTCTGAAGTGGACGCGTACGTTTTCATCAAGGATCGCCTTAAAATCTTAGGATGGGATACCCGTAACCCCAGCCGGGTGCCTGGCGGCCAGGTGTGGACGCAGAGCGAGTGTCTCGCTCATCCAGAGATCAAAAAGACGCTCGGTCTCCAGAAGCCAGAAAACATCGTAAGGGTTAGGGAATCCGTATTGTGGGTCATCGAAGCAAAGCGATCACACAAGCAACTGGACCAAGCAATTACGGAGGCCGAAGACTACGCGAATAGAATCAACACAAGCAATTCGATTGAAGCACTGTTCGTCTCCGGAGTGGCAGGCAATGAGGTTGATAGCTATCTAGTCCGAACGCGCTTTATGGTTTGCGGTGAGTTCAAACCCATAACGATGAACGGCAAGGAGATCTCATCGCTGATCAACTGCGAGGTTGCCAATAAAGTACTTGACAGCGGCCCGGACATACGTGATGTGGTTGTGGACGAAGCTGTCTTTCTGGGTGCAGCAGAGAGAATAAACCAGATCCTGCACTTGGGTGCCATCAATAAGAACTATCGCGCTAGCGTGATGGCGGCCCTTCTTCTGTCACTTGTTGACGACACCCCACCGAATATTGATGCTGCCCCCACCGTGTTGATCGCTGAGATAAACAGCCGAGCACACAGGGTACTGCAACAGGAGGGAAAGCCCGAGTTCGACAAGTACATTGACCTGCGGCTCCCCGACACGGAGGACAACCACGCCAAGTTCAAACAAGCACTGGTGGATACCCTGCAGGAACTTAATAATCTAAACATTAGGTCGGCGATGAACTCTGGGACTGATGTTCTGGGGAAGTTTTACGAAGTGTTCCTGAAATATGGGAACGGCGCTAAGGAAATCGGGATAGTCCTTACCCCGCGACATATTACCAAATTTGCGGTGGATGTGATGGATGTTAGCGACACAGACATAGTTCTGGATCCTGCATGTGGGACCGCTGGGTTCTTGGTTGCTGCATTCGACCACGTGAAAAGGAAGTACAGCCAGGACCGAATTAACCGGTTCAAGGAGAACAACCTTTTTGGGATAGAGCAAGAACCTGAGGTAGTAGCTTTGGCCATCGTGAACATGATTTTTCGAGGGGACGGCAAGAACAACATCGTTGAAGGGAATTGCTTCCAGAAGAACTTGGTCAGGACGACGCGGTCAAACGCCGTAACAGCCAACTGGGCGGGGGAGAAACCCCAAGCGGACCGCTTGGCTATCACGAAGGTACTTATGAATCCCCCCTTTGCGTTAAAGGGAAGCGGCGAGAAGGAATATAGGTTCGTGGACTATGCGCTCAGCCAGATGGAAGATAGTGGACTACTGTTCTCGGTTTTGCCGTACTCGGCGATGGTCAAACCCGGAGCTTACAAAGAGTGGCGCACAGGCAGGTTGCTCGGTAATAACACTCTTCTTGCAGTCATTACATTCCCCGAAAGCTTGTTCTGTCCCATCTCGGTGCATACGTTGGGCGTCTTTATTAGGAAAGGAATCCCACACCCTGGCAAACAGAACGTCCTATGGATGAGGGCGCTCAACGATGGCCTACTCAAGAGCAAGGGGAAGCGGCTTCCCAATGCAAGGGCGACCGATGACTTCCCCGAGATGGTTAATATGGTCAAGTCTTTCCTAGTGAACCCTACAATGCAGGTTGCAAACGTGGAGCGCTTTCAAAAGGCATGTCCCATAGATTTCTCTGATCCCCTGCTTGAACTGGTTCCAGAAAACTATCTTGACCAAAATCCACCAGGCCCGGATGAACTTGGTGATGGTATTGAGCAGGTCATTAGGGACTCGGTTGCGTTTCTAATCCGAGCGAGAAAAGAAGATGACTGGGAGGTTCACAGAAATGGAGATTGAACAACTGTTCACAGTCAAGTCTGGCGATTTCCATGCCACTAGCGAACTGGACGCTGGCGGGACTCCGCTCATCTCCTGTGGAGATACTAATAACGGGTTGGTAGGTTACTTCGATATTCCTGAAGGGAAGACTTACTGCCACTGTCTCACAGTGGCATACAATGGATCATGGCCTTTACTGGCGAAATTCCACCCGTACCGGTTCGGAGCGAAGGACGATGTGGCCGTACTAGTACCCCGGACACAGTTGCGAGACGTCACGCTGTTCTATGTGGCTGCCCTACTTAACCGCATGACCTGGCGGTACAGTTACGGTAGGAAATGTTTCAAAGAGAAGTTATCGCACATTAGACTGTCTGTTTCCGTCACGACCGTGGGAGACGAAGAACAGATTGACGAAGAAGCCATTGCGCAACTGTTTGGGCGAGAGTTCTGCTCATTCATTCCAGAAAAGGCAGCTAGTGGTGGGTGCGTGGCGGGGCCCAATGGGTGGCGCGCAGTGCCGATCGTGGAGATCCTAGAGATCGAGCGTGGCGACTTTCACTCGATCGCTGCCCTCGATCCCGGCGAGTTTATGACCATCTCCCGTACATCTGATAACAACGGTGTTGTCGGGTACTTTACGGCTCCCGAGGGGGCGCGGGTTCACCCGCCAGGACGGATTACAGTGAGTACTGTCAGCGGGGATGCTTTCGTGCAACTCGATAAGTTTATCGCCACAGACAATGTGATAATCTGTAAGCCCAGGCGGCCCCTACCGCAAGCCGCGCTCTTCTTCCTTGCATTTATGCTGAACCGTCAAAAGTGGCGGTACTCTTATGGCCGCCAGTGTTACAAAACGAAGTTTGGTAGCATAGAAATAGTACTCCCGGTGACGGAGACAGGAGAAATAGATGAGGCGCACATGAGTACACTCGTGGAGAACACATCGTATTGGCCGATAATAAGAGGTGCTGTAGCTACCAACAGGTGAGTAATGGCTCGAAGAGCGGGCATATGGCGCGCAGCCGCCCACCGAAGCCGGTAACGACAGTTAGCCGGTAGCGGCAGATAGCCGAATAGGTAACACCAGCGCCGCCTCGGGCAAGCACGCGGCGGCGCTGCATTGTACCGGGCAACGCTATCCAGCCGGATCCACGCGTATGCTACTGCTGCTCCTGCGACCACTCCACGAAGGCAGCCCCAGCACCGATAAGCGCGGGCAGGACGTACGACTTTGTCCGCTGCCTGATCGGCAGAATGTCGAAGATCGGCATGCCCATGGGACCGAAGCTGCGTTCCATGGTCAGCGAACAGGTGACCGTTCCCCCACCACCCCCGCCAGCCGCAGCAATGCCCAGGACAGGTGTGCCCTTGACCTTGTTGTTCTCGCCTTGTGTCGCCTCGCACCGGCGCAGGCGGTCGAGGAAGGCCTTGGCTGACTCGCTGAGGTCGCCGTAGTAGACGGGTACGCTGAGGATCAGCGCATCGGCCGCCCACAGCTTCTCGCGGAGCGCCTGAAAGTCGTCCTCGATGATACAATTCCCCTCGCGGCGACAGATGCCCCAGCCATCCTCGCATTGCCGGCACCGTTCGATGTCCAGCTCGCACAGGTCGACCAGTTCGCCATCTGCTCCCGCTTGCTGCGCCCCCTGGAGCGCCTCCCTGGCACAGGCGGCCGTGAGGCCGTCACTGTTGGGACTTGCCTGAACCGCTAGCACTCGCATTGAATTCACCTCTCTGTGAGCCATCACTGTGGACCTCTGGATTTCCGCACAACCATACTCCGTCCCTTCTTACTTGTACAGGAGGGCAACTGTTTCCTTCCGGCACTAGCCGCCGTGTGCACATAAGGGGTAGGGAGGAATAGGTGGCTCTGGCGCAGAATTTAGTCACAATAGGATAACTCCTGGTCATGGGGGCCGCTGGATGAATGAGAGTACCGTGATTGATCTGCGTTCAGACACGAAAACCCTCCCCTCCGATTTGATGCGAAAAGCGATGGCCGAGGCAGAGGTCGGCGACGATGTCGCCGGTGAGGACCCGACGGTCAACGAGTTGGAGGCGAGAGCAGCGGAGATACTGGGGAAAGAAGCCGCCCTCTTTGTGACCTCCGGCACCCAGGGCAACCTGGTCAGCCTGCTCGCCCACACCCAGCCCGGCCAGAAGATCATTTTAGAGCAGGACGCGCACATCTTCCACTACGAGCGCGGCGGCCTGGCCCGGATCGCCGGGCTGCTGGCGCACCCTCTTCCCGGACATGGTGCAATGGACCCCGCAGATGTGGAAGCCGCGATCTGGCCCCAGGAGGTTCACCGTGCACCAACCGGCCTCATCGAGCTCGAGAATACACACAACCGGGCCGGCGGGAGCTGTCTCAGTGTGGAACAGACAGAAGCGATCTGCGAGGTGGCCCGCCGTCACCGCGTGCCCGTGCACATTGACGGAGCCCGCATCTTTGATGCCGCTGTTGCCCTGGAAGTCCCCGCTTGTCAACTGGCCGCCCCAGCCGACTCGGTTACTTTCTGCCTGTCCAAGAGTCTGGGGGCGCCGGTGGGCAGCCTGGTTTGCGGTAGCGCTGAGTTCATCGCGAGGGCGCGCGAATTTCGCAAGATTCTGGGCGGGGGCATGCGCCAGGTGGGTATCATTGCCGCCGCGGGCCTGGTAGCGCTGGAACACGAGTTGCCCCGCCTGCACGAAGACCACAAGAAGGCTAGGCAGATCGCCGAAACCCTTCAGGAGTTGCCCGGTGTGTACCTTGACATAACCACGGTGCAGACCAATATGGTACGATTCGAGCTGCACCGCGACGACATGACCGCGCCTGACCTGTGCGCCCGTCTGGCAGACTACGGGATAAACGCAATAGCTCAAGACGCCATACGGATTCGGTTCGTGACGCACCGGGACGTAAGCTTTGCCGACGTCGAGCGCGTGTGCAGTGCCCTGCGCACAGTGCTGGCCCCGGATTGACGGATGCAGCCCGCGACTCTATAATGCCCGCTGGCATGGTAGACCAGCTATTGAAGGAGCATCACTGTTAATGAGCTTTCCGATGACCGAAATTGGCGGCATTGCCGTATCCCGAATGATGATAGGAATCAACTGGTTCATAGGCTGTTCCCATACCAGCCATGCCAAGGACCAGTGGATCAAGCGCTATATGACTGTCGAGCGCATTGTTGAGGTGCTGGAGGCCTGCACAGCGGAGGGTCTCAACTGCATCTGTGGCGGCCTCGAGCCGAAAATACGGGAGGCCCTTTCGGGCCACGAAGAAAAGACCGGCCGCCACATCTACTGGTTCATTACACCCATTGGGTCGTCAGTACCCGAGTTGCTGGATAACATCGAAGTCTGTGGGCAGTGGGGTGCCGAGTTTTGCCTGCCCCACCAGGCTTACACCGATAACAACCTGATAGTCGCCGAGAAGCGAATTGAGGGACTTGAGGAAATCGTCCAAAAGATCCGTGGTCTCGGTATGATTCCTGGCCTCAGTACCCATAAACCGGAGACCATAACAGTCTGCGACGAAGTCGGATATGACGTAACCACTTACATCCAGCCGTACAACGCTGCGGGCTTTCTTTGCCAGGTGGAAACAGACTGGGTAGCCCGGATCATCAGTAATACTCCCAAACCGGTCATCTGCATCAAACCGCTGGCGGCCGGGCGTCTCCTGCCGCCTACCGGGCTCAGCTTTGTTTACAACTCCATCAAGCCCATTGACACGGTCTGCGTGGGGTTGCTTAGCCCCGAGGAAGCGCGAGAGGATATCGCTATCGCCCGCAGCCTGCTCACCGGCGTCGAAGAGAAGCGCCAGTTGCAGTACACCCGCAGCAAATCGGCCCTGGAGTCCCATATGCAGCCATGAAGCCAGGGCACCGCTCCACGGAGACTAACCAATGAAAGTTGGCATAAGCTGCATTATTACGCCGCAGGAATGGTCTTTTTCTGAGTTGCTGGCGAACTGCCGGAAGCTAGGTTACGAGGCGGTCGAACTGGCAATTCGCAACCAGGGGGAACCGACACTCGACACCGGGCCGTCTCGATTGGCCGAAATGGCCGCCGAGGCGCAGACGGCGGGCATCGAGCTGGCCGCCGTTGTGCTGTCCGGCGAGCCGAGGGTGGACATCATGAGCAACAATTGGGATGTCCGCAAAGCCAGCATGGAGGCCATTGAGCGGGGCTTGCGCGTCGCCCAGGGTATCGGAATAGACACTATGCTCATCACCCCAGGCCGTCTCGGCCCGGATTGCCACTATGATGACGCCTATTTCAACGCCCTGACCACGCTGCGTAAGCTCGCTCCGACCGTCGAAGAGATCGGCGTGAACCTGGCGGTGGAATATGTCTGGAACTGGTTCCTGACCAGCCCGCTGGAATACCGCCGGTTTCTCGATGACGTGGACTGCGCGCAGATTGGCTTCTACTTCGATTCAGGCAATATGGCGATCCAGGGCTACCCCGAGCAGTGGGTCAAGATCCTGGGCCGGCATATCAAGAAAGTCCATCTCAAGGACTTCCGGCGCAGTGACTACTCCTGGCCGCCATTGACCGAGGGCGATGTGGATTTTTCGGCGGTGATGGCCGAACTTCGCCGCATCGGTTACGACGGGCCGCTGCTCTCAGAAGTAGCCGAAAGCATAGCCCCGTTTGAGGAGACTGCCGCAGCCATTCGCCGAATAATGGCAATGTAGTAGCACTGCCAATTCGACCGTGGAAGCAACCTCATAACAAACTCGCGCCTGCAGGTGCAACCAAAAGAACGCGTAGCAACGTCAACCCCATAAACATCACTTTGAAGCGACGTACAGTCCCATGCACGATAGATGGCACTTGAGCTCGCTTGTCAACGGTATAGAGGAGATGAACTATGTCTATAGCAACCGTCAATCTGGGTCGCCATCGCATCACCCGGCTCATCATTGGTGGGAATCCCTTCAGCGGATGCTCACACCAGAGTCGCGAGCGCGACGAAGAGATGCTCAACTATTACACGACTGACCGCATCAAGCAGACACTTCGGGAGTGCGAGGCTGCCGGCATTAACACATGCCTCATGCGGGCTGATGCCCATATCCTCCGAGTGTTGCGCGAGTATCGGAACGAAGGGGGCACGATCCAGTGGATTGCGCAACAGGCCGGTGAGCAAGCCTTCGAAGGCAACTTACAACGGGCAGTTGCCGATGGGGCCATCGCGTACTTTGTGCATGGGGCCGTTGCAGACCAATTATACGCTGAAGGCAAGCTGGGCCGTATCACCGATATGGTTGCTTGCATCAAAGACGCTGGTATT
This sequence comes from bacterium, assembly GCA_030603495.1. Classification (GTDB taxonomy): domain Bacteria; phylum Armatimonadota; class Zipacnadia; order Zipacnadales; family Zipacnadaceae; genus JALGTD01. The sequence continues at coordinate 13,176 of JAUVXR010000018.1, forward strand.
CCCGCAGGGGTTGCAGGACATGCGCTCGAGGTGCATCGAGCGGTGGATCAGGCGGGGATTGCTGTGGACTTTCACGTGGTCTGTTTCTACAACTGTGGCAGCATTCATGCAGGGAGGGGCAATGAGTTTAGCACTACTGACCCGCCGAAGGCGGTCAATATTATTCAGGAAATCCAAAAACCGTGCATTGCCTACAAAGTGCTAGGTGCCGGGCGTGTGTCTGCGCAAGAGGGGCTGAGCTATGCTTTCGCTAATATCAAGCCCACGGATGCGGTTGTCGTGGGGATGTTTACGAAGGATAAGCCGGGAATGGTTGAGGAAAACGTGAGGCTGGCAGAGCGGGCGATCTCGAGTACTTGTGATGCTCCATAACCAAAGCACGAGAAGCGTTGATGTCACAGGGGGCGCTCCATTTGCTGAGCGGTTCGGGTGACCGCACACACCGGAGTGCCCATAGCCAGCCACCGAGGCGCGTCTTGAGTGCTCGACGTGGTTGAGACAACGTTAGCATCCCGAGCATGTCATGCAGTTGGGAGCCTTCAATTCAGGTGATAGAATGAAGCTGCAAGTGCGCGATCGAGACCGCGTTGCGCGGATCCTGGCCCACCAGGAGGCCGACCGTCATGCGCTATGCCTAGGCCGTCAGCACGACCGAAGTTGCAACCTGACCAGTGGGGCTCAATCGTCTTTGAGTAGCCCGGAACTATGGCCGCATTCGGACAGTCAAAGGGAATGACGGGCAACATTCCGCAGTCTGGCGAAAGCCGGTAACAATGGTCACTAACAACACAATCGCGCAATCATCGGAACAGGCACCACCTCGCAAGCGGTCGGGGTTCTGCTGTGGTTGCCTCGTAGCCACGGTGGTACTGAGCACGGTCTTTGTCCTGGTGCTGTTGATGCTGTTTTCCTCGCCGGACAAGATCGTGGCACGCGCGAGCCGCTCTCTAGGCCCCCGGGACACAATCGACCGGGCCGCTACGCAGGTTACTGAGGCGCAGATGCAGGCGGTACGCGGGGTGAAGCCGACGGTGCGGATCCAGGTCTCGGACGCGGATATCAATGCCTACCTAAGCGAGCACCGCGACGAGCTGAACCTGCCCTCCGGACTTCGAGACCCGAAGGTGGCCTTTGGCGAGGGCCACATTGAGGGCAGCATCCGTACGAAGGTCGCCTTCGTGCCGGTACGGGTACGGGTGACGATGAACCCCGAGGTGGTAGATGGTGAACTGGTCCTACACATCGAGAAGGTCAAGGCGGGGAAGCTAGGAGTGACCGGGTTCATGGGCGACCGCTTGGTCAGCAGAATCACCGAATTGGCTGACCAGCGCCTGGAGCAAAGCGGGGTCGAACTGAAGGATGTCCAAGTTACGCCCGGCACGCTGATCCTCACGGGCACACTTAAACCTGACAGCGACTGATTACCCCGGTTCGTCTCGGAGCTGGCGCTTGAGCACCTTACCCATCGCGTTACGTGGCAGTGCCTCGACGAAAACAATGCGACTGGGGCGCTGATAGTCAACCAGCCGCTCGCGGCAGTAGGCGTCAATCGTTGATTCGGTCAATTCGCCATCGTCCCTGACCACCACAGCTACTACCCGCTCTCCTTTGCGTTGGTCGGGCACACCGATGACCGCCGACTCCCGCACGCCCGGGCAAGAGTTGATCACCCGCTCGACTACCGGCGGATAGACATTGTACCCGCTGACGATGATCAGGTCCTTCAGGCGACCGCGCAGCGTGAGCATACCGTCGGCATCCCGCTCACCCAGATCACCGGTGGCGAACCAGCCCGCCTCGTCGAATGATTCGCTCATTGCTTGGGGCTTCCGCCAATAGCGATCGAATAGATTCGGCCCCCGCACCCAGACCTGCCCCACTTGGTCAACCTGAGTTAGTTCGCCCTCTTTGCTTCTGACCTCCACCTCAATTCCCGGCAGCGGCAGCCCCACCGACCCCTGCTTCTTGGGCCCGTCCAGCGGCAGACTGGCGATTACGTGTGTTTCGGTCATCCCGTAGCGGTTTATGACCGGGCGTCCTATGATCTCCTCGAGCTGAGGCAGCACCTCCGGACGGATCGGCGCTGAACCGCAGGTTATCAGGCGCAACTGCTGCCACCTCTTTGCTGCATCGGGGAATTCGGGGCGATCCAGGAATGAATAATGGAAGGGTGGCACGCCGTAGAAGACCGTCGCCTCTGCGATTTGGCGCATAGTGTTGCGCGGATGAAAGCGATCGGCGATGATCATCTCGCAGCCGGTTGTCAGCGCGACGTGGCAGCCAAACGACAGACCGTGTATGTGGTACAGCGGCAGGCAGTTAAGTAGCACATCGTCGGGGGTGAACTGCCAGCATTCCGCCAGGGCAGAGACAGCGGCCGCCAGACTGCCATGAGTGTGCATGATGCCCTTGGGCTGGCCGGTAGTACCTGAAGAATAGAGCATAAACGCATCTTGCTCAGGACTGAAGGCCGGTTCGCTCAGCGGTTCGCCTTGCTCGTCCAGCAGAGCATAGGGATCCAGCACCTGGCAGTCCGCCGACTGCTCCGCAGCCAGCTTGGCGATTACCTCAGCAGGGCCACCACTAGCAATGGCGAATCGCGCTCCCGAGTCCGACAGGAAGTAGCTCAACTCCGGCGGCGTGTAAGCGGGATTCAGCGGCACTGACACACCCCCAGCCAGGATGGCTGCCAGGTGGCAGGTCAGCAGCGGCAGCTTCTCCTCGCAGACCACCAGGACGCGATCGCCGGGCTCCAGTCCCCGGGCGCGCAAGTTGCCGCCGGCTATGAGAGCCGTGCGAAACAAGTCGCCGTAGGAGATACTCTCCTGCTTATAGCGCAGCGCCGGATGATCAGAGCGCGTCGCCGCAACCGTCAGCAAGTGCTCACCAAAGGGCATCGCGCTGGCCATGTGTTCATAATCCTCTCTGGCGATATTGCCCACCGCTGGCTAACTTCGGGCGAATTTGCTGACCGCTTCTGCGCAGCCCCGCGAGAATTCCTCGACAACCGCCACGTAACGGTCAGGGGTGAAATCGGCTGATCGCGCCAGTTCAATCCGTGGTCGTTCCAACTCTTCCATGACCGCGCAGGCTTCCGCTAGGTTCGGCGCTGTCTCCAGGGGAATCAAGCACACGCCGTGCTTGTCGGCGTGAATCAGATCCCCAGGGCGCACGGCCACGCCGCCTACTACCACCGGCTGGCCGAAATCCTCCAGATGCACGTAGGCATGCGCTACTTGCACGCAGCCGGCAAAGAACTGAAACCCAATCTCGCGAGTCTCGTCCAAATCGCGCACCCCCCCGTTGGTAATATGTCCAACGCAGCCCAGCGCCTGGTGTAGCGTAGCGTTGCATTCTCCGAAAAGCGCACCTATCGGCTGCTCGTCGAGGTCTTCGGCGACCAGAATGCGCGGAGCCGGCTGAGCGAGGATATGCTCGTAGTAGGCTCTCATGTCCACTTTCACACCTGGACGCGCCGGCTCTTGCGCGCAGAATGTGGCTGTGGCCGCGTAGCCCACGATTGGGTCCAACTCGGGGAACCGGCATTCGATGCCGGGAAGCATGAAGCCCTCATTTCGCGGCCGCACGTCGAACATCTCGATCGCATTGCAGACTGTCGGCGTTGGGTATCTTTTCAGTTCGTCCAGTTGCTCTGGGCTCAAAGAAGCAGTCATTGATTGCCCTCCTCAAATAAAGTGTCACGTGTCTCTACCAATAGCCCGTGGTCGCCGCGCCCGGACGAATCTAGGCAGAGACCAACGCATGGGCACACTGATATCGGTCATTATAGATCCCGTGCCGCCTAGTCTTTCGCAAGGGAACCGCAGTTCACCTCCGCCTCATCCGGAAATAGGCAGAAGACTGGCGGGAATAGGAGAAACCCTGGACTGCGAGCCTGGCGTCTCTCACCGGCAATTGCAATCTTTGAGAAGCCCACGCCATGCCCGTAATGACCGCATCCCACGCCCGTCAGGCCAAGGCCTAAGTGCTCGGTGGCAATGAATGTTGTCTCAGCCCGGCACATACTGACCGTGGTTACACCCCGGCATCTCCCAGGCTGGCAGTTGTGGCACTTCCTCAATTGAATGGCCCATCACCAGCACCGCATGAACTACCTACTCTGTCACCATAGCAATCCGCGCATCGTACCTGCCGAGATGCTCTACTCATGCAGCCCCAGTAGCCGCCGGGCGGTGCCTTCGGCGATTGCTTCGTACTGCTCACCAGTGAAGGGGAACTCCCGCATCCACTGCACTATTCTCAGGGGGGCGCCGGGGCGGACGATGTCCGTGCCGAACATCAGCTTGCGCCAGTGCCGCTCGATGAAGCCGGGAGTGAACTCGGGGTCGCGAGTGAGCGCGTTGTAGCCCGAGCCGGCGGAGAGATCCGCATACATATTGTCATAATCGCCCAGCAGCCGGTCAGCCGCGCCAGTGGGCACAACCGGCTGCTGGGGATAACCGCCCTCCTTCTGGGCGTCGGCGGATATGTTCACCCACCAGACCGGACCGTGCCCAATGAAGATGCAGTCGGGATACTCCTGCAGAACCGCTTCCATTCGTGGCAACCCTGGTTCATCCATACACGACAGCCGGTTCATATCAAAGAGCACCGGCAGGCCCAGCTCCGTACACTTGGCGTAGACACGCTTGTGCAGCGGATCGTCAATCCATAGACCGTCGAGCATCTCGCCATATCCCTTGCAGCCATGCTCCGTCGCCAGGTACTCGATCTGCTTCTCCAGGGCGCGCACCCGCGGGTCCACGTGCAGGAAGGGAATGAGGCGCTCGGGGTAGCGCTGCACCGCCGCCAGGATCTTTTCAGTCGGCATCGGGCCGGCGTCGGTATCGGGGCTTTCCATCGGCAGCAGGACTGCCCGATCAATGCCTTCGCGATCCATCCGGTCCACGAGTTGCTCTACGGTAAGCTGTGGCCACGGGTGGTTAGGTCGGGTGGGAAACGTCAAGTGAACGTGCGCGTCAATCATTAGCCGATGTCACCCAGATCAGACGTGACCTTAGCCCCACGTGACTCTCTAGGTATCCCTCTTCTCGCCAGGCTCCCAGCGACGACTCAGGTACCATTGCCGCTTCCCCCCACCACGGTCCAAGTAGATGTCCCAGACTTCACCGCTTTCAGTCTGGACCCGGAAGTAGTTGCGGTGCCTGCGTTCCCACCAGCTGTGTTTTCTGCGGCGTTGGTCGGCGAAGCCAGCATCATGCCACGCGTCAAGTATACGAGCCACCGCGTAGCGCTGTCCGCGCCACACGAACGACCTCGGCCTCGACAGAACCCGGACGCCCTCCTCCAGCTCAACTTCAATACGATCTGCATACAGCTCCATATAGGCCTCGTAAGTAGCCCCTCGTTGAGATGGCCATTGTATGCGTGATCCTATGTTAATCCATAGACTTGTCTGGGGGTCAGATACTGTGGGAACCTGTCTATCAGAGCTAGCCGAGCGAGATAGCAGAAATGACACTCATCGACGTATTGATCCTCATGTTGAACATCGTATTCTTGAGCCAAGAGCGCAGGCCCTCCTCTGGCCAAAGGCCCGCAGATCGGGTGCGAGAACGCATCATAGTTCTCAACTAGCAACGGCAGCGGAGTCTGCCACATATTGCCCATAGTCAACCCTTGACACAGGTGGACATTGCCATAGGAATCGATGTGGACCCTCTTGGGGTCTTCCAGATCTTCGTACGGGCACTGGGTGAGCTCTTGCCATTGCCTTGTCGGCAGGCCCTCGGTGAGCTTCTCAACAGCCCTACCTCGGAACATGACGCCGCCGCCGATGACTGGCGTGCCCTTATCCTGTTCCTTAGCTAAACTTGTTTTGGGTGTGGGTTTCTCAACAGAAATTGTGCCCACCGGCATGCCTAATCCCTTCGCTGCAGTTAAGGCCAGTTTGGCAGGATTGTGTTCCTCCTCATAGTGGAACAGATCATCACTCAAACTGAGACCGGAAATGTCCAGTGGATAAAGGGGTTTGAGCCAGAGATTGGCATCTTCAACGGAGGTTGCCCAATACGCATTGGTCACGGCGCCGGCCTCTAAGCCCTTAGCGCGAGCGATCGTGATGCCCTCCAGCATGAGGGGATAGAAGAGAAAGGGCTCACCACCTTCAAAGCATACGGATTCGATTGTTCCAATCCTGGCGATCTCATCGAGGGCTTGTCTGAGCTGATTCAGGGTGAAAGTCCCCTTGGCACGCGGACCGCAGTACAAGAAGCAGTGGTCACATTCAAGATTGCAGGTATAGGTCAGGAGAATATGAATTCCTGTCAGCATAACACTCCTCCCGAGCGATAGTACCTATATAGCGTTTACTGTGCAATATCCCTGTATGAAAGCGGGAGCAGACGTCCTCAGGTCTTCCCTGATGACCGGTAGCCGGTAGAACGCGCTAAATGCTCCCCGCGTCCGCATGACGATGGGCTGTTCCGAGTTGCGCCGGGAACGGGCTTGTGTCCCCAGGGCATTCTCCGCGATGCACTCGACGAAGTCCGAGCAGTCGTTCTCGCCAGGACGAACTTGCCCTTCGACCACTGCCGGTAATATCTTACCTTCCCGTGGCTGCGGCCAGACCGGACACGAACTGGCCGACCTGCTCCAGCAGGGAATCATCGTCCTGCACACTCGCGATCATGTTCACCACTGCGCTGCCCACGATCGCGCCGTCGGCTATCCGGCAGACTGCGGCGACCTGCTCAGGCGTGCTGATGCCGAAGCCAACTGCCACCGGCAGGTCGGTAGCCTGGCGAATGCGCGCTACGGATTCGGCCAAGTCCGCGGGCAACTCGTCCTGGGCACCGGTCACGCCCGGGCGGGAGACGGCGTAGACAAAGCCGGTAGTGCGTTCGACAACCTCGCCGATACGCTCATCAGGGGTGGTAGGTGCCACAAGGAAGACCGTCGCCAGTCCGTGCTCAGCGGCAACAGCGCACCACTGGTCACTCTCGCTGGGCGGCAAGTCCGAGGCCAACACCCCGTCCACACCGACACGGGTAGCCTCCTCGGCGAAGGCCTCGGGGCCGTACTGGAGAATGGGGTTGAAGCAGGTCATAATGACCAGGGGGATTTGCGTGCGCTGGCGGATCTTCGCCACACAGTCGAAGACGCCCTGTACAGTCGCGCCGTGCTCCAGGGCCCGCTGGGAAGCCGCCTGGATAGTCGGGCCATCGGCAAGTGGATCAGAGTATGGAATGCCCACCTCCACAATATCCGCAGCGGACTGGGCCAGCGTGGCAACGATGTCCACTGTGGCGGCCAGGTCCGGGTCGCCGGCAGTTATATATATGATCAGCGTACCGCGCCCGGTAGCCCGGTTCGCGGCGAAGGCTTGCTGGACGGAATTCATTGGAGCACATATCTCCTTCAGCGGTGCGACAGTCCGTATCGGTAGGACAGGCGTCCCGCCTGTCCAGAAACCGACCACGGTATGCTTTGATGACCACCCGACAGGCGAGACGCCTGTCGTACTGAGGCAGACCGTCTACAGAAATGCCTTGACCTCGGCGGCGTCTTTGTCGCCCCGTCCGGATAGGTTGATCACCACGATCTCGTGTGCCTCGAACTGCCCGGCCATCTCCAGCGCCCACGCCACCGCATGCGCGCTTTCCAGCGCCGGTATTAAGCCCTCCAACTCGCTCAGGCGCCGGAAGGCCTGCAGCGCCTGCTCGTCGGTGACGGAGTCATAACGAGCCCGCCCCGTATCGCACAGGTAGGCGTGCTCGGGGCCGACCCCGGGGTAATCCAGCCCGGCAGCAACAGAGTGAGCGTTCCGGATCTGCCCATCCTGGTCCTGGAGGATATATGACGCCGACCCGTGCAGAACCCCGAAGCTTCCCGCGTTGAGCGGGGCGCTATGCTCACCAGTATGCAGCCCCCGCCCGGCCGCCTCCACGCCGATCAGCTCGACACCTTCCTCCTCGATAAATGGATGGAAGATGCCGATGGCATTGGAGCCACCGCCCACACACGCCACCAGCTTGTCGGGCAGCCGGCCTTCCTTCTCCAAGCACTGCTGTCTGACTTCCTTACCGATGATGCTTTGGAAATCACGGACTATCGTCGGGTACGGATGCGGCCCGCACACACTGCCCAGCAGGTAGTGGGTATGCTCGACGTTGGTCATCCAGTCGCGGATCGCCTCATTCAGAGCGTCCTTGAGTGTACCCTTGCCCGATTCGACCGGCTGCACCGTCGCGCCGAGCAGTTGCATACAGAAGCAGTTAAGCGCCTGACGCCGGATATCCTCGACGCCCATATAGACGACCGTCTCCAGCCCGAAGAGAGCGCCGACTGTGGCGGTCGCTACGCCGTGCTGGCCGGCACCGGTCTCTGCGATCAAGCGGGGTTTGCCCATACGGCGAGCGAGCAACACCTGCCCCAGGCAATTGTTCAGCTTGTGCGCGCCGGTGTGGTTCAGGTCCTCGCGCTTCAGATAGATGCGCGCGCCGCACACCTCGCTCAGCCGCTCGGCAAAATACAGCGGCGTGGGCCTTCCCCCATACTCGCGAAAGTAATAGTCCAGTTCACGATGAAACTCCTCATCCGCTTTGGCCTCGTTGTATACCCCTTCCAGTTCTTCCAAAGCCGGCATCAATGTCTCCGGCACATATTGTCCGCCATATTGTCCAAATCGCCCGGGCTTCTCTTCAGTCGTGGTATCCATGCAAAGTCTCTCTTCCGTCCGAGCCGTAATAGGATAGCCGTCCTGCCTGTCCGAATACCGACGGGCGAGACGCCCGTCGTACCGCCATATCGAATCGGTAGGACAGGCGTCCCGCCTGTCCCCGTCAATCTTTGTGCTTCGGTACCCCCACAAACTCCCGAGTAGCCAGGTCAATCTGCTCGCTCTTCATCAAAGCACTGCCTACCAGCACAGCATCCACGCCCGCCGCTGCGACACGCTCGACATCCGCGCGGCACGTAATGCCGCTCTCGCTGACCAGCAGCGCATTTTTGGGCGCAAGTGGAGCCAGCCGTTCCGTGGTCGCCAGGTCAATTTCCATAGTGGACAGCTTGCGGTTGTTGATTCCGATAACCTCTGCCCCGATCTCCGCAGCCTGCGCCAGTTCCTCCTCATTGTGCACTTCGACCAGCGCGGTCATATTCAGCTCCCGCGTTAGATCGTACAGTACCCGCAGCATCCCCGGCTCCAGTATCGCAACGATGAGCAGGACCGCATCGGCCTCCAAGGCGCGGGACTCGTAAATCTGATAATCATCAAGAATGAAGTCTTTGCGCAGAATCGGCAGCGGAATTCGGCCCCGGGCGCGTGCGACGTAGTGCGGCTGCCCCTGGAAGTAGATCGCCTCGGTAAGTACGCTTATCGCTGCGCCGCCGCCCGCCACAAAGTCCTGAGCGATGGCCCTCGGGTCAAACCACAGCATCGGAAATTCGCCCTCGGAGGGGCTGGCTCGCTTGATCTCCGCAATCAGCGCCACATCCAGACCCTGAAGGGCCAAGGCAAAATCGCGCGGCGGCGCTATCTCAGGCAAGCGCTCCTGCAACATCACCAGCGGCCGGTTCATCTTCTCAAGCGGGAGCTGACGACGCTTTTGTTCAACAATTTTGCCGAGAATCCCCGAGAGACCCACAATCAGTCAGCCTATGTCATTAGGTTATGCCGAGTTAGAGAACTCACGAAGGTCTTCAAGCTTGGTCAAGGCCGCGCCGCTGGCGACCGTCTCAGCCGCCTGCGCCACACCCTCCTGGACAGTTTCCGCCCTGCCTCCGACATAGATAGCCGCGCCGGCGTTGGCCACGACGATATCATAACGCGGGCCACCCTCGCCCTGCAAGACCCCCACAAGTATTTCAGCTGACTCCTCCGGCGTACCGCCACTGATATCCTCGACGCTGGCGCGATCCAGCCCCAGGTCCTCGGGCATCAGAGTGTAGGTGCTGACCTCGCTGCCAGCAAGTTCAGCCACCACGGTCTCACCAAGTGTGGAGATCTCGTCCAAGCCGTCGCGGCCGTGCACGACTAGCGCCCGCTGGATGCCGAGCTGCTTGAGAGCTTGCGCGACCGGCTCAACCCACTCTTCAGCAAACACTCCGAGCAGTTGCCGTTGGGCGCCGGCCGGATTGGTCAGCGGTCCGAGCAGATTGAAGACGGTACGAATCCCCATCTCACGCCGCGGCCCGATAGCGTACTTCATCGCCGGGTGCAGACTCGGGGCAAACAGGAAGCCGAAGCCAACCTCATCAAGACATCGTCCTACCGCGTCGGCGTCCAGAGTGATATTGACGCCCAGGGCCGCCAGCACGTCAGCGCTGCCACAGGCGCTGGAGACCGAACGGTTACCATGCTTGGCAATGGGAATGCCTGCCGCAGCGGCCACCAGGGCAGCACCGGTGGATATATTGAAGGTATCCAGCGCGTCGCCGCCGGTGCCACAGGTGTCCACCACGTCAGCCCGCTTGGTCTTGATGGGCAAGCAACTCCGGCGCATCGTACGGGCGAAGCCGCAGATCTCTTCGGGAGTCTCGCCCTTCATCCGCAGCGCCATCAGCAATGCGCCGATCTGGGCATCAGTGGCCTGCCCGCTCATAATGTAGCTGAGTATGTCTTCGCCTTGGGCCGCGGTCAGGTGCTCGCCGCGGCATAGCTTTTCCAAGGTAGCGGATATCATTGTCTTCCTCCATGCCTGATGTTGTCTACGTCCCAGCGCTAGCCGGCGACGCAGATTCCTTGTCACTCGCCAACGTCAAGAAACTCGACAGCAGATCCAGGCCGACCTCAGTCATCACCGACTCCGGGTGAAACTGCACCCCCTCCACGAAGTACTCCTGGTGGCGCAGGCCCATTATCTCGCCCTGATCCGTCTGGGCGGTGACTGCCAGACACTGGGGCACACTATCGGGCTGGACAATCAGCGAATGATACCGCACTGCCTCGAACGGATTCGGTAAGCCCGCGAACAGGCGCAATCCATCATGATGGATTAGTGAGGTCTTCCCGTGCATTAGCCGCTCCGCCTGCCCCACAGTTGCGCCGAATACCTCAGCAATTGCCTGGTGCCCCAGGCAAACGCCCAGAATCGGCACCCGGTCGGCCGTCGCCTCGATAAGCTCGCAAGAGATACCGGCGTCCGCCGGGCGGCCCGGGCCAGGCGAGATGACGATGCTATCAGGCCGCATCTGCTGGATCTCTGTAACCGTGATCTTGTCGTTGCGGTAGACCTCGACCGCTTCGCCCAGGTAGGCCAGATACTGGTACAGGTTATAGGTGAACGAATCGTAGTTGTCAATCAGGATCGTCATACCAGACCCTCCTCGGCCAAGCGCAGGGCCTCGAGCAAAGCTCCAGCCTTCGCCATGGTCTCGTCGTACTCGGCATCGGGGTCCGAGTCGGCGACGATTCCGCTGCCCACCTGCAGATAGGCCGTGTCACCCTTGACGACGAAGGTGCGCAGAGTAATGCAAGTATCCATCGCTCCCGAGAAGCTGAAGTAACCGATCGCTCCGCCGTACGGCCCGCGCTTGACCGGCTCAAGCTCCTCGATGATCTCCATTGCCCGGATCTTGGGAGCCCCGCTGACGGTGCCGGCTGGGAAAGCCGCCCGAAGCACATCGAATTGGTCTTTGTCTGCCTGAAGTCTACCCCGGACGTTGCTGACGATGTGCATCACGTGCGAGTAGCGCTCCACCGTCATCAGTTCGTCAACCTCCACACTACCGGGCTCGCAGACCCGCCCGATGTCGTTGCGATGCAGGTCAACCAGCATGATGTGCTCAGCACACTCTTTCTCGTCGGCCAGCAGTTCCTCCTCCAGGCGCTGATCTTCGCTCTCTGTAGCGCCGCGGCGGCGGGTCCCCGCGATGGGACGGGTGATTATCTCACCCTTGTCCTCAGTGACCAGCACCTCCGGCGAGGCGCCGATGATCTTCAGATCACCGAAGCTCAGGTAGAACATATACGGCGAAGGATTGATGGCGCGCAGCGCCCGGTACAGGTCGAAGCTGTCGACACTTATCTTCGCACTCATCCGGTGCGCCAACACGACCTGGATGATGTCGCCGGCCGTGATGTACTGCTTAGCCCGCCTGACCGCAGCGCGATGTTCGGCGCGTGTCATCGTTGACTGCAAGGCAGAGAGAGCGTCAGGGATCCCCCCTTTGATCGCCGGCGGGGAGCGCTGCTCGACGGGCTGGCGGAGCGCGTCAATGACAGCTTCAATGCGCTCAGTCGCCTCCCAGTAAGCAGTCTGGGGATCACCCTGGATCTGGGCGTTGGCCAGGACTCGCACGCGGTTGAGCACGTGGTCGAATACCACGATCGTGTCCGTGAACATAAAGTAGCAGTCGGGCAGGTCCAGGTCATCACGGTTGGTGTCCGGGAGCTCCTCGAAAAAGCGGACCATATCGTAGCCGATATAGCCGACCGCACCGCCCGAGAACCGCTCCCAATCCGGCAGCGGCACGTACTGGTACTCACTCAGTAGCTCCCTGAGCTTATCGAGGGGATCCTGTCCACGGGGCAGTGTCTCGATCTTCTCTGCGCCATTGGTGACGGTTGTCACCTGGTCCCCCTTGCTGTGGAAGAGCCGGTACGCATTGGTGGCCAGGTAAGAGTAGCGCGCGATGTTTTCGCCGCCGGTTACGCTTTCTAGTAGAAAGGCGAAGCCGCCGTTAGTGGCACGGAGCTTCAGGAACGCTGAGATCGGGGTCTCGAGGTCCGCGACTATCTCGCGATAAACCGGGACGAGATTCCCCCGCTCAGCACGCTTCATGAATTCGCTCAGGTCGGGCGTGTACATATTCATCGGACCTTTCCTGCAGCTAATATGCTTGGCCAAAAGCCAGGCCATCGGTTAGAGCCGCCGGTACTCCTGTCCGCCAGGAGCACCGCGGGCAGGCTCCCGACTGCATTGTGTCCACAGTTCCCGCGGCCATGTTATCACCTCCCGAACTTCTAGTCTATGCCGCCTGCTGCATGGCGGCGCTGGGGCAAGGGCTTGCCTGCGCAGAATCCGGGCTGTTGCGCCTGGGCGACCTCCGTCGCCGTTGCCTTCGCTCTCCCGCTCCGGCTGGCGGTTGTCCGGGCTATCCGCTCGGGCTTAGTCGGTGGGCCGAGGCGACCTCCGTCGCCCCTTCCGATGCTCTCCGGCGTCGGCTGGCGTCCCGACATTTCTGCCCTTCCCCATGTTGTCAAAACGAAAATGGCGAGCTGCGCTTTTGGAGCGCTGGCCCGCCACTGAAAACAAAAATCGCGGGCCGAGTTCTGGGTGAACTGACCCGCGTCGGATATTACTTGTGTTTAACTGCTGACACGCGCGAGGGTCAGTTCACTAGGTGAACCAATACCACCAGCTAAACCAAACTTGGCCCGCCGTGTCGCGTTTCATGGTGGGGTTAGTATAACGATTCCTGCCGGTCTTGTCAAGAGGCCGTGGGCAGAGAATCATTCTATTAGTAACAGATGACTTGGGAATATCGGTAATCTTCCTCTACACGCAGGAGGCGAAGAGTCAGGCCCGGACCACCATCGAACAGCAGCGCGTGGTGCTGTCTGAGAAGGCATCTGGCAGTACATGCTGGCCGGGCGCGTAGCGTACCTCCAGCACAAAGCCGAGAATAGCCCACCTGAGGGTGGGTAATCTCGGCTAGATCCGTGCGCCATCCTGAGACAGGTATGCTGGGCAGCCAGCCCTTACGGCGGGTTCCCAAATCCGAAGGGAGAATCCCCCGGCTAAGGTGTCCTACCGCCGGCCGCGGCCGCCGCTGCGTCCACCGCCGGAGCCGCCACTACGTCCGCCACCGCCGTAACCGCCACCACGGCCACCGCTACTGCGGTCGGGTTTCGGACGCGCCTCGTTAACCTTCAGAATCGTGCCGCCGAGCTCCTGCCCATTGGTGGCATCGATAGCTGCCTGCATGTTCTCGGCGGGGAGATCCACGAACCCGAAGCCATTGGCGCCGATGAGCCGGACCTCGGCTATCGGCCCGAAGGGCTCGAACAGCGTCCGGATCTCGCTCTCGGTGGCGGTGCGGGGCAGGTTGCCTACGTACAGTGATTTGTTGGCCAATGAATTGTCTTCCTTCTGGGAAATATCCCAATGTTCTCAGCGCACCGCACGCAGCACGAGTGCCGTTAACCGAAGATCCGATCAGTCGCAGATGCTATGAACAAGCCACAGGAGTGACGAAGGCATCGGTGCTGGACGTTGACTACTGTAGATTGGCTTGATGATACACGCAATCCCGCAGATTGTCAACGCCTGGGTGCAGGATTTCTGTGGCCAGGGTAGAAGGCCCAGGACGCGCAGGACTTGCCCTGGGAGCTGGCCGCCTGGCTCATGCTGCCAATTACCTCGATCCAGAAGGCCGTCCTCTGCCTGGGAGCCGGTTGCAACGGCAAGTCCGTCTTCATGGCCGCCCTGGTCGCCTTCCTCGGCAAGCGCAACTGCACGGCGATCTCCCTGCATAAGCTGGAAGGTAATCCGTTCGCCACCTCGCGGCTCTTCGGCAAGCCGGCCAATATCTGCCCGGACTTGCCCGCCGCCCGCCTCCGCCGCCGCAGGAGTTAGCGCCCTAGGTACAATCCGAAGAGAATAATCGCAGGCCGATACGATTAGTCGGCCTGTTTCTTTTGGGCTGGGGGAAGGATTTGGCGTGGTCAGCGATAATGTAATTGCAGAGGTGCAATGATATGCCCGTGGAGCTGAAGATATGTGGGCTGACGACGCTGCCAGATATGCGTATAGCCGAAGGCATCGGTGCAGACTATGTCGGGATGGTCGTCGAGGTGCCCTATTCGCGGCGCCCTATCAGCCGCTGGCAGGCCCAGGCCATGTGCCGAGCCGCCCGTGCCCGTCCCGCGCTGGTGGTGGCACAGCAGCCGCCTGACCAACTGGTTGAGATAGCTCGGCTGTGCAGCCCCTTTGCCCTGCAGGTGCACGGCGACGAATCAACTGAGCAGATCGGCGAGCTTGTCAAGCAGCTTACAGATGATACCGAAATCTGGCGGGGTATTGCCGTCGCGCCCAGCGATGAAGACCAGCTCCGATCTGTCGCTGAGCACCTGGCGCTTATAGAACAGCTTGTGCAGATCGGCGTGCGGCGCATCGTGCTCGACACTCGCGTGCAGGGCGAGATGGGTGGCACCGGCGTGACCTGTGACTGGGAGACTGCCGCGGCGATTATCAGAGACAGTCCCCTGTCCGTGATGCTCGCCGGCGGACTGGGACCGGACAACATCGTAGAAGCAATTGAGGCTACCGGGGCAAGTGGCGTGGACATGGCCACAGGCGTCGAGTCCACCCCCGGCCGCAAAGACCCCGCCAAGCTGCGTGCCCTGGCCGCCGCTCTTCGGCAGTAGTCAGTGGCGCCAGACAACGCTTAGCGTCACTCCAACCTATGGGAGGTAATGGGATCATGCTGCGCCGCGTCAGCGGCCGTGATGCCAACGGCAGGCATCTAGGGCAACTGGATGCATACATCGAAGCTGGTGACGTTGCCAAGCACTGCGGCTTCCTGCGCACCATCAACAATGAGATCTCGCCTGACCCGGAGATTGCTACGCTGGTCACCCGCTATGCCCAGAAGGTTGAGGCGCAGCTCGGCGAGGTCATTGCCACGGCACCAGTTCACCTGGCAGGAGAGCAAGAGGCGGTGCGCAGCCGCGAGACGAATCTCGGCAGCCTGCTGTGCGACATCGTCCGGGAATACACCCACACCGACATCGTCGTACTCAACGGCGGCGGCATCCGCGCGCCCATTGCCAAAGGGCCAATCACCACCGAGGACGTACTCACCGTCCTGCCCTTTGGCAACGACATAGTCAAGCTGACGCTGACGGGCACGCAGGTCCGGGAGATGCTCGAGAGTTCCGCCTCGCGCGCGCCCGGCGATGGTGGTTTCCTGCAGGTTTCGGGTGTACGCTTTCGGATCAAGAGCGGCAAAGCAGTGGATATCGAGGTGGCCGGTAAGCCGCTGGACCCCACCGCTGAATACACCATTGCCACCACCGACTTCCTCTACACCGGCGGAGACGGCTATACCATGTTCGAGCAGGGCAAAGACCCTTATCCTTACGGCGTGCGGCTAAGTGCAGTCGTCATTGAGGCGTTCCGAGAAATGGGCACGGTCCAGGCCGATGTTGACGGCCGCATAGCTCGTTAGCCGGCTCTTTTCCCAGTCCGCGGTACCAAACCGGGCACGAAGGGAATTGCCAGGAGACGCGACATTCTTAGTTGCACCCATACACTGAAGCTCGATGGGCGAACTCTTTCAATAGACAGCTTGACACATTCTCGTCATTTATGTATGATTAGTATGCTTGGAATGGTTACCGATTGCGCCAACCACTGATCTGCAGAAAGATGGCGACAAGAATGGCAGACCACACGGATATTGATGAGCTGTTCTACGGCACTGTCACGGTAGGGGAGCGCGGGCAGGTCGTGATACCGGTCCAAGCGCGGGAGGATTTCGACGTCAACGCCGGCGATAAGCTACTGGTATTCGGTCATCCCCATCGCGTTGGCCTGATCATTGTGAATGTCAGCAATGTGGGCCCCATTATGGCTCTTATGGAACAAACACTGGTAGCCATGCGCAGGGGACTCGGTGAAGAAGACGAAGGCAACTAGTGTGCGGGGCACGTCGGGTGAGGACTGCGCCGGGCAGACAGTAGTTGGGTGGCAGCAAACGGGAGAATAACAAATGGGCAACAAGCTAGGCATCCAGGTAAGCTGCCTCACAGTGCTGATTACTCTAGTCGGCTGTGCTGGAGCAGCAGCTAATGAACCGGCCAAGGAGCAACAACAGCTCCTGATACTGACGCTGGATGATGCCATACAGATGGCGCTGGAACGCAATTACGCCGTGCAGGTCGCCGAGGCACAAGTCCGGGAGGCCGAGGCAGCCTACGGCCAAGCCGCGGCACCCAACCGCTTCCAGATGAACTTCGAGGGCGCTTACCTGCGCCTGGGCCCAGTCACTTCGTTGGAGGTGCCAACTCCCACGGGCCCGGAAACTATGGAGCTTGGTACCGACCAGACCTGGAACTACGGCGCTTCGGCGTACAAATCTCTGTACAGTGCGGGGCGAAATCAGTCACTGCGCGCACTGGCGAGGCTGGGCCTTTCCACGGCCGAGCTGAACGTGGCCTCCCAGCGGCACCAGATAGCTCTGGCAGCTACCGAGCTATTCTACGCAGTAAGCCAGACCGAGGGCCTACTGGCAGTGGCCCAGCAGGACGAGGAGCGCGCGCAGGAACAACTGCGAGTGGCTACAGCACGCGTCAAGGCTGGAGCCGCGCCGCAGTTCGACTTACTGCGCGCCGAGGTAGCGGCGGCCAACGTTCACCAATCGGTTATCTCGGCACAGACCGCAGTGGAAACCGTCAATAACCGATTGAAGAATCTGCTCGCGCTCGACGTGGCCCAGCCAATTGAGATTCAGCCGCACGAGGAGGTCGCGCGGATAAGCCCGGATCCGTATGCCTGCCGCCAACTGGCTCTACAACAGCGTGAAGAGATCAAGATTGCCCGGCAGCAGGTGGCAATGGCGGAGCAGAGCGTACGGCTGGCACGAGCCACGCGGGGGCTCAATCTGGGAGCCGTCGGCTCTTACACGCGTCAGAAGGCCTCGGGATTTGCCGATGACTACTCGTGGTCTCTCGGCGTCCAGGCTAGTAAACCAATCCTTGACGGGGGTAGCTCGCGTTCGCAGCAACGGCAGGCGGAGGAGCAGCTCAAGCAGGTCCGGCTGTTCGCCCAGCAGATCACGGAACTGGTCGCACTCGACGTCTGGCAGGCGGTGCTAGCGCTCGAGGAGGCCCAAGCGAAGCTGGCTTCCACGGACAAGACGATTGAACAGGCCGAAGAGGGACTACGCCTGGCGCAGCTTCGCTACAAGGCGGGTGTGGGGACGACGCTGGAGATCACCGATGCCCGCACCGCACTTACCGTCGCCGAGACCAATCACGTGAATGCCATCTATTCCTACCAAATTGCCGAGGCCCGATTGGCTCGGGCCGTGGGTGTGCCGACTGCCGAGCTGCCTTAGCAAACAATCAATCCGGAGATGAAATTGATGAGCGCGTTATCTCGTAACAAGCTTGTTGCTGTGATAATCGGGATTATCCTGGTGGTGGGGGGGGTAATGGCAGTACGTATGCTGGCGGCCAAGAAGAAAGCCCGACAAGAAGTGGAGCTAAGCCAGGAGCAGATAGCTACGGTCGAGGTGACCGAGGCCCGCCGAGGAGACATCGGGCGGAGCTTCCTATTCACGGGCAGCCTGGAAGCGGAGCACAAGGCCGGAGTAGTCTCGAAGCTCCCTGGTAAGATAAGCAAAGTCCCCGTAGACGAGGGCGATTTCGTGCGGCGGGGGCAGGTATTGGTGGAGCTCGAGCGGGCTGATCTGCTAGCTCAGCGCGACCAGGCGCGCGCGGCCGTGCAGGCGGCCGAGGCCCGCCACAAGCAAGCCCAGACCGGGGAGATCCTCCAAGACGCCCAGACCGATACCAGCATAGCAACTGCGGAGGCAGCCCTAGCCGCGGCTCAGGCTCAGCGCGAACAGGCCCGCATCAGCCTGGAGCTGGCCAAGAGCCAGGCCGACATAAGCGTGGACCAGGCTCAGCAGCAGCTCAGCCAAGCACAGTCTCGCCTTCAAATCCTGGAGACCGGCGCCCGCGGGCAGGAGCTAGCGATAGCTGAGGAGGCGGTGACGCAGGCCCAGGCCAACCGCGATACCGCCCAGACCAACCTGGAGCGGGCCCGTGGTTTGCTGGGCGAAGGCGCCATAGCCCAGCAACAGTTTGACGGCGTACAGTTGCAATTCGATACCGCTCAGGCGCAGTACCAGAGCGCTCTGCAGCGGCTCGATCTGGTCAAAGAGGGCGCCCGCAGTGAGGAGATTCAAATCGCTCAGGCCCAGGTGAACCAGGCTCAATCGGCGGTGGCCCTGACGCAGGCCAACCGCAACCAGGTGCGGATCCTGGAACAGCAGTTGCGGGCCGCCCAGGAAGGGGTTCACCAGGCCGAAGCCAACCTGCGGCTAGCCCGGGCTAGCACCGCCCGCAACGTCGTCAGCGAACAGGAGACGGAGGCGGCTCGCTCCGCGCTCAGCCAGATGCAAGCCAATCTTCAATATCTTAACGCACAAATTAGCTACACTTCGATACGCGCGCCCATCTCCGGCTTCGTAGTAGCTCGCATGGCCGAGCCGGGCGAGGCGGCTGTCCCGGGAATGCCGCTCATCAACATAGTTGACAACCGCAAGTTGTACCTGCGTAGCAGCATTGCCGAGAACCGCATCAATAAGATCAGCGTAGGGCAACCAGTTGCGCTGACGGTGGACGCGCTGCCTGAGGCGGAATTCGCCGGCCACATCCGGGACATTGTACCGGCCGCCAACCCCAAGTCACGCACTTTTGACGCGAAGATCGAGGTCTCTAATCCCCGAGGCCTGCTCACGGCAGGAATGTTTGCCCGAGCCAGCGCTGCCGTTGAGCGCCAGGCCGGAGTAATTATTGTTCCTCGCCACACGGTGCTGGAAGACCAGGAAGGCCCCTATGTATTGCTGGTGGATGGCGGCGTGGTACAGCGCCGTCAAGTTACCCAGGGCCTCAATAACGAAACTGATGTGGCAATTACCCAAGGACTCACTGAAGGCATTAATGTCATCACGCGCGGCCAGAGCATAGTCAGGCCCGGCGACCGCGTAAACGTGAAAGTAGCGGACTAATATCTCCCGATGAACATAGCAAGGTTCTCTGTTACGCGTCGCGTTACAATCTGGATGGGGATTCTAGCCATATTGGTGATGGGTACGTTAGGCCTATCCCTGTTGAATATAGACCTCTTCCCCGATATTGACTTCCCCGTAATCGCCGTTATCACCGCCTACCCGGGGGCCTCGCCGGAGGAGGTCGAAGAATTCGTCACCAAGCCCATTGAAGAGGCCGCGGCGATCGTCTCCAATCTAGAAAATGTCAGTTCGGTATCCAGCGAGAGTCTCTCCGCCGTTATGATCGAGTTCGACTGGGGCACGGACATGGACCGGGCGGCCTTCGATGCCCGGGAGAGAATTGACCCGATCATTGGCCGCCTCCCTAAGGACGCTAGCCGTCCCACCGTCCTCAAGTTCGACGCCCAAACCTTCGAGCCAGTGGTGTCCATAGGTATGAGCGGCTCCCGCGACCTACGCAGTCTCTACGATCTGGCCCGCGATATCACCAAGCCCGAGCTGGAGAAGATCCCCGGAGTGGCTGCGGCCAGCATATTCGGTGGCCTGGAGCGGGAGATCCGCGTCGCCATCAACTGGCAGCGGCTGAAAGCCTACGGTCTGGGTGTTGGCCAGATCGAGGATGCCCTGCGCAACGAGAATCTCAATATAGCCAGCGGCTTCCTGACCGAAGGACCCCGCGAGTTTGCCGTTCGCGTGGTGGGCCAATTGGATCTATTGGAAGCGATCGGCAACATCGTTGTGGCAATTCGGAACGGCACGCCGATCTACCTGAAGGACGTCGCCGCAATCGAGGATACGCACAAGGATGTCCGCAGCTACGCGCGCATCAACGGTCAGCCCGCCGTAACTCTGGCCGTGCAAAAGGAATCTGGGGCCAACACCGTGCGGGTCTCACACGCGGTGCGCCAGGCCGTAGCTAAATTGAAAGACAAGCTACCCGAGGACATCGAACTGGTCGTCGTCAACGACAACGCCGAATTCATCAAGAAAGCGATCGCTAATCTGAAGGGCGTGGCCGTCGAGGGCGCTCTGCTGGCGATGATAATTATCTTCGTGTTCCTGGCGACTCTGCGGGGTACTCTTATCGCCGGTATCTCGATCCCCTTATCTATCCTCGCTACGTTCGCCCTAATGTACCTCAACAATATGACGCTCAACATGATCACCATGGGCGGATTGGTCCTGGCGATCGGACGGATGATTGATGACTCTGTGGTGGTTCTGGAGAATATCTACCGCCACATGGAGCTAGGCGAGGAGCCCGACGATGCGGCCGTAAATGCCG
Organism: bacterium; assembly: GCA_030603495.1. Lineage (GTDB taxonomy): Bacteria > Armatimonadota > Zipacnadia > Zipacnadales > Zipacnadaceae > JALGTD01. The sequence continues at coordinate 34,171 of JAUVXR010000018.1, forward strand.
TTGGCGAACTAGCCATGGCCATCACCGCCACCACCTTGACCACGCTCTGTGTCTTCATACCGCTGGCGCTGGTGGGGGGGCTGGTGTCAACGTTTTTCACGCCCATGGCGCTGGTGGTAACCTTCGGTCTGCTCGCCTCTTTGCTTATCGCCTTCACAGTAACGCCCTCGCTTTCGGCAACGTTCCTGCGCGCCGTGATGGCCCAGCGAGAATCCTCGCCGGTCGAGCGGCCCCCCGGACCGTTTTTCATCATCCTGTCGTGGTGGCGCCGCGGCATCGCCCGCCTTACCGACCGCTACCGCGCCGCTATAGACTGGTGTTTGCATCATCGCTCGATCGTGGTGGCGGTGGCCGTGAGCACCTTCGCCATCAGCATAATGCTCGTTGGTATGAAGCTGATTGGCCTGGCATTCTTTCCCGATACTGACATGGGCGTGGTCCAGTTTATGGCCGAGGTGCCGGTTGGCTCATCCATCGAGCACACTAACCAGGTTGCTCAACGGCTCGAAGGCATCGTCACCCAGGTGGAAGAAGCCGAGGCAATACTGGTCACAGTTGGCCAAGCGGGCGGAGGCCACGGCATGTTTGCCGGTGGTGGCGGTATCCGCCAGGCCAGTTTCTACATGGACTTGGTTAACCGCACCGAACGCCAGCGCAGCAGCCATGAGATAACCCAGTGGCTACGCGAACAGTTTGCCACCGTCCCGGGGGTAGAGATTCGATTCATGGCTGGGATGGGGCCACCGGGTGCGGACCTCGAGATCAAGATCACTGGCGACGAACTGGATACCCTCAGCCACCTGGGCACCGAGATCATGGCCTTGATCGAAGACATCCCTGGCCTGGTCGATCTAGACGTGGACTGGGAGCCGGGGGCTCCCGAATACCAGATTAAGATTGACCGGGACAAGGCCGGCCGGCTGGGCCTGTCCGCCCGCGACATCGGCGACGTCCTCCGAACCATGGTCCGGGGCACCCAGGAACTGACTAAGTTCCGGGAAGCCGACCAGGAGTACGATATTACCGTGCGCGCGCGCGTGGCAGACCGCAACTGGATTGACACTATCAGGCAGATTGAACTCATTACTCACGACGGGACTACGGTGCCGCTGGCAGAGGTGGCCGAGATCGTCAGCACCGTTGCCCCCAGCCAAATAAACCGCGACGACCGGCAGCGAACAGTAACCCTGGCTGGTGCCGCTGCCGGACGGCCGCTCAGTGAGATAGTAAGGGATGCCAAGGACAGGCTGGACAATTATGGTTGGCCGGCTGGCTACGAATACGAGTTCGGTGGCGGTGAAGAGGAGCGACGGGAATCGTTTGGGGGCATCTTCATCGCACTGGGCCTCGGCATCATCCTCATATACATGATCCTGGCGGCCCAGTTTGAATCGTTCTTCCATCCATTCACCATCATGCTGGCGATTCCCCTGGAGGTGATCGGCGTACTCGGGGCCCTGCTCATTACGGGCGTACCCATCAGCCTGTTCGTTATGCTGGGTATTCTGCTGCTGACCGGCATCGTGGTGAGCAACTCGATCCTCCTCGTTCAGATGATCAACCTGCTGCGCGAACGGGGTCACGAGCTGCGGGAAGCGATAATCGAAGGCGGTGCGCTGCGGCTGCGGCCCATTCTGATGACAGCGCTGTCCACACTGCTCGCACTGGTGCCCGTATCCCTCGGGCTGCGCGAGGGTTCTGAACTATGGCAGCCGCTAGCAATCGCCGTAATCGGTGGCCTGTTCACCTCCACATTCCTGACTCTCTTTGTGGTCCCCGTCGCCTACAGCCTCAACGAGCAGGCTGCGAACTGGCTGCGCCGGCTCGTCGGACTGGCAACCTGATGAGCACAAGTCAGTAAACCGGACGTATAAGGAAAGGCCCGGCAGCCTCTTGTCGCAGAGGCTAACCGGGCTTATCTGATGCCAACTTATCCGCCAGCAGCCCTGGCTGTCTACTCTATCCCCATCTTCTTCAGATTGTTGAAGCTGATGGCTAGGCTCTCGAACGGATCTCGCTCGCAGGTATCCTGCTCGACGATGTACCACTCGACGCCGGCCTCGTGCGCCGCTTCCAGAATGCCTTCCCAATCGAGGTTGCCCTCCCCCACCTCGGCCATGAACTGCTCGCGACCGTGCATAGTCATATCCTTCACATGCAGCAGTGGCAGCCGCCCGCTGAGCTTGTTGATCCACGCTACCGGACTAGCCCCACCGTGCGCGACCCAGTAGGTGTCCAGCTCAGCGAAGACGAAGTCAGGATCGCTTTCTTCGTAGAGAATCTCAAACGCGGTGCGCTCGCCGAACTTCTCGAATTCGTGGCTGTGATTGTGGTAGGCGTAGTTGAGGCCCATCGAGGCCAGTGTGCGCGCCACTTCACTGGCTTCTTTGGCAAAGCCCACCCAGTCCTGTTCGGTGCGAAGGTCTTTGCTCCAGCCCCCGGTCGCTATCCACTCACATCCAATAATACGATGGTACTCTGCCTCCCTTTCGGGATTGTCACGCAGCCCGTCGAATCCCACGTGATGTGTCACACAGCAGGTGAGGCCATTCTCGCCGAGCATGGCCTTCATTTCCTCCGCAGATAGCTCCGCCCCTATCGCCGAAAGCTGCACGGCTTGGTAACCGATGTCCGCAACCTTGCGGAAGGTCTCGGCGAGATCCTCGCGAGTTTTCGTAAAGTCGCGCAGGGTGTACATCTGTGCGGCAATAACAGAGCCAGCCATTTGTCTTGCCTCCTGATCGCTAATTGAACTATTGTAGAAACAGACAGCGGGCGGAGGATTCGTGCCGCAGCACGAACATCCTCCCCTACATACGAACTGTTTAGTCCAGGCCCATCTTCTTCAGGTTATTGAAGCTGATGGCCAGGCTCTCGAACGGATCGCGCTCGCAGAAATCCTGCTCGACAATGTACCACTCAACTCCGGCCTGCCGACCGGCAGCCACGATCGCCGGCCAATTCATATTGCCCTCACCCACATCGGCCATAAATTGCTCGTGGCCGTGCATCGTCATATCCTTCATATGGAGCATCGGCACACGGCCCGCCAGCCAGTCAATCCACGCGACCGGACTACCCCCACCGTGCTGGACCCAGTATGTGTCAATTTGGGCATTGACCAGGTCGGGATCACTTTCCTCGTAGAGGATAGCCAGAGCGGTGCGGTCGCCGAACTTCTCTAATTCGAAGCTATGGTTGTGGTAGGCGTAGTTGAGGCCCAGCTCGCCCAGCCTCCCGGCTACTTCGCTGGCCTCCTGCGCGAACCCGATCCAGTCTTCCTCCGTGGCAAGCTCCCCCGACGGGCCGCTCACTGCCCACTCACAGCCCAGAATGTCCAGCTCCTCAGCCACTACCTCGGGAGTATCCTGCAACGCAGCAAATCCGACATGGCTCGAGCAGACCTCAAGCCCCAAGTCGCTGAGTAGGTCGGCCAGCTCCGGCACCTCCATCCCCCCGTAGCCCGCAGGTTCCACCACCCGGTAACCGATGTCCGCCACCTTGCGATACGTCTCAGCAGTATCCTCCGGCGTCTGCATGAAGTCGCGAACCGTATACATCTGCACACCAATCACTGAATCAGCCATCAAAACTACCTCCTGGAAAGGACGGCTCCGGGCACAAACGCAGCCCATGTCTGCACGCCGAGATAGATAATTAGCCACTCATCGCCAATCTCCTCCCTGTGCGGAAGGGAAACCTGCAAAATTAGCGAACCCGTAGTACAGTAAAGCGGACTCATGTCATCGAACCGACCGTATTCCATCCCAGACGCGGAGAAATAGACTAACCAATGAATCCGAAAGCCGGTGAAACTCCTGACAAGCTGCAGCGGCGGCTGACTGCGCGGAATCTGGCCGACTTCCGGCTCTGCCCGCAGAAGTACCTACTCTCCGTCCTTGTGACTCCAACCGATACACGCAAGTTCATCGGCGGGCCGGCAGTTCTGCACAGGGCGATGCGCCAGGCGCTGGTCAATTGCTACCAGCGTGGCGGTCCCCAGGAAGTACCCGTCGAGACGCTGCTGGAGTTGTTCGAGCAGAACTGGGAGGGCAACCTGTGTGCCGATAGCCTGGAAGAGACGCTGCTTCACGCCCGGGGCATTGAGACGCTTACCGCCTACTATCAGGCGCATCACGACCAAGCCAACCAGACAATCGCCGTGGACCTACCCCTGAACGATACGATCGAGGGGCACGAATTCGTGGCCGTAGCCGACCGCGTGGATCGGGATGAGTCCGGCCTGATTACCCTACTGCGCTACAAGTCCGGCAGTAGTCTGCCAGGCCCCGGAGCATTGGGCAAGGACGTCTCCGCCGGATTGCTGCTGCTGCTGGGCACTAGGCATTACGCACCGCAGCCGTGCCAGACGGCCATCTATGCCCTGCGGCGCAGCCGGCTGACCACAGCAGATATTGACGAAGCCCAACTCGAGCGGCTTCGCCAGCAGATTGTGACGCTCGCCAGCGAGCTGCGTTCGGCCGAGGAGTTTCCCGTGCGCAAAGGCCAGCACTGCCGATGGTGCCGATCGCGGGCTCAGTGTCCGGCGTGGGCATCGGCCCACTACCAGCGGGGAGGCAACCGGTGAAGTGGCTGGTCGGCTTGCTTACTGCCGCTATCGGCCTACTCCTGCTCGCCGCCGTGGCTGGTGCTCCTTGCGCTCAGGAGCCAGCCCGTCGGGCTAGAGGCAGCGACGAATTTCGCATCGCCTACTGGCCAGTGGATGCGGACCAGGCTGAAGTCGCAGCAGAAGCGGCGGGCGTGGCGATTGAGCGCCTGGAGTATGTCCTGGGAGTCGAACTAGCGCAGCGCATTGAGATAGACCTATGCCACACGCACAGGGAGTTCGACGAGCGCACCGGTGAGAAAAACGCCTTGTGGATCCAAGGCCGGGCCTTTCCTTGGGAGTACCGGGTGGTCGTGAAGGCGCTGGGGCCGCGGCGTATCGGGAAGCTGGTCGCGCATGAATTAGTGCACGTACTGCTCCAGCGCAAACTTGATGAAACCGGCGCACCCGCGCCGCGCTGGCTACACGAGGGCCTGGCTAAGTACGTGACCGGGGCCCTACCGATGGCAGACCGCCAACTCCTCGCCCAGGCAGCGAGACGGGATCAGTTGCTAGGTATCAATGAACTGGCAGCGGCTTTCGACGGTCCGCCGGCGCAGGTTTCACTAGCCTATACGCAGAGCTATACGCTGGTGGAGTATCTAAGTACGCTGGCGGGTGAAGCAGGTCTGAGCGAGTTCCTTGAGGAACTTGGGTTGGTCAAGGACGTAGACCGGGCGCTGGTCCGTGCTTATCAGATGCCGGTCAGTCAACTGGAAGAGGAGTGGCTCGCCCAGATTCGCCACATCTACATAGCTGTGCGCAGGCCGGACGTGTGGGGAGACTGGCTTTGGGGCGGGATTGCCGGGCTTTTTATAGTGGCGCTGGTGGTCCAGTTACGTCGCTCACGAGCTATCCGCCGGCGCCTGCAGGAAGAGGAGCGGCTGCTTCGGCCACCAAGAGCTGACGCCGCCGACTGAACCGTTCTTGAGGAGGCCCACTGATGGAATCATTCTTTGCCTTCTTCCGCCGTATCTGGATGTCCGGGCTAACGAATCAGCTCGTCCGCGCCATACTCATCGCGGCGGTTTTCGAACTGCTGGTGTGGCTTACCCATCGCTGGATCCAACGCAAACTGGGTCCGGTACTGGTTCGCGATGTCGGCGCCGACCCGTCCGCGCGCGTGCGGCGGCGCCGCCTACTGCTCGGGGTTCCGACACTGCTGGTCCGTGCTGTTCTGTACCTGATCGCGCTACTGATGATTCTTCGCGTCTTCGGCCTGAGAACTGACGCCGAACTCCTGCCGGTAGGACTGGCGCTGGTCGCGCTCGGCCTGGTCGCGGCTAACGCCGCCCTGCGCGACGCGCTCAGTGGCTATCTCATCCTCTACGACCACATTTATGCCGAGGGCGACGAAATAGTCATCGGCGACATCGAGGGAATCGTTGACCAGATAAGCCTGCGCTGCACGCGCCTACGTGCCGCCGACGGTGAGCTGATCACTATCCCCAACCGTAAGGTCGGCGCAGTGGTCAACCGCTCCCGAGGGAAAGAATGAGCCTATTCACTACCCCGCGCGTGACGGCCGCGCCGGTCGGGTAGCTCGGGGAAGGCCGCGTGGGGTTCGTGTTGGTACCAGTAGCCCACCGAGCAGATGTCATCGGTGAGTGGCTCGTAGACGCCATCCGGCCACCAGCCCAATGCTTGGATCGTCACCCGCAGGTCCTCATCGAAGCGGATCGGGTCCATGATGTGCCAGCGGTAGAGCCCGTGCTTGGGCACCTTGCCTTCCTCTTTCTGATAGAGCGGATACCCCAGGAAGGCCGTTGAGTACGTCTGGCCGCCGAAACCCCAGGCTCCCCCAAAGTAATCCTCGGTGCCGGTGCCACAGATGGTCGGGTAGTCTTTGTCGCCGTCAATGTAGAACTTGATCTCGCCCTCGCCCCACCAGCCGTCGGAGAACTGCGTCCACGCCAGGTAAGTGCCCACATACTGGCCGCTGCCCACCACGCCGTCCAGGATCGTATGCTCAGGCAACTCGCGGGTGGTCACCGCACGACGCCACTGGGCGTGGAAGCGGGTCGCATCGTCCGGGATATCGCCCAGTGCGTAGGTGATTTGATAGAAGAACCCCGGAGTTTCCTCGGGGTGCTGGCTCTCGATGGTAATCCGGGCACATTCGTTAAAGGGCATCGGCCAGTAGCAGTTGAAGCCACCGCTGGGATTGACAGCCACCGGCAGCGAGTTGATATCGCAGCGGACCCCGTGCCCGTTGCAGAAGAAGTCGCCCAGAGGCACTTCTACTGAGGCGCTCTCCTCACCGTCCCAGAACATCCGCAGGACGCAGTCGCGGTAGGCCTGCTGACACGTGGTGATCCAGATGTGCTGGATTGTTCCCGGGCCGTCAATCTCAGCGAGCGTCGTCGTCGAGTTCGGCGGCAGCGTGATACACGGCCGGACCTTCCAGCCTACGCCGAGTTCCCGCGCGGCGCCCTGCCCCTCAGGGTCGGCCTTAGCGCCGCCGGCCTTTCGCCCATTCGGGTTTTCTGCGGATATTGAGCGGGTTCTGGCGTCAGCCAGAACTGGCAGGTTGCCCAAGCCACAACTGAAGCGATGGATGGGCATGACAACTCCTCCTGTACGCTAGAGTGATTCCGGATCCGGCGGGCCGTCCGCCCAGGGGTCGGGAATACCCAGCACCTCGCGTTTATAACTCAGGTAATAGAGGTAGTTTTCGTAGCTAACGTCAGGTGGGCAGCGGTGGTCAACGTGGGGGATGTAGCCACCCTGCTCTACCAGCCTCGCCACCCGGTCAACTTCCGCGCGAATCGCCGCCTTATCCTTGGCTAGTTCCCGCTTGTTGACTCCGCCCAGCAGTAGCACTTCGCGGCCGAATTGCTCGCGCATCTGGAAAGGGTCTGTACCAGCGGCGATCTCTAGCGGGAACATGCAGTTCACGCCCGCGGCGAGCCAGTGCTCTACCAGCAGCGTGATATCGCCGTCGCAGTCCACGATATTGATATCACATCCCCCCTTCTTCAATACGTCGGTGATGCGCTTGTAGCGCGGCGTCATCAGCTCGCGGAATAGCTTCGGCGAGATCATCGGGCCCTGCCTGAAGGCCATATCCTCCCAGAACATCGCGCAGTCAATGCGCACGTGCTTAACTGCCTCCTCAAGTACGCTACAGCACAACTGGGTGACGTCCTCCATCATCTGCTCGACCCACTCCGGCTGCTCCATGATGGCGATCGCAATGTTCTCAAAGCCCATCCACTCGCGAATCCGCCCGAATAGACTGCCCGCGCCAACTCGCACCGGAAGAGAGGAATTGTTCAGCCCCTTCGCTACCTCGTCCCAGTTATCCGGATAGCGATCGGGATCTGCCGGATCGAGGTGTTCCTTAAACACTTCCCAGTCGGCGGGCGTCTTGAGTGACCAATCCAGGAACCGAGGTATCGTGGAGCGGCCGTCGGTCATCACCATACATGTGACACCTTCACTGTCAATGTATATCTTGTGCCGGTCAGTCTCCTCGATAACTTGCTCCTCGAAGCCCGGCAACAAGCCAACATTGACCGGCACACCGGCGTACGGAGCAAAACCGAAGTACCGGTCAGCGACGGCATCATCATTGACCTGCTCGGGTAGGCCCTCCTTGTGCCACCTAGGCAGGGTCTCAGCCCAGTAGCCAAATTCCATATCCGGCACATGGTCTACCTCTTCGAAGCGATACGTCTTTAGGAACCGCTCACGATGCGTCATAGTGATCTCTTCCGTTCGTAGAATGGTCTTCCGCTTATTCGAAGAGCGGTGTTCGCCGACCCTGGAATTGAGCGGATTTGGCTGCTGCCTCGATGAAGGCAACAATCTGTGCGCCGTCCACCCATTGCTCCTCCTCGATACCTACATGATTGAGCCGGCGCGTGAACTGCACAACATGAGAGGTGTCAAAACTAACTATGCCTACACGAATCACGGTACTGCTTCTTTCCAGCCAACGAGTATATTGAGCTGCTACGCCAACCTGGTAGCTTGGCCAACTACTGCACCGAGACCTTCTTCACCAGAAGACCGAATCAACTCAAATCAGCACTAAGCTATCGCACCGCCTACTTGACAGCAGGCCGTAGGCATGGGATAATCTACAGGTATGCTGCCGGGTGGTGAAGGGGTATCACGACTGACTCTGGATCAGTTATCGGAGGTTCGAATCCTCCCCCGGCAGCCACGGCAAATTGGGCGATGAGGAGCTTGACACGAGCGCCCTGTGTGTGCAATAATGTGCTTGGTCGCACCAAGTATGGCAAAAGGAGGGTACTGTAATGATGAAGTGGACGACAGCGGCAGTAATGATTGTGGTGGTATTGGCAGTGGGGACGTCGGCCTTCGCACAGTACACGACGACTGTGAACGTTGAGGTGCCGGGACTGAGCTTGGCCCGCTATATGGGCATGGGTTCGGTCGGAGTAGCCGCGGCGGACGATGCCGGTGCCTTGCTGTACAATCCCGCAGCACTGGCTGGGCTACCCTGGCAAGCAGCAGGCAGCTACGAGCTCGGGGGCGAACTGGACTACTGGGCAGTACATCTGGCGGGGAGCAACCCGGGCAGCCGCGTGGGCCTAGGCGTTTCCTACCATTCCGTCTCCGAGGAAGGGAATGCCGACTGGTGGCTGGCAGGTTTTGGTGCGCCTCTAGGTAGCGCTGGCTGGCAGTGGGGGGCTTCGGTGATGGACTCAGAGCTGTTCAATGAGACCATCTTCACCGTGGGGGTGCTCGGTAACCTGCCCATGGGGCCGGGTGCGCCCATGCGCATTGGCCTGACTGTGGAGGACGTGACTGACGAGTACGGTATAGGTCCGTTCGTCAACGTGGGCATTGCGTGTCCGCTGGACGTTGGGCCGGGCCGGAAGCTGCTGCTAGCCGCCGACTATCTCGATGCGACAGATAAGAACGAAAGCATGCTGAATGTCGGTCTTGAGTATGACACGAGCGGCAGTTGGATCTGGCGGGCCGGCTGGTATGACACCGACATGTTCACAGCGGGGTTTGGCTACAACGAGGGAAGCTGGCGAGCCGACCTGTCCTGGCAGGAGTATAATTACCCGGGCGTGGACGATGCAATCGCTGCTACCGTCTACTGGCCATTAAAGTAGCGCGTGACGCGGACGGCTGGCCACCTATAGCAGCAGTAGGATGTTTGACGCTCGCACCCAAGAGCCCTCTGTTATCTGGCAGAGGGCTTTTTCTCTGACCATTTGACGGCTGGTATGGTCCATGGCCCGGTGTGGTGTGGAGAAGACTCAGGAGGCATTGCACCGCGACCGCCGAAATGCTGGGACACGTGCTGGCAGTCCCTTGCAAGGGGCGACCAGCCCTATAAAGTGAGCTCGCAGCACGCAGCTAACGTTTTCCTCGCTTCTCCCGTGGACGCAACAAGTTGGGTTCGAAATGAGTCCACTAAGGGCAGCCAGTTTTATGCCTCCGCAGTAGCAGCGCCGCTCGCTGCGCCGGTCCTCTCAAGTACCCCTTGATGCCGTTCGCCGCTATGTGTATACTTACTCTATCACAGGATTTGCTCCGCCTGCGAAAGCGAGCAAGGCAATGATCGTTGCCATCGGCACCGATATCATCGAAACTGACCGGATCAACGCGCTTATCGAGAAGTACGGCCAGCGCTTCCTCGACAAGGTGTTCACAGCCACCGAGCAGGAGATCTGCATGCCCGCGGCTAATTGTGGACAGCGCCTGGCGGCCCGCTTCGCCGCCAAAGAATCAGTAATGAAAGCACTGGGTACGGGCTGGGCCCAGGGCGTGCGCTTCCGAGATATCGAGATACCGAGCCGTGAAAAGGAGCCGCCGCGGATCGAACTGCGCGGCATGGCCGCCCAACGCGCCCAGGAGCTCGGTGGCAACAGGTGGCACGTTTCGCTCACTCACATCCACAAGTACGCAGTTGCCTTCGTCATTCTCGAGGGGCCTGACAGCAGCAACCATTCATCCCAGCAAGGGGATCTCCAGCCACTGTGATCTACCGCCTGGACCGTTACATCCTGCGACAGCTCGTGCTGCCCTTCATCATCGGCGTGCTCATCTTCGTCATCATTCTGCTGGGCGACGAGGCCCGCAAGCTCGGCGCGGTGATCATGGGGACACGGGCGTCGCCCCAACTGATCCTGACGTACCTGCTCTACCGGATGCCCCAGGCATTGGTCTGGTCGCTACCGGTCGGCACGCTGGTCGGCGTGGCGATGGCAATGACCAGCCTGAGCCGCAACTCCGAGTCAATTGCCATGCGCAGCGCGGGCGTTGCCTTTCCCCGGATATGCACAGCGCTCATAGTCGTGGGGATCGTCGGTACCGGCCTGGCGTTCGGAATAAACGAGTGGCTGGTGCCACGCAGCAGCAGGGCGTCCCTGCGGGTTTTCGAAGCCATGACCCGTAGCCAGCCGATTGTACGCCAGGAGTACAACCAGTTCTTCCGCGACGAGGCCGGCCGGATATTCTACGTACGCCATATGAACGCCGACACCAATCAGCTCTCGGAGATTGCTATCTGGCAGGAAGATGAGCGGGGCCGGTTGACCTCAATCACCACAGCACGCCGGGCCACCATTCGGGGACGGGTTTGGACACTGGAGGAGGGCACGACCGTCTACCTGGATGAGCAGGGGGAGCCCAAAGCAGGCGAACAGGAGTGGTTTGACCGCCGCCCCATCAAACTGCGCCAGGCGCTCCAGCAATATTACGCAGAGAAGCGCACCCCGTACGAGATGACCGCCCAGGAGCTATCCGAGCTGGCCGCGACCTTGGCCCAAACCGGACAGCCCACCCACCAACTGCGCACCCACTGGCACTTCAAGTACGCCATCCCCGTAGCCTGCTTGATCTTTGCGCTGATTGCCGCCCCACTGGCCGACCGCTACGCCTACATGGGCAGCTTCGCGGGTATCACCTTGGCGATTGTGCTGGTGTTCCTGTACAACGGGGTGCGCTCGTGGGGGCTGGCGCTGGGGCTGGCGGGCAGCGTGCCGCCAGGTATAGCCGCCTGGGCACAGAACATCATCTTCGGTGCAATCGGTGTCTACCTGCTGCTCACCCGCAGGTAGACGGTGCTATTCATCAACGTCTCGGGATGACCTCCGTTCCGCTCACCGCCGCCTTAGTCTCCTCAATATGTACGCTCATTTCACTGATATCAGCGTAGACCCGCATTTTCAGCTTCTCCGCTACTGCTATATCCATTTCATCCAGCATGATCTGCACGCGGGTAGCCAACTCTTCCGTGGCGATCCAGTCCTGCGTGGGAAACACCGCCAGCGGCAGGCGTACGAGGTCGGGGTAATCCTGCGACTGGTCCACAACCGCCGGGCCCATTTCGGTTACATGAAGTGGATACTTTTTCGTCATCTCCGCGCTCAGGTCCACGAGCCCCGCCCGCACTCTCTCTGCCTCCATAGCATCGGCCAGCGGGATCTCAAGAATATAGTTGATATAGGGCTCCTCGTAGACCGTCACCGCTGTGATCGAGCCATTGGGAATGTGATGAAACTGGTTATCCAGGTCGCGCAGCACGGTAGTGCGGAAGCGGATCTCTTCCACCCGCCCGAATTTTCCGCCCAGACTAACGTAGTCACCCTCGACATACTGCCCTTCCAGAAGCAGAAACACGCCGCTCACCAAGTCCTTGACCAGGGTCTGTGAACCAAAAGCTATTGCTGCTCCGAGGAAGCCAACGCCAGCGAGCAGAGGGATAACATCAATGTCGAGAGCACCCAGAATCCAGATGAGTGCCACTACCGCGATTACCCACTTGACGCCGCTGCCGATAACTGACAGGACGGTCGCAGCACGTAGCATACGCACATGCTGCAGCCCCTCCAGCGTGTCTGCCGTTTGCAGCAGTCTGCGACGAGCCCGGGCTAGAAGGTGCAGAACCACCCAGTACGCTGCGACAGAGACGAGCACGATCACCAGTACGCTGGCCGCCCGCCCGGCCAGCGTCTCGGGCTTGGCTATCTCCTCAACCAGCGCCTGCAAAAAGGGACTGGCCGAGACGTGCTCTGCTAGTTCTGCCGCCTCGTCCGCCACTTCGGTGGCCTGTCCTGCTGTCTCCGAATCCATACTGGTCTACCTCCCCGTAGTAGCCAAGCTCGTCAGCCTCAATCCGCACCGGCTCGGCCAGGCTCCTTCTTATGATAGACATCGAGACCGACGATACGCTCAATCCAGCGGAGCAGAACGGCTCTGGTCCCTTGCCTTCAGTTCAGGCAGAAACTCACTTTCAAGCATCATTGCTGTAGCCCGAAACAAGCTCTCGGGCGTGCCGGCATCCGACCAGCCATAGTCTATAATGTCGTGCTCCAGCACACTGCGCGCCAGGTAGGCATTCTGCACGTCGGTGATCTCATACTGGCCACGGGCGGAGAGCTCCAGTGCGGGCAGAATCTCCCAGAGCAACTCATCGTACATATATACGCCGATAGCAGCATATTCCGACGGCGGCTGGGCAGGCTTTTCAATGATGCGCACGATGGTGCCCTGCTGGTCGAACTCGGGGACGCCAAACCGCTGCGGGTCGGGCACCTCGGCCAGCAGGATGTGCGCGCCTTGCGGCTGCTCGCGGTAGCGGTCTACATACGGGCGGATACTCCCGGCCAGGATGTTGTCGCCCAGGATGACAACGCACCGGTCATTATCCACGAAATGCTCGGTTACGCGCAGGGCGTCGGCAATCCCCTGGGGCTGCTGCTGGTAGGTGAAGTAGAGGTGGTCCAGACCAAACTCGCTCCCGCCGTTTAACAACTCCAGGAACTCCCCGGGATTGTTGCCGCCGGTGACGATCATAATGTCGCGAATGCCAGCATCTACCAGCGAGTGGATGGGATAGTAGACCATCGGGAATCGGCCCACCGGCAGCAGATGCTTGTTGATGACCCGTGTCATCGGGTCCAGCCGGGTCCCCAGGCCGCCTACGAGGATGATGCCCTTCATTATGCCCCTCCCTTGGCCGACTATAGTGCCTGGTCAATCATATCCAGGAAGTACTGCTGGACACGAGAATCACTGGTCAGCTCAGGATGAAAGGCCGTGGCCAGCAGATTGCCCTGGCGCACTATTACTATCTTGTCCTCGAACCGAGCCAATACCTCCACGCCTTCGCCTACGCGCGTCACGAACGGGGCACGGATGAAAACCGCCCGCACCGGCCCGTCCGCAAGACCCGCCACCGACAACTCAGCCTCAAAGCTATCCACCTGCCGGCCGAAGGCGTTGCGCTGCACGGTTATGTCCATCAGTCCCAGCCGCCATTGATCGCTTCCATTGATCTCCTTTGCCAGCAGGATCATCCCCGCGCACGTTCCCCAAATTGGCTGGCCCCGCCGATGAAGCTCAGTGATAGCCTCCCCCAGGTGAAAGCGCTCACACAGCTTGCCGATGGTCGTGCTCTCGCCGCCGGGGATCACCAACGCATCGCATTTGAGCACCTCCTCGGGCCTCTTGACCGGCACGGCCTCGCAGTCCAGGTCAGCAAAAGCTCGAATGTGCTCGGCAAAATCACCCTGCAAGGCTAATACGCCCACACGTCTGCTCATTGACGTAACCTTCGTGAGAATCGGTCAATCCGTGAACCGGTACTTCAGGAGCGTCCAGATAGCCTGCAAGCCGTCGCGCCAGCCAATCTTCTTGCCCTCCTGGTAGGTGCGGCCAGCGTACTTTATGGGCACCTCGTAAAGCCGCGCCCCCCGCTTGAGCAGCTTAGCGGTTATTTCCGGCTCGATGTCGAAGCGGTTGCTGCGCAGCGGCATGTCTTCAACAAACGAGGTGCGAATCGCCTTGTAGCAGGTCTCCATATCGGTCAGGTTGACGTTGTACAGGATATTAGTCAGAAAGGTCAGAAAGCGGTTGCCCATGTAGTGCCAGAACAGCAACACCCGGTGCGCACCCAGGAAACGTGAGCCATAAACGGCGTCGGCTATCCCCTCTTCGAGCGGCTCCAGCAGCACCTCGTAGTCCCGCGGGTCATACTCTAGGTCGGCGTCCTGAATGATGACCACATCGCCGCTAACCCGCTTCAGACCACTGCGCACCGCCGCGCCCTTGCCCCGATTCTGCTCGTGGATCACGAGTTTGATCGTCTCGGGATGCTGTGCCGCCAAGCGGCGCAGAATCGCGAGCGACCCGTCGCCAGAGCCGTCGTCAACGACGATCAACTCCTTGTCGTGCTCCTCAGCCAGCACCCGACCGACGATCTCTTCGACCGTGGCCTCTTCGTTGTAGACGGGCATTACCACTGAGAGCTTCATCTTGCTAACCACGGATCTCCCGTTCGGAGTTTAACGCGATGGCACAGTGATATCCGGCAGCCGACCATGGGCCGATCTAGCCAAGCGGCTCATCCGGAGCAATGCCAGCTTCAAGCGACCTAGCTTTCTCTGCAAACAGCATCAGAAGATAGTCCATGATCACGAATCCGCCCAGCAGCATAGACTGAAGGACGGCAAAAAGGCCGAACATCGCGAAGCTCCAGTGAACATCCACATGGCCCATAGTAACGTATTGGACTATCCCCTGGCGGTTGGCGACCAGCCCACCGACCAACAGAACAAGCGCGAGCGTCACGAGCCCAGGGGCACGGGTTACCCGCTCCAGCAGGTAACGGGCCCGGTAGTTGCGCTCCTGGCGGTTGAGCAGAGCGACCATTCGTTCAGTCAGCAGGCCCAGCAGAATCAGATTCACTCCGGCGGTGCCGAAGGCGATGATCGCAGCCATGCGATATAGCATCCATTCGGGGATCGCGCGGTGCTGGACATACCAGTGCAGGACGCCCACGCCATAGAACATAGCAATGAGGGTGAGGATGAGTCCCGGGATCCCAAAGAAGCGTAGCGGCTTATAGGTCAGCGCGATTGAGGCAATCACCCGGGCGAAGCGCAGGCCGTCGGCGATAACGTTGAGCTTGCTGCGCCCCACTCGTTCTCGGTAGGTCATAGGGATCTCGACGATCTTGAGGTGCAAGTCGAGCACTGCTCGACAGGTCATCGCCGGAGTAAAGTGTAGACCATCCGGCAGCGGATAGATGTCGGCCAGACGCTCGGCACGAATTACCCGCATACCGCTGGCCGCATCCGTGATGCGCATCCGTCCCAGCCAGTTGATGATCCCTCGGAAAATGCGGTTGCCCACCCGGCGCACCCACGGCATCTCACTGTCCGGGCCCATGCGCGAGCCAACGCTAATGTCGGCACCCTCCTCAACTAGCTTGTTGACCAACGGAACAAAATAAAGCGGGTCGCAAGTGCCGTCCGCATCCAAGAAGCTCACCAGATCGCCCGAAGCAGCAGCAAAGCCAGTCTTCAGCGCCGCCCCGTACCCGCGATTGTTCGGGTAGGCTATAAGTTGTATCTCCGGTTCATATTCGCCCGCAATCTCCTCAGTACGATCAGACGAGCCATCGGAAACAACAATAACCTCAACCGCCGACACGCCTGTCTGCTCGATAATAGCAACTCGTGCGGTCAGACAACGCTCAACGATGTGCGCTATTGCCTCTTCCTCATTGTATGCCGGAATGACGATTGATAATCTCATGCTCTGCTTCGGCGTTCTTTGATACGGACAAGACAATTGGGTGTGGACGTCAAATCCTGGGCGTGCGGCCAGCATCAACCGTATTCTTCTCCGGCAGCCACCATTCCTCTATGCCAAACCTTGACCAAGCTGGTGATCGCCAGCAGATTCAAGCTGATGAGCACCGCCAGGCTAGCTACGATCATGCCTGTCGGCGCTCCATAGTAGTAGGCCAGCGCCCACCAGCAAAAGGGTAGATGAAACGAGCGCGTTCGGGCGACCAAGGCACTGGCATCTGCGCCAACAGCCGCCCTGGGCTCAAGCGAACGTAGCCAATCGCCCCGGTGCAGAGCGTTGTAGGTGACCTCTGCTGCAATTTGCCACGATTCGACCAGCAGCGACTCGCGGAAGCGATTGCTGATTCTGCCCACTTCCACCGCAAACTGCGCGGGATCCCGTTCCTGCCAGATCTGGTGGCGGGCGATACGTCGAGCGAAGTAGTACGAGCTGTTCACGTACACGAGCGGGAGCTGCACCACTACGGACGCCACTATGAGCGCACTGATAGCCAGCCGCCAGCCACGCGTGCGGTATTGCTGCATTACTGCACCGACAAAGACTATGATGTACGGCATCGAAACCAATACATACCTGTTCCCCACACTGTGGGCACCCTCGGGAAAGGCCACTAAAGCATACACTGCGAGATGAGCAACAAATAACAGCGCAAATATCACTGCTGCCTTCCGGTTCATCCGATACAGCAGGACCAGCCCCACTGGGAAAAGCAGTGCAACCGGGTTGTACCAGAACAGCCCGGCCAAATGCAAACATAGAATACGCGAAAGGTCAGAAGGAATGATGAACGAGGAAATAACACGATTCTTCAACACCACACCGACCTGCCACGCTGGA
>JAUVXR010000016.1 GCA_030603495.1 bacterium
CGACATTGAGCTGGCCGAGGGCACGGAGATGGTGATGCCGGGGGACAACGCCCAGTTCACGGTGGAACTGATTCAGCCCATTGCGATGGCGGAGGGCTTGCGCTTTGCCATTCGCGAGGGCGGGCACACCGTCGGCGCCGGCGTCGTTACCGAGATTCTGGAGTAGGGAAGCAACCGGACATCGTCATTAGATGCTGGCGGTTACCGTGATCATTTGTGAGCTTGCAGGGAGAGACTATTGTGGATGTCAGTTCTCAAATAAGAATCAAGCTAAAGGCCTTTGATCACGAAGTGCTGGACCAGTCGTGCGAGAAGATTGTTGAGACCGCCAAGCACACGGGGGCACGAGTGACGGGTCCCGTGCCGTTGCCGACTGAGAAGCACGTGCACTGTATTGTAAAGCCGACGGCGCTGGGGCGGAGTACCCGGACGATGGAACACTTCGAAATCCGGATTCACAAACGCTTGATTGACATTTTGGATTCAACGGCGCGGACCGTTGACGCCCTGATGGAACTAGATCTGCCCGGCGGGGTGGACATCGCCATTCGCACGTCGTGACCTTGATTTGGCCTGCGGAAGCGAACCGTTCAGTGAAGTGGTGACTGGCATGACGGTAGGATTGTTGGGCAAGAAAATAGGTATGACGCGCGTATTCGCCGACGACGGTCGTGCTGTACCGGTGACGGTCGTGCAGGCTGGCCCCTGCACCATAGTGCAGCGCAAGACCGTGGAGCGAGACGGATACGACGCGGTACAGGTGGGCTTTGAGCGGCGTAGTCGGCGGCGAACTAACAACCCGATGGCCGGTCATTTTGAGAGTCGCGGGCTCACTCCGCTGAGGCATTTGGCCGAGTTCCGCATTGCGCCGGAGGACGAGTACGAAGAGGGCGCAGAGATCACGGTCGAGATATTCAGCGAGGGTGACAATGTAAACGTGACGGGCACATCCAAGGGGCGAGGATTCGCTGGCGTAATGAAGCGTTACGGTTTCCATGGCGGGCCAGCGAGCCACGGCTCGAAGGTGCACCGGAGCTTGCAGTCGGCGGGCGCGACCGATGCTCAGCGAATCTTCCCGGGGACGCGCATGCCCGGGCAGATGGGCAACAAGCGCGTCACAGTCAAGGGGCTTGCCGTTGTAGGAGTGGACAAGGAGCAGGATGTGCTGCTCATCAAGGGTGGTATCCCGGGTCCCAGAGGTGGTCTGGTCATCGTCCGCCTAGCGGAAACAGCAACGAAGGACTGACCTACTTATGCCAACGATGGCGGTTACCAATATGGCGGGGGAAAAGATTGGGGAGATCGAGGCGAGTGATGAGTGGCTTGCCGCTCCTGTGCATGACGATCTGATCCACCAGGGGCTGGTTACGGTGGACCGCAGGCTGAAACGCCATGCCGGCCGCACCAAGACCCGTGCGGAAATTCGCCTGACCAAGAGCAAGTGGTATCGTCAGAAGGGTACGGGTCGGGCCCGACACGGGAGCCGGGCGGCACCGATATTTGTCGGCGGCAGTAAGGCGCATGGCCCCAAGGGAGTCGCGGCGCGCGTAACGATGCCCAAGAAAATGCGACGCAGAGCACTGTGCGGCGCACTGTCGGCACGAGCGGGCGAGGGGCGAGTGATAATTCTTGACAAGCTGGACGTAGACGAGATCCGCACCAAGGCGATTCTGGAGATGCTGGCGGCGTTGGGCTGCCGAGGCAAGGTTATGGTGCTGATCGGCGAAGACGAGTACCTGGACCAGTACATCTATCTGAGCAGCCGCAATATACCAGACTTAGTCCTGCGCGAAGCGCCTCACTTTAGTGTGCGAGATGTCCTGTGGGCGGATCACATCATCATAACTCGGTTTGCGCTGGGCCAGATGGCAGGGGAGGGTGGGGCAGATGCCGACGCCTGAACAACTCAACGAGTATCGCGGTATTATCCGGGCCCCTATCATCAGCGAGAAGAGCATGGGCCAGGCTGAGCAAGAGAACAAATATCATTTCGAGGTACATCCCGAGGCCAACAAGGTGCAGATCCGAGAAGCGATCGAAGCGCTCTTTGACGTGCGGGTCGTTAAGGTGAACACCCTGACTATCAAAGGCAAGATCCGCCGGCGCAGCTATCGCCACCGCACCGGTAAGACAGCGCGTCAGAAGAAGGCGATTGTGACACTGGCTGCGGGTGAGCATATTGATCTCGTCGATGTGGCCTAAGCGGCGCAGCTATGCAGGCCATCTGCCAATGGGGAAATAGACGATGCCAGTAAAGGATCACAATCCGACGTCGCCGGGCAGGCGAACCTACGTCTCGCTGGATCGCGCTGAGTTGGACAAGAAGCGGCCCGAGAAGGCGTTGACGGTTCGCCGCAAGAGCAAGGCCGGGCGCAACGCAGACGGACGTATTACCTCGCGGCATCGGGGCGGTGGCCACAAGCAGCGCGTTCGAGTGGTGGATTTCAAGCGCAGCAAAGACAATATCGAGGCAAGAGTAGCAGCGATCGAATACGATCCGGGGCGCTCGGCCTTTGTGGCGCTGTTGCACTATGCAGACGGCGAGAAGCGCTATATTCTGGCTCCTGATGGGCTGCGGAAAGGTGATACGGTCATGTCCGGTGAAGGGGCACCGATTCGGCCAGGCAGTTGCCTGCCGCTAGGGTCCATTCCCCTGGGCACCGTGGTGCACAACGTCGAGCTGCAGCCTGGCCGAGGCGGCCAACTAGTGCGTGGCGCAGGTACCAGCGCACAAATTATGGCGCGCGAAGGCAAGTATGTGCATCTGCGGCTGCCGTCAAATGAGGTCCGGCTAATCCCGACGCAATGCCGCGGAACAATCGGCCGCGTCGGCAATGTAGACCGTGTCAACATCAGGGACGGGAAGGCGGGACGGGCACGTTGGAAGGGCAAGCGGCCGCATGTGCGTGGGGTAGCGATGAATCCGGTGGACCACCCGCACGGAGGCGGGGAGGGCAAGGCGCCAATTGGTCACCCTAGTCCCTTGAGTCCGTGGGGCAAGAAAACGCTGGGCAAAAAGACTCGTCCCAAGCACAAACAATCTGATAAGTACATCGTGCGCCGCCGGCGTGCGAAGCGCTGAGGAACTGGATCTGCTCAGGAGGTTGTGGCTGTGCCGCGATCAACAAAGAAGGGGCCGTACGTAGACGAGAAGCTAATGCGCAAAATTGAGAAGCTGAACGCGACTAGTGACCGAGAAGTCATCCGCACGTGGTCGCGTCGGTCAACGATCTTTCCGGAAATGGTGGGGCACACGCTCGCAGTGCACGATGGGCGGCGGCACATTCCGGTATACATCTCAGAGAATATGGTTGGGCACAAGCTTGGAGAGTTCGCACCGACGCGAACCTACCGGGGGATGCGCGGTGGGCGCGGCGAGCGCGAACGCCGCGAATAGTGACAGTAACCAGGCAATAGGCAAGACGAAGCAGTAGGCAGAGACTATTGGGCGCCGTGTAGTCTGCAGGAGAATGTCGCCAATGGAAGCACATGCAGTGGCAAAATGGATACACCGGGGGCCGCGCAAGGCGCGTAGGTATGTGGACTTGATCCGCGGCCGCAACGTAGCGCAGGCCCAGGCAATCCTGGAGGTACAGGCATCAGCCGCCGCTGGGAATGTGCTGAGTTGTCTTAATTCTGCCGTGGCCAATGGCGAGAACAATCACGGTATGGACTCCGATGACATGTTCGTGGCGCGAGCAGCTGTTGACGAAGGACCGCGTATGCGCCGGATGCGGCCACGGGCGCGGGGCCGGGCGGACATTTACACACGGGCTACCTGTCATATCACCATTATTGTTAGCGACGTGAGCCAGGATACGGCCTAGGTAGTTGGCTAGGCATGAGGGGTGACGCAGATGGGTCAAAAAGTCCATCCATATGGTTTCCGGCTGGTCAGTATCCGTAAGCCGCGCAGTCGATGGTTCGCTGAAGGTGAGCAATATCGCAAGCAGCTCATCGAGGATCTGCAAATTCGCGCGTACGTTCAGGATACACAGCGTAACGCGGGGATTTCCAACATCGTGATAGACCGGACCGCGGATACGATAACGGTAACCATCGAAGCGTCCAAGCCGGGGATCATGATCGGCCGTGGGGGGCGGGATGTGGACCGATTGCGGCGGAGACTGGAAAAGAAGATTGGTTCGCGGATTCGAGTCAATGTGGAAGAGACGCCCCGGCCGGAGCTGTGTGCCCAATTAGTGGCGGAGAACATCGCCTGGCAAATTGAGCGACGCACCTCGCCGCGCCGGGCAATGGGCCAGGCTATGGAGCGGACTATGGAGCAAGGCGCGGAGGGAGTACGCTGCCAGATCGCGGGTAGAATTGGGGGCGCGGAGATAGCTCGTCGGGAGACGATGGGGCCCGAGGGCCGTGTGCCGCTGCATACGCTGCGAGCCGATGTTGACTATGGTGTTACCGAAGCCAAGACCGGCTATGGGAATATCGGGGTGAAGGTGTGGGTATATAGGGGCGAGATTCTGCCGCCTAAGAAGAGGGAGAAAGAGGACGTCTGGGCCGAGCTCGAAACCGAAGCCGCCAAGCTGGAAAGCGAGCGCGATGCGGTAGGAGCCGAAGCCCTGGTGGAACCGGAAGCTCCGGTGGAAGCCGAAGGCCCGGAGGCGGAAGCCCCGGTGGATGAGGAAGCCCCGGTGGATGAGGAAGCCCCGGTGGATGAGGAAGCCCCGGTGGAACCGGAAGCCGTGGTGGAACCGGAAGCCGTGGTGGAACCGGAAGCCGTGGTGGAACCGGAAGCCGTGGTGGAACCGGAAGCCGTGGTGGAGCCGGAAGCCGTGGTGGAACCGGAAGCCACAGTGGAGCCGGAAGCCACAGTGGAGCCGGAAGCCACAGTGGAGCCGGAAGCCACAGTGGAGCCGGAAGCCGTGGTGGAACCGGAAGCCCTGGTGGAACCGGAAGCTGGTGCGGGGAGCGACGAGGCGGCGGCAGCTGAGGAAGAAGGGGAAGCAGAGGCGGAGCTACAAGTTGCAGTGGAGACTGTGCCCACTGAAGAGATAGAAAAGCTACAAGAGCAGGCTGAGACTACGCCAGATACTATGGCAGGAGAGGCGACGGAAGAGGATAGGGAAGACGAGGGGGAGGAGGCCGATAGCAATGTTGATGCCTAAGCGGTTAAAGCACCCCAAGGAGCATCGGGGGCGGATGAGAGGAATGGCCTACCGCGGCAGCACGATCGCCTTCGGCCAGTATGGGCTGCAGGCGCTGGAGCCGGGCTGGATTGATTCTCGACAGATTGAGTCGGCTCGGGTAGCAATGACCCGGCATGCCCGGCGTGGCGGGAAGGTCTGGATTCGCATATTCCCGCACAAGCCGGTCACCAAGAAGCCAGCGGAGACGCGAATGGGCAAGGGCAAGGGAGCGGTGGAGTATTACGTGGCGGTGGTCAAACCAGGGCGGATAATGTTCGAGATGGGCGGGGTGCCCGACGACGTTGCTCGCGAGGCCATGCGCTTGGCAGCCCACAAACTACCCATCAAGACCAAGTTCGTCACGCGGGAGGAAGATGAATAGGATGCCCGATACCGTTAATACAACCCGCGAGTTTGTTGACCAGTTGCGCAGTGCCAGTGACGAGGAACTACGAGATCGCAAGCGACATATTATTGAGAGTCTGTTCAACCTGCGCTTCCGGATGGCCTCGGGCCAGATTGACGATCCCAAGCGGGTCCGGAAATATCGCAAGGCTATCGCGCGGATTGAGACGATCCTGCGCGAGCGGGAGCTGGGAATTAATCAATGAGCCCAACGACCCAGAGCGGCACCAAGCGCACCGCCGTAGGCACAGTGATCAGCGACAAGATGGACAAGACGGTCGTGGTAGAGATTCACCGTCTTACCCGGCATCCGCTGTACGGGAAGGTGTTGCGTCGTACCACTAAGCTCAAGGCCCACGACGAGCCCAACGAGTGTCGTACGGGTGACCGCGTGGAAATCACTGAATGTCGTCCGCTGAGCAAGAGCAAGCAGTGGCGGGTATCTGAGGTTATCGCTCGTGCCAAGTAACTGGTCTCAACGGCCTGCGAACCTGGGGATGGCGATGTGTCCGGGAGGAAATGCACGTGCCGCAGTATGAAAGCAATCAAATCCGAAATATAGCGCTTACCGGCCATCGGGGATGTGGCAAGACGAGTCTGGCCGAGGCCCTGCTGTTCAGCACCGGAATGAAGACGCGCATGGGTGAAGTGGAACAAGGCGGGACCACATGTGACTTCGGCGCACAAGAGGTGGAACGGCAGATATCCATCGCCGCCGCGGCCTGCTACTGTGACCATGGGGGGACAAAGATAAACCTGATAGACACCCCCGGCTATGCAGAGTTCTTTGCGGAGGTCGTGCCGTCGCTGTGGGTGGCCGATTGTAGTCTGCTGGTGGTAGATGCTGTGGCCGGGGTGGAGGTCCATACCTTCAAGGTATTCGAGACGGCGCGGCAGCGGAGCCAGTCGTTGATCGCGGTCGTCAATAAGATAGACAAGGAACGGGCGAACTTTGATGGTGCAGTTGCCAGCCTGCGGGACAATCTCAGCGGCCCCGAGGTGGTGCCGGTACAGCTTCCCATTGGCGCCGAGGATAGATTCGAGGGAGTAATTGATTTGCTGGCGATGCAGGCAGTTGTCGGTGATGCTTCGGAGGCCAAACGCGGCAGCATACCTGACGAACTGACTGCTGCGGCGCAGAGCGCCCGCGAGGCGCTGATTGACGCGGTAGCAACCACCAACGACGACCTGACCATCAAGTATCTGGAAGAGGGCGAGCTTACCACAGAGGAACTGGCCGAAGGCTTGAAGAGTGCCGTCGCGCAGGGCCTGATTATGCCGGTGTTGGCGACCAATGCCCGGGGGGCGGTCGGCGTGGTAGCGTTGGCTGATTTCCTGGTGCAAATTGCGCCGTCGCCACTGGAGCGCGGCACCTGGAGCGGACACGGGCCGGACAGCGATGAGCAGGTCAACCGTGAACCCGATCCCAGCCAACCCTTCGCTGCGGTGGTATTTAAGACCATTCTCGATCCGTATGTGGGCCGTCTGAACGTCATTCGGACGATTTCGGGAATAGCCCAAGCCGACGCGTCAGTAGTGGATGCGCAGAGCGGCGCGACTGCCAAGCTGACTGGGCTGGCTTTCGTCCAAGGGCGGGAGATGGTCTCGGCGGGAACAATAGCCCCAGGCGATATTGGCTGTGTGACCAAGCTCGACGATGTCGTAAGCGGGACAACGCTATGCGACGCCCGTGAGCGGATCGTTTTTGACTGCCCGCCCTTGCCGATTGGTATGCACGCGACGGCCCTGGAGGCGAGTTCCCAGGCGGATCAGGATAAACTTTCCGGCGCGCTGGCGCAACTCGCCAGTGAAGATGTGGGCCTGAGCTACGAGCGCGACGGGGAGACCGGCGAGCTGATCGTGCGCGGCATGGGCCCGCTGCACGTCGAGGTGATGACCAGTCGCCTGAAGAGCGAATTTGCCGTTGACGTGGTACTCAAGCCGCCCAAGATCGCTTACCGGGAAACGGTAACCCGCAAAGTGCGTGTTCAAGGGCGGCACAAGAAGCAGACGGGCGGGCGGGGGCAGTTTGGCGATGTCTGGATTCGTATAGAGCCACTGGGGCGGAGCGAGGGTTTTGAATTCGTTAACGAGATTAGAGGCGCATCTGTTCCGACTAACTATATTCCCGCAGTCGAGAAGGGTCTGCAGGACGCTATGGCCATTGGGACACTGGCGGGCTATCCGGTGACGGATGTCCGCATCATCCTGGACGACGGCAGCTCGCATCCGGTTGACTCTTCAGATATGGCTTTCCGGATGGCCGGACAGATTGCGATGCGCAATGCCTTGGTCGAGGGGGCGCCGAGCCTGCTAGAGCCAGTAGTAGCAGTGGAGGTGACCACGCCCGACGATATCATGGGTGACGTAATAAGTGATCTTAACGGGCGTCGCGGGCAGATTCAGGGGATGGATGCCATCGGTGCGGGGATGCAGCGGGTGCGGGCCCTGGTGCCCATAGCCGAGATGAACACCTATGCGGCAGATCTGCGTTCCTTGTCGCAGGGACGGGCCAGCTACACCATGGAGTTGGCGCATTATCAAGCGGTTCCGCCTCATCTGCAGGAACGCATCATTGCTGCGGAAGCGGCTCAAGACAAAGAGTCGGGGTAGCCTGACGTGCAGAAAAGCGAAAGAGACTTGGCCTTATGATACAGAAAGAGACAAGACTAAAGGTAGCCGATAACTCGGGCGTTCGCGAGATTGGCTGTATTAACATAGCTGGTCGCGGTGCGGCGAAGTATGCATCACTGGGGGATGAGATCATAGCTTCGACCAAGCAGGTCACACCCCAGAGCCCGATTGGGAAGGGCACCATCGTCCGCGCAGTGGTGGTGCGCTGCCGTCAGAGCGTGGTGCGGCCAGATGGGACGCAGGTGCGCTTCGATGACAACGCTGCGGTGATAATTGACACTGTGGGCAATCCGCAGTGCACGCGGGTATTCGGACCGGTTGCCGAGGAACTCCGTGAGAAGCGATTCATGAAGATCATATCCTTGGCGCCCGAGGTGGTATAGGCATAGACCGGGTGGGCCGGGCACACGCTGGAGATCCTGCCCCGTGCAGGTCGAGCCAGCAAGGAGTATAGTAGATGCCAACTAATGGCTTAAAGATTCGAAGCGGTGATCAGGTTATCGTGATTGCCGGCAAGGATAAGTCGTACCGCGGCAGTCCGCGTCGGGGGCGAGTCATCGGCGTCCTCCCCAAGGAGAAGCGCGTGATCGTGGACGGCGTGAATGTTCTGAAGCGAGCGGTGCGCCAGTCCCAGAAGGTACGCCAGGGCGGGATTATTGAAAGCCCTGGGCCGATCAATGTCTCGAACGTGATGTTAGTCTGCCCGGCGTGTGATAAGCCGACGCGGGTGGGTTACCGCAGGCGGGAGGACGGTCGCAAGGTCCGAGTTTGCCGGAAGTGTCACACGGATATTGACGAATAAGAATCGAGCCGCGTCGCTGACGCTGTGCCCGGCTGGGTGGAGCGTACTCGACACGCGGCAAGTGAAAGCATAGGCCACTCAGAGATGGCGGTCAAACCAAGACTCAAAGAACTATACGAAGAGCGAGCCCGCCCACATCTTATGGAGCGTTTTGGGCACCAGAATATCTGGGAGGTGCCCAGACTCCAGAAGGTATGCGTGAGCATGGGTGTGTCCGAGGCTACGACAAATTTCGAGACGTTGGAGAAGGCCGTTCATGAGTTGGCATTGATAATTGGCCAGCGGCCCTGTATTACGCGAACTAAGCAGTCCATCGCAGCTTTTGGCACGCGCCAGGGACAGGCTATCGGTTGCCGGGCTACGCTGCGGGGTGACCGAATGTGGGAGTTTCTGGATCGACTCTTCAACATCGCGGTGCCGCGCATTCGGGACTTCCGGGGACTGCCGCGTAGCGGCTTTGATGGCCGAGGCAACTACACTATGGGAATCAACGATCACTTGATATTCCCCGAACTAGGCTACGATGATGTGGAAAAGACCCGAGGCCTTAGCGTTACCATAGTCACCACTGCGGAGGCCGACGACAAGGGCATAGCCTTGTTGGAGGAACTGGGGATACCGCTGGCGGGGGAGTAGCCGCGGAACGCTATTAAGATGCAATGAATCAGGAGGCACTAGTTTGTGGCAAAGAAATCGTGGATTGCCAAACAGAAGCGGGAGCCGAAATTCAGCACGCGGGCGTACAACCGCTGTGCGCTGTGTGGACGACGACGTGGTTATCTGCGCAAGTTCGGCATATGTCGTGTTTGCTTCCGCGAAAACGCTTTGGCTGGGAATATTCCGGGGATAACAAAATCGAGCTGGTAGATAGATGCCCACCCGTGAGTATGTGGAGCGTCGGCATGGCCGCAGGAGCATAGTAGGAGTTACTGAGGAGGTAAGTGATGGGTGTTGTAACCGATCCAATCGCAAATATGCTGGTCCAGGTGAAGAATGCATGTACGGCGCAGCATACCAGCGTGGATGTGCCGCTATCTCAGATGAAGATGGCCATTGCCAAGATTCTGCACCGGGAGGGGTACGTACGCGGCTTTCAGCTCGTGAATCGCGGCCGTGCTCTGCGTATTCGTCTGAAATACGATGAGTACCGTCACTCGGTCCTGTCCGGCGTCAAGCGCATCAGCAAGCCAGGTCGGCGGGTATATGCCGGGAAAGACGAGTTGGGCCGGGTGCTGGACGGGATCGGGCTGGCCATTATCTCGACCAGCCAGGGCATCATAACCGACGAGGAGGCTAGGCAGCGCGGCGTTGGTGGCGAGGTTATCTGCCACGTTTGGTAGGTGCAAGTGCGAAGCACAGCCGACTCAAGGGGCGAATAAATAGGATGTCACGGGTAGGACAGGCACCAATTGACATACCGGACCAAGTCGAGGTGAAACTCGATGCGGGTACTATAAAGATCAAGGGACCAAAGGGCGAGTTGTCCCAGCAGCTGCCGGGGGATATTAGCGCTGAGGTCACAGATGATCAGATCGTGGTGACTCGTCCCACCAACCAGAGGCAGCACCGCTCCCTGCACGGCCTTAGCCGCGCGTTGGTTGCTAATATGGTCCAGGGGGTCACCACCGGCTTCGAGAAGCGGCTGGAAGTACAGGGCGTGGGCTATCGGGCTTCGATGGAGGGCAACAACCTGCGACTCTATGTGGGTTTCTCGCATGATGTGACCGTCGAGCCGGTAGCAGGTGTGGAAATCTCAACTGAGGGCAACAACCTGATTGTCGTCCAGGGCGCCGACAAGCAGAGAGTTGGGCAGGTAGCGGCCAACATTCGGGCCGTGCGCCCAGTTGGCCCGTACTGGGCCAAGGGCACGCGCTGGCGTGGAATCAAGTACGCTGACGAGCAGCCCCGGCGGAAGGCCGGCAAGCAGGCGAAAATCGGCGTGGAATGATGCTGGGGCGGCTCAGGCAGTTCGCAGTAGGAAAGATCAACCGTGAGCATAGAGCGAGATAGAAGAGTAGGGCGTCGGCGTCGCCAATTGCGGGGGCGAGCTAAGGTTCTGGGCACTGCCCAGCGCCCCCGGCTGTGTGTAACCAAAAGCTTGAGGCACATCTACGCGCAGATAATTGATGACTATCGGGGGCATACCCTGACGGCGGCTAGCACTCGGGATCAAGACATAGCCAAGAGTCTGTCGAGCACCGCCAACGCCGAGGCGGCGGCTGCGGTAGGCAAAGCTATTGCCCAGCGGGCACTTGAGCAAGGCGTTGACCGGGTAGTATTCGACCGGGCGGGGTGGCCGTATCACGGGAAGGTAGCGGCGCTGGCTGAAGCAGCGCGTGAGGCGGGGCTCAGATTCTAGGATTCTCTACTATCACACAGGGCTCCCGCCCTCCATCAGGGCACAAGAGGCGTGCCGCAGTAGCAAGTGTAGGCGATGTATCACGAAAAGAGAGCTGTTATGGACCTAGGCCAACTTAAACCCAATAGGGACAGACAGAAGTCCCGCAAGCGCCGGGGCCGGGGAATTGCCGCCGGTGCCGGCAAGACCGGCGGGCGCGGGCAGAATGGCCAGAAGCAGCGCTTTAGTATCAAGCGCGGCTTCGAAGGAGGCCAGACGCCTCTGTACCGGCGGATTCCCAAGCTGCGCGGTCAGACTAACAAGGCGCAGAACATCGGCATCTTCCGTAAGGAGTGGAGCGTAATCAACGTCGGGCAACTGGCGCAATTCCCGGAGGGGGCCGAGGTGTCGCCGCAGCTCTTGCTGGAGAGCGGGTTAGTGGCTAAGCTGCGGGATGGGCTGAAGGTCCTAGGTGAGGGCGAGCTGAGGCGTGGGCTCACCGTGAGGGCCCATGCTTTCAGCAAATCGGCCCGAGACAAGATTGAGGAAGCCGGGGGAACAGTGGAGGTCATTGACTGATGAAGGAGCGGTTGGGCAGCCTGGCGCAGGCAATGAAGCTTCCCGATGTGCGCAAGCGCGTGCTATTCGTGATGTATATGTTCGCTGTGTACGTCGCCTGCGCGCATGTACCGCTGCCCGGGGTCAATCGCGAGGCGATTGAGCAGCTCTTCTCCGGCGCCTTTGGAGGCGGCATCGGCGGCCTGCTCAACGCATTCGCCGGCGGGTCGCTGAAGCGCTTTTCGGTCCTAGCTCTGGGGATTATGCCCTACATTACCGCTTCGATTATTTTCCAGTTGCTGGTGATGGCGGTACCAGCTCTGGAACAACTCCAAAAAGAAGGCGAATGGGGACAGCGCAAGATCCGGGAGTGGACCAAGTATACCACGGTGGGCATTTGCGTGTTGCAGGGCTTTGGTATGATCGGTCTTTTTGGGTCGGTCGGAGGTGTGACGGGCGGTTCGTTGATCGCTGTGTTCAATGTTACGATGCTGGTCGCGGGTACGGTCTTCTTGATGTACATTGGTGACCAGATCACCGAGAAGGGCATCGGTCAGGGCGTGTCTTTGATAATCTTCGTGGGCATAATGACAGCGCTGCCTGAGCAATTGGCAAACACAGTGCAAATGATGATGGGCGGACAGATCGGGGTTAGCAACGTCCTGTTTCTGGTAATTATCTTTGTGGGGACGATCTACTTCATCATCAAGGTGCAGCAGGCTGAGCGCAAGATTCCAGTACAGTATGCCAAGCGAGTCCGGGGCACGCGGGTCTACGGCGGCCAGAGCAGCTACTTGCCGCTGCGGGTCAACCAGGCGGGCGTAATGCCGATTATCTTTGCCATCGCGGTGATTATGTTCCCCGCGCAGATTGGGGGGTTCTTGCTCAACGATAATGTAGTGCAAGGCATCGCCCGTATTGGACTTGCCGAAGACACTGTCCGTAACGCCATCCACACGATGATTACCTTTACTAATGTGAGCGAAGCAAATCACTTCGCTTCGTTTCTGTACTTCCTCTTGGTAGTACTGTTCACGTACTTCTATACCGCCGTTACGTTCAACCCAGAGCAGATCGCCGAGAACTTGCAGAAAAATGGTGGGGCTGTGCCCGGAATTCGCCCGGGCGAGAAGACCCGCGATTACCTGGACAAGATTCTCTATCGCATAACCCTGGCGGGAGCACTTTTCTTGGGCGTGGTCGCTTTGATGCAGTACTATGTGTCGCCGATCACGGGTGTCCAGAGCTTCACATTGGTGGGCGGGACCTCGGTGCTGATCATTGTCGGTGTAGCCCTGGATACCATGCAACAGATTGAAGCGCAGCTGCTGATGCGCCATTACCGCGGATTCTTGCACGCCTAGGCAATATTCCTTATGAGGCTGCCGTTACGTGGTGCGTGAGTTGAGGAAGGAATGCCCGCTATATGCCGCAGCAAGATTTGATAATACTCGGAGCACCCGGCGCGGGCAAGGGCACTCACGCCGAGTACCTAAAAAAACACATGGCCTACGTCCACATGTCCACTGGGGATATCCTGCGGGTAGCGGTGGCCGGCCAGACGGAACTGGGCAAGCAGGCGCAGGTACATATGGATGCGGGTGCGTTGGTGCCTGACGAGCTGGTCATTGACCTGGTCCGGGAGCAAATGGCTGAGCTGGGCTCGGGTGTTCACTACCTGTTGGACGGTTTTCCGCGCACCGTCGCCCAGGCTGAGGCGCTGGCGGGAATTGTAGCAGCCCTAGGCCGCCCCCAGCCGCTGGTGATATATCTCGCGGTCAGCGACGAGGAAGTCGTACACCGGCTGGGAGGCCGGCGCATGTGTGGTAGTTGTGGTGCGATCTATAACCTGTATCGCGACGGATTGGATGCCGGCGATAGATGCCCGGCGTGCGCGGGTGAACTGTAC
This sequence comes from bacterium, assembly GCA_030603495.1. Taxonomy (GTDB): domain Bacteria; phylum Armatimonadota; class Zipacnadia; order Zipacnadales; family Zipacnadaceae; genus JALGTD01. Next base: position 13,794 of record JAUVXR010000016.1, read on the forward strand.
TTGCGCAGCGACGATCGCCGCGAGGCCATCTTGAACCGGCTGGAGGTCTATAAACAGCAGACCCAGCCGCTGATTGACTACTATCAGCAGCGGCGCCGGCTGGTTAACGTTGACGGTGAGCAGGGCCAGCAGCAGGCAAGTGAGCAGGTGGCCAGGTTGGCGCGGGGAGAATCGGGCGACTGATGATGCCTGCTGCCAAGCGGCGAGGGAGGGCAGTAGCGCGACGTACGGCGGCGGAATTAGACAAGCTCAAGGCGGCCGGCCAGATTGTGGGAGAGACCTTGGCACTGGTGCGGCAGCAGATTGTAGCAGGCGTAACTGGTGTGGAGCTTGACAGACTGGCTGAGGAGCATATTCGGACTCGCGGCGCGGTACCATCGTTCAAGGGTTACCGCGGCTATCCGGCCGCTACCTGTATCGAAGTTGATGATATAGTAGTGCACGGCATTCCTAACGAGATGCCGCTGAAGCCCGGGCAGATTGTTGGGGTAGATATGGGTGCTTACTACCAGGGCTTCCACGGCGATGCCACGATTTGTGTAGTGGTGGGTGAGGCCGATGCGGAGCAAGAGCGCCTGTTGGAGGCGGTTGAGGGCAGCTTGAGGGCGGGGATGGGACAAGCGTGGGCTGGCAAGCAACTTCAAGAGATATCGAAGGCCATTGAGGGATATGCACAAGCGCGGGGCTACAGTATAGTGCAGCAACTAGTGGGCCATGGAATCGGGCAGGAGATGCATGAGCCGCCTCAGATCCCGAACTTTTTCAGTACGGGAGAATTTGCAGACTATGAAATAGTCCTGCAACCGGGTATGATCCTGGCCATTGAGCCAATGGTCAACGCTGGTAGCCCGGAGGTGCGGGTGGATGATGATGGGTGGACCGTGCGCACGGCGGATGGTGGCCCCTCGGTGCACCTTGAACATACCATTGCCGTGACCGAATCAGAACCGCTCATTTTGACATTGGCTGAAGGGGCTAAGTATCTGTCTGATGCGTAAAGAATCGAGTCTGCGTGATAAGAAGATCCGGGTGATCGGCCGAGTTGTTGAGAAGCTGCCCAATGCCCAGTTCAGCGTAGAACTGGAAACCGGCCATCGGGTGCTCGCGCATCTCTCGGGCAAGATGCGTACTCATTACATTCGGATTATGTCTGGCGACAAAGTCACCGTGGAGTTGTCGCCATACGATTTGACTCGAGCCCGGATCACCTGGTTGCACAAGTAGGCAAGACTGCCACGACTTACGTGAGCAGCACGGGAGTGTGGTGGGAGCTGAGGGACCTTGCCAGGCGTCGAGGAGAGATGTCGTGTGAAAGTCAGTGCTTCGGTAAAAAAGCGGTGTGACAAGTGCAAGATCGTGCGGCGGCGCGGGCGGGTATACGTGATCTGCGACAACCCGCGGCACAAACAGCGCCAAGGCTGATCCAAGGAGGCCACAGCGGTGCCCAGGATTGTCGGCGTTGATCTACCCAGAGACAAGCCAATCGCCATTGCTCTCACCTATATCCACGGGGTTGGGCGAACCAGCGCAATCCGGATTGTGGAAGATGCGGGCATTGACCCCACTACGCGAATGCGTGATATTACCGAGCAAGATGCAGCGAAGCTGCGCGAAATCATCGATCGCGATTACTCCATTGAGGGCGAGAAACGGCGGGATGTACAGGCCAACATCCAGCGCTTGATGGAGATCGGCTCATATCGCGGCATCCGCCACCGCCGGGGGCTGCCTGTGCGTGGTCAGCGGACCAAGACCAACGCGCGCACCCGTAAGGGTAGGAAGAAGACGGTGGCAGGGCGGAGGAGAGCGCCTGGGGCCAAGTAACGGCGCTTGGTTAGGTTATCAAGCCGCTTGTCTAAGGAGGCGAAAGCAATGCGACGTGGTGAATCGAATGTGCGCCGCCGCCGGAAGGGGAGAACACAAGTACCCCACGGACGTGCGTACATCAGGTCTACTTTCAACAATACCATTGTCACGATAACCGATCCGGAGGGCAACGCCCTGTGCTGGGCCAGTGGTGGCACGATCGGGTTCTCTGGCACCAAGAAGGGCACAGCCTTCGCGGCGCAGTTAGCAGCGGAGAATGTTGCTCGGCAGGCTCAGGAGTATGGGATGACACGGATAGACGTCTTTGTCAAGGGGCCGGGATCGGGTCGGGAGACGGCCATCCGCGCGTTACAAGCCGCAGGTCTAGACGTTGGTGCGATCAAAGATGTCACACCAGTGCCTCACGACGGCTGCCGGCCCAAGAAGCGGCGGCGGGTATAGGTGAGTTAGATGAGATATTTCCAGCGAGGCTTGTATTCGGAGGTGAACGGTTGTAATGGCGCAGAATAGCGGGGCGGTCTGCAGGCAGTGTCGCCGGGCCGGCCAAAAACTGTTTCTCAAGGGCCAGCGGTGTTACGGCCTGAAATGTACATACGAGCGGCGGGACTATGCCCCGGGCCAACGTGGTCGGGATCGTGGCCGTGGCCGGGGCCGTCGCCGTCGCAGTGACTATGGCCGGCAGCTTGCGGAAAAACAGAAGATGTGCCGAATATACGGTGTGCGCGAACGGCAATTCCGCCGCTATGTCCACGAGGCCGAGCGGATGGCTGGGATAAGCGGGGAGAATCTGTTGCGACTGCTGGAGCGGCGGCTCGATAATGTCGTTTATCGCGCAGGCTTGGCAACCAGCCGAGCCCAGGCGCGACAGTTGATCAATCACCGCCACTTGACGGTAAACGGAAAACCTGTCAATATCCCCTCTTACCTGGTGAATGCGGGGGAGCAGGTGGCTGTGCGGGAGAACAGCAAGGCTCTGGCGCCAATCCAGGAGGCTGCGGCAGCGACGGCCGGGGGGGGGAGCCTGTCGTGGCTGGAAGTAGATGCCGAGAACAAGTGTGTGAATGTTGTGGGCGCGCCCGTCCGCGAAGAGATTGATGTTGAGGTGGACGAGCAGCAAGTTATGGAGTTCTATTCGCGATAGGAGCTGTCCAGTCAATGCTCCAAGGATGGCTGGGATGGGCCGCGTTGCTCTGCCCTGGGGCGAGGGTAGCCGCCGAAACCGAGATGAGGAGCCGGGAATATGCCTGAAGGGATTAAGCCTGAGGTAGTCATACTGGAACTGAACGAAAAGTACGGGAAGTTCTCCATTGAACCACTGGAGCGCGGCTTCGGGCACACACTGGGCAACGCTTTCCGCCGGGTCTTGCTGGCGGACTTGCGGGGTGTGACCGTTACTGATGTTCGCATCGAAGGAGTACGCCACGAGTTCAGCACAATCCGAGGCGTCGTCGAAGACAGCACCGAGCTTATGCTCAATCTCAAGGAACTCATCATTAAGTGGACCAACGGCGCACCACCCCGGACCGAGGAGGACGAGGCGCCCGAATATGTGCTGGAGATCAATGCACGGGGCTCCGGCGTAGTTACTGGTGGCGATGTCCAGTGTCCCCCGGAACTGGAGATAGTTGACCCGGAACTGCACATCGCCGAGATAACCGGCAAGACCGCCGAGCTGCACGTGGAGATGTGGGCCACCGAAGGCAAGGGCTATCTACCGGTTGAGGAGCGTGACCGTCAAGCTACGCCGCTGGACGTTATTCCGGTAGACGCAGTCTTCTCCCCAATCGCCCGGGCTACGTATTATGTCGAGCCGACGCGCCTGGGCAGACGCACTGGCCTCGACCGGCTCACCCTGGAGCTGTGGGGGGATGGAGCAGTTATGCCCGACGAGGCGCTGCGGCGCGCCGCGGCCGTTCTTCAGGACTACCTGGTTGTCTTTGCTGCGGTGCCGCAGGAAGAAGCCGAGGCCAAGATGGAGGAGGCCGAGGCCGAACTCTACGGCAAGACGCTGGGCCTGCCGGTCGAGGAGATGGACCTGACGGTACGCTCACTGAACTGTCTGAAGAAGTCGAATATTCATACGCTTGGTGACTTGATCAAGCATACTGAGCAGGACCTGCTGGCGATCCGTAATTTCGGTGACCGGTCACTGGTCGAGGTTATCGAGAAGCTGGCCAAGTTCGACATGGCTCTGGCCCAGCCGGAGGGTGAAGACCAGGCCGCACAGGAAGAGTGAAACTGGCCGGAGATGCTGCGGCCACCAAGCGATACAGAGGACAGAAACAGGAATGCGACATCGCAAGAGCGGCAGACAACTGGGAAGGCCATCGGATCAGCGTATGGCTCTGTTGCGCGGGCTAGTTAGCGCACTGTTCCGCCACAATCGGATCAAGACGAGCTGGCCGAAGGCCAAAGAGGCTGCTCGCCTTGCTGAGAAGATCGTTACTAAGGCCAAGCGCGGAGATTTGGCTGCCCGCCGCCAGGTTCTGCGCGACATTTCTGATCCCGACTTGGTGGATCATCTGTTTTCCGAGATAGCCCCTCGTTATGGCGACCGGCCGGGAGGATATACGCGCGTGATCCGCGCAGGGGTCCGCCGCGGGGATGAAGCACAGATGGCGATCCTGGAACTGGTTGAGTAAGGTCGCCGTAGTCTGCTGCACACAGGCGGGGTGGAGCGGTGGCGATGCGCAAGTTGATGCTGATGGTGCAATATGACGGCACCGACTATGCCGGATTTCAGATACAGCCGCACGCGCCGACTGTGCAGGAGGAGTTGGAGCGAGCTCTGACCGGAGTTCTGGGTGAACCGACAAAAGTCCGGGCGGCCAGTCGCACTGACGCCGGGGCTCATGCCCTGGGCCAGATTGTGACCTTTGAAACGAGTAATCCGATCCCAGCGGGTAACCTGGTAGCAGCGCTGAACGAACGGCTACCGGTGGCAGTGAACGTGGTGGAGGGGAGCGAAGCCGAGGCGCAGTTTGACCCGCGCTACGATGCAGTGCGCAAGCTGTATTCGTACCGGATTCTGAACCGCGCGAGCGGCTCGCCATTTATGGCTCGCTACGCGTGGCATGTCGCCGATCCACTAGATGGGGAGGCGATGCAATGCGCCGCTGACCTGCTGTGCGGACGACATGATTTCAGCGCGTTTTGTGCAGCCGGCGGCTCCGCCACGAATATGATGCGGGAGTTGTATCGTTTCGACGTAGACGACGCCGGGCAGGTCGTTGAAATGCATATCGAGGGCGACGGGTTTCTCTACAAGATGGCGCGCAACATGGTGGGCACAGTCGTCGAGGTTGGTCTGGGACGAATGCGTGCGACGACCGCGGGAGAGGTTCTGGCCGGTCGCGATCGAAGCCGGGCGGGGCCCACCGCACCAAGCTGTGGATTATGCCTGGTGCGGGTGTCATACGAATAGTCGTTGGCTCGTCTCGGGCTCACAGTAGCGGACCAGGGAATTGGGTGGGAATGCGCGACGGGCCCGGAAAGGGACTAAGCGGTGGCAAACTTGAAGACCAGATCGTTCACAGAACAACAGGTGCAGCAGGATTGGTGGATAGTCAGTGCCGCGGGGCAACGTCTGGGGCGGCTAGCAGCTCGCGTTGCCCTAATCCTTCAGGGCAAGCACAAGCCCCAGTATACTCGGCACGCTGATACCGGAGACTTTGTTATTGTCACCGACGCTGCCCGCGTGGTATTGACCGGCAACAAGCTGACGGCCAAGAAGTACTACCGCCACTCGGGACGTCCGGGTAGCTTGAAGGAAGAGACGGCGGAGGAACTGCTGCAGCGCGCGCCCGAAGAAGTAGTTCGCCGGGCAGTGCTGGGGATGTTGCCTCACCATAGTCTGGGGCGCAAGATGGGCAGGAAACTTAAGGTCTACGCGGGTAGCGAACACCCTCATGATGCTCAGCAACCCCAACCACTGGTGCTTAAGTAGGATGGGGAGACCTGGGAATAGGCACCATTGACCAAGGAGGCAGTGTAGATTGGCTGAAGCACAACTACATTATGGCACTGGGAAACGCAAAGGCGCGATAGCCAAGGTGTGGCTGCGGCCGGGCACAGGGGAGATTGTGATAAACAATCTGTCCGTGGCCGAATATCTGCATCGGTATGCTCTCACCCAGATAGTTCTTGAAGCGTTCGAGGTGACAGGGACAACTGGTCAGTACGACGTGAAGGCAATAGTATTGGGCGGCGGGAAATCAGGTCAGGCTCACGCCATCCGCCATGGTATTGCCAAGGCCTTGGTCGAGGACAACGAGGAATTCCGTGGTCCCTTGCGCGAGAAGGGTCTACTTACTCGCGATCCTCGCGTCAAAGAACGCAAGCATGCGGGTTTCCGCAAAGCGCGTCGCCGCAAGCAATTCTCGAAACGTTAGACGGTTGTGGCCCTCGTCGGTCAGTGTTCATTTGGGGCTGGTAGCATGGTGGGAGTGCCCACAGCAAAACCTAAACAGCCGTCGGGGCGAACTCGGCGGCTGTTGGCGTGTCAAAAAGGGCATGCGGCAGAGGAATCTGGTGAGAAGAGAGAAGTGATGCGTAATGCGCCCGCATCCTGATAAGACAGTGTTACGGCTGATGCTGATATTGTGTCTGCTCGCTGTCGCGGTAGGAACATCCGCTAACGACCGGGCGGCGCGTTATCACTGGCTTATCAGTCGTGCGGTGCTCTACGGGGTCGAAAGGATGGCCTCAGGGACGGACCTCGAGCTGATTCCACAAGGGGCGGGCTGGCCCAGCGTTTGCGCGGAAAGTCCTGGTTATGTTCTGGCGACTTTGGAACAGAACGCGGACGTTGACAGGGGCCAGCGCGTGCTGGCGGCGATACTCGCCGGCCAGGACACAGCCCCGGCCTCAGCCACCGTGGGGCAGTTCCCGTGGCATATTGGGGCAGATAGCCACCCCAGCCTGGAGGCGACCTATTTTGCGGCTCCGGTACTCTCGCAGATATACCTGAAGCATAGCGATAAGCTGTCGCCGGAGCTTTCCGACAAACTCCGGGGAAGTCTAGATCTCGCCTTCACTTCGATCGCACGCAATGCACCGCCCTCGCCGGATGAAGTGACTGGTCTGCTGCGGGCAGCAGCGCTAGCCATGCTGGGTCGCGCGCTCGGCGGCGAGAGAGAGGTGCTTGATAGCGTCGCCCACGTCGCTGAGTGGTTATCCCGTGTAATGAAGGACGGCGTGGGTGGGGGCTACAGCCACAGTCTTGACGCTTATCGTCTGGCGGCCCTGAAGTGGATCTGGCAAGCGGCCTCCGCGCAGCAGCGGCCGGGGGCGCTGGAGGATGCTCTGGCTCTGATGTACCAAGATCTTGCCTATCGGGTGCAGCCCGATTCTGGTGCGGTGGGCGGGGCTCTGCTGTTTGCTGAGCGGGGCGACTATGTGCGTGGGGGGGAGTACAGTCCCTACCTTGTTTATACCGATCTGGGTGGGTCCCGGCCGGTGGCTGTCACCCCGTTTGCCATGTTCTTTGTAGCACCTGATTACCAGCCGCAGCAGGACCTGCTGGCGGCGGCAGCTGGGGCGATGCCCTATCAGGTATCAACGGCAGCGCTGGCACAGGCATACGTGCCCCGGACCGATACATATATGCACCGGCTGTTCAGCCTGGGGACGATGACCGGTCAGCCCAGCGCCACGAGTATACCGCTGTTTATGACTTTTGCGGAGCGAGGTAGCCGGCCGACTGCGTACTTCTTCACCCGGCCCCAGGCTAGCCACATTACCAGCATCCAGATGGGCAACGTAAGCGTGATCACAGTTGACTTCGACTTCATCGGGCGGGGCGAGCGACGAACAGCCCTGCTTCAAGGAATATTGGGGCCTCGCTCGCGGGTCGGGCAAGTCGTGCTGGGGTCGGGGGAGTGGAACGGGCTGTCAGCGGCGGTGCCTGAGATGGGCATAATAGCGCTGGAGAGATCGGGATGCTACGTGGGCATCCGAATTCTGCGCGCTGGTCCCGCCGAGAGCCAGGGGGTTGTGTCCGGCCCCAAGCCTGGCACGTTGGCGTGGAGTGATGAGGGTGACAGCGGCGAGCTGCAATTGACCGTCTATGCGCGCAAGCAAGGCTATGACCTGCGTGCGCGGGAGCATAATCTACGCGTCGGGGTAGCCGTAGAGGTGGTGCCAGCCAGCGATTTTGAGTCGCTATCGGCGTTTGCCACAAATTTCGCGCGTGTACGGCTCCGCCAGAGCGTCGAGCGGGTTAAAGAGGCACTCCCGGAGCCGAGTGATCCTTTCGAAGCAGTGTTAACGGAGCACGATCCCAAAGGCAAGTCCGATCTGGAGTACAAACATTCACTGCTGCATACGATAGAGTATCAGAGCCAGGAGCTGACGCTGGAAGTTCAGGAGGATATGCTTAGCGGAGAGGTCATATACCGGCTAGCCAATGGGGAGCCAATGGTAGTAGGTGGTCCCTGGCAGGTGGGGGAGCGGGTGTTGGAGTGGGGAGCCCCGGGACCCGCGTCATTCTTGACAACCACCCCCTGATTCGGTATACTGGCCTCATCGGTCAGAGACCCCAGCTGGGGCATGCCATACGGCAGTGCGGGGCAGGAAGCCAGAGCCATCTTCATAAGTTCGGGGGAGCATGGTCGACTGGTGTGGAGCCGCTGGGGCGCAAGCTGGTAAGGGACCCGGTGCGTTCTGCTGCGTGGGGACGTGTACCCACGCAGTTTAGTTGCTACGGAGAGAGATGAACAGACATGGCCGTGCCCAAGAGAAAAACTTCCAAGAGCCGGCGTAACAAGCGCCGCACCCATCACGCACTCAATGCGCCGACCCTCGTGGAGTGCTCCAATTGCGAGGCAATGATCCGGCCGCACAACGCCTGCCACAAGTGCGGCTATTATCAAGGCGAGAAGGTGGACCATACCGTGGAGCAGGAGACCAGCCGGCGCAGCTAAGAGAGCGTCGGCGAGGTTGTGTGGGAGCAGCTTATGGTCATTGCGGTTGATGCCATGGGAGGGGACTGTGCACCACGCGCGGTAGTGGAAGGCGCGCTGCGTAGCGCAGGCGCGCTGCCCGTGGAAATAGTGTTAGTGGGTCGGCCGGACCAAATCGAGCAATATCTGCCGTCCCCTGGCCGCCGGCCCAATAACCTGCGAACGGTGGCAGCCGACGATGTGATCCCCATGGCATCCGCCTCACCGCGGCGTGTGCTCAGACGGCGCAATTCATCAATGTTTATGGCTGTGGATATGGTCAGCAGTGGCGAGGCGCAGGCGGTAGTCTCGGCGGGCAATTCCGGTGCGTTGCTAGCTCTTTCCCATGCCTGTTTGGGCGTAATCGAAGGATTGCGCCGGCCAGGCATCGCCGCGCCACTCATTACCTTGCAGGGCCCGGGCGTGTTGATAGATGCCGGGGCTAACGTGGACTGCCAGCCGATTCACCTAGCCCAGTTTGGCCTGATGGGCAGTACCTATGCCCAATATGCCTTGAACATTGACAACCCCCGGGTGGGTTTGCTCAACATCGGCGCGGAACCCTCCAAGGGGACTGACTTGACGCGGGCTGCCTTTGAGCTACTCTCGCAGGCGGCGATTAACTTTATCGGCAACGTCGAAGCGGAGCATATTTTCAACGGGGATGCCCAAGTGGTGGTCAGTGACGGGTTCGTGGGCAACGTAACCCTAAAGATGACTGAAGCCGTGGCCCAGTTTGTCATGGAAGAGCTGCGGCGCTCCTCTCAGAAGAGCTTGACCACCAAGCTTGGCACCTTCTTACTGCGTGATGGGCTTCGTCAGTTGCACGAACGCTATGACTATGCTACCTACGGAGGTGCTCTGCTGTTGGGCGTCCAGGGCATTAGCGTGGTCGGCCATGGCCGCTCGGATGCCAAGGCGATCGCCAACGCTATTTCCGTAGCATACCACGCGGTCGAAGGCCGAGTGGTTGGGCATCTCCGGGAAACGTGTGGTTTACTGGTGGGGAGCCCGAGCTGACCATTGCGCTGCTGAGCGAATTCGACTAGCCCTCCCGCACCCTCATCTGGAAGAAAGTCAAGAATGTCCTTGCGTGGCGCAACAATTTGCGGTGTAGGGTCGTATCTCCCCGAGCAGGTCTTGACCAACGCTGACTGGGAGCGGATGGTTGATACCACCGACGAATGGATTCTCAGCCACACCGGCATCCGGGAGCGTCGGCTGGCGGCACCAGATCAAGCCTGCTCAGACCTGGCTATCCCCGCAGCCCAGCGGGCTCTGGAAGACGCCAGTGTTGACCCCCAGCAAATCGGCCTGGTCATAGTGACAACGGTCAGTCCCGACCATTTCTTCCCTGCCACAGCCTGCTTGGTCCAGAGCGCAATTGGTGCAACTAACGCGGGAGCGATGGATCTGACCAGCGGCTGCACAGGGTTCATCTATGCGATGGTCACGGGCGCGAACTTCATCCGCGCCGGCGCCTACGACTACGTGTTGGTGATCGCTTCGGAGGTGCTGACGCGCACTGCCAACTGGGCGGATCGGACGACCTGCGTGCTATTTGGCGATGGAGCAGGCGCGACCGTGCTTGGCCCATGTGAGCCAGATGAGGGCTTGCTATCGTTTGCGCTAAGCTCGCACGGTGAGTACGGTGACCTGCTGATAATGCCAGGAGGCGCCTCGCGCATGCGCGCGACCGCGGAGGGGATTGCCCGGCATCAGGACTGCCTACAAATGGAAGGGCATGACATCTTCAAGCTGGCCGTTCGGGGCATACCCCGAATTGCCCGTGACGCGCTGGCCAAGGCAGGACTAAAGACCGGCGACATATCGGCTGTGGTTATGCACCAGGCTAACCAGCGCATCCTGGATGCCTCAGCCGACCGGCTCGGGATAGAACGCGACAGAGTGATAAGCACGGTGGGCAAGTACGGCAATTCCTCCGCCGCTAGCGTGCCGCTGTGTCTCGATGATGTCTATCGCAGTGGCGGCTTGGAACCAGGCGATATTGTCTTGCTCGTGGGTTTCGGAGCTGGCTTTACCCTGGGGGCAGCCGTCCTGCGCTGGACATTGCCCCGCTTTCCTGCCGAATAGCGCTTCAACCAGATGAGCGCAAGCCGTTTGCCGGAGGGACGAAATGGACTTCTCATTCACCGAAGAACAACGGGAGATCTTCGCGGCGGTCCAAGAGATCTGCGCGGAGGAGCTCAAACCGAAGGCCGACGAGATAGACCGACGCGGTGAATATCCCTGGGATAACATCAAGCTGCTGGCGGAATTGGACCTGTTCGGCATCCCGGTGCCGCCGGAGTACGGCGGCCTAGGCTTGGGCTTTATAGAATGGGCTGTGGTTGGTGAACTGCTCTCTGCAGCCTGTACGACTACCGGGGCGGTCTACGGGGCTCACATGCTGGCCGAATACCCGATTATGGTCTTCGGTACCGACGAGCAGAAGCAGAAGCATCTCGCTCCCCTGGCAAGAGGCGAAAAGATTGGTGCCTTTGGCTTAACTGAGCCTAACGCCGGCTCGGATGCCGGCGCCGTGCAGACCCGCGCCGAACTTCGTGGTGACGAGTACATCCTCAACGGCAGCAAGGTGTTCATCACCAACGGCGGGGATGCCGAGATATATGTCATCATCGCCAATGTAGCCCCCGAGATGGGCACGCGTGGGCTGACCGCCTTCATCGTAGAAAAGGGCACGGAGGGCTTCAGCTTCGGCAAGGACGAGGAGAAGATGGCCTACTCGGCATTGTCTAACCGCGAGTTGATCTTCCAGGACGCACGTGTGCCCCAAGCAAACCTGCTGGGCCGTGAGCGTCGGGGCTTCCGCGTGGCGATGGCGACGCTGTCGGTGGGGCGAATTGGCATGGCTATCGGCGCGGTGGGCCTGGCCCAGGCCGCCTACGATGCCGCCGTAGCCTACGCACCGACCCGAGAGCAGTTTGGCCAGCCCATCAGCGAGTTCCAGGCGATTCAGTTTATGCTGGCGGATATGGCGACGGGCATCGAGGCGGCTCGCTGGCTGACGTACAGTGCCGCCTGGCGCAAAGACCAGGACCTCGATTACGAGAAGCAAGCTGCTATGGCCAAGGTGTTCGCCTCCGAGATGTGTGTGGACGTCTGCAACAAAGCTGTGCAGATTCACGGCGGCTACGGGTACAGCAAGGACTACGCGGTCGAGCGCTACTACCGCGAGGCCAAGCTGTTTGATATCGTCGAGGGCACCTCGCAGATTCAGCGGCTGGTCATCGCTAACCGCTTGCTTAAAGAAGCGAAGAGCCAGTAATAGAGTACCACCAACAAGAGATGAACATAATCGTCTGCATAAAACAGGTTCCTGACACTGCTGACGTCAGGATTGACCCGGAGACTAACACGCTGATCCGCGAGGGCGTGCCCAGCATCATCAATCCCTTCGATGAGAACGCGATTGAGGCCGCGCTTCAGCTCAAAGAGCAGCACGGTGGGCAGGTCACGGTAATTACGATGGGCCCACCGCAGGCCGAAGGGGCGCTGCGGCAGGCGCTGGCGATGGGCTGTGACGAGGCTATCCTGATCAGCGACCGGGCCTGTGCGGGCAGCGACACGCTGGCGACTTCGTATATTCTGTCTCAGGCCATACGGAAAATCGGCGACTACGACCTGATCATCTGTGGCAAGCAGGCATTCGACGGCGACACTGCCCAGGTTGGCCCGGGCATCGCTGAGCACCTGGGCATTCCGCAGGCGACCTACGCGGTAGATGTTGAGGTCGAAGAGCAGACGATTCACGTGAGACGTTTGCTGGCGGGGCGGTTTGAGACTATAGAGATGAAGTTGCCGGCGCTGCTTACCGCCGATAAGCATATGAATGATCCCCGGCACGCGGGACTGCGCGGTGTGATGCAGGCCCGCAAGAAAGAGATACCTATCTGGTCAATTGAGGAGATCGAGGCGGACCCGGAGCGGTGTGGCCTGTTGGGCTCGCCCACGACGGTGATCGAGATATTCCCGCCCCAGCGCTCCCGTCAGAGCCAGCGCCTCGAGGGCGACCCGCATGAGGTTGCCAGCCAGCTCTTCGCGAAGCTACGCGAGAACCAGATAGTATAGCCAAGGACTCACAGAGCATGGACATATACATAGATGTGGAAAAGTGCACCGGCTGTCAGCTGTGCGTAAAGGCATGTCCCTACGGTGCAATCGAGATGGCCGGCGACACCGCCAGCATCACGGGGGCCTGCACGCTGTGCGGGGCATGTGTAAGTGTCTGTCCCGTCCAGGCCATAATCAGGGAGCTACCGGCAGTAGAAGATATTGATAATAGTGATTACCGAGGCGTATGGGTAGTGGCGGAAGTGAGCGACGGCCAACTGGCAGGCGTGAGCCTGGAGCTGCTGGGCAAGGGGCGCGAGTTGGCTGACACGCTTCAGGCACCGCTGAGCGCGGTCTTGGTGGGTGACGACGTCGCCGGGTTGGTGGTGGGGGCGGCGGAATCTGGCGCGGACCAGGTCTATCTGGCAGAAGATCCGGCTCTGGCGCAGTACCGCACCGGGCCGTATACGGATGTGCTATCAGGGCTCATAAACCAACATAAACCCGAGATCGTCCTCTTGGGCGCGACGGAACAGGGTCGGGACCTGGCCCCACGGGTGGCGGCTCGAGTGAAGACTGGGCTGACCGCTGATTGCACAGGTCTGGAGATTGACGAGCAGGAGCGTCTTCTAATTCAAACGCGACCGGCGTTTGGTGGTAACATCATGGCCCGGATTATCACCCGCAATCACCGCCCGCAGATGGCAACGGTTCGCCCTCGGGTGATGCGACGACTGGAACCTGTGCCGGGCCGCGAGGCGGCGGTAGTCAAGGTACCTGTCGCCTTTGATGAGAAGTCAATACTGACGCGCATCGTGGAGATCGCGCGCGACGAAGGTGCCGAGGCGGTTAATCTTCAGGACGCAGATATTATCGTCGCCGGGGGACGGGGTCTGAAGAAACCCGAGAACTTCGGAGTCATCTACGAGCTGGCGGAGGCATTAGGTGGGGTGGTGGGCGCGTCGCGGCCGACGGTGGACGAGGGCTGGATTCCCCCCTATCACCAAGTCGGCCAGACCGGCAGGACCGTCCAGCCCAAACTCTATATCGCCTGTGGCATCTCCGGCGCGGTACAGCATCTGGCGGGAATGTCCGGTGCTGATTGTGTTGTGGCTGTCAACAGCGATCCCAACGCCGCGATATTCGACATTGCCCACTACGGTATCGTCGGCGACTTGTTCGAGATAGTGCCAGCGCTGACCGAAATCGCGCGACAAGAGCTTGCCCAAGACTAGTTGAGGATTCCCCTGGGAATATGATCGCCTTCATTTTTTCTGGACAAGGTTCACAGCATGTAGGCATGGGCGCTGATCTGGTAGCGGGCTATCCCAGTGCTGCGGCGATCGTCGAGCAGGCCGATGAGGTACTCGGCTTCGAGTTGTCACGTCTGATGTTTGAAGGCCCTGCGGGGCAACTAATCGCCACGGAGGTGACCCAACCGGCCGTGCTCACGCACAGCGTGGCGACTCTACGTGTGCTCGAAGAGCGGGGGGTACGCCCGGATATCGTTGCAGGACACAGCGTGGGGGAGTATTCGGCATTGGTGGCCTCCGGGGCCCTAGAGTTCGAGCGTGCGCTGCGGTTGGTTCGCCAGCGTGGGGAACTAATGGCGGAAGACGGCGCGCGCATCGGGGGCACGATGGCGGCGATAATTGGCCTGCCATCAACCGAGGTGGCAGCGGTGGTTGAAGAAGTGACCCGGGAGGGAGAGCCTGTGGCGATGGCGAATTATAACTGTCCAGGTCAGGTGGTGGTCTCAGGCACAGTGCCGGGCGTCGAGCGCGCGCGTGTGCTGGCCAGGGAAGCTGGTGCCCGGGGAAGCATGCCGCTCAAGGTCAGCGGTGCGTTTCATTCGCCGCTGGTGAGAACAACGGCCCAGCGCTTCAGGGAATACCTGGCCAATGCGGGGATAGAAGAGGCGCAGATGCCGCTGGTGTCGAATGTGGACGCAGTGGCCCGCACAGATGCAGCGGGTATTACCAGAGCGCTGGCCCAGCAGATTGACCACAGCGTGCTCTGGGAGAAGTGTATGCGCACGATGATACAGTGGGGGGCCGACACTTTCGTCGAGGTAGGTCCCCAGCGGGTGTTGACGAAGATGATGGCGCGGATTGATGAGGATGTCACCGCGTTGGACACGTCTGGTGTAAGTAGCCTTGAGGGTACGATCGCCAGCCTGTCGTAAGATGCGAGCACTGGGAGGCAACGAATTGGACCTGGCAGGCCAAGTAGCGCTGGTAACTGGATCCGGTCGGGGAATTGGGCGGGCGATTGCCCTGGCCCTCGCTGACCACGGCGCGAACCTGGTGATAAACGATGTGGTGGCCGAGAGCGCAAAAGTGGTGGCGGCAGAGACAGAGGAACTGGGGCGGGAGGCGATGGCAGTCGCGGCGGATGTGACTGATGAAGCGGCGGTTCAGGAAATGATTGATTCTGTCCTGGACAGGTTCGGACGCATTGATATCCTGGTGAATAACGCTGGCATTACCCGAGATGCTCTGCTCATTCGGATGTCCGAGGAGCAGTGGGATGCAGTGCTCAGTATCAACCTGAAGGCAGCCTTCCTATGTACCAAGGCAGTGGCTCGTCTTATGCTGAAGGCGCGCAGCGGCCGGATCATCAATATTGCATCTGTGGTCGGGCTGACCGGGAATGCCGGGCAGGCCAACTATTCGGCATCCAAAGGTGGTCTGGTTGCCCTGACCAAGACGACGGCGCAGGAGCTAGGCAGTCGCGGGATTACCTGTAATGCGGTTGCCCCCGGCTTCATTGAGACCGAAATGACTGAGGCGCTACCCGACGAAGCACGGGAACAGATGCTGAGGCGGGTTCCGCTAGGCCGCGCGGGCCATACAACAGATGTCGCCAATGTCGCGGTCTTCCTGGCCGGACCGGCTGCCTCATACATTACCGGACAGGTCATTACCGTTGACGGCGGAATGGTGATGTAGAGTCGTAACGGACAATCTGATATAATCCTGTCGTAGGTCAACTTACGGAGGTGAACCTGAGTGGCACTGTTTGAACGAGTTAAGGAAGTGATTGTGCGTGAGCTAGCCGTTCCCGAAAGCCAGGTAACCGAGGGGGCGAGCTTCGATGGCGATCTGAAGGCTGATTCGCTGGATGTGGTCGAGTTGGTGATGGCTCTGGAGGACGAATTTGACTTGGAAATTCCAGAGGAGGATGCGGAGAAGATGCAGACCGTCGGAGATGCAGTTGCTTATCTGGAAGAGCACGGGGCGGCGAGGTAGGCTTATCGCGACGCGCAACAGACCGTCCATGTTAGCGGAACTGTTCCTCCTTGAGGATGCCCATTTTGCATCCGGTGTCCTGGGACACTGCAGGTGACAATGAGTAATAGACGCGTAGTGATAACAGGTGTCGGGATGGTTTCACCGGTGGGTAATTCGCCCCAGGAGTTCTGGGGTGCTGTCTGTGCCGGCGAGTCGGGGATTGCGCCGATCAGGCAATTTGACGTGAGCCAATACGGTGTGCGTATTGCCGGCGAGGTCAAGGATTTTGATCCAACCGTCTGGGTTGACCAAAAGGTTGCTCGACGGTGTGACCGCTTCGTGCAGTTTGCCCTCGCCGCGACTAAGATGGCGCTCGCCGACGCGACCCTCGAGATAACAGACGGCAACCGTGATCGCGTGGGGGTACTGATCGGCTCGGGCGTCGGGGGGATGCGCACGTGGGAGGAGCAGCACGAGATTCTCCTGAAGCGGGGGCCGTCGCGGGTCTCGCCGTTCCTGGTACCGATGATGATCGTTGATATGGCCTCGGGAATGGTCGCCATTCAGACTGGGGCACGGGGGCCGAATATCGCTATCACTAGCGCCTGCGCCACGGCGGGACATGCAATCGGCGAGGCGGCAGAAACAATAAGGCGAGATGCTGTGGACGTGATGGTAGCCGGTGGCGCGGAAGCAGCAATCACCCCGACGGCAATGGCTGGATTTACCTCGGCCAAGGCGCTGTCTACCCGGAATGATGATCCGCATCGGGCGTGCCGGCCCTTCGACCGTGACCGCGACGGGTTTGTCGTAGGCGAGGGCAGTACCGTGGTGGTCCTCGAAGAGCTTAGCCACGCGCAGAGGCGGGGAGCGAAGCTATGGGGCGAGTTACTCGGATACGGCGCGACTGCCGACGCCTATCACGTTACCGCGCCCGACCCGCAGGGCGGAGGTGCACGCCTGGCGATGGAGGCTGCTCTCCAAGACGCCGGGCTTGAGCCTGCGGATATTGATTACGTCAACGCCCATGCGCCGGGCACGCCGGCCGGCGACGCGGGCGAAGCGCTGGCCCTGGCAGAGGTCTTCGCTGACCCAGTTCCCATATCCTCGACGAAGCCGATCCACGCCCATCAGCTTGGTGCAACCAGCGCCACTGAGCTAATTGTAGGCCTCCTGGCCATCCGCGAGAATCTCATTCCTCACACGCTCAATTGCGACAACATTGATGAAGCAGTGCCGGAGAGTCTGGACATCGTGCGTGGGCAGCCGCGCAGGGCACAGATCAATGTGGTGATGTCCAATTCCTTCGGCTTTGGTGGCCACAACGCCGTCTTGATCGTCTCTGGGGCTGAATAACTGCACTAGCAACCGAGCGCGAAGGCTGAGATTATGCCCCAATACAAGCTGTGGCAGCAGTTGGCGGAGGCACTAGACTTGCCCGAGTTAGCACCCGACCTGTTACGGCAGGCCCTATCGCACCCCTCGTACGTGCGGGAGGCCGGGCGTAGTCCTCATGAGTCTAACCAGCGACTGGAATTCTTGGGCGACGCGATCCTCGACGCGGTAGTCGCCCAGGAGCTGTACCGGCGATTCCCCGAGATGGCCGAGGGCTGGCTGACTCGGGCCAAGGCCGCAACGGTGCGCACTGCCAACCTAGCCAAAGTGGCCCGAGCGCTCGACCTGGGGAAGTACCTGCTGCTGGGCCACGGCGAGGAGAAAAGTGGCGGACGCAGCAAGACCTCGGTGTTGGCAGATGCGCTCGAGGCCGTACTGGGAGCGATTTACCTGTCCGCGGGCTGGCCCGCAGCCTGCCGGTTTGTGCTCACCCATCTTCTAGATGCAATCAACAAAGTCGAGGGCCGCACTTTACAGGATGCCAAGACTTCACTGCAAGAGCTTTGCCAGGCATCTACGCAGAGCACGCCGGAGTACGTCACAGTGAGCTCTACTGGACCCCCCCATGCTCCAGTTTTCGAGGTTGAAGTGCGATTTGACCAGCGTGTGATAGGGCAGGGCAAGGGGCGCAGCAAGCAGGAAGCGGAGCAGGCTGCAGCGGATGCCGCACTGGCTGCGAAGGAGCAATGGCTATCTGGGCTGACGGCCAACTAGCCGGCCTGCATCACCCCGAAGCGAGCAGGCCTCGATGAATAGGCAAGGCGCCTTTATCCTTGTGACACTGCTATTACTGGCGGGTGCCAGTGTGGGCTATGCCCGGCCCGGCCCGTTCGTATTCGCCTATGACCTCCAGGGCCCTGACGCTGCGCCGCTCGCTGCGGCTATTGGGCTTAACACCCTCTATCTGCCGGTTCCTGCCGATTTCGCCCAGCACCCCTTCGCCCTCAGAAAGCAGATGGCGGAAGCCGAGAGGTTAGGATTAAAGGTTATCCTCGCCTTACCGACCATGCCGCCCGGGCCGGTCGGGATAACTGCCACTGACCCCGAGCTTGCCGAGTACGCAAGGGCGGTGATCGGTGAAACCGTCGTGGCGCTGAGAGATGAGCCTGCGCTGGCCGGATGGGCGACTGCCGACTATCTCGAGGAGGATCTTCGCCACACCGACGAAGAGTTCGCTGAGTTTCTTCGGGAACGGTACGGCAGTCTCGAGCTGCTCAACGCCTCCTGGCGCTCCGGCTTCACAAACTGGTCAGACATCTCTATGGCCCAGGCCGAGGAGCTGGATGAGCAGCAACCTTTTGGGGTCGGCCGGCCGTCAGTTGATCTGGCTGACTATGAGCGGGCGATGTTTATGCGAGTTATGGAGCTGTGGGGGCACCAGGTGCGAGTCCTGGATGCGGCGACCCCGCTGTTCACTGGTCGTATCGGCTTATACCGGTGCCTCACGGCGGTTCCCGATAGCTACGATGTGGTCGTGGCGGCTGTCTCGCCGGCTATAATGGAAGCAGACGAATTGTGCCACAACGTTCACGCGGTAGATATGGCCCGGCAGGCCGGCCGATTCGATGTCGTTCGCGCGTTGCACGTACCGGTGCCAGGGGAACCAGTCTACTCTGACGATGCTCTTGAGCAGTGGATGCTCCAGGCGGCGCTTCACGGGGCTGTGGGCGTCGGTCTGGACAACTACTCCCGGCTTATCGGCAGTGGCTTACTACCCATGCCAAGACCGCCGACCGCTCACCCAACTCCCGAGGCTCTGGTGCAAAGCAAACTGGCAGGAATCGTCCGCGGGGCGCTCGAGCGTGGCGCTTTCACCGTTCAGCCTCAGGCCCATGCCGCCTTCCTGTACGAGCCCTACGCCGGCGGCCACCAACTCGGAGATCTGCCGGTCTATGGGTACATCGGCGACTTCTCCGAGGGCGAACCCAACAATCTATTCAATGCCTTTCGCCGTGGTAGCCGGTTTGGTGGCGTGGACTATCTCAGTATCGAGGTTCTGCGTGAACCGTCGGTGAACCTCGATCAGTATAGCTTTATCGCGGCTCCACTGGCACTCAGCCTACCTGCTGAAGCTGCCGCCAGGATACGGGACTACGTAACTGACGGCGGAGCCTTCCTCACGGATCTGGGCGCAGGCATGTACCAGAGCGGGTCCTGGCAACGTTTGCCCGACGAACTGGCCCCCCTGCTAGGAGTCGAACAGATGCCCTTGCTGCGTGGGGGAGTAATGGAAAAAGGTGATTTCTCATTCGGCGTGGCTTCTCAGCATTTCCCTTCAATTCACCCGCCGCTCGACAGCCAGGGTTCTTTCACGGTTCGTAAGACAGTAACAAAGCGTGAGGGGGAAACTGAGCGCCGAGTGACGCAAGGCAGTGTGTTGGACCTGCGCACCCATACGTACGGTGGGTGGATGGGGTACGCCTCACTGCTTCCCGGAGCTGTCCCTTTCGCCATAGGCAGACTGGAATACAGTGAAACTGCTGGTCGGCTTTCTTCGGGCATAATCCTCCACGAGTACGGCCTGGGGCTGGGCATCTTCGCTACGACGCGGCTGTGGGCTAACTGGTCACCCGGTGATCCCGCATTCCAGAGCTTTCATCATGACCTGTGGGCGCGGCGCGCTGCCTATGAACTGCACGGCCCCACACTATTCGCTCGGGACATCGAGATCTGCGCGAGCGGCGATTCACTCTATCTACTTAATATCGGACGGGAGCTCGCGCTGGCCGAGTTCACTGCCGGCCAGGCCGCCAACCGTATCTATCAGGGCGGCTTCTGCTGGTTTTCAGCGGGTCATCGCCTTCCCTCGGGACGCCGCTCGGGCCGTGTGATGGTGAGCGCTCCGGTACCGCCATTGCGCGTAGCCAGAGTGGTGGCGCGACCGGTGGAGATCAAACCGCACTACGCCGAGGCCGCCGGTGTGGTGCTTACCTACCGCTCGGACTTGGTTGAGCTGGAGATTGCCGGGGCGGGCGCGCTCCTCAGAGGCAACCCCAGTACCGGCTGGCAGCTTGGCTATGGCCGGCGCACACCCGTGCGGATAATGCTGCGCCCCGGGGGTAAAGATGCTTACTCAATTGCACCGTTGTCGCAGCACCAGGTTGAGGTCAACTACGACTTCCAGCCGCCGGAAGAGCTGAGCATCCAGGCGGACCACTCCGGCCGCCTGCGCTTCGACATCAATGCGCGACGCGCCCGTGTCCGCATTATGCCGCTTGCCCCACAAAG
The DNA here is from genome assembly GCA_030603495.1 of bacterium. Taxonomy (GTDB): domain Bacteria; phylum Armatimonadota; class Zipacnadia; order Zipacnadales; family Zipacnadaceae; genus JALGTD01. The sequence continues at coordinate 34,492 of JAUVXR010000016.1, forward strand.
CTCCTAGACGGCTGCCGAGGACTGGAGCGACAGCCGCCCTATCGTCACGCTTCGGGGAGAGGGACAAGCAAGCCGCGGTGCGGTGGCAAAGGCGCCGTGGTATACCCCGGTTGCTCACAGGACGTTGACCCAAGTCTCATTGCGGTGCTATACTAATATGTTAGGCGCCTAATAGGTGGGCCGATCATTGGCATAGGATACAGATAATGTCGGCAGGCAAAATACGCATTTACGGAGCCAGAGAGCATAACCTGAAGGACATCAGCCTGGAGCTGCCGCGCAACAAGCTGGTGGTCTTTTGTGGTGTGAGCGGCTCGGGGAAGTCGTCACTGGCCTTTGACACGATATATGCCGAGGGCAGGCGGCGTTACATCGAGGCGCTCTCGGTAAACGCGCGGCGGTTGCTTCAGGAGGTCACTCGCCCCCAAGTTGACCACATCGAGGGCCTCTCCCCGGCCATTGCCATTGACCACAGATCCGCGAGCCGCAGCCCCCGATCAACGGTCGGCACCATAACTGAGGTCTATGACTATCTCCGCATACTGTTCGCCAAGGTTGGGGAACCGTTCTGCTACCAGTGTGGGCAGCCGATATCGGCAAGCAGCCGTCAGCAGATCGTTGATGAACTACTTGACCTCGCCGAAGGCACGCTCGTCGAATTGTTAGCGCCGATCACATCGGACAATGAGGAAGACGCCCGCGAGGTATGGCACCGACTACGGCTGCGCGGATACGCGCGAGCCCGAGTGAACGGGGAAGTCTATGATTTGGCCGAAGACCTCCCGGTAGCAGGTGATCAATGCGGCGATATCGCCGTGGTGGTGGACCGGCTGGTCATCGGGCGTGACGTCCGATCCCGCCTGGCTGAGTCGGTGGAGACGGCACTGAGTGAAGGAGATCAGATGCTAATTGCGTGCGTAGACGGCGGGGAGGACCGGCTCTTCTCTACGCGCTTTGCCTGCGCCCGTTGCAACATAACCTATCCAGAACTGACCCCGGGCCTGTTCTCGTTTAATCGGCCTGCGGGCATGTGCCCGGAGTGCGAGGGTCTGGGCGTGGTCACACAGATTGACCCGACGCTGCTGGTGGCCGCGCCGGAGCACTCGATCCTCGACGGTGCGCTACGCATTATTGGCGATGTGAACACACAGCATACCCAGCACATATTTGAAGGACTGGCCGCGCACTACGGCTTTGACTTGCACACGCCCTGGCGCCAGTTGCCTGAAGACGTCAAACAGGTAATCCTCTACGGCTCCCAGGGCGAGGAGATTGACTTCAGCTACACCACTAAGTCCGGGCGGGAGTTCGAGTATAGGAAGGAGTATGAGGGGCTTGTGCCGACGGCCCAGCGCAACCGCGACCAAGCCTCCTTGCGCACCCAGACCTTCTACCAGCAGTTCTTCGCATCCTTGCCCTGCCCTGCTTGCGAGGGCGGCCGCTTATGCCGCCACGCCCGGTGTGTGCGGGTTGGGGGCAAGACTATTCCCGAAGTTGTTTCCTGCACCATCGAGGATGCGCTTGACTTCTTTAAGCACCTTTCGTTCACCGGTAGCGATAAGCTCATCGCTGATGAACTTATTCAGGAGATTGAGGCTCGCCTGCAGTTTATGACGCAGGTGGGCGTGGGGTATCTCACTCTGGATCGGGCAGCCCCCACGCTCGCCGGCGGAGAGGCGCAGCGGATTCGGCTGGCTACCCAGATCGGCAGTGGCCTGGCAGGAGTGATGTATATCCTCGACGAGCCGAGCATTGGCCTGCATGCCCGTGATCACAAGCGCCTCCTGGAGGTTCTGTTCGAACTGCGTGACATAGGTAACACTGTGATCGTAGTGGAGCACGACCCGCAGACAATCATTAGCGCCGACTGGGTGGCCGAGTTCGGGCCGGGAGCCGGCACCGAGGGCGGCGAGATCGTCCATATCGGCAGTCTTGAGAGCTTGCTACAGAATGAGCAGTCACTGACCGGTCAATATATGACCGGCGCTCGATCGGTTCCTGTCCCGGCGTGTCGGCGACGCTCTGAGAACCGCAAGCTGCGCATTCGCGGCGCTCGTGAGCACAATCTCAATAACATAGACGTAGACATTCCCCTAGGGTTACTGGTCTGTGTTACTGGCGTGTCAGGATCGGGTAAGAGTACGCTAATCAACGATATTCTCTATCCGTCCCTTAGGCGGAAATTGCATCGCGCCAAGCAATCTCCTGGTGAACACGATGGTATCGAGGGCACCGAGCAACTCACCAAGGTAGTCAATATTGATCAGATGCCGATTGGCCGGACTCCGCGATCCAATCCGGCCACCTACGTCCAGGTCTTCGGCCCGATCCGCGAGCTTTTCGCCCAAACACCGCAGGCTCGGGTGCGCGGTTACTCCTCGGGGCGGTTCAGCTTCAACGTCGCGGGGGGCCGGTGCGAAGCCTGTGGTGGCGACGGCACGCGCCGGGTCGAGATGCATTTCCTGGCGGATGTTTACGTGCTGTGTGAGGTGTGCGCTGGTACCCGATATAACCGCGAAACCCTCCAGATCCGCTATAAGGGTAAGAATATCGCCGAAGTGTTGGCGATGACCGCGGCAGAAGCGCAGGAACATTTCCAGAACATTCCCAGGATCAAACATATCCTGAGCACATTGTGTGACGTTGGGCTTGACTACATCCGCCTGGGCCAGGCGGCGCCGACGCTGTCCGGCGGCGAGGCCCAGCGGGTTAAACTGGCTCGGGAACTGGCGCGTGTGGGCGCTGGCGACACGATCTATCTGCTCGATGAGCCGACTACCGGCCTGCACTTTGCCGACATTGAGAAGCTTCTGGAAGTGCTTCAGAGCTTGGTGGATGCTGGGAATACAGTCCTGATTATTGAACACAACCTGGATGTCATAAAGACAGCCGATTATATTATTGACCTGGGCCCAGAGGGGGGAGCTGCTGGCGGCCAGGTTGTGGCCGCCGGTACGCCCGAAGAAATCGCGGGATGTGACGAGTCGCACACCGGAAGGTGCCTACGCGCCGTCCTGTCATCGGTCAAGACTGCAGCGGATGGGTAGCAATACTATGGAGTCGAGCAAGACATTGACATTCTCGGTGATTATTCCCAGCTATCATCGTCCGGGAAGTCTGTTGCGCTGTCTGGAGGGATTACAGGAAGGCGCCCGCCTGCCTGATGAAGTCGTAGTGGTGCTTCGGGATGAGGACAGGGCTAGTCAGGAGGCATTGGACCAATGGTGCGGGGCAAATGACCTGGGTAGGCGGGTAAAGCTGGCACTGGCGACGAAGCCCGGGCAGATCGCAGCGATGAACCGCGGGCTAGCGGTGGCCACGAGCGATGTGGTCTGCTTTACTGATGATGACTGCGTTGCGCAGGTCGAATGGCTGGCACGGCTATCGCGCCATTACCCAGATCCATCGGTCGGGGGTGTCGGTGGCCGGGATGTTGTGCACCACGGCAATAAGCAGATTACAGCCCAGGCGCGCGTCGTGGGCAAGCTTACCTGGTGGGGCCAGGTCATCGGCAATCACCACTGCGCTGCGACCGAGCAGCCGGTGGACGTAGATCATCTCAAGGGCGCAAATATGAGCTTTCGGCGGGCGCTCTTGGCCGGATTCGACGAGAACCTGGCCGGAGGATCAGCATGTCTTAACGATACGGAGGCCTCCCTGCAAGTCACCGGTCAGGGCTTTCGCCTGGTTTACGACCCGCGCGCGGTGGTTGATCACTATCCGGCTGACCGCTTTGGTGAGTCCACGCGAGAGCTTGATGACCCCGGCTTGGTATACTCAGACAGTCATAATTGGGTATACTGTATGCTAAAGCATCTCTCGCCGCTGCGCAAAGTCGCTTTTCTGGTCTACGCGCTGCTAGTGGGCACAGGCAACAGATATGGCGTGTTGAAGTATCTGGCGAGAGTGCCGTATGGACCAGTAGCGGCGACCCGACAACTGGTGGCCTCTACCGCGGGCAAACTACAGGGCGTAAGGACCCATCGAAGGACAAGAGGCAACGGCAATGACTGCCAGCGTAGGTAATATCAAACTCAGGTGGAACAATGCGACGACGTAGGCTTCCCCCTGCAGCGTCCCTGGTGGTAGCCGGTGTGGTGGGGTTGGCTATCGCGGCCCTGGCTGCGGGACCAACAGTGCACGGCCAGACCATGAAAGTGGTCTTGGCAGTTTTGGCTGTAGGTGTATTCGTGGCGGCGTTGGCCTCCCTGGAGGTGGCCCTCCTTGCCCTCATTATCGTTGCCTTCATGGACGGCTTCACCAAGTGCCTGGTGATCAGTCCGGCGACCCTCCTGGCCAAGGACATCATGCTCATAATCGCGCTGGTCCGCTGGTTGTGGATGGGACTTGCCGCCCAAAGGTGGGGAGCGCTGCGTCTGCCGGTGATCCTCCCGGCCTTTCTGCTCACCCTCTACTGCATTGCCCAGATGTTCAATACCGAAACGGCCAGTCCCCTCGTGGCCCTGGCGGGCTTGCGGTCCTGGATTATTTGGATCGGTGTAGTGATTGTGGCATACGAATATATCAGGACACGGGCGCATATTGAGCGCGTACTGGTACTCATTATGGTCCTGGCCCTAGCCACGGGCATCTATGGTATTGTTCAATACAATCTGGGGTTTGGGCACTTGTACAGATTAAGCGAAGGGTTTGACTATTATGGAGACTTCACCTGGGGAACAGGTGTACGTGCGGTGTCCACGTTTGTGGGGCCGGGGGCCTTCGGGGATGCTATGTCGTTGTCGGCAATTTTCTGCATCGGCGGTGTGATGTACATCAGAGGCAAGCAGTGGTTCAAGATAATGCTGGTGGCCACCGCAGCGGTGTGCGTGGTCGCTATGGCCACCAGCGGCAGTCGCGCCCCCCTCTTGGGCCTGGTAGTCGGCGGACTGAGCTTGCTTGTGCTGGTACGCCGCCCACAGTTCCTGTTCGGTGCGATCGTCGCGGGCATCTTGGCGGTGGTGGTGCTTAACAGCTTCGCAGGTGGTGCCTTTGAGGCTCGCTACAATCCCCGGATGGTCAACTACTTCGTGGTTGTTAGTCGCTCTATTGGCCCATTGAAGCAGGGCCTGAGATCTGCCTTGACCCGGCCCCTCGGTGTGGGGGTAGCCACCGGTGTCGGCGTAGGGCGCGGCCTGGACATGTTCGGAGGCGAGTCAATAAGGGTCAAGAGAACGGCCGGCGGGATGGTGGAAAACGAATATGGCCGAGCCATGCGCGAGCTGGGCATTCCGGGTTTTGCGCTCTTTCTGTGGCTTCTCTATGCAGTCGTGAAGATGAGCATATTGAGCTTCAGCCGAGCTCAGACAATCGCCTCACGTTCGCTCATTGCGGCATGCTTGGGCGTAATCATCTCCACCCTAGCCCGATTGGCGGTGGGCAGTGCGCTCTATCTGGCGCCGAGCGGGCCGCTATTCTGGCTGGCCGCCGCGATCGCCGTGCGGACTGCTGATATCGAGGCCGCCTCAATGGAGGAGGCCTACCAGCTGCCAGACGACCCCAAAGAACGTGATGAGGCCGTCCGGGATAGCCTGGCGCTAAGGTGAGGCAGCCGAACGCAACGGTGAGTTTGCCGATGAAGATCGCCATCGTAGCGGAACATGTTAATCAGCGAGGCGGCCAGGAGCGCGTGCTCGCCGAGCTGGCAACGCGCCTGGCCCGGCGGCATCAGGTGGACCTAATCTGTTTTTCGGCAGCGGATATTCCCCGAGGCCGGGTTCGTGTCCATCGGCTCTGGTGCCCGTTCGAATCCAGCACCATACAAGCTATCTGGCTCGTGTTGCTTTCTCCCTTCATCATCAGGCGGCGGTCGTATGACGTCATCCTGTCGCAGGGCGGGAACAGCCTGGTCCAGAACTTTGTGTTTGTCCATACCTGTCACGCGGACCGCGCCCGGGCGCTGCGCGAGGTCAGGTGGCAGTATGAACGACCTTCGTGGGCGGTTCGACTAGGCTTGACCCTGCGCCAGGCGTGGGCCACGTGGATGGAAGGCCGAGCGGTGCGCAAGTGCCGGGGACGCGTTCTGGGGGTCTCGGAGATGGTGGTCCGTTACCTCGTCACGCAGCACGGACTGGATCCGACGGAAGCCTATGCCACGCCTAATGGTGTTGACCATGATACCTTCAACCTGCGCGCACGCGCTGAATTTCGCCAGGAAGCTCGCGCGGCCCTGGGGATGTCGGCGGACGATTTTCTGATACTCTTCGCCGGAGGGCGATGGTTTGACAAGGGCCTGCCCCTGGTCCTCGATGCCCTGGCGTTGATGAAGGAACCAGCCAGACTGGTCATCGTGGGCCAGGGCGACCAGGAGTTGTTCGGGGGGCTGGCTGAGCAAAACGGCGTCAGTGACCGCGTTATCTTCACCGGCCTCACCAACGAAATAGTGAAATACTACGCTGCCGCTGACTGTCTGGTCATGCCGGCACGAGGGGAGGCCTTTGGCCTCGTAGCCGCGGAGGCCGCCGCTTGCGGAGTGCCCCTGGTTACGACCGATATCGGTGCGGCTGATGAGATAGTACAAGACGGTGTCAGCGGCTTCCGGGTTGATTACAACGCTGCACAGATCGCCGAGCGGCTAGATCGCTTAGGCAAAGACCCGTCACTGCGCGAGCGCATGGGGCATACTGCCCATCGCAAGGCGATGGCACTTTCCTGGGACCGGCAGGCGGCGGAGATTGAGCAGTTTCTGGCTACTCGCCTGTCGGTGCGTGTCCCTGCTCCTCTGCTGCAGCCCCGGCGAGCGGACGGCCGAGATCCCCTGCGTGTAGCGGTCATAAGCCATTCTTGTGTGATAGATGTCAACCAGGAGCCATACGTGGAGTTGCTCCGGCAGGGCGATATCGAATTGTGCTTGCTCAGCCCCCGGCGCTGGTGGGCAGCCGTGAGCGGTGAGGTGGAGTTTGCGGCCCTGCCCGCGATGACTGACTACGCGGCTGCCCTTCCCGTCTGGCTGCCCGGGCAGATCCATCTGCATTGGTACACCCGCGACCTGGCCAGACAGCTCGATGCCTTCCGCCCCGATGTCTTGTTTATTGATGAAGAGCCCTACAGCTTCCCGGCGGCCCAGGGGACAAGCCTAGCTGCGCGGGGAGGATACCGGCTGGTCATCTTCAGCAAGGAGAACCTGAAACGCCGCTTGCCCGTGCCCTTTGGATGGATATACTCAGCAGTCCTGAGCCACTCTGACCACGTTGTGGTCGTCAGCGAGGAATGCCGGGAAGTGCTGGTTGATCGCGGGTATAGAGGCGCCGTCAGCACAGTGACGCACGGGGTGGACCCCACCGTGTTTAGGCCCGGCTTGTCGGATGAGCGACCCGCGGAACTGCCTCAGTCCGGTGCCCTAGTCGGTTACGCCGGCCGCCTGGCTACACAGAAGGGCGTTCTCGACCTGATTGAGGCGGCTCGACTGGCTGCCGCCAATGGGGGGGAGGAGTTCGGTCTGGTGCTAATCGGCGATGGGCCACTACGCTCCAATATAGAAGAGATCGCTCGCACCAGTGGGAGCCAGCCCTGGATACAGGTAATCGGCCACATTCCCCACCGCCGGATACCTGAATATATCGGCGCCTTGGACATACTGGTGCTGCCTTCGCGGACCACGCCGAACTGGAAGGAGCAGTTTGGCCGGGTCATCATCGAGGCGCTGGCCTGCGAGGTCCCGGTGATCGGCTCGGACTCCGGGCATATCCCTTATCTGATTAACGACACTGGTGGGGGCCTCATTTTCCCGGAGGGCGATGTTGAGCAGCTTGCCGAGCATATCCAGCGGCTGCTGAGCAATACGGCCAGCGCGCGGGAGATGGCGCAGCAGGGCCGCAAGCGCGTGCTGGAAGAATACACCTGCGAGCAGACCGCCCAGAAGTTGCGGGAGCTATTCCTGGAGGTGGGCGGCCGAGCGTAAACCTACCCCCAGTTATTCGGGCCACCCCTTGTCAGGTCCGGGGGCGGGCCATGTCCGCACCTCTGGCTGCCACTAAAGCCCCAACCCACGCCATTAGTGCCAGGACGACCAGCCTGAGCCCAAATGCTGCTGCCAGATCCAATAGGCCCGGCCCTGGGGAAGGAGTGGCAACCGTGACCTCAGGTGGGACTGGCTCCGCTGCTGTGGTGTCCGCTGTGACAGCTGGATTGGTCGCTGGAGTAGTGGTGGAAACGTGGGCGAACGTGCCGTCTATAGTACCGAAGAGCGTATAGGTCCACGCAAAAACTAGAATAATCATTACTACACCAGCCAGGAATATCAATAGGCCGATTAGGCGTACAGTATCGCCCGACAGAGTCAGGCGTCCTGTTTGGGTGTCGCGTTCTGCATCAGGCACTGGACTCATCCTCCTTGGCAGCACATAGCTTCCCCCTATTTTTGGACGATACCTCCCTGGGCGGTGGCTCGTTGCAGACTTGTTGCCAGCACAGGGGCTTGATAATTGGGCGGGTTCCGGATATAATTATAGCCAAACTGACTCACGCATAAAGGTAACGACGGGGAGAAGTAGGCCGTGTAGTGGGCCGCAGAGAGGAGATGTCATGGGCTGAGAGCATCTCCGGCCACGACGCGGTTGAAGTTCGCCCCCGAACCGCCGGCTGAACGGTGTTGGGGACAGTTAGCTGTGGGAGGGGTGTCGTGGCCCGACCACAATAGATCATACCCCATCCAGTAAGCTGGGCCGGAAAACTGCGCCGTTATCGTAGTCCACTCCTACTTGGGTGGTATAGCCAATTCCCTCCGCCTTTGTCCCAAGACGATAGTGGAGGGTTTGTCTTTAGCGATAGACGAGTCCATGCTGTGTTTCAGGTGGAGGTGGGACCGATGGACGACAAACTTGAGCAGTTGAGGCAGCAGGCTGTAGAGACATTTCAGGCAGCCGCCGATGAAGAGCAGCTTGAACAGGCCCGCATCGAATATCTGGGGCGACATGGTCAGTTGCGCGAGATAATGAAGGACCTGGGCAGTGTTTCGCCTGAGCTGCGACCCGCTCTCGGTAAGCTGGCTAATCAAGTCTCCCGCGAGGTCGAGCAGGCCTTCGCGCAACGCCAGGAGCAGATAGCGGCGCAGGTGGCCAGCCAAGAGGCCGAAGCCATTGATGTCACCCTGCCCGGCCGGGCGCCGCGCGTGGGCAAGCAGCATCCGCTCCTGGCAACGCTGGAGGAGATGATCGAGATATTCCTGGGGCTGGGTTTCACGGTGGTTGAGGGGCCAGATGTGGAGAATTACTACTACAGCTTCGAGGCGCTTAACTATCCCGAACTCCACCCGGCTATGGACGAGCAGATGACCTTCTATATTAGCGATAATGCGCTACTGCGCTCGCAGACATCGCCGGTGCAGATCCGGGTGATGGAGCAGCAACAGCCGCCGGTGCGCATCGTGGCGCCGGGCCGCTGTTTCCGGCGCGATACGGTGGATGCCACCCATTGCCACACCTTCTACCAGCTTGAGGGCCTACTGGTGGATGAAGGGGTAACTTTCGCCGATCTTAAGGGTACGCTGGAGGTCTTTGCCCGTGAGATGTTCGGACCGCAGTGTCACATGCGCTTCCGGCCTGATTTCTTTCCGTTCACCGAGCCAAGTGCAGAGATTGCGCTGACTTGCATTATCTGCGGGGGCGAGGGGTGCCGGGTATGCGGCAATACCGGCTGGTTGGAGGTCGGCGGCAGCGGGATGGTTGACCCCAATGTCCTTGCCGGCGTCGGCTATGATACAGAGACGTACACCGGTTACGCATTCGGGGTAGGGGTCGAGCGTCTGGCGATGCTGCGTCACGGCATTGACGATATCCGCCTGTTCTACACCGGCGATATGCGCTTTTTGCAGCAGTTCTGAGGAGGCGTACAGACTATGACAATGGCGGCTATCACGCTGGCTCTGGACTACCTTGGGGTGTTCGCCTTCGGAATCTCCGGCGCGCTCAAGGCTGGTCAGCGAGAGATGGACGTCTTCGGGATGTTCGTGCTGGCGCTGATCACGGGAGTGGGCGGAGGAACAATCCGCGACGTCCTGCTAGGCGAGTCGCCCGTGTTCTGGCTGGCGGATATGAATTACCTGGCGCTGTGCGGTATTGCGACTGCCGGCGTCCTGGTACTGGCACCACGGATAGTGCAATGGCAAAAAGGGCTGCTCGTGTTTGACGCCATTGGCCTGGGGGTATTCAGCGTAATCGGTACTACCAAAGGGGCACAGGCCGGACTGGCTGTAGCTGCGTGTATCGGCCTGGGATGCGTGACAGGCATTGGGGGTGGAATTTTGCGAGATGTCCTGGCCCTGACCCGTCCGATCGTCCTGCACCGCGAAATCTATGCGCTCGCCAGTCTGGGGGGAGGGGCACTTTGGTTGGTACTCGACCATTGCGGCGTACTGCCGGTCGTGAGTCTGCTGGTGGCGGGACTCTCCGTTGTGACAATTCGACTGCTAGCTGTTCGGTACAAATGGGGGTTGTACAGCCTTGGCGGATGAGGTGGAGCAAGTCGCAATAGATCGCACCGTTAGTGATAGGGAACAGACAACAACAATATGACTCCTGTAGTACCCGCAGAATCGGACAAGGCTAGAGCTGAATTAGAAGATGAGGGCCAGCCCCGCTGGCGACGGACGCTGTATGCGGTGTGGCTCTCACAGCTCATCGTCGTCATCGGCTTTGGCTTTGTGGCGCCATTCTTGCCCTTCTACGTTCGGGAGTTGGGCATAACCGACGAAAGACAGCTGCGGATATGGGCGGGGCTGCTCATCTTTGCGCCGGGGCTGATGTTCACGATCTTCGGCCCCCTGTGGGGAATAGTGGCCGATCGTTACGGCCGGAAGCTGATGCTGGCGCGGGCGGTCTTCGCTGGTGCCGGGATACTGGCCCTGATGGGTACGGTCAGCAATGCTTGGCAGCTTCTGGGCCTGCGTTTCCTGCAGGGCGCTCTGACCGGATCGATTTCGGCGGCGATGGCCCTCGTCTCCAGCACAGCGCCCACCGCACGGCTTGGCTATAGCATGGGGTTGATGCAGACCTCGATCTTTGTTGGCTTTGCCATCGGGCCGCTGGTCGGGGGCTTATCGGCAGACTACCTCGGTTATCGGGAGTCGTTTTACATCGCGGGTGGGCTGCTGTTTGTTGCCGGGCTGGTGGTGGTTCTTGGGGTTAAGGAGAACTTCGTGCGGCCCACTGCGGAAATGGTCAAGGCTAATGGGGATCTGCGCAGTGTGGCCAGGAACCCGGGCTTTTCGGCAGTGCTGGCGATATTGTTTCTAGTCAACCTGGGCGGGACTATTGCCTGGCCCATCTTTCCGCTCTTTGTGGAGAGCCTGGGAGTACCCGGAGGGCGAGTGGCCGTTGCCACGGGCGTCCTCCTGTTTGTGAGCGGACTTGCCGCTGCGGTCTCTGCCATTGTGATGGGTCGGGTGAGCGACAGGCGTGGGCCGCGGCCGATTTTGATACTGTCCACTCTGTTCTCGGGGATCTTTTCCATTCCTCACGCCCTGGTTCGGAGCGTGGCCCAACTGCTGGGTGTCCGGGCGCTGTTCGGACTGGCCGCGGGCGGTACGGGGCCATCCGTCAATGCCCTTGTGGGCAGAATGGTGCCCCGGGACAGTTACGGCCGTGCCTACGGGATTACTTCCGCCGCAGCTTGGCTGGGTGCAACGGTTGGCCCACTTGTTGGCGGCTTCACTGCATCAGCGCTGGGCCTGCGCGCGCCGTTTGTGATTATGGGAGTGGTGCTCATCATCGTCTCCGGTGTTGTTGCAGCCGTGGTTAAGGAGGGAGAAGATGCGCGTTCCGTATAGTTGGCTAAAAGAATACCTACAAACCGAGTTGAGCCTCGCGGAGCTCTGTCATCTGCTGACTATGGGGGGGCTGGAGGTGGAGGGGTTCGAAGAGTGGACTGCCCAGGACGGCGGCGCCACCGAGCAGATACTGATGACTTCGGTCACCCCGAATCGGGGCGATCTGCTTTCGATTATCGGCGTTGCTCGTCACGCTGGGGCGCTATCAGGCGATGGTCATAGCCAGCCCGCGTCCAGTTTTCCGGAGGTTGACGAGGCGCTGATTGATGCGAACAAGGCCACTGCTGGTCCAGTGACGGTGGAAATTGTTGACCCAATCGGTTGCCCGCGGTATTCGGCGCTGCTCATTGAGGGCATAGATGTCGGCCCGTCGCCCGATTGGCTACGCTACCGGCTGGAGGCAGCCGGCATTCGCTCGATCAACAATGTGGTGGACTGTACGAACTATGTGGTCTGGGAATTAGGCCAACCGATGCACGCTTTTGATTTCCGGTTAATCAAGGATGGGCATATCATCGTCCGCCGCGCCGAGCCCGGGGAGAAACTGCTGCTGCTCGATGACACCTGGCAAATGCTGGGCCCCGAGGATGTGGTCATTGCCGACCCGATGGGCGCGGTAGCGCTGGCTGGTATCATGGGTGGTGCCGACACCCAGATGCGCGAGGTCACTACCACGGTGCTGCTCGAATCGGCACATTTTGACCCCGTCGCTATTCGCAGAACGAGCCTAAGGCTTGGGGGCACACAGGCGTCGTACCGCTTTGAGCGGCACGTGGATCCCAACCTGACGCTGCCGGCGCTGGCCCGCGCGGCCCAATTGATTCTGGAGACTGCTGGGGGGGCGATCACCCAGCGAGCGCTTGACGTGAAGACTGCTGATTTCGCACCGCAAGCGATCGAAATGCGCCCGCAGCGATGTAACGCCATCCTCGGCACCGACCTCGATGCGGCGACAATGGCCGCCTACCTGCGCCGATTGGGATGCCAAGTGGAAGAGGGTGAGCCGCTAGCAGTCTGCGTCCCCACCTTCCGGCCAGATATCGAGAGGGAGATAGACCTGGTTGAGGAGGTGGCGATAGTCCATGGCTACGAGAATATCAGCCCGACTGTGCCCGGCCATCTGGTGGCCAGCGGCCGGCTGACCGAGGTGCAGCGACTGCGGCGGCGCGCCGGTGAGCTGCTCCGCGAGTGTGGCCTGCACGAGAACCTTAGTTTCTCGATGACGTGCGCCGCTGAGCTGGACCGCTGCTGTTTTCCAAGCGACGCGACCTCGCGCAGCCTGGTGCTGCTGTCGAACCCGATCAGCACTGAGCTGAGCGCGATGCGCCGGGCGTTGTTGCCGGCGCTGCTGGAGGCTGCGGCTCGCAACGCGCGCCAACGGGTGGCTGACGTCGCTTTGTATGAGATCGGCACGGTGTTTCACCCGCAGAAGATAGTAGGACAGGCGTCTCGCCTGTCCACAACGCCGCCGGGCGAGACGCCCGTCGTACCGAACGGCGATGAAGCGCCGCTAGGAGAGGGGCCGGACCTTCCCCACGAGCAGCAGCGCGTGGCCGCGATAATGATGGGCAGCCCGTTGGTCGGACACTGGAACCTTCCCGACGAGCAGGCGGGGGTTGACTTCTACTACCTGAAGGGAATCGTGGAGCAGATGTGTACGGGGCTGGGCCTCACCCGGGTGAGTTTTGTGCGCTACGAGCATTCGATGTTCCACCCCGGCAAGTGCGCGGAGGTTACGCTTGGCGAGAGGAGTCTAGGCGTGATGGGGGAGATTGCGCCGGAGGTCGGCGAGGCGTACGATCTGCCCGGGCCGGCCTATGCTTTTGAGCTTAGCCTGGATATGCTACTGGAGCAGGCCACCTTGCAGAGGGCCTACCGGCCGCTACGCCGTTACCCGGCTGCGGAACGCGACCTGGCGGTGATTGTGCCCGACAGCGACGACTTCTCGGCAGTACGCCTGGCTGCAGAGATAGCACAAGCCGGCGGGCAATTCCTGGAAAGCGTGACACCGTTTGACGTCTATGCGGATGCCGAACAGTTCGGTGCTGAGCACAAGTCAATCGCCTTCCGCTTGATCTTCCGCGCTGAAGACCGCACGCTGACCGACGACGAGCTTGACGGGGCAATGGCGGAGGTTCACAGGCACCTGGAAGAGAGAGTTGGCACAGAAGTCCGCAAGTAGCTATTCGTTGCCTCATACGTGAATACAGGCTGAACAATACAAGGGAGCTGATTGAGATAAACAGGGGGAAACACCCGGTCGTAATCACTTGGCTGCGACTGTATGTGGTCCTGGCATTCGGGCTGTGTCTTTCACAGGGCACTATCGGTTGTGGAGGCGGGGTGGTGGCCCCGGTAGAGGCGGCCACGCTCGTGGATATGGGGCCGACCCTGGGGGACCTGACTCCGAACTCGGTCCTTGTCACCTGGCACACTAATCAGCCCACCGTTGCCTGGCTCGAAGTGGACGGGCTCAAGATCGGAGAGGGCGGGCCGACTCATACCCACCGTGTGCGCCTGGAAGGGCTGAAGCCCGGTCAGACTTATTGGTACACGATCAAGGCCACGGCTGGCGAGGAATCGGACAGCATTGGTCCCCATAGCATCAGGACACCGGAGGAGTCGCTCACGAATTGGACCTTCGCAGCGTACGGCGATAGCCGCAGCCGGCCGGCTCAGCATCGCCAGGTGGTTGCAGCGATGCTCGGCGCTAACCCCCGTCTCATCTTGCACACCGGTGACCTAGTCGCAGATGGCGAAGTGCTGGAGCAGTGGTACCATTTCTTTCCCGTAATCGGCACCTTCGCCCGCAATCTGCCCTTCTACCCGTCCCTGGGTAATCACGAGCACAACTCCTCGCTTTACTACGAGCTCTTGCCTCTGCCTAGCGGCGGTGGTGACTACCAGAGCGAATGGTACACGTTTACCTTCGGCAACTGTCAGTTCTTCGCTTTGGATAGCTGCCGACGTATCGCTGAGCAGACTGAGTGGCTACGCGGGCAACTGGCCCAGCCTAGGCCCGAGGGCGTGGACTGGCGTTTTGCCATCTTCCACCATCCGCCATTCTCGTCCGGCCTATATGGAGGTAACCAGACGATTCAGGAGCAGTGGTGTCCCCTGCTGGAGCAGGGCGGTGTGGCGGCGGTCTTCGTCGGCCATGACCATATCTACGAGCGTTCACTGCACGAGGGCGTGTATTATGTGATGTTGGGCACGGGGGGCGCACCCTTGTACATTCCGGGTGTTAATCCCAACCCCTACAGCCAGTTCGCGGTTCGTTCTCTGGGATTCTGCCGGGTTGACGTCACTCCTATGCAGCTTACACTAACCTTTGTGAACGAAAGGTCCCGGCAGTTGGATCAGGTCACGGTCGTCAAGGAGCCCTCGGCTGACTTGACCTACCGCTGAGAGCAGGCTACAGAAATGAGTATGTGTTATCATGATGCGTTATTGTTACCCGTTTATGCTATTGACAGTGCTGGCACTTGCACCAGCATTCGCGGACGATCTGGCCATTGATATGGGCCCGACCCTCGGGGAGCTGACCCCAAATTCAGCGCTACTTACTTGGCATACCAACAAGCCCGCGGTGGGCTGGGTCGAGGTAGCCGGGGAGAGAGTCGGTGTCGGTGAGCCGACCGAGTTCCACCGCGTACGGCTGGAGGGGCTGCTGCCGGGCAAAGGATATGACTATGCGCTTCAAGGTGAAGGCAGGCGACGAGTCGGCCTCTGCCGGACCCTATCGCTTCCGTACACCGTCGCCGTGGCTCGCCCAGTGGACCTTCACCGCCTACGGCGATACCCGCAGCCACCCCGACAAACACCGCTCGGTGGTGGCGGCGATGCCGAACGTCAACCCCCGTCTCATCTTGCACACCGGTGACTTAGTGGGAAGCGGCGAAGTGCTGGAGCAGTGGTACCATTTCTTCCCGGTAATTGGTGCCTTCGCAAGAGGGACATAGCTTCAACGGAGTTCCTTGTCCGAGCAGTAACAGTCACTGACTAAGTCGGAGACGAAACTGAAATCTACTGCTGCCGCTAGTCTACGCAGCAGGTGGTCAGCGGGGATTAGGTCTTCGTAGATCATGCCGAAGAAACTATTGTGGCTGCTGTGTTCGCCCTGCACTGCTCAAATCAGCAACTGATGAAGTTTGCAGAACTCGTGATGATTCTAGCACAACCGCTCCTTGACAGCACCTCCCCTGCTATAATAAGAAGGTATCTTTTACAACAGTCTCATAATAACACAAAAGCACACTTTTTCAACACGCTCTTGGGACACAGATAGGAGAAATAGTGTGAATTCAAGCGAAGCGCCCTGGCAACGCGGCTACGTTCAGACATATACCGGCGATGGGAAGGGCAAGACCACTGCCGCCATGGGACTGGCACTGCGGGCCGCCGGTGCAGGGGCCAAAGTATTCATCGCCCAGTTTGCCAAGGGGAGGAAAACCAGTGAGCTGACTGCCTTGGCGCGGCTTTCGGACGTCATCACCATTAAACAGTATGGCCGCGGCCGCTTCATTCGTGGCGAGCCCGAGCCAGAGGATATCGAGGCTGCCCGGGCGGGATTGAAGGAGGCCGCGCGGATTATTGCCTCGGGCGAGTATCCACTGGTCATACTGGATGAGGCCAACATAGCGGTTCACCTGGGCTTGTTTTCTGCAGATGACCTGCTGGCGGTCATCGAAGTCCGTCCCGAGCACGTCGAGCTGGTGATAACGGGGCGTCGTGCGGACCCGCGGGTAGTTGACGCAGCCGATCTGGTCACCGAGATGCGGGAAGTCAAGCACTACTACAACCAGGGAGTACCGGCGCGAAAAGGGATTGATAAGTGAGTGGAGTATGCGTTGGCCTGGCGTCCTGATGAGTGACCTGTCAGGTGGCGTTGACGACAAGGGAGCTCGGTTGGAGCTCACAAAGGGAGTCAATAGCTGTGTCTGGTAAGCCTGTCATCGAGAAGCTGGGAACCATTGGCTGTGATCTGGTGGAGACTACGCCGGTGGTATTCCGTGATCGTCTGTACCGCTTTGAGTCAGTGAGGCGAGGTCAACGGTCCAAGCACAACCCGGCAGGGGATGGGAGTTTCCGGTTCATCGACGTTGCCACTGGCGAGTCTACGCCCGAGTTTGCCGTAGGATATTGCCTGGGAAGCGCATATGTGGCGGGGGACATGGTTTATGCCTATGGCGTTCCTAATAGCGGACCGGAAATCGGCGTGTTCTGGTCTGAGGACGTATACCTCACTGTATTCCGCGAAATTCACAACGCCCAGCCTGAGGCCCAGTTGCGCCTGGTCTTCCTAATGGATACACAAATCGACCTTGACGATCTACAGACTGAAAGGCACTGGACAGTAGACGTCGGCAGCGACGGCACTGTTGCGTTTCACCTGCCGGACCCGGGAACCTTCTTGTTCCTGCGCTATCAAGCACACTAGATGTCCGCCTGTTATGTGCGGCCTAATGGCCTTGTGCCCGCAAACGAGTCCAGGGTTAATGTTAGTATTTGAGGAATGTGGATGAAAGACGACCAGACTTTTTCCCGAGCAATAGGGAGGTTTTTGGATGAGTGCTTCGCAACACAATTCTTCTCCGACGCCAAACTCAGATAGCTGGCCCAACATTGTGTTTTTGTTTACCGATGATCAGCGCTTTGATACAGTTCACGCGTTGGGTAACGAGGAAATCGAGACGCCAAATATCGATAGGCTGGTTCACAGGGGGGTATCCTTTACTCACGCTCATATTATGGGGTCAATGAGCGGTGCGGTCTGTATGCCCAGTCGTGCCCAACTGATGAACGGGCAGACAATCTTCCGCGCTCCGGACGATCTGGCCGGCACACTGACTTTTCCTGAGCTGCTTCGCGAAGCCGGTTACGTGACCTTTGAAACGGGTAAATGGCACAATGGTCGCGAGTCGCTGGCCCGAAGTTTCACCGCTGGCGCGCAAATCTTCTTTGGAGGGATGTCTAATCATCTGGAGGTACCGGTCTATGACTTTGATGCGACTGGTGAATATCCCGAAGGCTACGAATATATCGGAAAACAATTCTCCACCGAATTGTTCAGCAATGCTGCTGTAGGATTTCTGCGCGAGTATGACAGGGGACAAGCCTTTCTGTCTATATTTGCCCTACACGGCACCGCACGACCCTCGGATGGCGCCGGAGCCACATGGCAGTATGTACAATCCGGCTGAAATCGCCCTGCCGCAGAACTTTATGTCTGAGCATCCCTTCGACAATGGCGAGTTGAAGATTCGGGACGAACAACTGGCGCCCTGGCCCCGTACTCCGGAGATCATCCGCCAGCACATCGTAGACTACTACGCGATGATTACGCATCTGGACGTCCATATTGGGCGTGTCCTGACAGCTCTGGATGAGACCAGCCAGGCCGACAATACCATTATTATCTTCGCCGGGGACAATGGTCTGGCTATCGGGCAGCATGGCCTGATGGGCAAGCAAAACCTCTACGACCACAGCGTCCGAGTGCCCCTGGTCATTAGTGGTCCCGGCCTTCCCCAGGGCCAGCGGTCGGATGCCCTGTGCTACTTGCTGGATATCTTTCCGACTCTCTGCGATCTGTTAGACTTACCCATACCCGCTTCGGTGGAGGGAAAAAGCCTGGCTCCGATCATCAATGAAGAACAGGAAACGCTCAGGGATACCCTCTTCTTTGCCTACAAGCACTATCAGAGAGCAGTCAGCGACAACCGCTACAAGCTAATAGAGTATTTCGTGGAGGGCAGCCGGACGACGCAACTGTTCGACCGGGCCGAGGATCCCTGGGAGATTAACAACTTGTCCGCTGATTCTGACTACTCCAGCCACTTGACGCGGCTTCGTGAAGAGCTATCCAGATGGCAGGAGCGGGTTGGTGACCCGTTGACTGACCAGTAACATGCTTGGCCCGGCGCAGCCAGTGTGCCTCCAATTGGCTATTGAGCTCAACGTCGGCCAGCCGACCAATTTCCGCCATCCGCCTAGCACAACGTCACTATTCTCTTCTCAAGCTGAGATTGCTTCGCTGCGAGACACACGCGCAGACTGCTCTCTGCCTCCGCTATTGACGTCGGCAGGGGCTTTCGACCGTCAAGAGCGTCCAGAAAATCCTCCGCCTGAATGATAAAAATGTCATCATAGGAGTAGGAGAACCCAGCGACGGTTTCCCACTGGTTCTCGCTGCTGCCGCACAGCTCAATACGGCGCACTGGGCCGTCTACCTCGACCTTGAGGTTGGCCTTCGTACCGACGACCTCGAGCTGTCGAGTGTTGGGCTTTTGAAATTGATTGAAGAAAAGCTGTACCAGAGCGCCGTTCTTCCGGAAGCGTATCATAATGACCGCCGCGTCCTCACATTCGACCCCTTCAAGTACCAATCGGTCGTAAAACGAGGCAACCTCCTGCGGCTCTCCGAAGATCCACTCGGCGAAATTGATGAAGTGGCTGGCCGCGTCCAGAATGCAACCACCGCCCAGCTGCTGCCGGGCATAATAGGTATGCTGATAGTCCGGCCGGGCCTGACGGAAGTTATGGCTGAAATTGATATGCGCCATCTTAATATCACCCAGCCGACCGCTCAGGGCAATCTCTCTAAACTTCTGATAGGCGGGCAGACTTCGTCTCATGTACCCAACACCAGCGGTGAGGTTCTTCTGCTCAACGATGCTCTTCAGTTCGGCTACGCCCTGCAAGTCAACCGACAGCGGCTTTTCCAGCAGGAAAGGTACTCCGGCTTGCGCACACTTCAGTGCCATCGGTATATGCAGATGGGGGGGCACCGCAATGACTACTCCGTCAAACGACTGCAGGTCGATCTCGTCAAAATCAGAAAAGGTCTGGTTGATTTCATATTGAGATGCCACGTCGTCGAGTTTGGCAAGATCGCTGTCACAAACGGAGGCCCGCACTTTCCCAGTCGCCAGAAAACAGTGCAAATGTCGCTCGCCAATTCCGCCGGCACCGACAATCAATATCTCTTTCATAGGTTGCCTTCACTTTTCTATGCGACATTGCTGGACTGCGTCCGCTGCCCGGAGTTGGTCTGCCTGCCTCGACGGCGGAGATATATCAGGCTACTTGGCGGTATAGCCACCGTCAACCGGCAAGTTGATCCCAGTGATGTAGGCTGATGCCTCCGATGCGAGAAAAACCACCGCTCCCATCGCGTCAGTGTCGTTAGCCATCCGCCCGAGGAAGGTCCGGTCACTGTATTGCTTGAGGAATCGCTCGGGGTGGGCTTGCGTCCTGAGCCCACCGGGGCTGATGCAGTTGCACCGAACATCGTACGGCCCATAGTAGCTAGCCACAAAGCGCGTGAAGTTGATCATGCCGCCCTTGTGGAAGAAATAGTCAGGAACAAAGCCGTCCATGTCCGTGCCGCGATATATCGTGCGGTCAGGCCCGACCATTCCGTGAATGGATCCGATATTGATTATTGAGCCTTTGCCGCGCTCTGCCATTGCATCGCCTATCGCGCGGGTTATCGCGAACAGACCTGTCGCGTTAACCCGCATACTCAAATCAAATTTGGCCACATCGTCATGATCATCACCCATGGGACGCATGGGACGCAGAACGGAATTGTTTATCAGTATATCAACCCTGCCTTCCTGCTCCAGTAACTCGTCACGCAGTGACATGATTGATTCCTCTCTGCTTAGATCCAGTTGAGCCGCCCAAACATCGCGCCCCGCAGACCGGTGGCTGGCCGCCGCCTCCTCGAGCTGGTCTAGGTTGCGAGAAGCAATGTAGGTCTTGGCCCCTGCCTCAGCCACAGCTGTGGTGATCTGCACACCGTATTTGCCCGCGCCACCTGTTACTAAGGCCACTTTCTCCTGTAGCGAGAACCAATCAAGGACTGTGCCTGCGGTCATAGGTTCTTCATCCTCCTCAGTCATATGGGGCGAATACTCCCCTGATTTCCCGACAGTAGTTGCCCAGTCCAATTACGTCCGCACCCATCGTGATGAAACGGAAGCCCATTTCCACCAGTTCGTCGATGTTGTCGGGATTGCCGGGACAGCCTGCAAATTTACCGTGGTCGGCGGCCGCCTCTGCCACTCGCCGTCGGGTCTCTTCGACTTTAGGGTGATCCCATTGTGCGGGGGCGCCGATCCCATGTGTGAAATCACCGGGACCAAAGAACAAAATGTCAAACCCGTCGAGCGCGGCAATTTCTTCGATCTCACCAACAGGCTCCGGATCCTCAATTTGAAGCGCGACAAATCGCTCGCGATTAGCCTGCTCTAAGTAATCCAGCAAGTCAACTTGCCCATATGCGCCGTCTGCATTGCCCCCATCCATCGGCCGCCTGCCCACAGGATGGAAACGAGTCCACCATATCACCTGCTTGGCATCCTCGACGCCCATTACGTGGGGGACCATAATCCCTGTAGCATCCAGTTCCAAAGGGCGTATATAATCGCTGTAGCTGCCCCGCGGGACCCGTACCAGCACATCCACATCGTGGGCTTTTGCCGCCAGGATCTGTTTCTCGATGACCGCGTAATCGTTGGCCACGTGCTCCTGACATAACCACAGGCAATCAAACCCAGCCAGAGCGACAATCTCAGCGGCTCGCGCGTCGGCCAGATTCAACTTAAAACACCCGACCACCTTGCCCTCGCGCAACTTTCTGAGAGTCCTACTTCGCCGCATATCCACCATTTATCTCTCCTCAATCTCGGTTAGTGCTACTACTTTGCCGCCCTCTTCTCTGCTTCGGATTCCGGCTATAACCATCTTCATCAGTTCAATGGTTTCGGCAAGCTCGAAGGGGCGTTGGCCGGTGCGTAGATACTCGACGAACGCTTGTAGCTGTTTCTTGAACGCATAGAACGTATCCGAACAGGCTGCCTGCACCATGCCATCAGTGCCGCAGATCTGCAGGCCACCGAACCCCCCTAGCATATCGTACGTGTTCACCACGACAACGTCCACCTCGGCTGCGTGCCTAAGGTGAACCACATTCCGCCGCTGTGTGCCAATGTTCTGAACTGACCCAAAGCCCGGGCCCAAGATTGGGTAGACGGCCTCCAGAGCATGAATGCCGTAACGCTCCCACGTATTGGACATGGTTATGCCCACAAAGCGGGTCTCGCCCAGATTGCTGATGGACTGACGATAGGGCATAAACTCCTTGCAATAACGCATGCAGCTGCTCGAGAGAATCGCGGCTCCCTGATCCACCCAGTCTACGAACACTTGCAGGTCGTCATCGTTGTCCACCAGAGGCTTATCAACGAAAATGGGAAGTCCCGCCTCGACAAAGGGTCTGCTGCGCTCGACATGCTCGTGGCCAATGTCTGTCGGTATTATCACTGCGTCAACTTCACCAATGACGTGGCCCGGGACCAGCGAATCGCTGCCTACTGAGACTTTGCAGAGACCCAGATAGGAGCTGACCACAGTCGGTTTCCGTCCGCCTGGGTGATCTTCACAAAATAGTAATGCTTGCCAGGCGTGGCAGCAACCGATGTTTCCCACCGGCGTGTCGGGGCGTTGGGCTCGTCGGTGCGAATAATATTGCCGTCTTCGAACAGTTCTATCCTTGCAGTCGCGTCGCCAGGGTCGGGGTCTGCCACGTAAACTGTGACCGCGATGTGCTCCACCGGTTCATTGACGATGTCTCCCATGACCGCGGCGTTTATCCAAAAGTATAGACGGCAGTTGCGATCACCAGTGGAATAACAATGGCGGTTGCGCAAGGCATCTAGGATGTTGAGTCGGCAGAGACCTGGCGCAAGGACAGCAGTCCAGGTGCCACAGTCACCCCAGTTGGCACTATGCGTGTCGTCTGAACCTTCAGGAGCAATGTGCCAACCTAGGTCGAGCATGCGGGTGAAAGCCGCTTCTCCGGCGTCGCCGCGGACTTCTACCATTTGAAACACGGCATCCGCGGCCTCCGAATACTCGAACTCATTAAAGACTTCCGACGAGGGATAGTTGGGGTGGTTGAATTTGCACAGGACACTTGCATCTGATGCTGTCTGGTAGAGTCCGGTAACATCCGACGGCCAGCGGGTGGAGGGAGGATCATATAGACAGGCATGGCCCTCTCGTTTGGTCCATTCCAGGCCGTAGAAGGCGACAAATCTGCCGCAGTCATTGGCCTTGAGCGCCTGCTCGCGCGTGTCAGCCCATTCGACGGGGTCTACAAGCTCCAGATGATCAGTCAGACAGAAGAAATCCAATCTGGCGACATCGCGGGCATAGGCGTACGCATCCTGGGGAAAAAGAACCCCATCGGAGTACATGGTGTGACTATGAAGATCACCAAAGTAGCACTGTAAGCCATTGAGGATTACGACCTGAACCGATGCGCCTGTCGAACGCCCGCTTGGGGTGTGGGCATACGCAGTCAGGGTAGCCTCGCCATTTGGCAGCATGGTCGTGTCAATACTGGTGGTCCATTCACTCGTTTGGCCCACTCTCTGCAGGGCAAACCACGAAGCATGGCCGAAGCCCACATAGATGGAGGGCGGTGTAGCATCCTCGGGCGTAGCTGTCACTCGCACTGCCACCACGCCCTGCAAGGTCTCATCGGCGGCGGGCTCGAGTATCTCCAAGGCGAGTTGAGCAGGCGGCTGATCGGCGGACGTATGCGCGCCGCACAGGAGCACTATAATGCCCAGGAAGATCGCGAATATGGTAACAGTCGAACGTTTGGTGGTCATGATCGCAGGCCTCCGGTCTTATCGGGATTCCTCCTATGGACTATGCCTGGTTGTAGTATTCTCTGAACGACACATGCATCCCTTCCCATACGCTCTATTGTTACCTATGCAATTCTTTCTGCGCGACTATCGGTCCCCCGCTCGTGCACCGTGAACCGGCGTGCGTTGCTCGGGCTTTGCGCCGGGGAGCCCTCGGCGTAGGCGCGAGCGCGGACCGTGGTGATCCCCGCCCGAAGAGTGAGCGGGCCGGTGTAGAGCGCAGAGCGGCGCGTCGGTTCGGTACCATCCAGAGTGTAGCGGATAGTCACGTCATCCTGCAGCGGCCGGAGCCGCACCGTGTCGCCGGCCATCAGGTGCTCGCTATCACACTCGATCTCGGGCATGCGCAGAGGCAGGACTGTGCGGAATTCGTCCCGGTACAGGCCCATCTCCCCAAAGCGGATCGGTTCAAAGCCCGGTATCTCCCGGTAGACAGCGGCGTCCTCGCGTAGGCGGAAGTCCATGTTCCGAGCGTCAACGAACCCCGGGTCCTGGTCAGTGCTGTAGTTGTGCTCGCCCGACGGATGGCCCGTCAGCAGGGTCACACAGTCGTACGCGACGTTCCGCGCCACGGTGTTGTTCTTGGGGTCATACCACCCGACCTTCCCGTAGCCGGTCATGCCCGGGTAACGTTCGGAGTACGGTGGCTGCGTAAGGTCAATAATCTCAAGGAGCTTGCTGCGTGCGCCTCCCAGGTTGTGAACGGCGCCTTTGTCGTATTCCCCCAGCAAAATCCCGCGCCTGGCATCAATGAAAACGTTGTTGCTGACTGTGAAGCATTGGGCGCCATTGCTTAGCCAGATATGCCCAAAGTTGCCTGGGTTGGCATAGAAGACGTTGCCCTCGATTGTCGCACCCATCGGACCGCAGTTTGCTGGCGTGTCGAAGTACACGACAGTGTACTTCTTGGAGACCGTTGACTCGTTGTGGTGCCAGAAGTTGTGTCGTATGATGTGGCCCAACTGCGTGGGATCCATGCCGGTGTACAGCGCCGCCATGTCATCCACGCGCAGGGCATTGCGGCAGATCTCGTTGTACTCGATGACCTGGTCGTTGCCCTGCAGATAGATGGCCATGTTCGGGTGCTCGTTAATGAGACAGTGGGCCACGCGATTCCCCACACCATC